>JAFQCI010000132.1 GCA_017416505.1 Lachnospiraceae bacterium
AAACTTCAATGGAGAATGTATGGAAGTTGGTATGTACTTAGCTATGGCCAGAGTTGCACATAGAGAAGGATATCCGGAAATCGGTCTTTACTATGAAAAAGCAGCATTTGAAGAAGCAGAACACGCTGCTAAGTTTGCAGAATTATTAGGTGAAGTGGTAACAAACAGTACTAAGAAGAATCTTGAACTAAGAGTAGAAGCAGAAAACGGAGCAACTGCAGGAAAATTCGACCTTGCAAAACGTGCTAAGGCTGCCGATTTAGACGCTATCCATGATACTGTGCATGAAATGGCGAAGGATGAGGCTAGACATGGTAAGGCATTCGAAGGCTTATTACAGAGATACTTTGGTTAATTCAAAATAAACTGAGAGATTTTTGTATCATTTAGGATAAAGTAAAATTAGTACCTTCTAAATACATTAGGGTATGTTAGAGAAATCTGGCATACCCTTTCTTTTATATAAGGGCTATTATGAGTCGAAATTGATAAATCGGCGATGCAGAGCAAATAATGGGGTATGATGGGTTTAAAACATTTTATTTAAGGCTATGAGTCAAAGAAAAAGTATGTTATACTTATCCTGTAAATTGAATCAAATGAGACATGGGAAGGAGTGAGTGGTAAATGGGAATTTGCTTAAATCCGGGAAACGAAGGATTTAAAAGTGCAGTACGTTCTAAAATATATATAGATAAAACTGGTTTGTTAGAATATACCAATTCGGTTCTGGATACAGAGCAAAGATATATTTGTTTTAGCAGACCAAGACGTTTCGGGAAATCCATAGCAGCTGAAATGCTGGTTGCTTACTACGATAAAAGTTGTGATTCCAAAGAATTATTTCAGGGGCTAAAAATAGCAAAAACGAAAGAGTTTGCAGAGCATTTAAATCAATATGATGTATTGCATATAGATGTGAACTATTTTCGTGGACAATCTGCTACAGGAATGGAAACGGTAGAAAATATACAACGTTTTGTCATTGAAGAATTAAGAGAAAACTATCCAGAAGGAGTCAGCAGTACAGATTGTAAACTGCCAGTTGTATTAACGAAAATCAATAATAAATATGGAATTAAATTTGTTATTATTATAGATGAATGGGATGCTATATTTCGAGAAAATAAAAATGACGAAACGGCACAAAAGGAGTATATTGTCTTACTTCGAGGATTATTTAAGGATGCTCCTTCCAAAAAGTTTTTAAAACTGGGATACTTGACTGGAATTTTACCGATTAAGAAATATGGTACAGAGTCCGCTCTTAATAACTTTGATGAATTCACTATGACAAATCCAAGAGGCCTTTCAGAATATGTGGGTTTTACAGAGGAAGAAGTAGTGATATTGTGCAAAGAGTATAGCATGAACTTTGAGGAAATAAAGAGATGGTATGATGGATATAGTTTTGAGCAAACAAAACATGTTTATAATCCTAATTCAGTTGTTAAATCTATGTTAGATAGGGAGTGTAGCAATTACTGGACTAGTACAGAAACTTACGAATCCTTGAAAAACTATATTTGTATGAATTTTGATGGATTAAAAGATGCAGTGATACAAATGATAGCAGGTGGAAGATGTAAGATTGATACGAATACTTTTGAAAATGATATGGTATCGTTTCAGAGCAGGGATGATGTTTTAACTGTACTTGTGCATCTTGGTTATTTGTCATACAATAGAAAAACACAGGAAGTCAGTATTCCAAATGATGAAATTAGGGCAGCTTTTATTCGTGCCATAAAGAAAAGTAATTGGAACTATGTGATAGAAGCCATTACTGCTTCTGATGAATTGTTGCAGGCAACATGGCATGGAGATGAGGAAAAGGTGGCACAAGGAATTGATAAAGTGCATGAGGCAAATACATCTATTCTTAACTATAATGATGAAAATGCCTTAAGTTGTGTGATTTCTTTAGCATATTACAATGCCATAAATGAATATATAATCATTCGGGAATTTCCAACTGGGAAGGGATATGCGGATATGGTGTTTCTCCCAAGAAAAGGTTCTGATAAGCCGGCAATGGTAGTGGAACTGAAGTGGAACCAATCAGGGCAAGGTGCCATTGAACAAATAAAGGAGAAAAAGTATGGAAAGGGCTTGCAAGAATATTCGGGAAAACTTCTTTTAGTTGGGATTAATTATGATAAGAAAAATAAAAAGCATAGTTGTATAATTGAGGTGTGTGAAAAATAGAAATAGTATTGTATGAAAAGGTATGTTATACTATATTTCATTATTTAAACTAAAGGGGCGATTTTATGAAAAAATTAGGTTTAGTTGGAGGAATGGGACCAGAGTCAACGATTCCTTATTATCATGATATTGTTTATGGAGTACAGAGTAAGGTTGGAACCGATTTTTTCCCGAATCTAACAATTGAAAGTGTTAATGTATTTGATGTTTTACGTTTGTGCAGTGAGAAAAAATATGACGAATTGGTAGAGTATTTAATGAAAGCTATAAATAATCTTATCCGAAGCGGAGCAGATTTTGTTGCTTTATCTGCAAATACGCCACACATTGTATTTGATAGATTGAAGGAACAATCAACAGTTCCACTGGTTAGCATTATTGAGGCTACACGAGATGAAGCAATCCGATTAAATAAACGGAAAATCGGATTGCTTGGTACTATTTTTACCATGACAGGTGATTTTTTTAAGGAACCTTTTTACAGCAGTAATATTGAAATTATTACTCCAACTTCGGAAGAAATGGAATACATAAATTTTAAAATATCTTCAGAATTAGAATGTGGAATTGTAAAAGAAGAAACCTTGAGAGATTTCCAAAAGATAATAGAACGCATGAAAAAAGACAATGAGATTGAGGCAATTATATTAGGATGTACGGAATTACCACTTTTGTTAAATGATGAAGTAAGTCCGGTTCCATGTTTGGATACTATGAAAATTCATATCAAAAGCTTAATTGATATGATTGTTGAATGAAGCAAAGGCGGACTATAAAGGCTAAGATATGGTGATATATGGAAAAAATGTTTTGTTTCGATATGTAAAAGAAAAGAGTGCGTGAAAATAAAAATTATAACAGTATATGGGGTTTTGTAAAATTGTAAAACGAAAGGGTATGTTGGATTTCTCTAACATACCCTTTTATACTGAAAAGTTTGGATGATATTGTATTTATTATCCGAAATATCTGTTTAGCAGACCTTCGAAAGCCTTACCATGTCTAGCCTCATCCTTCGCCATTTCATGCACAGTATCATGGATAGCGTCTAAATCAGCAGCCTTAGCACGTTTTGCAAGGTCGAATTTTCCTGCAGTTGCTCCGTTTTCTGCTTCTACTCTTAATTCAAGATTCTTCTTAGTACTGTTTGTTACCACTTCACCTAATAATTCTGCAAACTTAGCTGCGTGTTCAGCTTCTTCAAATGCCGCTTTTTCATAGTAAAGACCGATTTCCGGATATCCTTCTCTATGTGCAACTCTTGCCATAGCTAAGTACATACCAACTTCCATACATTCTCCATTAAAGTTTGCTCTTAAATCTTCTAAAATATCTTCGCTGACACCTGCTGCCACTCCCACTACATGTTCGCAAGCCCAAGA
>JAFQCI010000014.1 GCA_017416505.1 Lachnospiraceae bacterium
AGATAACTACGAATTATCCATCATTAAACCCTCAAATCCTTCCTTGGATGCTTCGTCGTTAAAATATCCCTCTGCTTCGCCATAGCCACGTGAGTATATATTTCTGTAATATTGATAGAGCTATGCCCTAGCATTTCCTGGATATAACGTATGTCTACATCAGCTTCCAAAAGGCTAGTAGCGAAGGTGTGGCGGAACATATGTGGAGTAATGTGTAATTCTATGGCGGCTAGAGAGGTGTATTTATTTATCATCCTTCGCACGGCTTGGTCGGAGAGTGGTTTGCCGGATTGGTTGACAAAGAAATGGTGGCAGGTTTCAATTTCTGTGCGGAAGTTTTCTCGGTATTCCATCAAAACAGAGATGACAGCTTCATTTCCAAGCTGAATTTTTCTTTCCTTGGAGCCCTTTCCATAGATTAATATTGTTTTTTCATAGAAATTAACATCAAGAGGTCTTAATGAACACAGTTCAGATATGCGGATGCCAGTGGCAAAGAGGAGTTCTATTACGGCAGCATCACGGAGAGCATTCCTTTTTTGATAAGTTGTAGTGGCATTTTTTTTGCGTGTATATATAGTAGAAAGAATAGTCTCGATGATTGGAAGGGGGATTGTTTTGGGTAAAATGACTGGTTCGCGAAATTTAATTTGTAAACGACTAAATGGATTTTTTTCAATCAGATCTTTGTATTCTAGATAATGAAAAAAAGCTTTGATGGAAGCGATTTTTCGTTTGACAGTTTTGGGCTTGAAAGTTTGATGAAGTGTGATGATATAATTTTCCAATGTTTCGGAAGTGATTTCGCTAATGTTTTGTGGGGATATGCTAGTGTGGAATTGTCTTAGGTCGATGCGATAAGATTTCAAAGTCTTTTTATCAAGTCGTTTTTGGTACTCACAGTAATTTAAATAGTTCTGGATTTCGGATTGTAGATTGTTCATAATTTTATCTCCTTTGTTGTATTTTGTTGGAGTGTCTTATTTTTAATTACTACCATATATGGTAATAATTGTAAAAATAAATCGGTTATAATATATATACTGTTTAATTTAGAATAAACGGAATATATATTATACTAAAGGAGAGGGAAAACTATGAACTTAGATTTTCATTATTATGGAACTATGCTTGCTGCTTTGGTGGCAGGATATGGTAAGGAGGAGGCAGTGCAAATTGCCAATGCGGCGCAGTTTGTAGATGATTGTACGGAAGAACGCTTTCATGCAAATGCTGGATATGAGCAGATTGCAACTTCACGTTTGACTATGGATGTTGTTGGTGATTTTCTGGATCCAGTAGCATATTCGGATAAAGATGTGGAGGAAGCGAAAGAAATTTGGGGATATTTCCATTTCCTTCCTGGAAATCAGGATGACAGAGTTACATATCATGGGAAAGAGAAGAATAATTTTTTCGAGTCAGTAAGTTGGAAGTTTGATAAATCTATATTTCAGAAGTTATGTCTGCCAGAGAGTGATTTGTGTCAAAAGATGATACAAGATGTTATTGACAGGGAATTGGAAGGTGAAATGTTAGAGCCAATAGGTATGTATATGCATATATTAGCAGATACTTGGGCACATTCACACTTTGCGGGATTACCAAATTGGTCTTGTAATGATGTCCGTCAAGGTATGGGGTTGCATGAATATCATGATGGATGGAAGCCGGTGGAAATAGGGATTCATGTACAAGATTCACCAGAACAGCATACGTATAGAGCAGCTCGTGTTGCGTCACCTCGATATGTTAGTCCAGTATATTTAGGGCATGGACAAATGGGGCAGATGCCAGATTTGGGATATTTGAGATATAAATATGTACCAGTGTGGAGAGAGATGAAAGGTGGGGAAGAAAGAAAACAAGAAAGAGATAATCCATCTTCTTTTTTAGCGGCATTTGTTCAAATGGTAACGGCTATGCGTTGTATAAAAAATAAAACATCTTATCCTAAAACTGTACAAATGGAAGATGTTGCTCCGCAACTACGAGAAAAAATAGAAAATATTCTACGTATTAGAAAATTGGATCAGTCAAATGAATTTATAAATCTTATTAAAGAGGAATATGGATTTGAGCCAGTAAAATATGATGTAGATTATTGGAAAAATAATGAAGCTGCATATAGAAGTTTTTGTAATGCTGCAGTATACCATCGTAACTTTATGAGAGAAAACTGGAATAAATAGGGGATACAATTAGAGAAAGTAAAAAGGCAGTAAACTCTTACAGAGAGTCTACTGCCTTTTGGGTTCTAGAATACTTTATGCTTCTTCAGAGTCATCGTCCTTATTATTTTGAGTGTTTTCCCAATGAGAATGTGTATTTTGCATTTTTTGTTCAATAGTATTTAAATAAAGGGAATCGGAATTTGGGGTGTTATATGGTTCGGCCTGTGAGAGATAAAGTGCATAATGCATTTTTATAAATTCTGCTACACTACGATAGTTGGTCCATTTGTCTTTTGCACCCCAAAGGGAAAGTAATGAGGCACAAAAAGAGGCTATAGCGGATAAAACGGCTACAAGTTTATCTTGCGCAGGGGCAAAGGATATAATAAGACTGCTTAAAAGTGGTACAATGATATTTATAATGGATAATGCATAATAGATGAATTTATAGAGGCAAGCATTTTTAGAGTACCAATTTAGGCAATAAATCGTGCGTGCTTTACAAATAGGGTTTTGAGAGAAAGATGGGGTTAATCCACTTAAGTAATCATTTGTTTCTTTTGTGTTTTTCATAAGATTCTCCTTTTAAAATGAAATGTATTAAGGTAATTATACATTATTTATTTCTTGAATTACTTTCGTATATGGTACTAGTCGAAAAATATAACATTAGTGCCATATATGGAAGTAATCGAGAGAAAGAAAGTGATACAATTATATGGCAAAATAGTTTTCTAAAAAACTGGTCAGAGAGTATTTAACAAAGGAGGAGGTATTATGGCAACAGTTAGTAGAAAAACAATCGATTATAGTTTATCCATTCATACAAAGGATAAATATTTGGCTGGTACAGACAATGATGTTTATATTATTGTCTATGGTTTATTTGATGGAGAAGAGGTTCAAACATCTGAGATAAACCTGTCTTCAAAAGTAAATGGAAATGCTTTTGAGAGAGATGATACACATAACTTATCTTTTCAATGGGAGGATATTGGGCGACCAACTAAAATAAAATTGCGTTTGAGTAATGATTTATTGGATAATTGGTATTTTGATTGGTGCACGATAAAAAGAAATGGACCTGAAACAGAAGAAGAAGATCCTGAAATAAATAAAAAAGTTACGTTTAATGGAGATCATGAATTTTCTCGTAAAGAAGAACATATGTATGAGGCTGATTTAGGAGCATTAAGGGAAGAAGTTGTTAAAATTACGGAACGTGCAGTAAACGGTGGAACAGAATTTATTGCATTGACAAACGGATGTGAAACTTCAATTAAAATGTCATTTGAACGAGAAGAAAATATTTTACTAGAAAGAAGTACTATTGTACAAGGCAATATAGGACATCAAATTCAGATTGGAGGAGAAGGTGGATATTCTGCTGGAAATACAGGGGGCTTCGGTGGAAAGGGTTCATTTAGTTATGGATTTTCGTATAATAAACTAGAATCTGTCACAAATAAAACAAGTCAATCTATAAGCAACAGGTATGCAAAAGAAACTTCTGTAACGATTAGAGCGAAAGATAATGACGAAACAACTTTTGCAATTGTTTATGAACAGACAATTTTAGAGGTCGTTCGAAAACGTAAAGATAAGGTAATAAGTCATGAAAGAACAGATATAGTGAATTTAGGACGTAGAGTGCGAGCTGTTCTGCCACTTGTGATAGAAAATGGAAAGTATGTGTATAAAAGTAAACTGGGAAAAACTTATGAAAAAGACAATTTGTGGGCGGCAGTGAACTAACAATATACTGGAAATATTCTCTTGCATTTTTCTTTTACAATGTGTATATTAATAACTTGCAGGACAGGTGATCGCGGCTGCAAGTGCCGAAAGGCCGCAGGTGAGGAAAGTCCGGGCTTCATAGGGCAGGATGCCGGTTAACGGCCGGTGGAGGAAACTCTAAGGAAAGTGCAACAGAAATATACCGCCAGATGTTCTGGTAAGGGTGGAATGGCAGTGTAAGAGACTACCGCCTCGCTGGTAACAGAGAGGGCACATGTAAACCCCATTCGAAGCAAGACCGAAACAAAGCAATGACGTGGCCCGCTAGCTTTAGGTAGGTCGCTTGAGGCGGCTGGTA
>JAFQCI010000133.1 GCA_017416505.1 Lachnospiraceae bacterium
AACTCCATCAACCTCAGAGGTAACGACAGAAGAAAAGACAGAATTGCCATCAACTTCAGAAGTAACAACAGAAGAGAAGACAGAAACTTCATCAACTTCAGAAGAAACATCAAAAGATGAGGAAACTGGAACTACAGATACTCCAAAAGATGAGGTAGATAAAGAAATAAAAACAGGATGGGTAAAGGTTGGAGCAAAGTGGTACTACTTTAATGCAGATGGCACCATGCAGACCGGCTGGTTTAAAGATAACGGTAAATGGTACTATTTGAATGCGGATGGTTCCATGCAGACAGGATGGTTAAAAGATGGAACCATATGGTATTATTTGAGTGAAAATGGAAGTATGAAGACTGGCTGGATAAAAGATGGAGGAAGTTGGTATTACTTAAATGTAAATGGAAGTATGAAGACCGGCTGGATAAAAGATGGAGGAAGTTGGTATTACTTAAATGTAAATGGAAGTATGAAGACCGGCTGGGTAAAAGATGGAGGAAGTTGGTATTACTTAAATGCAAATGGATCTATGAAAACAGGATGGCTTCAAATTGGAGTTAATTGGTTTTACTTAAATAGCAATGGTTCCATGGCAGCAGATACCTATATTGGAGCATGGTATGTAGATAAAAATGGATACTATATATCTTCCAAGACAAGATAAAACGAGATTATTTATAAATAATTAGGAATAAACCTTGAGTAATTGAGATAAAGAGGGATTATTTATGAATGAATGGGGATAAATAATCTTGAATCCGTTATACTAACCATGACTGATAAAAGGGGATTTGAGAGGAAAGGGGATAGCTATGGTAAACACAGCAAATATGTCAAACAATGTAGGAATTGGAATACAGGATTTTTTAAAAATAAGAGAAGAGAAGTATTTTTATATTGACAAAACGTTATTTATTAAGGAATGGTGGGAGAGCGGAGACGACGTAACGTTAATAACAAGACCGAGACGTTTTGGAAAGACCTTGAATATGAGTATGGTAGAGGAGTTTTTTTCTGTGAATTATGCAGGACGAGGGGATGTGTTTGAAGGGCTTTCTATTTGGGAGGAAGATAAGTATCGAAAACTGCAGGGAACCTATCCGGTAATCAGTATATCTTTTGCCCGCGTAAAAGAAAGCAATTATGCTACCACAAGGGAAAAGATATGTGAGATTTTAAGAAATTTATATATAAAATGTTCGTTTCTGAAAGAAAGCAAGGTTTTGACAGATTCGGACAGGGCATATTTTGACCGTATTTTATCGGTAACGGTGGGGGACAGTGATATTACTTCTTCACTTTATCAGCTTTCGGATTTTTTAAACCGTTATTATGGTAAAAAAGTAATCATTCTTTTGGATGAATATGATACTCCAATGCAAGAAGCTTATGTCAATGGGTTCTGGGAGGAACTGGTGGCATTTACAAGAAGTCTTTTTAATTCGGCTTTTAAGACTAATCCTTATATGGCTCGGGCGATTATGACCGGAATCACCAGAATTTCGAAAGAATCTATTTTTTCGGATTTAAATAATTTGGAAGTGGTAACAACCACTTCGGATAAATATGCTACCGCTTTTGGTTTTACGGAAGAAGAAGTATTTATGGCATTAGACCAATGTGGACTTGGAGAAGAAAAGGAGAATGTCAAGGAATGGTATGATGGTTTTGTATTTGGTGAGCATAGGGATATCTATAATCCATGGTCGATACTTAATTTTTTGGATAAAGGAAAGTATGGAACTTATTGGGCAAATACCAGTTCTAACAGTCTGGTTGGAAAGTTGCTTCGGGAAGGAAATGGTGCCATAAAGAAGCAGTTTGAAGAGTTACTGAAAGGAAAGCATTTGCGGGTGCCTGTGGATGAGCAGATTGTTTATAACCAGCTTAATGAAAATGAAGATGCGATATGGAGTTTGCTGGTTTCCAGCGGATACTTAAAGGTTTTGGATTACGATCGTTTGGATGAGTTGGAATTAGGGGAGGAGGCTTGTTATGAACTTGCTGTGACGAACCGGGAAGTGCATATGATGTTTGATGGAATGGTAAAATCCTGGTTTAAGAAAATGAAGACAGACTACAATGATTTCATAAATGCGATGTTCATGAAGGATTTAGATGCGATGAATGAGTATATGAATCAGATGAGCTTAGAATTGTTTAGCAGTTTTGATACCGGAAAAAGGGTATCAAAAAAATCACAACCGGAACGATTTTATCATGGTTTTGTTTTAGGGTTAATGGTGGATTTGCGTAAGGAATATATCGTAACTTCGAATAGAGAAAGTGGTTTTGGAAGATATGATGTGGTAATAGAACCAAAGAATCCCGAAAAGAATCCAGCTGTCATTATTGAATTTAAGGTGCTTAATCCTAGAAGAGAAACTTCTTTAGAAGATACTGTGAAAGCTGCTCTTACGCAGATAGAAGAGAAACGATATGATACCAGTTTGCTTGCAAAAGGCGTACCGTCAGAGAGAATTTATAAATATGGATTTGCATTCGAGGGGAAAACTGTGTTGATTGAGATGGCGGAGTAATCTTGGAAGGTAAGAAATTGTGAAACTTCAATTGGAAAAGTGGAGGAAATTTATGAGGAAGAAATATTCAAAGGCAATCGCTTTTACATTGGCACTTGGTTTATTGTTAACCCCTGTGGGAAATGTAATGGCTGCGAACAATAGCTTTGAGTCTACAGAAACAACTACAGCAACTATGAGTGGAGCAACATCGTCTAACCAGCTTACGGAGATTGATAATCTGGCGGTTACCCCTGAGAATCTTGGGATTCCGGGAGAGGAACGTTATGGAACAGGAACTTATACAACAGCCTATTATGCCAGAAATATCTGGGATATGACAGCGATAGACGGGAAGGTACTGCTGTCCATGGGTGATTATGGTGCAAACACAGGTGAAGTTCCGATTTATTATTACACCAATGATTCCCCTGAAAAAAAGGAATGTACCTATAAAAGCTGGAATAATCGTGCAGGCTTAAGTTCAGAGGAAATCAAACGTTTATATAATATTGACGGTACCATTTATGCCACTTCTACAGATCCACAAGGTTCTGGCAATGGTAGTTATTACATATTTGACAGTGAAACAGATAAATGGAATGATTATTATAAGTTGCCATTATGTGTTCACTGTTATGATATGATAGAGTATGATGGTGAGATATTTTTTGCCGGAATGGTAAGAGATAGTGAACAACACATCGTAAGTTGTGTTCAGAAACTTAGCAAGGATGATTTGGGAAGTGATAAATATGCCACTTCGGTGAAATTTTATTATGCGGACGGAACTGAAATGCAGGCGGATTGGGTGACATCTGTATATGAAGGTACGGAATACAAAAGCTTTATTTCAAATTATTGGCGTAGTTACGACATTTTTGAATTCAAGGGAGAATTATATGCTGCACATAGTTCAAGTTCTTCTTATACATTGACAACTACCTCCGGATTATTTAAATATGATAAGGAAAACAATCGTTTTGTTCAGGTATATGACGGAAATGCAAAACAGGGATTTATGTCAGTTACCAGAAATACTACAGGTATAGATTATATTAATAATGTTAAAACAGATGTCCATTATTCTTTTGAAGATAACAGCCAAACGTTAGGGGTACTAACGGTGGGCCAAGAAGAAATCTATGGTGAAATTATCTGTGGTGCAAAGATTTCTACGGCAGATACTTTTGTAGCAGTTTGTAATGGTATTTTTAAATCCTCAGATGCCATTACTTTTGAGCAGGTTTCTTTGGGTGAAGGTTATGAGAATTATGTAACCCGTGATGCGTTTGAGAAAGATGGAAAATACTATTTCTTAGCATCAGTTAAAAATGGAACAGATGATTTTACCACCGCTGTTTTTGAAACAGATGGAAAGTTTGAAACATTTAGAAGAGTTCTTTATTTCGATACCCAGTCTTTTGCAAGAAGTTTTGTATATAATGAAGGGTATTTATACATTGGATTAGGTGGTAATGGAAGAGTAGATAGTCTTAGTGGCTCTGTAGGAAGTCCATATTCAGGAACCTTATATAGAATCAATCTGGAGAAATTAGTTTCTGACACTTCAGATAAAACGCCAGAAGACGGTAAAACAGAGACTCCATCAACCTCAGAAGTAACAACAGAAGAAAAGACAGAAACCCCGTCAACCTCAGAAGTAACAACAGAAGAAAAGACAGAAACCCCATCAACCTCAGAGGTAACAACAGAAGAAAAGACAGAAACTCCATCAACCTCAGAGGTAACGACAGAAGAAAAGACAGAAACTCCATCAACCTCAGAGGTAACGACAGAAGAAAAGACAGAATTGCCATCAACTTCAGA
>JAFQCI010000134.1 GCA_017416505.1 Lachnospiraceae bacterium
AGAACATTCCGGACATATTGAACAATCACCCAAGCACTCGTCATCTTCCTCTTCATCATCTTCTCCATACATACTGAGCAGGGCATCCTCGATAATAACTTCTAAAAATTTCTCAATATCAAAGTGTTCTTTAATTTTATCTATTCCGCCTTTTACCCGACTGCGATAAGAAACAGTAGTGTTTCCATGTTTAATTGATTCCATTATGTTGCAGTGATAAACAACCGCTAATTTCATATTACTGAGCAACCATAATTCATAACGCTCACACACTTTGCAAGAGTTTTCAATTTCCCTTATTTGCATGGCATATAATAAGTGCCCGGTCTGTTCAAACAGCAAATTATCGTACATTTTATTAGATAATAAGGGTTGGGTTATGCTATTGACCTCGAATGAATAAACGGGATCAAATATAAGATATTTAAGTGGGTTAAAATCGTATGGAAGTTCATCCTCAAGCTTTCGTACAGCATATCCCGCAATATGCGGAAATTCTGCATTTAAAAAGCACACCTCTGATATTGCCTTCAAAAATATTTCCCTATAATGATTATCAAGTCTTTTTTCTTCCACTTTTGATTCCTCCATATAATTTGATTTAGAAAAGGTCTGCCACTTTTTAAGCAGCAGACCTCACTATATAACATATTACCTTTCCGGCTCGTGCCTTTTTTTATCTTTTTGTTTCTGTTGCTCGTTTTCCTCAACAAGTCTTTTTGTGTAATCATCAATGGTATCTCTAAGCATTTCCATGTGAGAATAATCCGTATCCATCCATTCGTCATAACAAGCTAACAAAGGATAGTCAAGCTTGATAAGTTCTGCAATCTGCTTATCGGATAAATAGTCATCCTCAAAGGTCATAAGAATATCATCACGCATTACTTTCTCATAAGCCTTGTCAATGATTTGTTCCGGTGGAAGTCTTTTTAAATGCTCCACATAAACCTCTTGCTCTTTTGATGCTTTCTGATACAACAGCTCTCTTAAACTTTCTTTACTCATTTTTATCTCTCCAATCCTACAACTTTTTTCTGTGGAATTTCATTTTCTTCAGGTTCGCCGAGGTCAGCACCTTCTTTGTCTTTCTTATCCATATCGAGAAGAACTTCGACCTCTGCAAGTCTTTTAATTTTTTCCTGAAGCTCTGCTTCTTGTGGAAACTCTTTTTGAGATTCTACTTTTGCAGTTTCAAACTGCTTTTTGGTTTCTTCAAGATTTCCCTTTACAACTTCTAATCTCTTTGGAAGTCCTTCAAGAGCATTATCAAGTCTTTGCAAGTTACCGAACACATCTGTACCAAGCTCTACCTTATGGCTCAAATGTCCTTTGAGTGATACATAGAAAACCTTTGTAGTTGTATCAAAAGACAAGTCCATTGAAAAACCTCTGTAATCGCCAATCGGTGTCGGTTCAGGTGATGTCATTTTCTTGCATCGTTCAAGTAATGCCGTGCCGGCTTTCTCTTTATCGGTATAAGGTAATCCGTCAATCGTCATCGGATAGAAAACATCCTCTTGTTTCGGATATTTCTCAACAATAGCAACATCGCCCTCAAAGCCCTTAATTCGTTCTGTAAGGTCTGCAATGGTTCGGGGGTATTCTTTTATTACCTTGTCCTCAAGCTCGTATTTTTGGCTCATAAATGACGATTTAATGAGCTTTAATTTAGCTACTTGTGTATCCAAGTCCATTTTCTCTTTGATATACGGA
>JAFQCI010000135.1 GCA_017416505.1 Lachnospiraceae bacterium
AATTTGTAAGTGTGAATATAAAGGCAAAATATTGTCTGAATAAAAAATATAATTGATTATGAATAGCAAGAAATATTAAAACAAGAATTTTTGGTTTTGCTATAATCCTTCTATGAAAGGAGGGAATAAATAGTGAACGGTAATATTGCTAATATCGAAAAAGTTATTGACTATATTGAAAATAATCTTAGTAACAAGTTGGATTTAGATAAAATTTCCGAAGCAGTCCACTATTCAAAGTACCATTTGCATAGAGTGTTTTCGGATACAGTAGGAATGACGATTCATGACTATGTTGGACGTCGCCAGTTGACGGAAGCAGCAAAATTATTGGTTTTTTCGGATAGACCGATTATTGAAATCGCTTTTATTTGCGGTTATGAAAGTCAACAAGCATTTTCTTCAGCATTTAAATCGATGTATAAAATTCCACCTGCACAGTATCGAGAAAATCGTGAATTCTATCCTTTACAGTTGAGATTTACATTGCATAGAAATATAGCTAATAAAGAATTTAAAAAGGATGATATTTGTTTTGCTGAAAAAAGTGATATCCCGATTTGGATGGATTTGATGCGATTAGTGATTGACGGATATCCAGTTATGAATGAAGCAGACTATTTGAAAGAGATAACAAGGCATATAGAGGAAAAACATGCTCTTGTATTAAAAGATGACGGCATTTTAGTTGGTGCGATGGCTTTTTCTGATAATCCGAGTTGTATTGATTATTTGGGTATACATCCACAATATCGCAAACAGGATATTCAAAAACTATTTTTAGATATTCTTTTAGAAACGTACTTACCAGGAAAGGAAATCAGTATGACGACCTATCGAGAAGGTGATAGAGCGGATACAGGACATCGTGAGTTGTTAAAGAATCTGGGTTTTGCAGAAAAAGAATTGATGATAGAATATGGTTATCCGACACAACGTTTTACTATCTCTCCTAAAGAAAAGGAGGATATAAAATGATAAAAGAACTAAATCCCAAAGACACAACAAGGGCGATGGCTTATGAATTATGGATGAAAGCACCTAATCCAATGGTGACTTTTTTTAAGACGTTAGATGTGACAAATCTAATAAGAATCAGTAAAAGAAAAGGTATGAAATTTAATATGCTTCTTGATTATTGCATTGGCAAGGCAGCAGTAGGTGTAAAAGAGTTTTACATCCTTCCTGTCGGTGAAAAACTTATGCAATATGATAAGATTGCAGTAAATACAATTGTAAAGAATAAAGATGGTGAAGTCAGTTCTTGTGATATTTTATATGTGGAAGACTTAGAGGAATACAATAAGCAGTATTTAAAATATACTGTTCAAGTTGCGGAGAACTGTCAGGATAGAGATTTGTCAAATGATAGTATGGTAATAGGAACATCGGCGATTATTGATACAGAAATTGATGGTGCTGTTGGTATGAATAGTGGTATTTTCAATAATCCGTTTATCATTTGGGGCAAATATAAAAAGAAATGGTTTCGATATTATTTAGCACTTTCTTTTCAATTTCATCATACGCAGATGGATGGTGCTCATGCAGGTAGATTTTTGGCGAATTTACAAAATGAAATTAGTAGTCTGAAATAGATAGATTGGAGTAATACAGAGAGTAAAATTTCAGTTTAACGGAGAAACAAATTCCAATTTGTTTAACACGATAATCTGCCGCAAGGCTTGATTATAAATATTATATTTTAAGGAGATTGCTGTTTGAGAAAAAACAACACTTTGGAGATTGTGGCATAACCGGGAGGTTATGAAAATCAGTCAAATCGTAACCTCCCAGTATTGCAGTCAACAATCATCAGGA
>JAFQCI010000136.1 GCA_017416505.1 Lachnospiraceae bacterium
ACTATTACCACACAATACAGACAGAATCTGCGATACACGCAAGATTATTATACGTTAAATTTTATGTGTTTACAATCATAATTTTAACTCTAGTTTTCTGTAATGGATTCATTGTTATAGTTTAATCAGCAACCTGACACTTGTTGTCAGCTTATTTAACAACGTGATTCATTTACAATTTTGAAAATCGGAATAATCGTAGCTGTATTTGAGAATCTGACTGTGAGCCTTAAGATATATTAACGAGGTGTTAAGTGTGGATATAAACATACTTTGCACCTCGTTCTTGATTTCTCACCAGAATATCCTTGATGGCGGTAAAAACCGTCACCAAGGTATTCTAAGTGAGGAATCGGAGTTTGTAAGCAAGCTACGATTGTTTTTGATGCCTGTAAAAGGGAGGATGAAATCGTGGCTATTATTTCGACTCTGATTTGTAAATATAATATTTCATTTACAAAAGGAGGAAAATGAAATGGTTAAAATGTTACGAAAAACAAAAAAAGCCATAGCAGTAGTTTTGACAGCCGGTATGATTGGCGGTACAGTTTCTACTCCTGTGGTAGCAGCATCGGAAGGATGGAAGAAGAATTCCATCGGTTGGTGGTACCAGAATGCGGATGGTTCTTATCTTGCAAACCAATGGGAGAAAATTAATGGAGTATGGTACTATTTTAATGAGAAGGGCTATATGCTGGAAAATGATTGGGCGAAAGATAAGTCAGGAAACTGGTATTATCTAGGGGCTGATGGAGCCATGAAGACCAATTCATGGGCGAAGGATAAAAAAGGTGCATGGTATTATGTAGGTGCCGATGGAGCTATGAAGACCAATTTATGGGAAAAAGATAAAAATGGAGCATGGTACTATGTAGGTGCTGACGGAGCCATGAAGACCGATGCATGGGAAAAGGACAAAAAAGGAGAATGGTATTACCTGGGTGCTGACGGAGCTATGAAAACGAATTCCTGGGTAAAAGAAGAATATAATTCTGTGGACAAGCCGGTTTATGGTGATACCAGAGACTCCTATGACTGGTATTATGTAGGAAAAGACGGCTCTATGGAAGCAGATACCTGGATCGAAGACAAAGATGGCCTTAAGTATTATTTAACAGAAGACGGAACCATGAAAAAAGGTGGTTTCGTGGAATATAAAGATAAAAATTATTATGTAGATTCAGAAGGAGTTATGCAGACTGGTGTTGTTAAGATAAAAGATGATTCTGCTGATTCTGACAAGGTATTTTATTTTGACGAAGACGGTGCCATGAAAACCGGAAAGGTTGAAATTGATGGCGTGGAATATAATTTTGATGAATCTGGCGCATGTACCGATGAAAAAACTCCGGAAACAGATAATGTGTTTGATAAGACTGGATTTTCTGGTGAAAAACCGGGCAGTGAAAGTACTGAAAAACCAGACAGTGGAAGTACGGAAGAAAGTACAACGGAAGAAGGCAGTACAGAAGAAGGAACTACAGAAGAGATAGAGTCTGGAAGTACGGAAGAAAGTACAACTGAAAAATCAGAAAGCGGAAGTACAACAGAAAGTACCACAGAAAAATCTGAGAGCGGAAGTACAGAAGAAGGAACGGAAAAGGAAGAGGAGGTACAGTGGGAGTTTGATGAAAGTACGGGAACTCTAACTATTTCAGGTTCTGGACCAATTCAGGATTACTCAACAAATCCTGAAGATGAAAATGCTGCACCTTGGTTGAAATATAGAGATGTGATTAAGAAAATTGTAATTGAAGATGGTATAACTAAGATAGGAAGAGTA
The DNA here is from genome assembly GCA_017416505.1 of Lachnospiraceae bacterium. The sequence continues at coordinate 1,784 of JAFQCI010000136.1, forward strand.
GCATTTATTAGATGTAAAAATGCGACAGAGGTAGAAATCCCAGATAGTGTAACCAGTATAGGAGCTGGGGCATTTGATGGTTGTACTAGTTGGATTGATATTAAAATTCCAGCTGGTGTTCAAGAAATGGGTGGAGGTGTATTTATTAATTGTCACATAGAAAATATAGAAGTTGATAGTGCGAATCAATACTTCTGTGTTGAAGATGGAGTATTATTTAATAAAGACAAAACAAGATTAGTTCTATATCCTGATCAAAAAGAAGACACAGAATATAGTATCCCAGAAACTGTAACAAAGATAGATGGATTTGCCTTTATGGATAATTGTAATTTACAAAAGGTTACCATACCAAAAGGAGTAACAGAAATTGATGAAGGAACTTTTAGTTGCTGCCTGTACTTATCAGAGGTAAATATACCAGATGGTGTTACAAACATTGCTTTTCAGGCATTTTATGCTTGTGCTTTTTCAAGCATCGAAATTCCGGATAGTGTAACCAGTATAGGAACTATGGCATTTGCACAGACCGGATTAACAAGTATTAAAATTCCAAGTAGTGTAACCAGCATAGGAGATGGAGCATTCCTAGACTGCCATAATTTAACTAGTATAAATGTTGATGAAAATAATTCCGTTTATAGCTCATTAAATGGGGTGCTGTTCAGTAAGGATTTAACAAAAATAATTCAATACCCAAGAGGAAAAGCAGATACGACATATCAGATTCCAGAAAAAGTAACTAGTATAGGATGTGGCGCATTTATGTATTGTTACAATTTATTGAATGTAAATATACCAAATGGTGTAAGAAGTATTGAAGAGAACGCATTTAGAGGCTGTAGGGAGTTAACTAATGTTGAAATTCCAAACAGTGTAACAAGTATTGAAAGTGATACATTTAAAAACTGTGAAAAATTAACCACCATTTACGGTAAAACCGGTTCTTACGCAGAAAACTTTGCAAAAGAAAACGGATATACATTTATTGCACAGTAAACATATTTTAAGAAAATAAATCCTATAAGACCTGTCCATTTTTTAGTGGATGGGTCTTTTCTTTCTGACATATATTTAAAAGAGCTTAAAAGTATAATAATGAAATGATAAGCTTTACACAGTTGATTATACCTTACCGTAAAATTGCAGTGTATACATATGAATGATAACATATTTTACACAACATCTTTGCAAAAAAATCATATAGCATATGGCAATTTGCAAAAATATATGATAAAATAGTTAGAATATATGGATTTTGAAAGGACGTGAACAGATATGGTGAGCAAGGTAGCAATTGGAATACAAGATTTTGCAAAATTGAGGGAGCAAAATCTTTTTTATATTGATAAGACCTCATTCCTTAAGGAATGGTGGGAGAGTGGCGATGAGGTTACCTTAATCACCCGTCCAAGGCGTTTTGGAAAAACTTTGAACATGAGTATGGTAGAGGAATTCTTTTCCATGGATTATGCCGGAAGAGGAGATTTGTTCGAAGGACTTTCTATTTGGGAGGAGGAAAAATTCAGAAATTTGCAGGGAACATATCCTGTCATCAGTCTTTCTTTTGCAAGGATAAAGGAAAATAACTATGAGGCAACAAAGGAAAAGATATATCAGATATTAACGAATTTATACATCAAATATTCTTTTGTACGAGACAGTGATGTATTGACCGATGCGGACAGATTGTTTTTTGACCGTATCTTATCTTTGGAAATGAAAGAAAGTGATGCCACATCCGCCCTGCATCAGCTATCAAATTATCTGTATCGTTATTATGGGAAAAAGGTTATTATTCTTCTGGATGAGTATGACACTCCGATGCAGGAAGCCTATGTTTATGGATTCTGGGATGAAATGGTGGCATTTACAAGGAGTCTCTTTAATTCTACCTTTAAGACAAATCCTTATATGGTACGGGCAATTATGACCGGAATTACAAGGGTAAGCAAAGAATCCGTATTTTCAGATTTGAACAATTTGGAAGTAGTAACTACCACATCAGACAAATACGAGACTGCTTTTGGTTTCACAGAGGAAGAAGTATTTGCGGCATTAGATGCATGTGGAATGGGACAAGAAAAAGAAGATGTAAAAAAATGGTACGATGGTTTTGTGTTTGGTGAATATCGGGACATTTATAATCCATGGTCGATACTAAACTTTTTAGATAAAGGAAAATACGCAACTTACTGGGCAAATACCAGTTCTAACAGTCTGGTAGGTAAGCTGATTCAGGAAGGTGGAGGTGCTATCAAGCAGTCCATGGAAGAATTATTAAAGGGAGAGCATCTGATTTGTCCTATTGATGAGCAGATTGTATACAATCAGTTAGATAATAACGAAGAGGCTATTTGGAGTTTGCTGGTGGCCAGTGGTTATCTGAAAATTTTGGCCTACGAAGATATGGGAAAGGTAAGAAGAAAGCCGAATTATGAATTAACTATAACCAATGGGGAAGTCCGTATTATGTTTGAAGAGATGGTCAGCGGATGGTTTGGTGGACAGAGAGAAAGTTATAATCGTTTTATCACTGCAATGCTGGCAGGAGATGTGGATGAGATGAACGAATATATGAATGAGATTTCCTGTGAAATCTTCAGTTATTTTGACACAGGAAAAAGAGTTTCAAAAAAAGCCCAGCCGGAACGGTTCTACCATGGTTTTGTATTAGGATTGGTGGTGGATTTAAAAGGACGCTACCAGGTGACATCTAACCGGGAAAGTGGATTTGGCAGATACGATATTATGTTGGAACCTTTAAATCCGGTACGGGATGATGCCATCATCATTGAATTTAAAGTATTCAATCCGAGAAAGGAGCAGTCTATAGAAGAAACCCTTGCCTCTGCCCTTGCACAGATTGACAAGAAACAGTATGAAACAACTCTGGTTTCCAAAGGAATTCCAAAAGAACGGATACGAAAGTATGGCTTTGCTTTTGAAGGAAAGAATGTATTGATTGATGGGAATGTCAGTAAAGACTAAAAAACATTCTAAATGAATTTGGTAAAAATCATTAAAAAACTCTTGACAGAAAAAAAATCAAGGGGTACAATGAGTGAAAATTAAAAATGACAAACCGATGACGTGGAGATAAAAATGAAAGATGCGCTTACAGAGAGCGGGGGTTGGTGAGAGCCTCGTAGAGATGCAGTTCATTAAATGGACCACTGAGGGCATGGTCAAAGGCTGAATAGCTTAGTATTCCATGACGTGGGGCATACGTAAGTTGCCGGAAATATGTTAGTATTTCGCAGAGAGTGTGGGGAAACCATAAATCAAGGTGGCACCGCGGTATATTCTATTGATGAACCGTCCTTGACTATTGTATTAGTTTGCAATAGTCAGGGACTTTTTTTCGTGTTTGGCAGAAAGGAGAAGCTTATGATTACATTGGATGAGTTAAAACAATTATCTAAGGGGTATACGATTGTACCTATAAGTGGAGAGATTCTTGCAGACATACGCACCCCTATGGAGGTATTAAGGATACTAAAGGGAGTCAGCAGTCATTGCTATATGCTGGAGAGTGTGGAAAAACAGGAAAAATGGGGTAGATATACGTTCTTGGGCTTTGAGCCTAAGATGGAGATTACCTGTGTAAATGGAACCATGACAATTAAGGGAGAAGAGGAAAGAAAGTTTCAGACTCAAAATCCGGGAAAAGAAATAAAAGAGATATTAAAGGAATACCGGAGTCCAAGAATTGAGGGACTTCCTAGTTTTACCGGAGGTTTGGTAGGTTATTTCTCTTATGATTATGTAAAGTACAGCGAACCAAAACTTAAGCTGGATGCAAGGGATGCGGAAGGCTTCAAAGACGTAGATTTGATGCTTTTTGACAAGGTAATTGCTTTTGATAACTTAAAACAAAAAATCATTGTGATTGTCAATGCTAAAACCAGTAATCTGGAAGAAGAATATGAGCGTTGTGTAAAGGAAATCAAAAGAATTGTAACATTGATTCAAAATGGAACCCCAACGCCAATCATACCTGGAAAAATCACCACATCTTTTCAGGAATTATTCACCCAGGAAGAGTATTGTGGCATGGTGGAAAAAGCGAAGAATTATATTTATGAGGGAGATATTTTCCAGGTGGTGCTTTCCAACCGATTAGAGGCAGGGTATGAAGGAAGTCTTTTGAATGCGTATCGTCATTTAAGAACCATTAATCCTTCCCCTTATATGTTTTATTTTAGCAGTGATGACATTGAGGTGACAGGGGCCTCACCGGAAACCTTGGTAAAACTGGAAAATGGAGTATTGCATACCTTTCCGTTGGCAGGAACAAGACCAAGAGGAACTTCCCAAGAGGAAGACGAGGCACTGGAAAAGGAATTGCTGGCAGATGAAAAGGAAAGAGCAGAACATAATATGCTGGTGGATTTAGGAAGAAATGACCTTGGAAAAATCAGTGAGTTTGGAAGTGTTCATTTGGAAAAATACATGGCGATAGAAAGATACTCCCATGTAATGCATATCGGCTCTACTGTGGCAGGAACCATTCGCTCTGACTGCTCCAGTCTGGATGCCATTGATGCGATTTTACCTGCCGGAACCTTATCCGGAGCGCCCAAAATCCGAGCCATGGAAATCATCAATGAGTTGGAAAATAACAAACGTGGGATTTATGGAGGTGCCATTGGATATATTGATTTTACAGGGAATCTTGATACCTGTATTGCCATAAGAATTGCCTTTAAGAAAAATGGAAAAGTTTTCGTTCGCTCCGGTGCAGGCATTGTGGCTGACAGCATTCCGGAAAATGAATATAGAGAATGTATTAATAAGGCAAAAGCAGTGATGAATGCCATAGGGAAAGGAGATGGTATGGATGATTTTGTTGATTGATAATTATGATAGTTTTTCCTATAACCTGTACCAGCTGGTGGGGGAATTACAACCGGAAATTCATGTAATACGAAACGATGAATATACTGTGGAAGAGATTGAGGAAATGAAGCCGTCACACATTATTTTATCGCCAGGTCCGGGAAGACCAAGTCAGGCTGGTGTCTGTGAGGAAGTGGTAGAAAAGCTGAAAGGAAAAATACCGATTCTTGGTGTTTGTCTTGGACACCAGGGGATTTGCGAAGTATTTGGTGCCAAGGTTACCTACGCAAAACAGTTGATGCATGGAAAACAGTCGGAAGTAAAATTAGATGAAAAAAGCAAGATATTTCAAGGAATCGGGGAAAGCACAATGGTAGCAAGATATCATTCCCTGATTGCCCAAAAAGAAACCATTCCGGAAGAACTTAAGGTAACAGCAATAACAGAGGATGGAGAGGTCATGGCGGTGGAACATAAAGAATATCCAGTGTACGGTTTGCAGTTTCATCCGGAGTCTATATTGACACCAAAAGGGCGCAATATGTTGAAAAATTTCCTGGAAATTTAGAAAAGATGATGTCAAGAAGCATTGAGGTATGTTGAAAAGAAAAAACAGGAAATGAATATATGGCTGAGAAGAGAAAATAGGGAAGATAGAAATAGTAATAAGATAAAAAGAGAAAGGTTTGGTGTGTTGGTATGATTAAAGAGGCAATTGCAATTTTAAGTAAAAAACAGGATTTAACTTCAGATATGATGGAACAGGTAATGGACGAAATTATGAGAAATGAGGCTACGGACGCCCAGAAAGCCTCTTTCCTTACTTCACTTTACATGAAGGGGGAAACCATTGAAGAAATTACCGCAGCAGCAAGGGGAATGAGAAAGCATTGCGAGAGATTTTTAAATGACCAGGATGTATTAGAGATTGTTGGAACAGGCGGGGATGGCTCCAATACCTTTAACATTTCCACTCTTTCTTCTATTGTTGCGGCAGCAGCCGGGATTCCGGTAGCAAAGCATGGTAACAGGGCGGCTTCCAGCAAATGCGGAACTGCAGATTGTCTGGAGGCTTTGGGAGTAAAAATTGATTTGGAACCGGAACAAAGCGAAAAAATCTTAAAAGAAATCAATATTTGTTTCTTATTTGCACAAAAGTATCATACAGCCATGAAATATGTGGGCGGTGTCCGTAAGGAAATGGGAGTCCGTACTTTGTTTAATATTTTAGGACCATTGTCCAATCCGGCAGGAGCTTCTATGCAGTTATTAGGAGTCTATAGCGAAGAATTGGTGGAACCCCTTGCCAGAGTACTTTATAACCTTGGTGTAAAGAGTGCCATGGTGGTATACGGAGAGGATTCTATTGATGAAATTTCCTTAAGTGCAGCAACAAAAGTTTGTGAATTTAGAAATGGAGATTTTAAATCCTATGAAATTACTCCGGAACAATTTGGATTTTCCCGTTGTAAGAAGGAAGATTTAGTGGGTGGAACGCCGAAGGAGAATGCAGACATTGCCCTTGATATTTTAAATGGAATGGAAGGGCCGAAGACAGATGCAGTTCTTTTGAATGCCGGAGCAGCTATTTATGTAGCAGGTGGTGCTGATTCGGTGGCAGATGCCATAGAAATCGCAAGAGAAACCATTAAAAGCGGAAAAGCTAAGGAAAAACTGGAGCAGTTTATAAAACGAAGCAATGAATAAGGGACGAAATAGATGGGCTAAAAAAGATGTAAGTAATGGTGAAACTAGAGAGGAAGGGAGAATAGGATGGATATTTTAACTGAAATTGCTGAAAAAACAAAAGAGCGGATAGCAAAACAAAAGTTAGAGGTTTCGGATGCTGACATAAAACGTCTGGCAGAAGAGATGATGAAAAAAGACGAAAAGAAAGAAGTATTTTATCAGGCATTAAGAGGAGAGGGAATCCAATGTATTTGCGAGGTGAAAAAAGCATCTCCTTCAAAGGGTATCATTGCCGAAGAGTTTCCTTATGTTGAGATAGCAAAAGATTATGAGGAAGGTGGTGCCAGTGCCATATCCGTATTAACAGAACCTTTCTATTTCTTAGGGAGCAATGAATATTTAAAGGAAATCAGAAGCCAGGTATCACTTCCTATTTTACGGAAAGATTTTATTGTAGATGATTATCAGATATATGAAACTAAGGTCTTAGGGGCTGATGCCTGTTTGCTGATTGTTTCTTTGATGGGGGAAGAATGTTTAAAACATCGTTTGGAACTTGCACATAGCTTAAATTTATCAGTATTGGTGGAGACTCATGATGAGAAGGAAGTGGAGATAGCACTAAGAGCCGGGGCAAAGATTTTAGGGGTAAACAACCGGAATTTGAAAGACTTTAGTGTGGATGTGGAAAATAGCAGCCGGCTTAGAAAGGCAGTTCCGCAAGGGGTAGTGTTTGTTTCGGAAAGTGGAATTCATAGTGTGGAGCAAATCAGAGAGTTGAGAGAACAGGGAGTAGATGCTGTCCTGGTAGGAGAAATGTTAATGAGAGCCAAAGACAGGGTAGAGGCAGTTAGAAGCATAAAGGCTGCCGGCAGGTGAGAGATATGGGCAAAGACAAAATAAAGATAAAAATATGTGGGATTCGAAGGATAGAGGATGTAGAAATCATCAATCAATATAGACCGGATTACATCGGTTTTGTATTTGCTCCAAGTAAAAGGCAGGTTTCAAAAGAGGAAGCGGAAAGCCTTGCAATTAAGGTACATCCTTCCATAAAAAAAGTTGGGGTTTTCGTAAACCAGCCCATAGAATTCTTGGCGGAACTGCTCTTAAATGGAACGGTGGATTACTTACAGCTTCATGGAGAGGAAGATGAAATTTACGAAAACAGCTTGTTTCATTTATTAAGGCAAAAAGGAATTTCTTCTCCGGAAGACAGGTGTATCAAGGCATTTCGAATAAAAGAAGAGGAAGATATGGAAAAGGTAAGTTTGACAGGATGTAGTCTACTTTTGTTGGACGCTTTTTCCAAAGAGGCTCAGGGTGGAACAGGAGAAACTTTTGACTGGAGTTTGATTAAGAAGATAGAAAAGCCATTTTTTCTGGCAGGTGGCATTCATGCCGGTAACGTAAAAACTGCCATAGAACAGGTTCGCCCTTATGGAATCGATGCCAGCAGCAGTTTAGAAACAGAGGGGATAAAGGACAAAGAGAAGATAAAAGCTTTTCTGGAAATCATCAGGGAGAAAAAATAATATTTTTTACTTGAGGCATAGAGGAAAGTATGGTATAAGGGAAAAGAAAGATGAAAAAAGTATACAAGAGGAGAAAATGAACCATGAGTAATATAAAGAAAGCATTTGAAAATAAAAAGGCATTTATCGGTTTTTTAACAGCAGGTGACCCAAGTCTTGAAAAAACCAAGGAATATATTTTGGAAATGGAACGTGGGGGAGCAGATGTGATTGAAATAGGAATCCCATTTTCCGACCCCATTGCAGAAGGTCCTGTGATTCAGGCTGCTAATGTAAGAGCATTAAAAGCAGGTTGTACCTTACCTAAGATTTTTGATATGGTAGTAGAATTGAGAAAGGAAACGAAGGTTCCTTTGGTATTTCTCACTTATGCCAATCCTGTATTTCATTACGGTTATGACGCTTTTTGCAAAAAGTGTCAGGAAGTAGGGGTGGACGGATTTATCATTCCGGATATTCCGTATGAAGAAAGAGGGGAATTGGAAGGATTTGCGAAAAAATATGATTTGGATTTTATTACATTGATTGCCCCAACCAGTAAAAACCGTATCGCAGAGCTTGCAAAAGATGCTACAGGATACATTTATCTGGTTTCTTCCATGGGAGTTACAGGTATGAGAGATAATTTAAAGACGGACATTTCAGAGGTTGTTCAGGAAATCAGAAAATATACAAATACTCCGATTGCGGTTGGATTTGGAATCCATACCAGGGAGCAGGTTAAAGAATATCAGAAAGTAGCGGATGGTGTCATCGTAGGAAGTGCCATTGTGAGTATAATTGAAGAACATAAAGATAAGGCAAAGGATGCCATTTATGAATATGTAAATGGACTATGTGTGGATAACTAGGTAAAAAATAAGTCCTATCCACAAACAGCTATGGGGATATTTTTTCCGCTAAAGCTGAATGTGGACAGGACTTATTTTTTTATTCAAATGGGCGGATTCGGTAAGTGAGTCCTCTGTCTTCGCATATTTTTCTACAGGCTTCGATTTCTGCCTCCCCAATGTTATCTACTACACTTAACACGACTTTAGCTACATATTTTTTTGCCTCTACAGCAAAACGCAGTAATTCGTCATAGGCATCTTCGCCGTACTGGCTAAGGCAGATTCTTTGATATTCTTCTTTCGTAGAAGCGTTCAGGCTGATGGATACTACGTTAATCAAGCCTTGGAAACGGGGCAGAAATGCCTTTCCATATGCAAGTTCTCCTTGTCCGTTGGTGTTAATTCGAACCGGAATTTGTGGGGCAACTTCTTTGATATAGGCAGCCACTTCTAACACAGTATCAATGCGTAAAGAAGGTTCTCCGAAACCGCAACATACGATTTCTTTTACATTCTGAATCTCAAAGTTTTTTAATAAATCAATGATTTCCTGACTTTCCGGTTCTTTGCTTAACCATAAAGTATTATGTTCATCCATCTTTTTGGTTGGTCTTAAACAAAAGGTGCAGCGATTGGTACAACGGTTGGTGAAATTAATGTATACCTGATTGGTAAATCCATTTTCCTTTAAATCGGATAAGTCTTTCTTAAAGTCAAGTAAATTATAATAGGTTCCATTTTTTACTGTATATAATATCATAGTGGTTCTCCTTATATGTAAATTGTCTAGAATTCATGTATGATTTTATCACGAAAGTTTTTGAAATACCAGTAGTTCCTATTTTTTTGTATGTGAAATGAGTGCAAGAGTTACTAACGTGCGAGGTTTACAAAGCTAAGGAAAAATAGTAAAATGGATGAGAATAAAATAAGCCGAAATGATTTTTGTTTTTATCAAAAAGCCTATAAAAGCAGTAGCAGAAATCATGGAGGATAAGGAGTATGATGATGTCAAAAAAGAAACGATTGTTATTGGTAATGTTAGGGATTCTGATGTTATGTAGTTTTACAGCCTGTGGAAAAGAAAAAGCATTGGAGGCCTCTAAAGTTACCTGTGTAGAGGATTTAAAAGATGTAACCATAGGTGTTCAATTAGGAACTACGGGGGATATATATGCTTCGGACTATGAAAAAGAAGGATGTAAAATCGAGCGGTTCACCAAGGCGGCAGATGCGGTATCTGCTTTAAAACTTGGAAAAATTGATTGTATTATATTGGATAATTTACCGGCAGAGGCGTTTGTAGAATTAAATCAGGATTTGTCCATTTTGGAAGAAGAGTTTGCAAATGAAGACTATGCCATTTGTATTTCCAAGGAAAATGGAGAATTAAAAGAAAAAATCAATGAAGCTATTGCCACATTAAAAGAAAATGGAACCTTAGAGCAAATTCAGATGAATTACATTGGAGATAGCACCAAGGGACAGTATCCTTATGTTTCTCCAAGTTCTGTTACCAGAGAAAATGGAACTTTGGTGATGGCAACCAATGCAGCTTTTGAACCGTATGAGTATATGGAAGATGGGGAAATTGTGGGATTTGATGTGGATATGGCAAGGGCTATCTGCGATATTCTGGGAATGGAATTAAAGATTGAGAATATTGAATTTGATGCCATTATCAATGCAGTCCAGTCTGGAAAAGCAGATGTGGGGATTGCAGGCATGACTGTTACCGAGGACCGTTTGGAAAGCATTGATTTTACCGATTCTTATACCAATGCTACCCAGGTAATCATTGTCCGAAACGGAAAGGAAGCTCAAAAAGCCAGTTTAAAAGACCGTTTATACCACAACTTTATCAAGGAAAACCGTTGGAAATACATAGTGAATGGTTTGGGAACTACGCTGATTATTAGTTTCTTCGCAGTTTTGATGGGTATTGTTTTGGGATTTTTTATTGCAATTATAAGAAGTACCTGCGACAAGACGGGAAAAGGGAAATTTATCAACTGGATTTTAAAGGTATACCTGACGATTATCAGGGGAACTCCGGCTATGCTGCAATTATTGATTATCTATTATATTATTTTCGCATCGGTTGATATTAATAAAATTATTGTGGCAGTAGTTGCGTTTGGTTTGAATTCTTCTGCTTATGTTGCGGAAATTGTGCGTTCTGGTATTATGTCCATTGACGAAGGGCAGTTTGAGGCAGGACGAAGTTTAGGATTTAGTTATGCCAAAACCATGTGGTATTTTATATTGCCGCAGGCATTTCGTAATATATTACCAGCACTGGGAAATGAATTTATTGTTCTTTTGAAAGAAACTTCTATTTCCGGTTATATTGGTATCGTGGATTTAACCAGAGGTGGAGATTATATCCGGAGCCGTACTTATGAAGCATTTCTTCCATTGATTGCGGTGGCATTGATTTATCTGATTTTGGTAATGTTGTTAAGTACTTTGGTGAGCAGGATGGAACAAAGATTGAAAAATAATAGGTAATTATGAAATTATAATGTTTTATGTGAAAGCGATAAAAAAGAACAAAACAGCGTGGACACGCTTTCTAATAGTTTCATAATTATTCTTTAAAAGTTGGAAGAAAGGAAAACAGAGTATGAAAGAGCCTATGATTCGGGTTGAAAACCTTAGGAAATCTTTTGGGGATAATGTAGTGTTAGATGGGGTTACCACAGAGATTCATAAGGGAGAAGTGGTGGTGTTATTAGGTCCATCGGGCTGTGGAAAATCTACTTTTTTACGATGCTTAAATCGTTTGGAAGTACCGGATGGAGGAAATATTTTTCTGGATGATGTGGAGCTTACAGATAAGAAAACCGATATTGACAAGCAAAGATTAAAAATGATGATGGTATTTCAGCATTTTAATTTGTTCCCGCATTTAACGATTCTTGAGAATTTAACCATTGCACCGGTTAAGTTATTAAAGCAGGATAAGGAAGAAGCAAAAGAGAAGGCAATGGAATTATTAGAGCGGGTAGGGCTTAAGGATAAGGCAATGGAATATCCGAACCGTTTGTCCGGGGGGCAAAAGCAAAGAGTAGCCATTTGCAGGGCATTGGCAATGAACCCAGAAGTCATTTTATTTGATGAACCGACTTCTGCCCTTGACCCGGAAATGGTGGGAGAAGTTTTGGATGTTATGAAGGAACTTGCAAGAAGCGGAATCACAATGATTTGTGTAACCCATGAAATGGGCTTTGCCAGGGAAGTGGCTTCTAGAATTATTTTTATTGATAAAGGAAAGATTGCAGAAGATGGAACACCGGAGGAGGTGTTTGGCAATCCGAAAAATCCAAGGTTAAGGGAATTTTTATCAAAGATATTGTAGTCGTAGATAGGTAATTGCGAAACTAAAATATTGTATACGCAAGTGATACAAAATAAACAAAAACATTGCAGGTATGCTTTGGCTGTAGAAGATATAAGGATGTAGTAGTGAAAAAGAAGCTAGGAATTCTGGTAAATTTAGAAAACCCAGAATTTCTAACTTCTTTTTTATAGTCAGGTAGTTTGCTTTTGTGTTACCTATGAATTGGCGCACATTTTATGAACCTGATATCATGAAGTACTATTAATATGTTTTTTCAAGGAACGGATATAAGCTTCGCCAAGCATACTTGGTTGAAGCTTTTTGTGTGTTACGATTCCGATGCGTATGGTTTCGTCGGCATCAAGGGGAATGGCAATGATGTTTTGTCCATTTAATTCTTTGCTGATAATTCCACTGGATATGGTGTAGCCGTTTAATCCGATTAAAAGATTAAAGAGTGTAGCCCGGTCCCGGACACGAATGTTTTTCTTACGTTCCAAGGTACTTAAAATTTCTTCGGAAAAATAGAAGGAATTATATTCGCCCTGCTCAAAGGAAAGGTAAGGGTATGGCTCTAAATCGGATAGGCTTACTTTTGATTTTTTCGCCAATGGATTATGGGAGCTTATGAAAATATGGGGTTTTGCCTGAAACAGTTCTTCAAATTTTAAGTTATTTTCCCGAATTAATTTCATTAAGATTGTTTCATTAAATTCATTTAAGTATAAAATTCCGATTTCGCTTTTTAGCCTGGTTACATCTTCAATGATTTCATGGGTGGTAGTTTCCCGGAGGCTGAAATCATATTCTTCTCTGCCATATTCCTGGATAAAGTCTACAAAAGCATTGATTGCAAAAGAGTAATGCTGTGTGGAAACACAAAAATTCCGTTTAATGGGAGTTGATTTTAGGTAGCGTTCTTCTAATAAGTTGGTCTGTTCTAAAACCTGTCTGGCATAACCTAAGAATTCTTCCCCTTCTTTTGAAATATAAATCCCTTTGTTGGTTCGATTAAATATGGTGATTCCTAATTCCTTCTCTAATTCTTTGATGGCGTTGGTAAGGCTGGGTTGAGAAATAAACAAAGCCTGGGCAGCTTCGCTGATGGTTCCCTTCCTGGCGACCATAACCACATATTTTAATTGTTGTAATGTCATAAATAGTACCTGGCTTTCATATAATATAGTTAAGATGTAGTCATAGAATTATTAGGCAATTGCAAAACTAAAATATTTTATGAAACAGTGATACAAAATGAACAAAACACCGCAGGCTCGCTTTCGCTGCGTTCGGCTCGTAGCGGTACTAAATTCGCGACAAGTCGCTCATTAAGTACCGACGGCCGCCCAAGCACCTGCTTATGTATTTGTTTATTTTGTATCACTCAATATAAGTTTTGGATAGTTTCGCAATTGCCTAATAGAAATATGCTGAAAAGGACAATGGATACAGTTTTTAAACTTTTGTCTTATGGTCATGATAGCATTCTAAAAATAATAATTCAATAGAAGAATATTAGGTTCCGAAAAAGGACAAGTCCGCAAAATATTAAATAAGAAAGTAGATAAAGCAGAGCGAATTTCGGATATTCTTAGTGTTTTGTGAAAATAAATGAGAATGATTATCAAAAAATATAAAAAATTGCTTGACAGAAAAAAAGTTTAATGATAATATTTAATCAGTAATCATTACTATTTAGAAAAACACAAAATAAAATTTTAAATGAAAAGGAGAATGAATTATGAGTAAATATGTATGTCAGGTATGCGGTTATGTACACGAAGGAGAGGAAGCACCAGAATTCTGCCCACAATGTAAGGCACCAGCTTCTAAATTTACAGAACAAACAGGAGAAAAATCTTGGGCTTGCGAACATGTAGTGGGAGTGGCAGCAGGTGTCAGCGAAGATATTTTAGAAGATTTAAGAGCAAACTTCAATGGAGAATGTATGGAAGTTGGTATGTACTTAGCTATGGCCAGAGTTGCACATAGAGAAGGATATCCGGAAATCGGTCTTTACTATGAAAAAGCAGCATTTGAAGAAGCAGAACACGC
>JAFQCI010000137.1 GCA_017416505.1 Lachnospiraceae bacterium
CAGAACGTTAAAGATTATGAAGTTGAGAGGGAATTATTAGATGTAAATGATTTGTGTGTATGCCTTGGTATTGGTAAAACTACAGCATGGGTTCTGTTCACGATGAAGTAACTTTGGAACAATTTAATCTTATTAGGCTTGCAATTGATGAGATTAACATGTTGGAGGAATTATTGTATTCTTCGCATATTCTATCTAGGGCTTCTGGAGTTTCGTATGGAGCCAGAGGCGTGAAAATAGTTTCAACATGACCATCGGGATATTTGGCAGAGATGTAATTCTGTGTGTTTAGTTTTTTCTGCCATTGGAATATTCATTTGTATTAGAGTGTTTAAACAAAAAGGCACCATATATGGAGTAGAAACATAGAATAGTTAGTAAAACAATAAGGTGATTTTTCATGAATGATATAACGCCGGGAGCAAATTTTATTGAGATTTTAGAGGATGGGAAGCCGGATGCAGTAGCATGGATTAAGGGAAATGCAGAAAATCCTCAATTAAGTGGTGTAGTTCGTTTCTTTTTAACAGACTATCGAGGAGTGCTTATAGAAGCAGAAATGTATGGATTGCCAAATGTCAGAATAGCAAATTCTACTAACTTTTATGGAATGCATATTCATGAGTATGGAGACTGTACGCAACCATTTGACCAGACAGGCGAACATTATAGCTATCGTGAGGCGATGCACCCACAACATTCCGGAGATTTAATTCCCTTGATGGGGAATCAGGGTTATGCGTGGACGGCATTTTATGACAAGCGGATTACCATACCAGAGATTATTGGGCGAAGTGTGGTTATTCATGCAATGCCAGATGATTTTATGACACAACCGTCAGGAAATTTTGGAATGAAAATAGGGTGCGGCATCATACGCTAAAAAGCCAAGTTGTGTTTCAAAGTTTTTATTGTGCAAAAAATGAAGTTTATATTGAAAAGATGTAATGCTAAAAGTATAATAGTTCTTCGAAATGCGAGACATAATGCGAGGAGGAGTAAATACGAATGGATAAAATTTTAAAAAAATGTACAATTCAAGATCTTGATTCACTTCGGGAGTTATCAATTAGAACTTTTTATGAAACATTTGCACGTTTTAATTCAAAAGAAGATATGGATGTATATCTTGACGATGCGTTTCATGTAAATAGACTTACAAAAGAAATGAATGATACCAATTCGGAATTCTATTTTTTGTACTACAATGAACGTCTTGCAGGATATCTTAAATTGAACGAAGCACCATCGCAGACGGATATAAATGATAAAGAGTCATTAGAAATTGAAAGGATTTATGTTTTAAATGAATTTCAAGGAACAGGTTGCGGCAGAGCATTAATGGAAAATGCAATTGCTAAGGCAATAGAACGAAAGAAGAAATATGTATGGCTGGGGGTCTGGGAGAAGAACGAAAAGGCAAGTATTTTTTATAAAAAGAATGGATTTTATAGAATAGGAGCGCATTCATTTTTTATGGGTGATGATGAACAGGTAGATTATATTATGCGTAAAGATTTAGTAAGATAGAATATCGGTTTTACAATCATGTCTTTGACAGGTGAGAAAAAAGTGCAAGCTGCTGAGCCAATGTTTTAACCCCGGCATCATGACACTGGCTGCTGAGCTTGCATTTTTTGTGATAGGAAATTGTTGTAACGTAGTGAGTATTAGACAAGAATTTCGTAAGAAATTCTTGCCAGAGTGCGTGCGCAGGCACGCACAATTTTATGGAAGCGTGATATGTGGATTTGCGGTTTGTAACATATCGATAATAGCCTCTAATTGTTTGCCACTGTCAGCAAGTCCGTTCATAATAACTTTCTGTTCGTGGTTGCGAATATCAAAGAAGAAAGCAGCTTTCATAGGGTTGCCGGTAGTGCTTCCGGTTTTTTTTCTATGAAAAGAGGCCATATCGTGTTTGCGGATAAAGGAATAACGTAAATCACCACATGGCATGGATTTGATGCCAATATAATTTTCAGTCATGAACATGGTGGTTCCTTCATTGATGGTAAGTTCTTTTAGTGGTGCTGCGTTCATTTCTTGATCAAATTGTTCAACATCATAATCTGAGTGAAATAATGCCATTACTTCATTACGAGTATATTTTGCAACATCTTTTTTCTTTCCAATTTTCATTAATATAAGTACATATATCATAAGGAATGCAAAGATTCCTACAAAAGCAAGCAGTCCTGTGCGTGCCTGAGGATCATTCAGAGCACCATTAGAAATAGCTGCAATGAGTCCGAATGCCATCATAAGAATAAAGATGATAGGAATAATCTTCTTTTTCTGATTGCTGGCATTTCTTTTTGCATAAACTTCTTGCTCATAGTTTTGTAACCATACTGATTGTTTCATGTTAAGTTGTCCTCCAATTGATATAAAATGGTAACGATTTAACAGGCATGCGCATTTACTGCGGATGCCTG
>JAFQCI010000138.1 GCA_017416505.1 Lachnospiraceae bacterium
ATTATCATCCACCCAAGGAACCCTAAACTTAATCTGTCTTTCAGGATTTACTAATCTTTCAAGTAAAGCATCCTTTCTATACTTTTCGTCGTTTGCTTCCACCACTACTCTTAAAGATTCTAACACTTCCTTAACTGCTTGGTGAAATTCCGGCTCCGCAGGATTCTGCTTCACTACCTGTTCAATTACCTCATCAACATACGACATCTCTTAATCCTCCTATAATTTATTGTTTGCATAGCATAATATTCATATTTGCTAAACAAAAAAAGGCAAAAAGCGTCTTCAAGGTATTCACCTCAAAGACGCCATTGCCTTCATGGTTGTGATAATACACCCATCAAAAAATGTTGTCAACACTTTTTTTCAATTTTTAAATCCCAATTTTTTTTAATCCATGTTTTCTGCTATAACATCTGTCAGTAAAATTCAAATAATCGCATGATTTAAGAAACACATTATACAAAAATCTGCACAACTAAAAATTTCACGCCCTACACAAAGTAGAGGTTACATCACACTTATTACTTTCTTTATTTCATCTACCATATCTTTAATTATTGGTGATATTTTAGCACAGAACATTCCTTCAAAAAGTTTGTTTAGATTTTCATCAAAATTTTTCGGCAAAATCTTACATTCCTTAGAACAAATGCTTTGCATTCGTTTTTCACCAGGATGTGTCATTTCATTTAATGCAAATATAATATCAAAATAACTAGCTAAAAATTCCGTAACCCTATGATTTACACTTACGAAATCTTTTCTATTCTCTGCCTTTTCTATTTGTGCATCAAAAGATGGTAACATTCCACTAAGCAATTTCATATTATTAGAAATAATATTTTCCTTTAATTTCTTCGGGTATGGTATCTGATATTTTGTCTGCAATTCCTGCAGCTTACCATTCTTGTCATACACAATCTTTGATGTTATAAGATTATGCCACATACAAGTTGTATAACCATTCCAAGAAACACAATTATCCACAACAGAAGAAACCATATTCTCAAAATCTGTCATATTTCTATAGATAATATCCATATCTATTCCGTCCTTTAAAGTAACATCATCCTCAAGTTCCCAAAAAGAATTTCCTATTTCCATATAACTACAATATTTTTTCAATATATCTCTTCGGATACTTTCGTCAACACTATCTGATAAATATACATATACATCATAATCTGATTTTTCATCATTTCTTCCCGTGGCTCGTGAACCTCCGAGTGCAATTGCTTCCACCTGCAAAATATGACTAAACTCATCAAACAATTTTCGTGCATCAACTTTCATAGTCTATCTCCTCAAATTTCAAAATTTTCCATTTCATACAAGGTATGATTTGCATTAATAATACATCCCTACAATATTTGAGTCAAATAAAATCCAAGGCTGTCTTTATTTTCTCACTTGTATATCAAGATTTTTTTCAATGGGAAATCCCTTTTAAATTTATAATTGACAAAATCTCTCATTAGGGGTATAAATAGTACAAGTGAGCAAAGGTGTTCATTTTTTGAGTAGAAACTTATCTACCCACGGAATGAACACCTTTGCTTTTTTTATTATCCTGAAAGGAAGGTAAGATATATGAAAATTGAAGGTCAAGTACGAATCCCTTCCGGATGTGCTATTGCAGCAGTGATTTCCAAGGATGGAAATAAAATGTCCGGTGAAATGATTACCAATTCCATGAAAC
>JAFQCI010000139.1 GCA_017416505.1 Lachnospiraceae bacterium
CATTGTCTAAAGCCAATGGGCTTCCTGCTTCATAAACCTCGTGTCTTCGCTCCGCTACGGTCGGCTCAAAGCCGACGTTCACCGAACGTCGTTCGCCCTACTATCTCCACAGGCGTTAATTCGGGCAGTTCCTGCCCTATATTTGATTTCTTATGCTATTTGTCGTAATCCCTCTGCCAGTATATTCTTCGTAGCATTGATGTCTCTACGGATTCTATTATACCTCGATTATATCTTATCCGAAATTTACCGTAACTATTCGAATCAGCACAATTTATTTTTTTAAACATACACATTCATTATATACGAATATTATTTTTTTTCAATTCTTTTTTCGACATTTGGAGGACTTTTTTTAACCCTATTTTAAAAAGAACAGTATTATATTTCTTTCATTACAACGAGTCTGGCATCTCTTCCATCCGTCCATTGAATGCTCATCTCTTTTAACTTCATAATTTTATTCAAAGACTTATTGAAAAAGTCCTTTTCATAAATATCTGTTTTCTTCGTATTTTGATATTTTGCACAGGCATCGCAGGCTGCTGGGTCCACTTCTATCACTTCATGACAGGTCTTTCCTACAATATCACCGAAGATTTCCTTCGCCTTTTCATTGGCATAAAGAATCCTGCAATTTTCCATATCCCTGACATACATACACTCATCTACATCATCAAAGGCACTAAGCAGCATTCTGGTTGTAGCATTCGCCAATTCTTTTTGATGCTTACGAACCAATACACCTTGCACCATATTGGTAATATTTTTGCAGAATTGAATGGTAGTATCATCGAAAACACGATGTTTTTCAAACTCGAAAAATGCAATACAACCAATCTGCTTTCCATATTGAACTACCGGAAGAATCAACAGTGCATCCATACCAAATCGTTCAAAATGCTGGGCATCTTTTGGCGATAAATTATCTTTGTTCAAAGCAATATATCCATCCCGTTCCAGTCTGACACGATTGGTAGTAAAGTCATCTTCAAATATCATTTCTTCTTTTCGCTCTTTTTCATCTTTCCACTCGTAGACAACATGACCTTTCGTGCCTCTTTCAATATGGGTGGATTCAAAACGGAAAAAGACTATTTTATTAAATTCCAGATATCTTCCTACGGTATCAAAAATAGCATGGAAATTGGCTTCACTGTCTTCCACCATGTTAATGCGGTCTAAGATTTCTGTTTCAATCTGGCTTCGCTTTAAGTCTTCTTTTAAAAGAATTTCTGCCATCTTGATTCTTTCTGCTTCTCTTGTCTTTACTACTCCAGAATAAATATTATCAGAAATACTCTTTACATAACTGATAACCGAGCCTAAAGAATCCTGTAAATGGTCATATTGTTGCGAAGTATAGCAACCTATTACAAAAGTAGCAATATGATATTCCTTTACCAAAATAGGTAGCAACGCGAACTTCGCACCGGATACTTTCTGAGATAATTCAACAAAGGTAGGTACAACTTCCTTCATTTGCTTTTCACAGGCTTCCTGAATCGTCTGTTTATATTTCGGATATTCAAAAATATCATAAAATTCACCCATATAAGTCATAGGTCCTTGAGGCGGGCAAATCAACTTACCTGCCCTGTCTACTGCGGCAGTATACAATCCACTTAATTTTGCAAAAGTTTCTACGATATCCTGCATGACATCACTGGAGAAAGTATGTACAAAATCTATTTCATTGATTTCTTCTTCCTGTAATACAGCATCCAACTGACCTTTTAATTTTACATTTTCTTCGCTGATACTTACTTCTCGTCTACGTTCATCGGTAATATCCATTAAAATAGTTTCAACGGTAATGCTGTCATCACTTTCATAGGTAATGATATTATCTGCCTGTGCCCATATAATTCTGTCTTCATTATTCTTTACATGAAAACGGCATTTATATCTGGTAGCATGAGAGTTAATGGCACTCCACATGGTATTTTCAACCATTTCATAATCTTCTTCTGTTAGCAGCCTTTTTAAACCGCTAGGTCCTTGCCAGATATCATGAATCCGGATACCATATTGTGAGATATTCGGAGATACATAAAGCACATGGGTGTCCGGTCCGTTGATTCTTCGCACCATAACAACATACTTACTTTTCATCACCGCAGATTCCAAAAAACCGAACTGAATTTCACGGTTCTTGTAAGCAGTATTATTCATAATCGCCATATCAATGCATTCCGGATTTCCATACTTATCTCTGGTAACATGAACGTGGTCTGTAACAGATATGGTTTCTCTGGATTCGGTCACAATACGATATTCACGGTAGAAGTCTGAGATACCCTGCTGAATGTTTTCATATACAACATTGGTAAATCGTTCAAAATCATCCGGATGTATCAAAGAAGTCCAACTTACTCTGCCTTCATATAACTCCTGACTGGTATAACCATATTGATTGATATTTTTTGAAATATATTCCAATTTCCATTCGTTTTTTATGTATAAACGACAAAACACAACAGTGGAACAATTTACTGACTTTTCTAATATTACTCTTTCTACTGCCGAATCCATACTCCTTCACCCTTTCTGTCCTTTGCTGTTACCGTCCACTCGTTCCTCGTAAACAGTAATCATTCACTTCCTTATACATCATGAACATCACAATCGCAATCTGCATCACCATCCATGTTACCAATCATATCTCTGCCTCGTACACGGTAACGGTCTTTCGCTGTATTTACCAGTTCTTCGAACTTCGCCATAAATGCTCTTACCTGGTGTATATTCTTAATATCCACTTCCGGCTGGTAGGTATCATTGGCATGGAAGGTCAAAGTTCCGTAGTTAAAAATTCTTCCCCAAAGTCCAATGTTTAATTTCTTATCTGTAACACGGTATAATTCTACCTCTTCTTCATGAATCCCAATCACTCCAGTACGGATAATAAATTTATCCTCAAGTAAAATATATCTTGTAAAAGATAGTGGAAGACCGAATAGTGTTCTCTTTCTGTCTTTCCATACTATATTTTCATAATCCTTCATACTCTGTTCCTCCTATTCACCAAAATGAATGTATTCAATAAACCCAATAGCAAGTACCATAACCTTGTCTGCCCCCTGTTTTACGGACACATGGAATACTTCCTTGGTGTTATCCAATTCTTCCAGTTTTCTGTTGGTTACTTCTGCCAGCAAATCTTTTTCTCTTACTTCATTTAATAAAAAGATTCTGTCATCAATATTACTGTCTTCCATAAGACCTTTGATTTCCATAAGAAATTGTTTATGTAATCCCTGCTCATAAAGGTACTGGGTAGCAACATTCTTCTTTTGCACATGGAATTCTTCTTTGCCTTCCAAAGTTACAATGTAATCATCGCTTCCCTCAAGACTCATATCAATGGTTCCTAATTTTTCATCAAAGACATTCCAAATCGTATATTTCTTCTGACCTATCATCTGTCTGATTTTATATAATAAAATCAAATTCGGATTGGTAACATAAAATTCTGATTCTTCATGAATAAACTTTACCTGTCTTGCATATAACTCAATAGGCTCCGTTCCGCTGATAATATCTACAAACTGAGCACCACTTGGTACGATAATCTTACGTTTTTCCTTTTCTGTTTCTTCAATAGTCAACTGACCGATGACTTCTTCTTCCTTGGCTTCAAACCGTTCTTCCTGCTTGCTTGGCTTATAATCCTTGGCATATTCGATTTCATGGTTTTCTTCCATCAAAGTCTTTACATTTTCTATAATACGTGCTTCCACCTGTTGTTTTACACTGTTTTGTACTAAATCCGTATCCAGCTGCTCTTTCGGCATTTCATAAAACTTCTGTGGTTCTTCCGTATACATATATTCTCTTCGAATTTCCTGCTTAATCTCTTCGTTAGACTTTACTTCTTTTATGTCTTGAGTGGAAATCGGTTCTGCCCACGGGTCATCTGAATAAACATCTACCGGATAAATCGGTTTCATAAGGTCCTGTCTGGTTTGAGCACTCACCTGTCCCCCAACAAAAGTTTCCTGCTCTTTTTTTATCTTCTTAAACATCCGACTGAAAAAATTAGAAATTTTAGTCTTTAAATCTGACATACTACTCCTTCTCCTTGTCATTAAATTCGTTCTACACCCACAAAATAAAAGGTATTTTGCCCCATGATACTTACGAATTGCTAAGCACTTTGCGCTTCCGCAATTCTAAAAACATTATTACTTTTCATTATAATAAATCCGTAACCTTTTATCAACCTTTTTTTGATTTTCTTTTTATGCAAATGTACCAAATTTTTCTTGTAGATATGGAACATTTTAACAGAGATTCCTTACCAGACACGTCCATCCGCATCAAAATTAAATTCGTAGTCATATTCCTTGTAACTTTCCATTGCCTCTTCTCTTTCTTTGTATGCCTCTTCCTGTTGCTGCTGCAATTTCTCTTTTATATCCTGCTCGTAAGAGTCATCTTCTTTTTTCTCATCTGGAGTTTCCTTGGATTGGTTATCATCCTCCGGCTCAGAAGGTTCCTCTTCTTCTAATTCCTCAATCATATCTTCTATTTCTTTTTTTAATTTTTCAGCCGTTTCGCTATGCCCGTCCCCATGTTCCGTAGCACAGCCATCCTCTAACAACACATTTCTCGCTTCCTTTAAAGTTTCAATGGAAGCCTTTCTATTTTCCTCACTATCATAATCTTCCCCTAGGTTTTTTATCATAGCAAGAGCCAGATTAATATGGATGGAACATTCCTTTCCTTTTCCAGGATTGGACAAAAGCGCTTCCTCATATTCCTTGATGGCATCCTCATATTTTTCATTTTGATAATAAATATTTCCCATATTATAATGCGCTACATAGGGCTGAATCCAATTGCAAAACAGCAAAGGAGTAACATCATTGGAATAATCCTCCTCTTTGTATTGATAAATAATATACTCATTATATATGTAATGAAACGCAAGCAGGGAACCGGCAAGAAGCATAAGAACCGATATGCCTGCAATGATTCTTTTTTTCATTTCCCTTCCCTCCCTTACAGTTTTCTTTTATAATAGATATAATCAAAAATCAACAAAAGTAACAATGGAATCGCAAAAAAGTAATAGGTTTCCACATACCCTTTTTTGTTTCCCGCCTCATCGTAATCTGCCTGTTTTCCAATCAATGACTGTAATTTCTTGATTTCATCATGTATTTCCGACTGTTTTGTCATATGAACATAATCAATGCCAAAATCAGAAGCAATCTGTTTTAAATTCCCCTCATCAATCTTGGAAATTGCCTTTACTTCATTGTAATCCTCATCATAGTAATATAAATATTCCGGCTTTTCCTCATCCCCGGTGTATTTTAAAGGCCGCATGGCTCCACCCTTTTTCGTTCCATAGCCTAAAACAGCCCCTGCATCCACATATTGTTCCAGTTCACTGTAAGATTTCAGTTCTTCACTGTTAATGACTTCCCCATCACTGATGAAAAAAATGATTTTATATGTGTCTCTTTCGTTTTTTAAGATATTATTTAATTCTGACATGACATCATTCAAGGAGGTTCCACTGGCATAATATTCCATCTGGCCGTTCAGAACCTCAATAGCCTGCAATGCCATATTATAATCCACCGTATACGGCACCGTTCTTTCTACGGAATTACCGAAGGTAACTACAGAAAAAGAGGCTCCCGGAAACTGCTCCATAATATACTTACAATCCTCTTTTACCGCATCGATTCTCCTGTCATTCCCATTGTAATCTTCCGCCAGCATACTTATGGTATTATCTACCACAAATAAGATATCCACGTTATTGGACAGATTTGTCACATCTTTTCCCGGCACCATGATTCTTAAATTGATTACAAACAACAAAACTACAATCAAAATCTGCCTTATGTAATGAAAGATTCCTTTCCGCTTAAAAAACAATAACAGTATACATATGATTCCCATAATCCAGACTGGGATAATTGGATTTATTATCATAGTTACACCTCTTATTTCCTTCCTTTTTGAATTTCTTTAAGATTTTATCCTTCGGCTTAATACAAAATAGATTCCAATAAAAACTACCATACATACAAACACAATCTGTGGCTGGTCGTAAATCAAGGTTTCTACTTTGTTCATGGCAGAGGTTTTTGTTTCCTCAATATCTTTAATTAAATTATCAAATACTTTCTTGGAGGTACTTTTATAATAGTGTCCTCCTGTACTTTCAATACTGCTCTTAAAGATATCTTCCTCCACAACATTATCCGGAGCAATGGCAAATACTTTTACCTCATTTTTCTTACAGAGTCTTGTAGCTTCTTCCAAGGTAACATAAGGGGTTCCATTTAATTCATTGTCCGTCGTAAAAATGATCAGTCTGGAACGCTCTGAATTTTCCGTCAAATCCGGAAAATTATACAAACAGGAAGCCAGTCCGTCCCCAATCAAGGAACTTCCCTCTTCACTTAAAGTCCCTTCGTATTTGTAATTATACAAATCGTAGTCAATATCATCTGAGAAAAAGTCAAAATCATCTTCACTCATTTTAATGCTTTCTTTAAAAGATTCCTCCAGCTTATCCAATGTTTCTAGTACATATTCATAATCATTGGTAAGAGGAACTAACAACACAGACTTCGCATTAAATATCGTAATTCCAAACCGTTCTCCATCTAGTTTTCGAACCACTTCCTTTAGTTCCGCACACATCTCCACATTCAGTTCATCTACGGAACTTGAAATGTCCATACATAAGAAAATATCCCGGTTCCGAAGTTCTGTATTGACCTGCTCTACCCTGGCTGGTCTTGATAAAAGAAGAAAGCCACAGCCAATGGCAAGTAAAAGGCTTATCAGTGCCATGCTGGAGTATATTTTATATTGTCTGCTTAATTTCTTATAAAGTTTCGTTTCTTCAACATAATCTATATTGGCAACCTTCTTACCCTCTTTGTAAGCTGATTTTTTGCCTCGTCTGAAAAGGAATAGTACCACGAAAACGATAGCTCCAATATAGGCAATCCAAGGATATATTAATTCCATTCTTCTATTACCTTCCTTGCTTTTGTAATCGAACCATAAATATCACCATTTTTATCAACAGAAAACTCAGGGGTATAACACTCGCTAATAATAGAATAAAGTCCGGATAAATTCGTTCCCTTAATTTCCTGCAAGGTATAATTGTGAACTTTTATGCCTGTGGCTTCATACACAAAATGTCTTGTTATTTTACTAAGTTCCTGATACGCCTTTCGATTGGATAATTTATTGTCACGACAATGTTTCTCCAGACGATTCAGCTGTCCGAAGTATTTCTGTTTTATATTTTCACGGGTTTCAACCGTCATTTCTTTGATTGGTTTTACCTTTCTTTTTTTCTTTCTTTTAATTATGATACCAAGCATAACTATGATAGGCACTACCACAAGTACTGCTGCAACAATCATCATAATAAAAGAATAAGAATACATATCCTGCAACTCAACGCCCATTCGCATACTTGTGTCCCTCCAGCAATTCAATAATTTTATCTACAATTTCCTCTTCCTTTTCAATACAGGTACTGATAATTCTGTTTTGCAGAAGTTTTTTCTCATTGTCTTCATATAACTTTTTCCTGATATCCCGTTCCATACGAAGTAATTTCTTATTTCCGGAAATAAATTCCGGTATGTAGGAATTAGTATCAACATCGAAAGCCTTTCCATCTGTGACCTTTGCATCCTTTATACTAATGAAAAGTACATTGTGCTGATGAACCAGTTTTTTTAGCGTGTTTTGATTGATGTTTGCAATCCCCATAGGGTCCGTTACCACAAACAAAATCATCTTTCGTTTTATGTTCCTTACGATATATTCCAGCGTTTTCTCAATGTCGGTTTCATAGTGGGTAAACTCTTCTCTATCGTATTCCGTCAATATCCTTTCGATATTGTAAAGCCCTGTCCGGAAAGGATAAAACTGAATCTTACCATTTCTGTTATAGATGGCACCTACATTGTCCCCGTTTTGTGCCGCCAGATATCCGATGACACCTCCTGCACAAAGGGCAAGGTCTTTTTTGACCTGTTTACAGTCTGTGTGGGCAGACATACTCTTTCCGGTATCAAATACAATCATAATATTATGCTTTTTTTCTGCAATGTATCTTTTTACCAGAACCTTTCCGCTTCTCGAGGTCGCTTTCCAGTCAATGTCCCTGATGTTATCACCGGGATTATATTCTCTCAGATTTTCAAAATCCAGACCATTTCCCTGATAGATGGATTTATAGGAACCATCAAAAAGATTACTGCTTTTTTTATTGCTGGAAATGCTTACTTTTGTTCTTATCTTTGTTACATAACTCATCTTCATGGTGTTTGAACCGCTCCTAAAATTGCATTGATAATGGTTTCTTCGCTGATATTATCTGCTACTGCCGCATAATTTAGTGTAATACGGTGTCTTAAAACACTATGTATCAATGCCTTTACATCGTCCGGTATCACATAATTTCTGCAACACATAACCGCCATTGCCTTGGATACTTCCATAAGGGCAATGGCACCTCTTGTACTTGCTCCCATGGTAACATACTCTGCTAATTCAGGAGAAATAAATCTCTCCGGATATCTGGTGGCATTGATAATGGCAATGATATATCTTTTAATGGAATCATCCATATACACCCTTTTCACAAACTGTTGCAGATACACCACATCCGAAAGTTCCACCACCGATTTCTGTGGGGTAAAAGCATCCTGCTCGATTCGGTTTAAAATTTCAAATTCCTCATTTATATTTGGATACATCAGTTTTTCTTTTAATAAGAATCTATCTAACTGTGCTTCTGCTAACAAATAGGTTCCTTCCTGTTCGATGGGATTTTGTGTTGCTATCACGGTAAAAATATCCGGCATCTTATACATACTGCCCCCAATGGTAACCTGATGCTCCTGCATTACTTCAAGCATGGCACTTTGGGTCTTGGCACTGGAACGGTTGATTTCATCTAATAATACGAAATTTGCATATACCGGTCCTAATTTTGTTTCAAAGGAATTGGTAGAATAATTTAGTACCTGTGTACCAATGATATCACTAGGAAGTAAGTCTGGTGTGCATTGAATTCTTGAAAAACTTCCATTTACCGCCTCTGTTATGGTCTTGGCTGCGGTTGTTTTGGCAAGTCCCGGTACAGACTCAAGTAAAATGTGTCCGTTACACATAATGGTGGCAAACAAGGCAGTTCCAAGATGCACCTGTCCTACCATCTTTTTATAATAGTAATCCCTCATTTTAATTAATATGTCTTTGCTCTTTTGAATTTCTGCTTCTGTAATTCTCTCCATGTTCTGCATTTTTTAATTCTCCTCACCTTTCTTCTTTCGATATGACTGCGTTCTTATGTAGTTCATTCATCTCAATAATCCCAGCCACACCCTATATATCCTAACAAATTTTTTGTTTACTTTCCAGTCATTTATCTTATTAATTATGTCCCATATTTTAAAATCCTTTATTCATAAGGTATGACACAATATAACTTAGCAGGTAATCGATACGACTACCTGCTAATCTCTGAATAAAATGCTATTTATTTTTACATTCTAACATTCTTTTAGTACTCTATTGAAAACTCTAATGTTTCTATCAGATTCTTATCTTCACTAACAAAAACCGCATTTTCTTCCTCTGCAAAATAGTAACAATCAGAAAGTTCTATACTGGCAATTTCTTTTACCTTAGTTGGATCCTTAATATCAAACATAGTTAATCTTACACTTTTTCTATCCCCACTTTCTTCATCTAGATCATATCCAATACCAAGCAACATTCCATCTCCATATGAACGCAAAAATCTACACGCTCCTATCCTTTCATCCATATCTGTCTGCTCATTTAGGTATTCGTCTATTTTTGTAAATCCAATGTAATCTATTTTATTCTCAAGATATTCAAGCTCCACGATTCCTCTAAGCTCTTCTCCATCTATAGCTATGGATAATATGGAATAAATACGATTTTCATTAATATAAAGCAATCCAGCTCCAGAATCAATCATGATCTTATCTGTTACCTTTTTCTCCTTTAAATCGATTATACTGGCAATCAAAGATGCGGAAAAATCCTCTTTTAATATAACACGTTCCTCTGCATCATTAAATTCTTCTCCTTCTACCTTTGGTACATTAGAACGGTAAGTAGTGTAATCTGTAAAGAAATAAAGATAATCATCCTTTACTTTAGCACTCTTATAACAGCCTGACTGTTCTATTTTTTTCTCAAATACGGGATTTTCTTTATCTTCAATGTTATAAATAATGACATTCGTAGTAGCCTTTGACTTTTCTTCGTCATATTCATCCGTATAAGATAAATCATAATAATATTTCCAACCAACTTGTTCAAACAAAATTAATTGCTGATCCTTTATACACATTTCTACATAATATGAGTTGTTTTCATCCTTATCGTTATCCTCGTTTAGCATGATACTTCCAATGGTCTTAAGACCATTTTTCATACGTCATACTTCCCGCCTCTATCTGCTCTTCTTCACTTACCTCTTCTTTCATGATTTTCTCTTCACTTACCTCTACTGTATGTAAAGGCCTAATTTCCTCTACTTTCTCAGAATCCTTTTCATTCCATTTTCGATATCCATAAATGCCACCAATTATTACCACTACACCACATAAAATCGCTATAACACTAACCTTCTTACAAAATTTACTTATTCTTTTATCATACATCTCTCTCCACTTCCTCTCGTTGATAGGCATCCAATACGGTTTCCGCCACGATATCCTCCGCATCCTGGGTACGATTTAAAAGATACAATGCAAAATGATATAAATCCTTATAAAATTGCGAAACTAAAATATTTTATGTGAAAGTGATACAAAATAAACAAAATATCACTGACACCTTTCAATGCATTTCATAAATATAGTGTATGATTTTTTCTAAATTGTTGCAAGAAATTAAAAAAAATAGCAGGTAACCACATTGATTACCTGCTATATAATAGGATGGATTAAGATTTCAATAAAGCTCCAGCCTCTCCACCAAGGAACCATCCTCCGTCGAAAATGCTTTTACTTCTTTCCCATTCACCACATACAATACATCATCAATATACACCCCTCTTGTACTATATCTTAAATCTTCCTCTTTCATATTTACCATAAATTCTCCATTTTCAAAAGAAAGCCAATGAAAGTATGTGTCTACACCTTCATGGGTGGTAATTCCTATAACATTCTTATCAGCACCGGCCAGTAACTCCTTTGCGTCTTTGTCAAAAGTACCGCCTTCCCAGATGCACACACTGGTAATTTCCTTTAGTTCCATTGGATTACTGATATCATACATGGTCAACTTTAATCCTGTATTTGGGTACTCTCTCTCTTCATCGTATTCATATTCAATGCCAAGCAACTTATCAGAACCATAATACTGTAAATACTTCGTAGTGATAGCTTTCTTCATGGTCCCTGCCAATACCGGATGATATGGATCCGTTAAATCAGCTACAACCACCCGTTCCTCATCCCTGTATGTATTAATATAAATCATATCTCCTACAAAGATACAGTTATACACGGCTTCATCCGATGCCAAATTATCGATACGTCCCACTTCTTTCATATTCTCATCAAAAACGTATAAGCAACCTATTTTTTCCCGTTTCGAAGTACTGCTTCCTGTAGTTTTATCCTTGTCTGCATCCGCATAATACTCCGGATAAACCTGTGTCATCAATCGTAAGAATCCATCTTTTTCCTCCATAAAATACTCATCGTAAACGGTTCCTTTTACTTTCGTTTTTCCAACATACTCCAGATTCCCTTCCTGGTATGAAATTTTTACAACATCCTCATATTTTATCGAATCTGACACCAAAGAATAAATATTTCCTTCACTAACGTAAAATAAATCCGAACCGGAGGTAATCATCATCTTATCAACTACTTTCTTCTCCTTTACATCTACTGCACTGATAAGCAAAGACTCTGAATCCCCTCCATCAAGCATCACACATATTTCTTCACATTTCATTTCCTTTCCAAAAACAACCGGAACATAGGCATCATAATCCATAATACTTTTCGGACAATAGGTATTATATTCTGCAAAAAGATACAAATAGTCACCTTTCATTCTGGAATCCAGATAATAACCATCTTGTACCATTTCCTTTTCTAACACAGGATTCTCTTTATCCATAATATCATATATAGATACTTTAATCTTTGGTTCAATCCTTTCTGCCCTGCATTCCCAGTATATATAACAATCATAATGATCCGTGTCCATACTTTCTATGATAATTAATTGCTCACCTCTTACATACATGCCTTTATAATAACAACCTTCTTCTTTTTCCAATGGAATACTGCTTACTTCTTTTAATTCTTTCCTTGTATCTACAATATTAATTTCATCATAAGATAAGATATAAAGGTACTCTCCATCCGTTTTTATGTCATCTGCCTCATCAACCCCTGCTATCTGCACATTAGTGGCATAATAAGTACTTCCATCTGAAGTTTTCACCTCAGTCTGCCGAGCCACCCGGGAATCCATACTATTTTCTTTCGGCGGACAGATTTGATACATAGTACCTCTCTCACGCCACGTCTCAACACAATACTGATTCGGAATTACTTCTCCATATTCTTTCGCCCACCTATACCAATCTTTCTGCGACTGAAACCGGGCCGTAATCTGATTCGCCTGTTTCAATACCTCTTTACAAAGGGACTCACTTTTCGTTAATTTCTTCCCGGATTCACCTTGTTTCCATTTTCCAAAACCACAGACCATCAATACAACACATAGAAAAACTGCCACACCGGTTAAAACACGATACACCGGTTTTCCCGGTTTCTTTCTCTTCTTCTCCACTTTTTTCTCTGTTTTTTTCATAGACATCCTCACTTTCGAAGTTGACACACCCGTTATTACAGATGCTTTCAAATTTTCCCCTTATATAAAATCATAGACAACCTCTTTTTCACTCCAGTAATCTCTTTTTCTTGAATATAGTGTATAATTTCTTGAAGGTTATTGCAAGCTAAATAAAAAATTAATTTTTCCACAAAATAAGGATGTGGCTCAAATACCACATCCCTATCTGCAAATCTCTTACTTATCTTTTCGCTGTATACCATATTCAAATTCTTTAAAAACATTAGGACATACAATATTAATAAGAAAAATCAAACAGTCACTCTAATTCCAATGTTTCTTTCAAGGAATAATCCTTTAAAGAAATTGCTTTTACTTCCATATTGTTTACGACATACAGTGTGTCACCAATATAAATTCCTCTGGTCTGATAGTGTGAAATCTGCTCTTGCATATTTGTTTTAAATTCCCCATTCTCATAAGAAAGACAATAATAGTACATATCTCCATCATACCGGTATGTGGTAATACCTATGACATTTTTATTGGCATTGGCTAAAATAGCCTTTGCATCACTTATCACATCACTGCATTCCGGAAGGTATGTGCTGGTAATTTCTGTGATATTAGCAGGGTCATTGATGTCAAACATCGTTAATTTTACACCTTTTCTTCGACCTGTTTCTTCATCCGCATCGTATCCGATACCAAGCAATAAGCCATCCCCATAAGCTTGTAAGTATTCCGAAAATCCAGGAAGCTTTAATTGTCCTGCTAATACCGGATGGTATGGGTCAGATAAATCCGCTGCAAACAATGGGTCCACCTGTCTAAAGGTTACGAAATACGCCATATCCCCCATGAACCTGCAGCTATATAAGCTTTCTCCCGGTGCTACATCATCAATGCGTCCTACCTCATTTAAGTTTTCATCTAAAACATATAATCTGCTTATTTCAACCTCTCCTGCTGTTTCTTCTACATCTTCCCATTCAGCCTCATCATCATAATAATATTCATAATAACAAATATAGGCTACCAAACGTAAATATCCATCCTTTTCATCCATATAATATTGGTCTGAAATATATCCTTCCACTTCCGTTTTTCCGATATACTCTAATTCATCCTCATGATATGCGATTTTTACAATCTGACTATAGTCTTTGTAATTATTATAAGTAGTTACCACACAATAAATATTTTCATCACTTACATAAAACACATTGGAACCGGAAGTCAGCATTATTTTATCTGTAACTTCTTTCTTCTTTAAATCTACTGCACTGACAATCAAAGAATCTGTAGACTTTCCCTCTGGCAAAATACAAACATCTGTATAATTTAATTCCTCCCCACAAATTCTTGGAACATAAGCATCGTAATCCTGAATATTCTCTGGACGATAGGTTGTATATTCTGTAAAAAGATACAAATAATCATCCTTCACTCTGGAATTCAAATAATAACCATCCTGTACCACTTCTTTTTCCAACACCGGTTTTTCTTTGTTTTCGATATTATAAGTCAATACCTTGGTACGTTCCTTCTGGTCTTCCTCTACTTTGCATCCATCTTCATCAAACATGATACATTCACCATAATATCCTCCCTTCGTTTCAATAATAATCAACTGTTCTTCCCTTACATACATTTCATCACAGAAATAATCTTCCTCTTTTTCTACAGAAATGCTTCCCACTACTTTTAATTCTTCTTTTGTATCTACAATATAAATTTCATCATCATCTAAGATATAAAGATACTCCCCATCTGTTTTGATAACATCTGCCTCATCGATTCCTTCTACCTGCACATTGGTAGTAGAATAATCATCCTTTATTGCACTTTCTTCCTTTGCAGACTCTGAAACATCATTTGTTGCAGATTCCGGCATAGCCATTTCAGCAGAGTATACAACATCTTCATCAATCCATCCATTATAACGGTACACTCTATCCGGGTCAACGCCATACTCCTTCGCCCACTCATACCACTCTCGTCGAGCCTCAAGTTCTGCTGAAACCTGGTTTGCCTCTTCCAGCACCTCTATGCAAAGGGATTCTCTCTCTGTCTGTCCCTTTCCGGACTGCTCTTCCTTCCATTTTCCATAACCATAAATTCCGCCATAAGCAATGATTCCACCACAAAGAAAGACCGCTGCACTGGCAGAAACACGATACATCCATTTACGGAATTTCCCTGTTTTCTTATTGAATTCTCCCTCTGTTTTGTTCTTTTCTTCGTTTTTTCCAGATACCCCTTCATTTATTCCTTCATTTTCTTTTTTGATTCTTTTTACCATATTTTCCGGGCTTAAAGAATCCGGAACCGGAATTTCATCCGCCTGTTGCTTTAAAAATTCTTCCAACTCTTTTTCCGTCATATTTTTCATATCTATCACTCACTTTCTATCTCATTTTATACCAACCGCTTTCGTAATTTCTCATAAGCCCTGCTCTGCTTACTTCGTACGGTATTGGCATTCATATGTAACATACTTGCCACTTCTCCACTTTTATAACCTGCAATGACAATGAGATTAATAATCAGTCGCTCCTCCTCGTCCAGACAGGACATGGCAATCTGCAAATCCCCTGTTTCTTCAAAATCCTTTGAAGCACCTTCCATTTCCGGGTCCAGTTCCATTTCTTTATTCAGGTATTCCTTTCGTTTCATACGGCATTTGTTGGACAATATCTTAAATATCCATGCCCGAAAAGATTCCTCTTTCTTTAATCCCCCTATGGAACGATAGGCATCCAGTACGGTTTCCGCCACGATATCCTCCGCATCCTGGGTATGATTTAAAAGATACAATGCAAAATGATATAAATCCTTATAAACTTCTTCGTATAGCTGTCCAAAAGCCTCGACGTCACCTTTTTTGGCTTTTCGAACCAGCATCTTCTCTTCTCCCATTTCTTTCTCCTTATTGCAATAATTTTATTTGGGCAATTACGAAACTAAAATTTTTTATATGAAAGTGATACAAAATATTTTGGTTTTGCAATTACCTAATAATTTCATTGGCATCTTCTTTACGCTGACACCTTTCAATGCATTTCATAAATATAGTGTATGATTTTTTCTAAATTGTTGCAAGAAATTAAAAAAACTCTGAAATTATATTCAGAGCCTTGAAATTCGTAATAAGATTATATTAAAATATACTTGCAATATATTCAACATAATGCTATTATACTTATAGAAGTGGAAAGCACTCACTCCAAAGTGGATGCTCCCAGCGGTGTTAATTACCTCTTATTAAGAGGCGCCTCCCCTGTTTGCAGACAGGAGAGGCATTTTTATTTTCGCTTATTTCTCTTTTCGAGAAAGGTAAGCAATGCTATGAGCAAGCCACCAAAGGATGTCAATAAAGACAATATTCCTAAGAAAACCATAATCGTTTCATATGCTGTCATAAACATCACCTCCCTCTTATGTATTCTGGCGAACCAATTTGCAAATAGTTAGAAAATGAAGCGCAACCGATAACCAGCCTGGGTGTGATTTGCGCTTAGAACAAGAAACCCCAGAGAGTTTTGGCTCTCTGGGGTTTCTCTTAGATACGTTTTCTTATTTTTTTCGCTAATTCCTGCAATTCTTCCGAGTCTGCTGTAGCACCACTCTTAAAATTAATTCCTACATCGTCGCCGGCATAACGTGGAATCAAATGCAAATGAAAATGATTTACTGTTTGTCCTGCAGCTTCACCATTATTCTGTACCACATTCAACCCATCACACTTTAATTCGTTTTTCATTGCCCTAGCAACTTCCGTAGCCAATGAGAATAATTTCGATGCGGTATCCGCATCCATATCAAATATATTGTTATAATGCTCCTTTGTAAGAATCAAAGCATGGCCCTTGCTCACCGGAGCAATATCAAAAATAACTTTGAATTCAGAGTTCTCATAAATAGTTGCAGATGGGATAGTACCTTTTACAATACTACAAAATATACATCCATCCATTTCTTCGTCCTCCATTCTTTTCCCACTGTATGAATCCACATCAATGGGACATCTTATCTATTTTAATACAAAATCATCCTGAATGCAAGAGTTCGATGAAACTTCTTCACACACTGAACCACAACTTGTCACTGTTTACACAGGAACAGTAACAAAAACTTTCCTCAGTTCCTTGATGTCATAGGGTGATTCTATGCAAGAACCACACCTAATGTTACCTTTTCACCATTGATGTTCCATTCTTTTGAAATTTCAGTCGTTGCATTGTATTCTACTGCAACTGCCAGAACATCATTCTTAATTTCTTCTTCTCTCTTCTTCATCAGTTCCACAATCTTATCATTTCCGGAAACGAAGATTTTTATCTTATCTGTTACCACAAAATCTGTATCTTTTCTCATGGTCTGAACCTTAGAAATAATTTCACGAACGAAACCTTCTTCAATCAGTTCTTCTGTAAGTTCGATATCAAGTACCACTGTTACATCGCCTTCCTGCTTAGTAACATAACGTCCGGACTGTGCTGTTTCAATTAATAAATCATCCTTCGTAAGTTCTACATTCACTCCATCTGCATCAAAGACAATCATACCATTTTCATTTAAATCTTTCATCGCCTTTGCACTGTCAATGGTGCTTAAAACTTCGCGGATTTTATTTAACTGCTTTCCATACTTTGGACCAACTGTCTTTAACTGTGGTTTAAAGCTGTAAGAAGCAAAGTTCGAAACATCTTCGGTAAATTCTACCTTCTTCACATTTAATTCTTCCTCGATAATCTGCAAGAAGAACTGATCTAATTCTTTTTCTGCATGAATATACATAGAACCAATTGGTTGTCTATTCTTGATATTTGCTGCATTTCTTGCTGCACGTCCAAGAACAACTACCTTAAGCAATTCATCCATATCATTTTCTAACTGCTTGTTAATCCACTCTTCTTTTGCCACTGGGAAGTCACATAAATGAATACTTTCCGGTGCAGAAGCATCCAAATTAACTACAAGGTTCTGGTAAATATCTTCTGTCATAAAAGGAATCATTGGAGCCGCCAACTTACAAACAGTTACCAATGCTTCATATAAAGTCAGGTAAGCATTAATCTTATCCTGTTCCATTCCCTTTGCCCAGTAACGTTCTCTGCCACGTCTTACATACCAGTTACTTAAATCATCCACAAATTCAGCCAATGCTCTTGAAGTTTCCGGAATCTTATATTCACCCAGGCATTGGTCTACGGTTTGAATCAGGCTGTTGCACTTAGACAAAAGCCACTTATCCATAACCGATAATTTATCATATTCCAAAGTATATTTGGTAGCATCAAAGCCATCAATATTTGCATATAAAACATAGAAAGCATAGGTATTCCATAAAGTTCCCATAAACTTTCTCTGACCTTCCACTACTGCACCTGCATGGAAACGGTTTGGAAGCCATGGAGCAGAATTGGAATAGAAATACCAACGAATGGCATCTGCACCGTAAGTATTCAATGCTTCCATAGGGTCTACTGCATTGCCCTTTGATTTTGACATCTTCTGTCCATTTTCATCCTGGACATGACCTAAAACAATAACGTTCTTATATGGTGCTTCATCAAAAATCAAAGTAGAAATCGCCATCAATGAATAGAACCATCCACGAGTCTGGTCTACTGCTTCTGAAATAAAGTCTGCTGGGAAATTATCTTCGAAAATTTCCTTATTTTCAAATGGATAATGCCATTGAGCAAAAGGCATGGCACCAGAATCGAACCAGCAATCGATTACTTCGCTGACACGAGTCATTTCCTTGCCACAATCCGGACAGGCAATGGTTACTTCATCGATAAACGGACGGTGTAACTCAATATTATCCGGACAATTCTTAGACATTGACTTTAATTCTTCAATAGAACCGATAGCATGTCTTTTACCACAGCTACATTCCCAGATATTCAGTGGAGTTCCCCAATAACGGTTACGGCTGATACCCCAGTCCTGTACATTTTCCAACCAGTCGCCAAAACGTCCCTTACCGATACTTTCCGGAATCCAGTTTACTTTATTATTATTCTTAATCAAATCCTCGCGAACTGCTGTCATCTTAATGAACCAGGTATCACGAGCATAGTAAATAAGTGGTGTATCACATCTCCAGCAATGAGGATAACTATGTTCAAAGTTTGGAGCTGAGAATAATAATCCCTTATCTTCTAACATTTGAAGGATTGCATTGTCACCCTTCTTACAAAATACACCGGCAAGTTCCGTTACTTCCGGAGTAAATTCACCCTTTTCATCTACTAACTGTACGAAAGGAAGGTCATAGTTACGTCCAACATTGGCATCGTCTTCACCGAACGCAGGAGCGATATGAACCACACCGGTACCGTCAGTTAAAGTAACGTAGTTATCACAAGTTACATAGTAAGCCTTCTTATCTACCTTCGCATAATTAAATAAAGGCTCATATTCTTTATATTCTAAATCTTTACCGACATAAGTTTCTAATACCTTTACTTCTCCGGTAAGTACTGTGTCCACCAAAGCCTCAGCCATATAATAAACAGTACCTTCATTATCCACTTTTACATAAGTTTCATTTGGATTTACACAAAGAGCAACATTGGATGGCAAAGTCCATGGTGTGGTGGTCCATGCTAAAATATAAGCATCTTCACCCTTTACCTTAAACTTTGCAATGGCAGAACGTTCTTTTACATCCTTATATCCTTGTGCTACTTCGTGGCTGGATAATGGAGTACCACATCTTGGACAATATGGTACAATCTTATATCCTTTATATAATAAGCCCTTTTCCCAGATTTTCTTAAGAGCCCACCATTCCGATTCAATAAAATTATTATCATAGGTTACATATGGGTCATCCATATCTGCCCAGAAACCAACTTTTCCTGAGAATTCTTCCCACATGCCTTTGTATTTCCAAACACTTTCCTTACATTTTCCAATAAATGGAGCAAGTCCGTATTCTTCAATCTGTTCTTTTCCGTCAATTCCTAATAACTTTTCTACTTCAAGTTCTACCGGAAGTCCATGAGTATCCCATCCTGCCTTACGGATAATCTTATGACCTTTCATGGTCTGGTATCTAGGAATCATATCTTTAATGACACGGGTTAAAACATGTCCAATGTGTGGCTTTCCATTTGCAGTAGGAGGTCCATCATAAAATGTGTAAGTTGGACATCCTTCCTTGGTATCAATACTCTTTTTAAAAATATTGTTCTCTTTCCAGAAATCTTCGATTTTCTTTTCTCTTTCTACAAAATTCAAATTAGTAGATACTTTTTCATGCATTGTTTCCGTTACCTCCCTTAGAGTAAAATGCTTTCGTCCAATCCGGGCGAAAGCATATTCACAGATATTATCATTATAAGTCCAAGTATCTGTTAAAGTCAATAAAAAACAAAGAGAAATAACAAAAAAAGAGTTTGCTGAATGTTTGCTACTCACATTTGAACAACAACAAAAAGAGTACCACAAGGCAACTAATATTTCGCTACCTTGCGATACTCCTTTATTATCCTTTTAATGACTTACGAAAGTCACTCAGATTTATGATCTTAGTTACGATTCACACAGAAACCGTACACAGTTCTTACATTCCTTCGTGGAAAGTACGAGAAATAACGTCATCTTGTTGCTCTTTTGTTAACTTGATGAAGTTTACTGCGTATCCAGATACACGGATAGTCAACTGTGGATATTTTTCAGGATGAGCCTGAGCATCTTGTAATGTTTCTCTATTTAATACGTTAACATTTAAGTGATGTCCACCTTTTACTGCATATCCGTCTAACATTGCTACTAAATTATCAACTTGTTGTGTACTAACTTCTACTGCCATTTTTCTATAATCCTCCTTTTAGTTTTCCTGTTCTTCGTCGATTCCTTCATGAAGGGTAGGCACTGCACATGCCAGATTACCCTTTGCGCAATCCAGACAACCCATCTGTTCTACCGCCAGGTCTTCTGCCCCTTCCTTTACTTCCACGCTCATATGACCGCTTCCGCTTTCTGACAAGGAATCTAACATTGCCACAATATCTTCAATTTTTTGTTCGTCCATATTGAACCTTCCTATCGATATTTAGGACTTGCTGCTGCAATTTTGTTACTGTTTGAACAATAACGCAATTCCTACTTATTTAAGTCAATATCTAAATCTCCAGCGAATACTTTATCTTCTTTTCCAAGAGCACCTGGGATAATAGTAAAGGTATTTGAAATACCATCCTGTGCATCCTTGAATGGTAACTTAGCTACTGATGATAAGGATGCTAAAGCACCGTTCTTATCACGTCCATGCATTGGGTTAGCACCTGGAGCAAATGGTTGTCCCTTAACACGTCCATCTGGAGTAGAACCAGTTGCCTTACCGTAAGTTACGTTTGAAGTAATTGTTAAGATAGATGTAGTTGGAACACCATTTCTGTAAGTGTGGTGGCTTCTAACCATATTCATGAATTTTTCAAGAATTTCAACTGCAATGCTATCTACACGGTCATCATTGTTACCGTATTTAGGGAATTCACCCTCTACTTCGTATCCGATAGCAACATTCTTAGCTACTACCTTTTCTTCGCCTGTTGCTTTATCTTTTGCTTTTACATCTCCTCTAACAACCTTAACCTTTGCGTATTTGATTGCTGATAAGGAGTCAGCGATTACAGACAGACCAGCGATACCTGTTGCGAAGTATCTCTTAACATCTTTATCATGTAATGCCATTTGTGCTCTTTCGTAGCAGTATTTGTCATGCATATAGTGAATAACATTTAATGTATTTACATATAATTCTGCTAACCAAGCCATCATGTCTTCGTATCTTTCCATTACTTCATCATAATCTAAGTATTCAGAAGTGATTGGTCTGTACTTAGGACCTACCTGCGCACCTGTAACTTCGTCGATACCACCATTGATAGCGTATAATAAACATTTTGCAAGGTTTGCACGAGCTCCGAAGAACTGCATTTCCTTACCAACTCTCATAGAAGATACACAACAAGCGATTGCGTAGTCATCACCATGAGTTACTCTCATTAAATCATCATTTTCATATTGGAAAGATGAGCTCTTAATAGACATCTTTGCACAATATTTCTTCCAAGCGATTGGAAGTCTTGTAGACCAAAGTACAGTTAAGTTTGGTTCTGGAGCTGTTCCTAAGTTATCTAATGTATTTAAATAACGGAAGGACATCTTTGTTACCATAGAACGTCCGTCGATACCAACACCACCAAGGGATTCAGTTACCCAAGTAGGGTCTCCTGCGAATAATGCATTGTATTCTGGTGTACGGGCAAACTTAACAAGTCTTAACTTCATTACGAAGTGATCTACGAATTCCTGAATTTGTTCTTCAGTGAATGTTCCGTTCTTTAAATCTCTTTCTGCGTAGATATCCATGAAAGTAGAAGTACGGCCAAGTGACATTGCTGCACCATTTTGTTCCTTAACTGCTGATAAGTAACCAAAGTAAGTAGCCTGGATTGCTTCCTGTACGTTAGTTGCCGGCTTAGAAATATCACATCCGTAGCTAGCTGCCATAACTTTCATTTCTTTTAATGCTCTGATTTGTTCTGATAATTCTTCACGAAGACGGATTACATCATCAGTCATAGTCTTAGATGTAGTAGCTTTTTGTTTTTCCTTATCTTCGATTAAGCGGTCAATACCATATAATGCTACACGACGGTAGTCACCGATGATACGTCCACGTCCGTAAGCATCTGGAAGACCAGTGATAATGTGATTTGTACGAGCTTTTCTCATTTCTGGAGTGTAAACATCGAATACACCAGCGTTATGAGTTTTTCTATGTGTAGTGAAGAATTCGGAAATTTCAGGATCTACCTTATATCCATTATCAGAACAAGCCTTTTCTGCCATACGGATACCACCATAAGGCTGCATAGATCTCTTAAATGGCTTATCTGTCTGGAAACCAACGATTTTTTCAAGATCTTTGTTTAAGTAACCAGGTCCATGTGAAGTGATAGTAGATACAATCTTAGTATCCATATCTAATACACCGCCTGCAGCGATTTCCTGCTTAGTTAAATCCATAACCTGATCCCACAAAGTCTTAGTTGCTTCTGTAGGTCCGCATAAGAATGATTCATCTCCATCATATGGAGTATAGTTCTTCTGGATGAAATCTCTAACATCGATTTCTTCTGTCCACTTACCACCTACAAAATCTTTCCATTCTGTTCTCATTTTAATAAATTCCTCCTTTAAGTTTGTGTCAAATGACAATTAATGTGTATCATCATGGCAGCTTACTGCCGCAAACCGGTTACCGTCCGCAGATGAACAGTAACATAAACCACGTATTCATCACAGTTTTCTGCGACAGAACACCCCTTGGTATCGTACTTTTATTATATATGGATATTGTATACACGTCAACCGATTTCCCCACTTTTCCTTGTTTTTTTTTTGATACAAAGACTTGATAATAACTATGAAAAATGTATATTTCCCTTTCGAATTTTCCATATTAGAGTTAAGCGGTACGGTAAATTTAAATTCAAAATCCTGTTGTCAAATAGTGCAAAAAATCTGCCTAATCCATTTTACCCAAAATATAGATAGCCTTATTTAAAAATTTAGAAAATCTATGTTTCTATGATAAATAAATTGACTTCCCGGTAGTTTGAGACTATAATGTTTTTTAACGATTTTTAAAAGGAGGTTTTTCTCATGGCTCAAGTTTCAAAAGACATGGTTATCGCTGATATTCTTGCCATTGATGCAGGAACCATTCCAATCCTTATGGAAGCCGGAATGCACTGCCCAGGCTGCCCATCTGCTCAAGGTGAAACCTTAGAAGAAGCAGCTATGGTTCATGGAATGGACTGTGACGCATTGGTTGCAGCATTAAATGAATATTTAAAAGATAAATAAAGTAATAAAGAAAAGGCAACGAATAAACGTTGCCTTTTTCTTATTACTGCGAAACACATTACAAAGCCAATAATGGTTCATCTACGTAACCTTTCATTCCACACACAATATTCCTATCATACCTTGCATGTAATTTCAAATTTCTACCCTATCAGTACATTCTTTCCTTCAAAGGCAAAGCCATATTTATGAATTCTGTCTTTTGAAATTCCTCTGGCAATAAGACTAGCCTCGTATTGTTTTTCCTCAATCTGGGCAAGAGCCGAGGCAAGGGTTTCTTCCAAGGACTTCTCTTTTCTAGGGTTAAATACCTTAAATTCAATGATGATGGCATCATCCTGCTCCGGTTTTACCGGCTCTAACATAATGTCATATCTTCCAAAGCCACTTTCCCGGTTGGAGGTCACCAGATAGCGTCCTTTTAAATCCACCATCAATCCTAACACAAAACCATGATAGAACCGCTCCGGCCGGGCTTTTTTCGAAACTCTTTTTCCCGTGTCAAAATAGCTGAAAATTTCACAGGATATCTCATTCATATACTCATTCATTTCATCCACATCACCTATCAGCATTGCAGTGATAAAGCGGTTATAATTTCCCCTCTGACCACCAAACCATCCACTAATCATAGAATCAAACATAATCCGTATTTCCTTATTGGTGATGGCTAATTCATAATTCGGCTGTCTTTCTACTTTTCCCATATCTTCGTAATCCAAAATCTTAAGATATCCACTTGCCACCATCAGACTCCAGATGGCCTCTTCGTTATTATCTAACTGATTATATACAATCTGCTCATCAATCGGACAAATCAGATGCTCCCCTTTTAACAACTGTTCCATGGACTGTTTGATTTCTCTGTCACCTTCCCGAATCAGATTTCCAACCAGACTGTTAGAACTGGTATTAACCCAGTAGGTTGCATATTTACCGGTATCCAGAAAATTAATGATAGACCATGGATTATAGATATCTTCCTGTTCTCCAAACACGAAGCCATCATACCATTCTTTGACGTTTTCTTTCTCTTCACCTAATCCACATTGATCTAGTGAAGCAAACACTTCTTCCTCTGTGAAACCAAAGGAGGTAGCGTATTCATCTGATGTGGTAGTTATCACTTTTAGATTATTCAAACCTGAAAAATCCCCCTCTTTCGAAACCCTGGTAATTCCCGTCATAATACCACGTGCCATGTAAGGATTGGTTTTAAAAGTAGAATTAAAGAGACTTCTTGTGAATGCCACCATGTCCTCCCAAAAACCATTCACATAAGCTTCCTGCATCGGGGTGTCATACTCATCAAGCAGAATAATCACCTTTTTTCCGTAATAACGATACAGATAATCAGATAAACAATTCAGGGCGATGGTAGCATCTGCATCATCCATATCTACATT
Source organism: Lachnospiraceae bacterium (assembly GCA_017416505.1). Next base: position 25,173 of record JAFQCI010000139.1, read on the forward strand.
TACACGATTAAAATATTCACGTTCCGTTTCATAAAGCAAATCACTCTCCAGTAAAAAGGCATTTTTTGCATATAACTCTGTCAATTGCCTGCATATCTTCTTACGAGTCATCTGATAGTTGCTTTCTTTTATTTTTGCAAAAGAAAGACTAATTACAGGATAGGTTCCCTGCAGTTTCTGGTACTTTTCTTCTTCCCAGATAGAAAGCCCTTCGAACAAATCTCCTCTTTCTGCATAATCCACAGAAAAGAATTCCTCCACCATAGACATATTCAAAGTTTTTCCAAACCGTCTTGGACGGGTAATTAAGGTTACGTCATCTCCGCTCTCCCACCATTCCTTAATAAATGGGGTTTTATCAACATAAAAATGATTCTGCTCTCTTAGTTTTAAAAAATCCTGTATTCCAATTCCTACATTATTTTGCATATTCACCATATTTACCATATCTATCACATCCTTTCAAAAAACTCGTTACTATTCACAAGTAAAAAGTAATAAAAACACTCTCATTCACCTTCATTGCTTCATAACATATCTTGCAAACACTTGCCACGTTTGCGTTTCACCTGTTTATAAGATATATTCACTGACCAGATATCTCTATTAATTATGGTTAGTATAACGGATTTCCTTTTAAAATGCAATGTTCCATTCCGTCACATCATAAATTCCCTTTGCAATATACGACTGATTTTATGTATCCCCTTCCAACGAAACAGGTATCCCTTTCCTGTCTATTTAGAAGGGGCATATTCTATTACTGTTCGTAAGGGAACAGTAACCATATTACATTTCACTGCACTTCATTTATCATCCACATCTTTTTTATAATTCCCTAATTACCGCTTCTAATACTTCCTCTTTATGAAACTCTCCCTCTATCACCAGATACATCGGACAATCATAGGACAGGGAGTGATTCTTTTTTTCTTTTATCTCAGCCTTTATCCCATTTTTTCTTAAATTTCTTTCTATCTTCTCTGCCATTTCTTTTGCTTCCATACCATGATAAGATACCAATACACCTGTACTTTCTCTACTATGAAACTCTAAAATCCCATCCGGCTGATACCGTTTGCATTCCATGTAACGTTCTAGGGCATCGTGATATGGGGGACAATATCTTCCAACTTTCACTTCGTATCCAAGCCTTTTTAGTTCTTTCACCAAATGTTTTGTAAAACAAAAATCGGCCTCCTTTTCTATGAGGAAGCCGTCATTTTTATCTGTTTTGCCACAAATGCCGAGATAAATTCGTTTCATGGTTTTCCTCCTGCATCTTTTTATAATGTTAATGATACGCAAGGACCAAAAGTCATGTTTTTCATGCAATCATCATGACCTTTTACCTTGTATCATAATATAATATATGCAGAAGTTTGTATCTTGTTTTTCATTTTAAAATTTTCCCTTGCTTACATTGAAACCTGTAAAAACAATATTTTATAGGAAATAACATAAGTTATCTTTGTTCTTTTACCCCTTATCAATTCTTTGAAAATTCCATCAACTCAAGTCCTTCGTTTCTGTCTAAGAGCATCTTAATATTCCACTCATTCTGGAATAATAACAATGGATTTCCTTTCATGTCTTTTACCTTTTTCACATCCATACCACCTTTTAACTGGTTCGGGTCAAAGGTAACATCCTTAATCCAACGGATGTAATTATATGGTAATGGCTCTAAACGGATGTCGCAGCCATACTCATTTTCCAGACGATACTTTAATACATCAAACTGTAGAACACCTACCACACCTACGATAATCTCAGACATACCGGCACTGTATTCCTGAAAAATCTGAATGGCACCTTCCTGGGCAATCTGGGTTACACCTTTTACAAACTGCTTTCTCTTCATAGTATCAAGCTGAACCAAACGGCAGAAATGTTCCGGTGCGAAAGTCGGAATACCTTCGTACTGATACTTCTTTCCCGGTGCTACAATGGTATCACCAATAGAAAAAATACCCGGATCAAACACACCGATGATATCCCCGGCATAGGCTTCTTCCACCACCTTACGGTCCTGAGCCATTAACTGCTGTGGCTGGGAAAGACGTAGTTTCTTTCCTCCTTGCACATGATAAACTTCCTTGGTAGCATCAAACTTTCCGGAACAGATTCTCATAAATGCAATTCTATCTCTATGTGCCTTATTCATATTTGCCTGAATCTTAAATACAAAGGCAGAAAAATCTTCGGTCAATGGGTCAATCAAGCCTTCATCGGAATTTCTGGCAAGTGGGGAAGAAGTCATTTCTAAGAAGTGACGTAAAAATGTTTCCACACCAAAGGTAGTTAAGGCAGAACCAAAAAATACCGGTGATAATTTACCCTTTTCCACCAATTCCATATCCAGTTCATCTGCTGCCCCATCCAAAAGCTCAATTTCATCCATAAGCTGGTCATACAGATATTCCCCGATTTCACCCTTTAATGCCGGATCATCAATGGCTAAATCCGTTTCCTTGGCTGCTTTAGAACCACCGGTAGAAACAGACTGGAACAAAGACACTTCCTTACTGTCCCTTCCATACACACCCTTAAATTCCTTACCGGAACCGATAGGCCAGTTCATTGGACAGGTTCCAATTCCCAATACTTCTTCGATATCTGACAACAGTTCAAAGGTATCCTTCGCTTCCCTATCCATTTTATTTACAAAGGTAAAAATAGGAATACCTCTCATGGCACAAACCTTAAACAACTTAATGGTCTGCGCCTCCACACCCTTAGAACCGTCAATTACCATGACCGCAGAATCCGCTGCCATCAAAGTACGATATGTATCCTCTGAGAAATCCTGGTGTCCCGGAGTATCCAGAATATTAATACAATATCCATCATAATTAAACTGCAACACTGAAGAAGTAACAGAAATACCTCTTTCTTTTTCAATTTCCATCCAGTCCGAAACTGCATGCTTCGCTGTCGCCTTACCCTTTACAGAACCTGCCGTATTAATGGCTCCTCCATATAATAAAAGCTTTTCCGTCAAGGTCGTCTTACCTGCATCGGGATGGGAAATAATCGCAAAGGTTCTGCGTTTTTTAATTTCATCTTGTAACTGTGACATCATTTTTACCAAACCCTCAAAAAAATGCCAGCATTTTTATTTGAGGTGCAAGCACAAAAAACGTGCCTGCATACTATCCTTTCCTTCATTTTCTCTATACAATTTCCTACCAAAATATTATATAACAAAAATTTTCAATATTCTTTTATTCTATAACACTACTAATTACTATACTTCAACACAATTCTATATTTCAATAATTCCAAACACAAATCATTTCACATAAACCCTTATATGTTTTGAAAAGTAGATTGGTCAAATTACATCATGGTATCTGCTTGTTAGCGACTTTGGGAAGAGTTTAGAAAATCTTAGCATCTTTCTTTAAAACACAGTAATTGCCGGACACGGATGTCCGGCAAAACCCCAAACGAGCCACGGATGGCTCTTTTGGGGTGGTTACGTCCACATTCAAAGACTAAAAAAAGATGCTTAGATTTTCTTACTCTGGACAAGTTCGTAACAGGTGGATACCATGATGCAATTTGACACCACAACTTTCAAAACAAAACTCTTCTCAGAACACCCTTACAAAGAAAGCAACTCTGTATAAGAACGAAGAATTTCACCAACACTCCAAGCCTGGGCATAGCAACCCCTTGAAATATTCGGCTCATCTCCATCAAAAATCTCCGCAATCGAACCAATACAGCCATCCATCAAATGGTCTTTCATTGGCTCTAATAATTTCTTCGCATATTCCACACTTTCCTTGGAGTAATAATTTACCTTTACATATGCACTAATAAGTCCACCTAATGGGAATGCCCATGCAGTACCTTGATGATAAGCCGCATCTCTGTCATGAAGTTTACCAAAATAAATCCCTTTGTACTCTTCATCAAATGGTGACAAGGAACGTAGACCATAGTTAGCATACAAATGAGAAAGTACCGTATCTACCACAGCCTTTTCCTTTTCTCTATCTAACATGGTAAACGGAAGGGAAATTGCCCAAATCTGGTTTGGACGAATCTTAGCATCATTTTCATCCACCACATCAAACAGACACTGTTTGTCTGGATTCCAGAATTTCTTCACAAAGGACTCCTTCACCTTCTCTGCCAACTGGGTATATTCCTCACTCGGTTTACCAAATTTCTTAGAAAGTTCTTCCATTACCTTTAAGGCATTGTACCATAAAGCATTGATTTCCACCGGTTTTCCATGACGTGGGGTTACCACCCATTCTCCGACCCGGACATCCATCCAGGTTACCTGATCAAATCCGCCTCCGGCATGAATCAAAGAATCTTCATCCATGTAAATGGAAAAATCTGTTCCCGCCTTATAAGCCGCAATAATTTCCTCTAACTTTGGATAAATCTCTTTCTCAATAAAATCATAATCCTTTGTAGCTTCTAAATATTTAAATACGGAATAGAAATACCACATAGAAGCATCTACGGTATTATAAAGAGGGTCCAAGCCTTCATCCGGGAACATATTTGGAACCAGTCCCTTATCCACATACATGGCAAAGGTTTTTAAGATACCCTTCGTATCCTCATATCTCTTAGTACAAAGAGTAAGACCCTGCAATGCAATCATGGTATCTCTGCCCCAGTCTGTAAACCAAGGAAGACCTGCAAGTACTGTTTTATAACCGGTAGAAGCTCTGTCTACGATAAACTGGTCTGCAGCCTGTACCAAATCTAAAGCAAAATCATCTTCATATCCAGCCTTCTCTTTCAAATTCTGAATTCTCTTCGTTGCTTCTTCTGCCACAAAGAACGCATCCCTTGGATATTCGTCTTCAATGGAACAAATCACCGATATCTTCTTGGTTTCAAACGGTGCTACCGTAACCTCTACCGTGTATGGAGTGTAGTTATTTTCAATACACTTCATTCCTGTATTAATCTCTGTCTGAAGTTCCATATCTTCATCAAAACGCTCATTAGCTTCCCGAATCGTACCTTCGCTGGTATAAAAATGGATGTGAACCTCTGGATTTGCCTTCGGTATCAACTCCATCGTATTCTCATTATGTGAAATGTCAAAATTAAGTTCCGCTCTTTCACTGCGTTCATGATGGTCTCTAAAATTAAACAATGGAGTATAGGTAAATTTAGACTCCTTGGAACCATTTTTAATTTCATAACTGATTGCTACTGTATTTTTTCCATATTCCAATGCAATGGTCTTTGTAACAAACACACCATTTACATAATAAACGAAATGTGGCAATTCATCATAAATAAAACGTTGTAAATATTTTTGACCTTCCTCATTAAAACCACCCGGTCTTTGATTGGTGGCAAAAGAATAAGAATTCTCGCCAATTTTGATTTCTTCATTTATCTTAGATAAAATTAAAACACGGTTGGTTGGTGCATGAAGACTTGCAATTAACATACCCTGATGTTTTCTTGTGTGGGCACCGATAATGGAACTTCCAGCATATCCACCGATTCCGTTGGTAATTACCCATTCACGCTCAATACCAGAAGAAAATGTCTTAAACATCCCTTTTCCAAACTCTTTAACAGCCATAATAGTCCTCCTTCATCATTTATCATATTAATTCCACTTAAATCTGAATTTTTGTTACTGTTCACTCGTACCTCGTAAACAGTAACAATTCGCAGGCTCATTTAGAGTTTTGCTTCGCAAAAGGAGCCTGCGAACTCCTGAATCACGTTCTTACGCACCAAAACAGCAAGTGTTTTGGTGCTGTCTGTACAG
>JAFQCI010000140.1 GCA_017416505.1 Lachnospiraceae bacterium
GAGTATGCAATTAAACATATGACAAGAAGCGAAAAAGCCTGCCTAATTAGAACGTATGAAAAGAATAGAGGATAGAAAATGAGATATAACAAAAAATACATTGCAAAGAAAATTGATGACCCATTGCCGCCATTGCCAGAAGACGAGCGTATTTACTTCAATGTGCCTTATATGGCAAGGGATTTTGCTAAATACTCACATTGCGGTTTTGACCCGGAAAAAAAGCTTTGGTTTACCGGTTCGCTCAATGCGAATTTATATGCATTAGTCCGCCTATATGGAGTGAATAAAGAAACGTCAGAAAAGGCAATGCAGTTATTAAGAGAAAAACTCGGAGATATAACTAGTCAAAATCTAGATAATGGTGAAAGCACAGAAAGGCATTCATAAACGGAAGGGAGACAGCATGAAAGGGAAAGTATGGATTTATCGGTTTCTATTGATTGTAGGTATGGGAATGGCAGCAGGATTCATCATAAGACTGAGCGTAGATGCATGGAAGTATAAAATGTATGCACTGCCATTCTACTATTATATCATTTTCCGTGTGATCGAATTTCTATTGCCGTCTATCTTTCTTATCATAACAGGGCGTATCTTACGAAAGAAAGTGAAACAGGGAGAAGTTTAGGCAATATAGATAATATTCACAGCAAAACCACATAATGTGTAGCAGAACAGAGGACCAAACCGGTTCTCTTTTTTGTTACTAAAGGCACCCCGAAACTGTCAAAATTAAATTTGACAGTTGATTTCCAATAAATAGCTAAAAAGAAAAAGTAAATTCCACCCATTTATAATCCCTTGAAAATATAAGACTTATTTCCACTTTTTCAATTAAAATCAATTAGCAAATAGGATGATTTTATATGTTTTTAATGGTTTTTCTCCATGAAAAAACGACATCTGAAAATAGCGTGCACTACTAAGTTCCACATGTCTAGTGTAATCCGTATTTCCACCTGTGTAGGAACTCCTGTTAATTACGTTATTTTAGTAAGTCTGGAATGAGAGTAACTTCATCCGGATGTATCTCTTTTAAATTAACAATAGAATGAAGTTTATTATCTAAAAGCATTTGAGACAGTTTGAATGGTGTGCAGCCGTTTAGACTGTCTCTTGATTCACTGTTGATGTGATTTATCATCAGCGTGATTTTATCTTGTGTATAACCATCCAAATTTCTTCCTTTTGGAATCACCAAACGAATATATTCATGGTTTTTCTCAATCATTCCCTTTTGCCAGGAACTGTGTGGGTTGCAATAAAATATCTGTGTTCTTTTTTCGCCATACTGAGTAAACTCTAGACCCTCAGCATGTTGAAACTCTACTCCGTTATCCGTTAATATTAATTGGAACAGATTTTGAAAATCTTCAATACCAAGTTCCTCTGTTAACCAATCAAATACTTTTATTACTGAAGCCGGTGATTTATCTTCGAGTAAAAATGCCAGCATCAAAGAACAATTACAAAAGAGCATTGTTAACAAAACTTTGCTACCTTCTTTCTTTGAGCCTTCAACGGTATCCATTTGAACAACATTTGTATTTGGATGTTTTTTCATCCATTTTTGGTAATCATCATACGTTCTGCCAATACGATATTCACGAGCAGAAAAACTTACGCAGGTGCGTTTTTTCCTGACTTTATAGCGTACGCGTCTCCGCATATCAATGTTTCGTGCTTCGAATAGTCCTTTATCTATATAATTGTATAAAGTCTTTCTAGAGCAAGGAATTTCTGAAGCATGATTAGCGTAAATATGAGCCAGTGATTGTCCCTTTTTTAGCAGTGGTGAAATTAATTGATCCAACATGTAAATATCTACCGGATTCTGATTAATTCCCTCTCTAGAGCTCACAAGATTTTCAGAATAACTGTCGTGTGCATACTTTGCCGAATAAAATTTGCGACGTAAGTTACAACTACCTTTTCTGTAACAGCCATTGCAGACATAAGGCGCTTTGTCCAATTTGCCACAGGTCTTTTCTGTGTACTTTGGGCAAATGTCTTTACATCTAACATGAGGTTTGGTACAGGTTTTACACGTTTTACAGCAGCTGTCGGCACATAATCCTTTAATCTTGCAATTCAAAGAATACTGGCATGGGATATCGCCATACTTATCTGATTTCACACTTTCAAATATATGGTTTTTAACCTCTTTTGCGACAGTTGTTGGATCCTTTCCAATCCTTGTTGCAATAGCTTTAAAAGATTCGTGATCACCTAAACCTTTCTCGATAATAATGCGTTGTGAAATAGTCAGATGCTTACCATCATGTTTCTTGTTCTTCATATAAAGTCCTCCTATCATGGAGGAGCATCCTACACAGTAATATCAGTATAACACTAATTTCCGCTAGGGTGGAATTTAGTCTTACAATGTGGAAGTTAGTCTTACACTTTTCTATTTCCAATAAATATCTGTTGAAAAAAGAACAAATGTTCGATATAATAGTGACACGAGGAGTTGATAAGGGCATGAAACGGGTAATCTTTCACATTGATGTAAACTCTGCCTTTTTATCGTGGGAAGCGGTGTACCGGCTTTATCATTTAGGAGCCAAACAGGATCTTCGAACAATGGTATCAGCTGTGGGCGGAGATATGGCCATGAGGCATGGGATTATATTAGCAAAATCCATACCATCGAAGAAATATAATATCAAAACCGGCGAATCCATCATGGAAGCCAGGCAGAAGTGCCCACACATTTATCTGGTTCCGCCCAATTACGGACTATACGAGAGGTGTTCCAAAGCGTTTGTAGATATTCTCCACGAGTATTCACC
>JAFQCI010000141.1 GCA_017416505.1 Lachnospiraceae bacterium
CATGTATTCCTCCGGCTTACGGATTTCAGAAGTATTACATTTGCACTATGAAGATATTTCAAGAAAAAATATGCAGATTTATATACGAGACTCTAAAACTCATACAGCTCGTTATGCACCATTGTCCAAGAGAGCTCTCGATATTCTTACTGAATATTGGTTCACTTGTGGAAGACCTACCGGAATTCTTTTTCCCAACAGGTGGACTGGTGAATATTTAACAACTTCTGGTCCAAGACTTGTTTTCAAAAAGTCTTTAAAGATTGCCGGCCTTCCCCACGGAAACACCCCAGATAATTGAAACACTATATGGTATCAATGTCACTGTTTGTAAATGTTGTGGCGGACATCTTGGCAAACCACAGCAGTGAATACCTCTACGGATTTAAAGAGTTCTATTTATATTTTTTCAAAAACCTCAGCGATGAGGTCTATTTGTCGTGCCTTGATTTTGCAAAAAACAACCTGAAGTTTTACAATCCGCACAAGAACTTCATAATCTTCGTGAAAAGAGCAAGAATTGAAAGTCCATACAGATCGGCTACACAGACGCTTACTTTGTTCACTTTAGCAAAATCAAACGCAGCGCAAACGAAAGGGCAGTTTTTCTATATTTCAAGACTGCTTTTTCGTTTACGCTGCTATTGATTGTAGCCTAAAGAATTTATCGAACTGTTTTCATATACAATTCTACATTCAATATACAACTTTTACCTAAAATTTTCAATTCCTCTGTATACTCCTCTTCCACCTCACTCAACAGAAGTACTTCCCCTGTTGAAAAAACGTATCATATCCTAAAGAAATCACGAAATTATGGAAATCATCATCAAAACACACCTATCCCCAACTTGCCGACTATCGACTTGCCAAGTGACTACCAAATCGAGTAAACTAAAGCATACTCGATTACGCAACCGAATAGCTCAAAGCAAGCTTTTCGCTATTCTTGCACCCTGCAAATGAAACTTTATGCAAGCATAGTTTCGCTTGCAGGGCTTTTGTTATATATTAAAAGGATGGTACAAATACCATCCTTTCCATACGTTCCAACGACACTTGTTTTTGATGCTGCCCCTTCCAGAATCCATCCGCTTCGCGTCTGTTGTTAATTTTGTCTACAGAGGTTTATTTCACTTTATTTATTCTTAAAATCTATTTATCATTTTTTACATCACACTGTATTTGTTTTATCGCATTTAAATATTCTCTTTCAGCTGAACTTATAGTCCTCTGCTTATATTTTCTATACTCTATTTCTGCTTTATCCATAGCTTGTAAATGTGATACACTACCATTTCCATCAAGCAGGTTTTCTCCAGTTGAAATCAATATTACATCAAGATGCTTTGCCCAATCTGCCATTGTCATTGGTATTTCACGTTCGGCTTGCCTTTCAGCAAAGTCCAAATACCCTGAAACAAGTTGTCCCATAGCACGTAATTCTTTCTCATTTAAATAATTCTTTGCTATCTTTGCTTCTTTTAATGTTGGATGTTCACCTGAAAAACTCATCAAACCCATAAACTCTTTTTCAGCATCGACTCTGTGATAAATAACCTCAGCTGCAGTTTCTCCTGATATAGCATAATGAATTTTATTTTGTACTTTCTTGAAAAACTTAACCGATTCCTCTGCTGTAGGATTATAATCAATACTAGTGGCATATATTTCTAATACTTGACGATAAAAAACTTTTTCCGATGCACGAATATCTCTAATTCGTTCTAATAACTCTTTAAAATATCCGCCACCACCCAATTCTTTAAGGTGTTGATCATCCATAGCAAAACCTTTTCGCATATATTCTTTTAATATACCAGACGCCCATATTCGAAATTGTACTCCACGTTGTGATTTTACACGATATCCGACGGATATTATTACATCTAAATTATAGTAATTAGTAGGTTTTGTAGAAAATTCGGAATTTCCGAATTTTCTCATAGTACTACTCTCATTAAGTTCACCTTCTGAATATATATTTTTTATATGCTCATTTATTGTTGACTTCGATTTTTGAAATAATTCTGCCATTTGATCCTGTGTTAACCAAACAGTTTCATCCTCAAAGGTAACATCGACTTTAGTTACACCATCTTCTGTTGTATATAATATTAAACCAGAATTCATTGCCGCCCTCCTTTAGAACATTTGTTCTTCAAGTGTACCATATTATTTATAATATTGCAATACAATCCCCTTGATTAATCACAGGATATTTTCAGCCTCGCAGAGCGAAATACACCCTTCGCACAAATCTTCGATTTGTACTCCGGGTATTTCGCTCTTGCAGGAAGCCATGACACAAAACATTTATGCTATTCCACATTTTTCGCACTTTCTAGCTCCTATCACATTTCCAGCAAAACTAAAACCAAAAGCAACAAAGAATGTCATCACATTGCCTATCAACTCTGTAACAGGATCAGATTTCTGAATCCCTACATACAATTCTGAACTTACAATCTGCTCATCAAATGTATCATCGTTTTCCTCACTATTATCAAGAGCTTTACCACCTATTGTCCCTTCTCCACCATAAATTTCCTCTCCTTCCGAAATAAGTCCTTGCGAAAGCATGTACTCATATGCCTTTTTATCCAATTCTTCATAAAGTTCATCCATCAGTTCATCGTTTGAAGTATTTTGGGTATTGTCGTGAAATTCATTGGTTCCAATATTATCCAGTTTATCCCCTGCCATAACTACAGCGAGCTGACTTGTACCAAATGAAATCAATGTAAGGACAAGCGAAATGCAAATACCTCTTTTCCAGTCCCATTTTATTTGATAGCCTATGAAAAATGCTGCAATGGCAATACAAATAGTCGGAACGACTAATACCAAAGCAGTCAATAATTTTAAATTCTCTATGCAATATGTAACAGCCAAATAATTAATCAACCCAAGAATACAAGCTGTGACAATAACCGATATAATAACAATTAACCATTTTCTATTTGTTTTTTTCATCTCAAATCCATCCTTTCAAATTTTCGTGCCGCAAATTCAATACATACAACAACAATAGTCAGATATAACAGACTTAATCCCCCAGCAGCAAGTGGTGTAATCATACCATAATCAAGCAAACTTCCTACATATGCTGGAACAAGGTACTGTACGACTGGGAAAAACTGCAAAATAAGCAATAATGTTGTTGTTCCAATAGCAAACATAAAACAAATTCCCGTTTTAAGCGTATGTGAAAGCAAAAAAACAATTCCTGCTGTTACAAGAGTATCAAGCAATGTAAAAATACCGCTCATAATAAATTTTGCAATACCATAGGAACGCACAATTTCAGAAATGAATTCTCCTGTTCCATAATTTGTATGAACGATAAAGCAATAATAACAACCCATAGAAAAAACTATATAAAGCACATAGCATAGCAACATAAACAGTGTTAAGACGAGCATTTTTGCATATACAATTTTCTTCCTGGAACATTGTCTAAGGACAGCCATTTTTAACTGACCTTTATCTATTTCTGCTGAAAATGTATTAACTACAACAAGTGAAAACAATACTTGAAACAACCCTGTCATTCCAAGTAGATTCCATTGTCCAAACGAGAAATCCAAAGCCCCCGAGGGGGTCATCTGCAAAAGTGGTGCATCTACCAATACCGAATAAGTATAAAATATTGGAACAAATAATACTGCCAACATTATTAATGAAAGTGGTTTTTTCAATATTTTCTGAAATTCCACTTTCACAATTGAGAGAAAGCTCACTATAATCACCTCCTACGACTTGATGTCAATTTTCTTTAAAATGATACAGGAAACTATTTGGAACATCATACAATAACCTATGTATAACAAAATATACATAAAAATATCCTCTACTTTCTCTGAATTTACCAAAAAGTGATTTGGCATATTATATGGTATTAAAAGCTTAATATTTCCCATAAAGTCCGTATATAAACTTGCAAACCAGACAATATAAGAAATAGAAAAGCATGGAAACATCTTTAGCTTTACACCAAACAGGAATGTAACTGATATCGCTGTACTAACGCCCAATATCATGAAGAAAATATAACCGATATGTGCCAGCACTAATTCATCGCAAAGCAATCCACTCGCATATTCTGTTCTGCTCACAAACATAGCATAAATAAGCAAAGACCAGAGCAAAGAAAAGAGAATTGCTCCATATACCACGATTAGCAGAGAAACAAACTTTGCTGTCAATATTTTGATTCTGCTACAAACCCGTATAATTTCTGACTTTATCTGACCATTTTCCAATTCACCAGACAAAGAAGAAGCTGCTAAAATAATAATAACAAGGAAAATAATATATTTACTCTGTTCCATCATATTCACTGCAAACCCAATGCCCGACAGTGAACTTCCGACAGCTTCCACACCACCACCGCCACCATCTGAAACAAAAAAAGATAAACCAAGTGACATTCCTACACCAAACAATATTGTAGGAACAAATAATAATAACAATAGCAAGGAAATTCTTTTATGCATAAGTTTTACAAATTCAGCCTTCAAAACTAATAAAAACGACATATGCTCACCCCTTTACATAAACAAAGTTTCAAGAGGTCTGTCCTCACGTAATATCTCACATATGGTAAACCCTTTTTCATGCAAAAAAGCAAGCACAGGGTCAAGTGTTTTTTCTCCGTGAGAAAGACTGATTTGACTCTCAGAAATTCCCCGCACCTCACAACCTCTTTGATTCAAACTTTCGAGCATTTCAACGTTCAGCGGTTTATCCACAATAATGCGATACTCCTTATTCTGTCTCGCTAAATCCTCATATGTTCCGAAATATTTTACATGCCCTTCTTCAATCACAACTAATTCTTCTGAAAGTTCTTCAACCTCTGCAAGTTGATGACTCGAAAAAATAATAGCAACCTGTTTTTCTTTGCAAAGCTCCACCAGTTTTTCTTTCACAAGAACAATTCCAAGTGGATCAAGCCCCACAAAAGGCTCATCCAGAATAAGCAACTTTGGCTCATTCATTAATGCTTGTGCCAAAGCCAAACGCTGCTTCATTCCAAACGAGAAACCCTTTACTCGTTCTCTGGCATTTTCCTCTAATCCCACAAATGTTAACCACTCCATAATATCTTTCCTTATATTTGTATTATTTCTATGTGGAGTGGACATCAATAAGATTTTTAGGTTATCAAATGCGGTTAAATCTTCAAAAAAGGCAGTATCCACAAGCACACCAATGCGATTCATTACATGTGTATCGCTTGTATCAAGAAGTTTCCCCTCAAAATATACTTCTCCCGAATGATTCAATAATCCTATAACAGATTTCATCAAAGTTGTCTTGCCTGAACCGTTTTTTCCTAGTAACCCGACTATTTTTCCTTTCTCAACCGTAAAATTAATATCCTTTAGCACTTCATGCTTTCCAAATGTTTTTTGCAAGTGCCTGACTTCTAAAATATTATTCAATGACCTTTCCTCCAATCCTGTTTCTACTGAACAATCATAAATTACTTTCTCCCAAAAAAGAATAGGACTTCCATGCACAAAATTTACACAAAAGTCCTATTTACAACATATAAATTTTCAATTATTACTTTTCAAGAAACAGCTATACAGAACTACTATCTACTACTCCAAGTTCAATTCCCTTTAACACTGCCCCAATTCTGGAACGCACATTAAGCTTACGAAGAATTGCAGTAATATGGTTCGCCACTGTTTTTTCAGATATGTAGAGAGCTGCTGCTATTTCCTTTCGAGTCAAATCCTCTCCCATAAGCTTCAAAACTTCTGTCTCCATATCTGTAAGTTTTTCTTCAAAATGACTGCTCGCAGGGAAGATTGCTACTGATTCCAAACATACTTTACGGATAGTTGAAGATAAAACTTCTATTGGTTCTTCCTTTGAAGCAAAAGCATCTGCCTTACTCCCCCTTGCAAGTTGTCCCATATTGTATCCTGACATGAGAACTATTTTAATCTCTGGATACTGTCGTTTTATTTCATCTGCCATGTTTATACCATTATAAGCACCCATGCGAATATCCATAAGCATCACATCTGGTGCTTCCTTTGCTAGACTATCCATTACCTGCACAGGAAAAGTAATCACATCTATCACTTGGAAATCCGGTTGTTCAGCCAACTCTTTTGCTAACCCAGTGGCAACCATTGAGTGATCATCCACAACCATAATCTTTATTTTATGTTTCAATTTCTAATCCCTCCTGTTTCGGAATATAAATATCATATCTTGTACCTTTATTTAGAGCAGATTGCATATCAATCTGACCTTGTAATCCTGCTATTTGCTTTCTTATCGTATATAATCCCATATGAGGACTTTTAAGTAGTTTTTCTTTTCCCTGTACATGAAAACCATTTCCATCATCTTGCACTCGAATATAATATCCATTCTCATCTTCATCGAGGGAAAGGTCAACCTGGTAGCCTCCAGAATGCTTTGCAGCATTTGTCACCAATTCCTTTGAAATACGGTAAATAACAAGAGCATATGTTTTCTGTAAAATTCCTTCTGTAAACTTGTACTTATAATTAATCTTTATTTCAGGATAATTTCTTTGAATATTCTCTACGAAGATGAATAGACTTTGTTCCAAGCCTAAATCTTCTACCATTGTAGGATAAAGATTGTGGCTGACATTCCGTATCTGCGAAATTAAATCTGACAATGGTATTTTCATATCATCGTATCGTCCACTTTCATCAGACTGAACTTTCCTGTAAAACGCAATAAGCGATTGTAAAACCTCATCATGCAGATATGCTGATAATTCCTGTTTTTCTTTATCGACTTCAGTTATAAGACGCCACTCATAGGATTGTTCTTCTTCATTCCTTTCATAGAAAAAAAATCTCCATACTCCTAACAACTGCGGTACAAGAATCAGTACATTGATAATTATCAAAATCCATATCTGTGTATTTGCATATAAAAATAACAGAATATTTATCAAACCTAAATATAGTGGAATGATAATAAACCAGCTAACTTTTAAACGTATATCCTCAAGAGAAAATTCTCTATGAAGCATCATAAAAATGATTGCAACACTGATTCCTGCAAAAAGCAATAGCGGAAAAGAAGATATGACCGTTTCTGTTGGTAATATGGAAATCTCCATAAAAGTTTCTGTTTCTGCCTGTCCGCTCTGCACCAAGTATATGTTTGGAAGAACAGAGGCAACAAAAAACAGAAGCACACCTGCCCCAATACCCCAAATTAGTATTTTGCTCTGTTTTCTGGCATATGCATTGCTTCCCTTATAGTTTATTGCCATCACAGCTAAAGAAAATAATGCAGATAAGACAATGCAACCATTGATACTCTCCGCTGCTAATATATATATCCATATATTTTCTATTGGAAATAAAACAAAAATTTGTGCAACCATACTGATAACCACAATAAAAACTATTATTGCCAAAAGAACTTTAAATAGTTTTCTATTTATTAACAAAGTCAAATATCCCACAACTTGAAAAAGAAGCACACTACTCCCAAGTGTAAAAACACTCCGGATAAAAGAAAGTACCTCTTCATTTAGCTGATTGCATGGAGCAAGAACAATTGATAAGCCTATCAATAATACATATATAGAAAAAAGTTTTCCTATCCTGTATTGATGTAGCTGTAATGCAGAAAAACATGCTATACCCAATAAACCAATTCCCATTATCAAAAAGGATAAGCTGTCTAATGGTACTATCGTTAAAATCCCCATTTCTTGATAAGAACGAAATGCAATAAAATTTGCTATTATCAACACTGTTAGTAAAGTAAAAAAGAATGTTAAAATCAAAAACTTTCTTTTTCTGTTTTTTATTTTGTCTTGTCCAGGATTCCAATTCATTTATATCACCACACTTTTTTCGCTATTCAACAAATAGCCATATATCAATCTCATCTTATCAGTCCCTTCCTATAAATGTATTATAAGCATCTCACCCGGTTCCAACTGCCATTTTCATAATTTGTTATAAGTTGTTACCAGATTTTCTTTCCCTTATTTTTTCCCTTATCAGCAGTCATAACTAAGGGTACAGCAACATAACACGATACAAGATATAACGGAGAGGACACCCACGAAACCTTTAGTGTTTTCTATGGTTTGCCGAGATCTCTATAACAAGAAATAACGGTTATTAAATCCCTTAAAATACCTCAAGTGAGAATTCAAAATTTCACTTATGATACACCTCTAAATATTTCTCATCAATTCTCTACCAACAGAAATACCTTCATCTATAGTTCCTACATGATGTACCATCTTGTCCCGTACTTCATAAAAACCGGCTGGTTCTATATAACCCATACAATCATATTCTTCATGATACTGTTGTAAAATCACCTTAAAAAATTTGTTCTCTTTATATATACCATATCGTCTTTTTTTATCATCAGAATATTCTTCGTAACATAATTCCATTATCTAACCCTTTCGTATTAAAATTACTTCGTAAAGTTCCGGATTGCTTTCTCGCCACGCTTTTGCCGTAAAGCCAAACAACGCAACATTTAGTAAATCGGCTTCTTCCGCATAAGGTAACCACTGCAAGTTATTTTTGGTCTTTCAAATAACACCTCTTCCAAACCAGTTTTTTCAAATATATAATTTTTTAGATATTCTAGCGTAATTTCTCCCATAGTTTTTTCTCCACGTTAATCATTTCTATATCACTATTCTACTCGTTTTTATATTCGTTTTGCAAAAAAATATTTTTGTATTCCAAGAATAAAACTCACAAATAATTGAATCTGGTTTATCTTCCATCTATTTTCATTACCACCCCAAGCTTCCTGCAAAAAGTCAACGCCAGTAATATCTTTAAAACATCCGGAATAATATAGGGAACCACGCACCAAAGAAGGGCTGTCCACCATCCAATTTCACCGGTATTATTTGCATAGACCCGTATAAACCAAATCGTTCCAAATACATAACATACCAGAATCCCAAGTAACATGGAAAAAGTCAAAACCCATCTCTTCTTTCCAAAAAGGGATTCCATCAGCCACATGGTAAGTGCCGTAAAAATAAATCCGACAATATACCCGCCTGTACTGCCTAACATATATCCAATACCACCTGCAAAACCAGAAAAAACCGGGACACCAATCATCCCTAATAACAAATAGGTCAGAACCGCCATCGTTCCTCTTTTCCCGCCTAAAACTCCTACTGCCAGAAATACTCCAAAAGTCTGCAGAGTAAAAGGCACCGTTGCCGGAATTGAAATCCATGAACATACTGCTATGATAGCAGCAAACATAGCAACATACGCCATGTCTAATGTATTCATTCTTGCCGTTGCAGATTTCGACATTTGCCATAACCTCCATTTAATATGTGAATTGCCCATTGTAAGCTAAACATTGAAATTTTACATAGATTATCTTTTTCCTTTAATCCCGTATCAATATTCGTGTCAATTGCATTGGCAAGCTCTTCAAACATATTTTTAGCACTCCAAACACTTACTTATAAATTTTTCACTTTCCATTTACATGACATAATAAAATAAATATATGTTCATTCTTATACGAATATTACCACAATATATGTTATTTTCCCAGCATTTTCTACATCGAATATATATTATAAGAACAACATTCTAATATCATATTAACTTTCCTCTTTGTTTTTATAGCTCCATTATAAACAGCCATTATGAAATCGTAAATTACCCACTTTTTTGTGGGTATTGCTCCGGTACAATCCCCTTTTCAATTAAAATTTGCTCTTTCCCATTCTTTTTTAAATAATCAATACCGATATGCTGCATAATTTTTAATGCTTCTAATATTTCTTTTCCCATGTCTTCTGTTAAGGAATATTCCACATGAAGAGGATATCCTTCAAAGGTTGTCTTTTTCACAAATCCATATTCTATTAATTCTTTTAATTGTTCTAGAAGCATTTTTTGTGTAATTCCCTGAATATCTCTTTCTAACTTAGACAGGGAAGTAGCCCCCAACCGTAATCTCCATAAAATAATGGGTTTCCATTTACCTTTCATCATATCCTGCACCAATTCTAATGGACAGGTAAATTCCTCTCTTATCTTCAATACAACGCCTCCTCTCACACCTTACTCTTTTTTCCTGCAGAAAGCAAACTACTTTCTTTCCGATATGTCCCTGGTGATACTCCATATTTTTTCTTGAATTGTCCCATAAATGTAGACAACGAAGAAAAACCGCAAATAAACCCTATATCAATAATGGAATAATCAGACTTTCATATTCATGGTCGCTTATAATCTGATTCATAATATAATTTTCCTTCCGAAACATCGCATATTCTTCTTCGAAAATGGTAGTTTCAAAATCCTGATAAATCAGATGTTTCTTTCCCTTTAAAACAATGACCAATAAATTTCCATCAACTTTTGTATATATTTTCGAGGATTCATGCCCCACATATGTTTTTAAAAATATATCCGGTTTCAAATAACTTCATTGCTTTTTCTCTTTTGTTTTCCATTTTTAAATTCTCCTTTTCTTTTGATACCCTTACATAGGCAATTGCGAAACTACCAAAACTTATATTAAGTGATTCAAAAGGAACAAATACATAAGCAGGTGCTTGGGCGGCCGTCGGTACTTAATGAGCGACTTGTCGCGAATTTAGTACCGCTACGAGCCGAACGCAGCGAAAGCGTACCTGCGATGTTTTGTTACTTTTGAATCACTTTCACATAAAATATTATAGTTTCGCAATTACCTATGATACCCTTACAATACTAAAAGAGAAGGATGAAATCTTACGAAAAAAGCTCTTTTTATGACAAAAAGAGCTCAATCCAAATTATTTCTTCTTATTTTTCTAACATTCCCTCAAAAATTCCAACACTGCTTTTTTATATGCTCCATAATCTGTTAATGCACTATTGGCATGGTCTGCTCCTTCTATTATGATTCTGCTCTTTTTTCCATTACAGGCTTCATATAGTGCATGATTCATAGATACTGGTACCACGGAATCCTGCTCTCCATGGATAAATAGAACCGGGATATTTAACCTTTTCACGGCCTGATAAGAACTGGCTTCCACTAAATCAAAATGTCCAAACAGATATGCTCCTATCTTTACAAGTACATAAACTGGCTTTACCGGTAATTTCATTTGTTTAATATTCTCTTTAATAATGTCCTGGGGCGAAGTAAAACCGCAATCTGCCACAATCCCCTTTACATTCGAAACTAACCCAAGCTCCGTTGCCATCAGCACAGAAGCCGCCCCCATCGAAACTCCTGCAAGAAAAATCTCTACATTTTCCCCAAATCGTTTGACAGCATATTCTGTCCACAACTTGCAGTCATATCTTTCCTTTAATCCAAACGTGATAACATTACTGTCGCTTTTCCCATGTGCTCTTTCGTCCACCATAAGAATATTGATATCATTTTCTTTACAGATTTTATAACATCCGTAGCCGTCCCATGCAAAAGTACCATGATATCCATGAAAAAAAATCATAAGAGGGGCATCCTTTTTTACCTGATACAATCTTCCATAAAGTAGATAACCATCTTTCGATTGGATGGTAATCTCCTCATAAGGACTTTGCTCCATATCCTTTACACATTCTAACATTTTCTCCCGATGCGCTTTATAAAGATTACTTTCCGGAACATTGTGAAAATCCGGACGCTTTTTTTTTGGTAAATAGAATACAATACGATACACGCAATAGTCTGTTAGTAAAAATAGGATACCCAAAATGAAAATGCTACATAAAACTGTCATTAAGTTCTACTCTCCTTACTATGTTTTTTATCTTGGTACATATTGGTATCCGCTACTTTTACAATCTCTGCAATGTCTTTTCCCATTCCATATGCAATTCCAACCGCACTGGATATTCCTACATTTTGTTCTATGTAACATGCCTCAAGATTTTCTTTGACGTTTTTTACAATACTCTCAATCTCATTTTTAATTGGATTATCTAAAATCAGTAAAAATTCATCTCCACCAATTCGATAGATACGACATCGGTCACTGGAATATTGATTTAAAACAGAGGACAATTTTCCGATTGCCATATCCCCTATAGCATGTCCATATTTATCATTCATATATTTTAAGTTATTTAAATCCCAAAAGGTTACTACTATCTGCTCTATTTTAGGATAATATTCTACCACCATTTCTTCATACTTATTTTTATTAAATACTTTTGTTTTAGTATCCATTTCCTTAAGATAGGTAAGCTGGGCAATTTTAAGTGCATCTTCATTACTGTTTACCACCGCATACTGCAGCATAATGGAAAATACTAAAAGAATAATCGTTCTAGGAAATACCCCAAATACAATAATTACAAAAATAGGGTCCTCATTAAAAGGAAGGATTAACACTCCATCTTTCACCATACTCATACATCCACTTCTTGTATATAACCCCTCAAATACAAGATTTAAATCATAAATACCATAACAATAGTTTGCCAGCATACTAATTAACATTGTAAAAGTATTAATACCGTATACAAACCATATGGTACCCCTCCTCCGATACTGTAATGCAAACAATAACGGAATCACATATAATAGTACTGCATGATAAGATAAAAGGGAACAGATTACACCTACTGCAATGCATATTAGAAGTAAGAAAAAGTATTTTATCCATGGCTTGCCTAAATCCCCTTTTAAGAAGATATAAAACGGCCACAAGAATAATACTATGGTTGACACAAGGGCAATCGTAGCAAGTTTTTTATCCACTTCAAAAAATCCAATAACAGTTAGTAACCATACAAAACAAAGGGATAGTAAAAACCACATAAATCCTTTTAAGATATACTTATTTGATTTTATTTCTTGATAACGCAGTTCTTTTTCGTATTCTTTTAAATTCTTCATAATGCTACCCCCCTACAGTCTCATCATTGTCAGCCGGTTTCCACATTAAGACTCCTATTTTGTAACAAATTTCTAACATTTCTACTATCGATGATGTTTAGATAAAAAAATTTTGCCCCTATGATATCTACGAATTCCCTCACACCTTATACTCTCGCAATTTTGATATTATATATATTATACTATGATGTCACAATTTTCTCAATGAGTTTGTGATAGAATAACCACTCATGAAGATTGGCTTTATGTTTCAAGTAAAACAATTCCTATTGTCTTCCTGGTATACAACCTTTCCATTAATAATAGAGTATAATGTTCTGGTAAACACTTCCATAGGGTTATTCGAAAATATCGCAATGTCTGCATCCTTTCCTATTTCTAATGAACCAACCAGATTTGCCACACCACAAATTTCCGCTGCATTGATCGTAATTGCACGAAGTCCGCCCTCTACTGACAATCCATGCTTTACGCATAATCCTGCGCATAGAGGCAGATATTGTATTAGAGATACCGGATGATCTGTCATAATGGCAGTTTTCACTCCTGCTTTCTCCAAAATACCTGCCGTTTTAAAGCTGACATTTTTAACTTCAAGTTTAGAGCGTGAAGTTAAATCCGGACCTACGATTACCGGAAATCCGGATTCTATAATTTCATCTACAACCAAATGCCCTTCTGTGCAATGGTCCAATGTCAGTTTTAAATCAAATTCTTTTGCGATTCGAATAGCTGTTAAAATATCATCCGCCCGATGTACATGCGCCTTTAATGGGATTTCTCTTCGCATTACCGGCAACCAGCATTCCATTCGAAAGTCTTCTTCACCTGCTGAAATTTTTTCCTGCGCTTTTTTTTCCATATATAATTTTGCCTGAAACAATTCTTCCCTTAACATTCCTGCAATTCCCATTCTACTTCCTGGCATGATATCTTTTTCTCCATAATTCACCTTAGGATTTTCCCCAAATGCAATTTTCATCGCAGCTGGTGCCTTTACCACCATATGTTCCATACAACGTCCTTGTACCTTCATAAATAAAGACTGCCCTCCAACCACATTAGAACTACCAGGTCCTGTCATAATCGATGTGATTCCTGCCATAATAGCATCATG
Organism: Lachnospiraceae bacterium; assembly: GCA_017416505.1. The sequence continues at coordinate 13,997 of JAFQCI010000141.1, forward strand.
AAAAGCTGCATCCATAGGGTTTACCCCATCCAATGCCCTTATATGTGGTGTAACAGGTGTCGTTGTTTCGTTACAATCATCACCTATCAGTCCTATTTTCTCCTCTACAATTCCTACATGACAATGGGCATCAATTAGCCCTGGCATTACCCAGGCTCCCTTGGCATCGATAATCTCCTCATTTTTATCCAGTTCATATTCCTTTGATAAATCTTTCATTTCTCCCAATGCAGCTATCTTATCCTTATGTATCCTAATATAGCCGTCTTCATAATTTCTATCTGCCATTGTGAAAATTTTACCATTAATAATTAACATACCATTATCTCCGTTTTTTCCGCTTAGTATAAACAAAAATATAATTTATATTCACAAGGAGTATATGGCTCGACAATGTCATATCCATTCCATTTTAATAAAAAACGGGACTATTTATGACATATTTTTCCGTCCATAAATAATCCCGGTTTTATTTTTAATATATGTAGTTATTTACTCGTTCACTTAATTTCTCTGAATGTTCCGAATTTTTCTTCGATGCAGCATTTAATTTTACAAAGCTATCCGCAATCAATTCATTGGATTGCGTAAGGTCTTTCGTATTTCCTTCCATAGAGGATACCATCTGTGTAATATTTTGAACCTCCTGATTGATATCAGAAATATCTTGAGAAATCTGAGCACTTTGATTCCCAATTTCTGTCATCTGTTCATAAATAGTGCCAGTAGTAGTCCCATATTCTTCCCCTAACGCCGCAAAAGAATCATAATCTTTCGCCACATCTTCCGACACAAATCGAATCATTTCTTCTAAAACATCGGTAAGAGTATCTACTGCTATCTGAACCTGATTATTGATTTTGTTTATTTCTGTAACTGCATTATCAATGTCATCGCTAAGAGAACCAACTTCCGTTGCTACAACGGCAAAACCTGCTCCCATGGTGCCAGCACGTGCTGCCTCAATCTGTGCGTTCAGACTAAGCATTCTTGTCTGGCCTGCAATCGTACTGATTTCCTCTGCAATCTGTTTTACCCTCATGATTTGTTTTGTATTCTGACTGGTCTTTTCCATTCTTACCCGCAATTCATTAATAGAGTCCATGGCATTTTGTCGGTTTTCCTTCGCAAGTATAGCTGTTTTTTGTGCATTTTCATTCGCCTGCCGAACCATCTTACAAATAGATTCCACGTCCTGTGCAAAGGCAGCAATATGTTCCGAACTCTCTGCCAGATTTTCTGACATCATCTTACTAGATGATGCGCTCTTTTCCATATTAACGCCAATTTCTTCTATTTCTGAATTCATATGAGACATAATTTTTGTATTGTCTTGCACCGTTATGCCCAATTCCTCGCCGGATAAAAGAATTTCTTCCGTAGATTGAACAACATCTTTTACGAGGGTCCGAATATGTCCGATAAATACATTCATATTTTCGGCAATCTCTCCCATTTCATCTTTCGTATATATATCAATTTCCTTTGTCAAATCACCGGAGCCACTAGCAAGCTCTTTCACTTTATTATTTAATTTTCTAATACCTCTTGTAAATTTAGACATAAGCAAAAACAGCACTATCATACTAACAAGATACGTAACCAAGCAGGCTATCACTACAAGATTCCGCAATGCCTTAGTCTGTTCCTCTATCCAATTGGCACTGATATCAACTCCAACTATACCAACAACCTGTCCGTCATACAAAACCGGACTATATGCTGATACATGGCTTCCCCATTCATCTGCAAAAGGCTCATTGTCTGCTGTTGTCACTTGGTCTGTAAACGCAACATTCAAAGCCTCTGTCATTTCACATAAATCTCCAACTGCTGCAGGTTCTTCCGGATCAGAATCCACAATAAATTCAAACTGGTCATCCCCTACATTACGTAGCGTATAAATATACTCAATGTCTGCATTGTCTCTAAATAGCACCAGTTCCTGAATAATCGTTTCATATTCTTCTGTCTGTTCATCCCCCATTTTAATTCCCTGTAAAACATCTCCACTTACATTCATAGCCGCGCATTGTGCAATGTTCTTTGCATTACTTTGAATTTGTTGAAACAATGCCTTTTCAGAGCGGTGATATGCTAAAAAACCTAAAATCACATTTCCCAACAGCAATAATACCGCCAAATACAAAAATAGTTGTTTGAATATTCCCATTTTATGTGTCTTCATAATGTCTCTCCTCTCTCAACAATACCATCCTACTCCCAATACTCTTCCTCATCATACTGAGGATATTGTTCCGGTGCAGGATTTACTTCTTTTATTACCTCAGATTTTTCCACTGTAAAATCCAAAATGTCTAATACCTTGATATCAAACCACCACATATCACCAAAATCAAACAAATAGGAAAATTTCATTCCCTTATATAATTCTAATTCTCCTAAAGTGGTGTCTTCAACATATTTCTCTCCTCTGTAATTGAACCCTCCACTCATCGAATATGTCTGTTTGAACATTCCCATCCCGACATAAAATTCGAACATATGGTCATCATCAAATTGTACCGCTTCTTGTATCATTTTATGTAGAGAATACAAAGTATTAGACAAATTCATACGTATCACCCGTTTTACATCTGTATATCTGACTTTAACTTCCAAATCAACTGCCTGACATAGATTTACTTCTTTGGATTGCTGTAATAAACAGAATATCTTCGACTCCTGATATTTTGGTACAAGAGCTTTCAAAAAAATTTCCAAACAGTCACTTACATCCCTATTCCAAAAAGCGACGTTACCTTTCGATATGCTCCCATACAACCCTGCCACCATTTCAAACAACGGAAGTATTTTTATTTTTAATGTTCCCTGCCAACGTCTTTTCTCGCATAAAGGTCGTTCCATTACCTTAATAAGGCACAATTCTTCTAATATTGAGGATATTTTTATCCTATCGAAAGTCAACCATAAAAATTCATTATCCGGAAGCTGATACTCATCGTCTACATGCGCGCATTTTTCTGAAAGCCAGTTCATCAGATAACCCACATCCATTTTATAACATACGTTTTGTTCCAAAAATTCCATATCATTGATTGTAATTACTATCAAAAAAATATATTTTTCAATTTCGGAGCTTTTAACAAAACTTTTATAATTTCTACCTTCATGCAGAAACATTTTCGTATAATCAATTTCCAAAATTCTATATTTTAAAGCAACATAATAAAAGAAATGAATAACCGGATACTGATTCTGTGTACGAGTGGCTTTTTCATATGACTCTTTCACTGAAATAAGTTTATTCAATTCAAAACAATCTATTTTACTAATATATCCTGTTGTTTTAGAAAGTTTTATTCTATTTTCTAACACATAATCACAGAATATTGAAAAATCTCGGCATACCTTTTCCATTGCTTTCGTTGTCTGCATTCCTATCTCTCCTCCCAACATTAAAACATTCCCAAAAATGTAGATGCATCGAAATATATCTAATTAACCACCAAATCAATAGTTCGTCTTCTACCTGTTCACAAAAATTAATTTATTCTTTTCATTACTACAATATATTGTACCAAGTCGCTAGCGCGACGGCTAGCCAAAGTTACAATAAATTTCCCACTATTTTAAAATAAAAATAGCAGTTTTTGTATATTTGTAGTATTGTTAAGTTACGACACAAAACATCACACAAATACCGCCAACTGC
>JAFQCI010000142.1 GCA_017416505.1 Lachnospiraceae bacterium
ACTTATATGAAAATTATTGAGCAATGGGGGAGTGGTATTCCAAGATTGCTTGAAAACTGTAAAAGTGCCGGACTTAGAGAACCGGAGCTTCTTGAAATAGGTGGAAGTTTCCGAGTGAATATGTTCCGTAATACCGAACTTAGTGGGGATATGAATGGTGCTATCCAAGATGCTACCCAAACTATCCAAGATAATATTAAATCCACCCAAGATACTACCCAAACTATCCAAGTTACCCAAGATGAAGATTTGACGGATTTGGATAGGGAGATTATAAAACTAATCCAGAAAAAACCGGAAATTACACAGAAAGAAATGGCTTTGGAACTTGGTTGGAAATTGGAACGTGTAAAGTATTACACTAATAAATTGAAAAAAATGAATGTAATAGAGCGTGTTGGAAGCAGCCAGAAAGGATATTGGAGATTTTTGCGATAGGAAATGGTATGGTGAAAGGGGAAAAGGTAGGAACTGATAAAGTCAGAGGGGTATCACTTGAGGGTGGTATCCCTTTTTGCATATTAAAAACAAAATGGTCATTTGGTGCAATAAATAGTCGTTTCATGCGTTGAATATATAGGCTGTTGTAAGTTTTGCCGATAAACAAGATGAAATGCCATATTAGAAATGAGGAATTATATGAAGATTATTGTCTGTGACGATTGTCAGGCTGATAGAGAAGTATTGATTAATCTTTTGCGTAATTATGAGAAAAAAAGCGGAGAGCAATTTAACATAACCGAGTATGCTTCCGGAACTGGACTCTGTGAAGACCAAGAGGCACTTAGTAACTGCCAGATTGTGTTCTTGGACATCAACATGAAGAAGCAGGACGGACTAAAGACTGCGATTAAAATCAAGGAGCTGTACCCGGATATTTATATTGTGCTGGTAACTGCATATATGAGTTATTCACTGGAGGGGTACAAGGTAAAAGCAAGCCGCTTTCTGTTAAAGGATGATTTGGAGCATACCATAAAGGAATGTATGGACAGTCTGATTGGGGAACTACACAAAAAGGACCGCTATGTGGAGTTTTCCTTTGTGGAAGGGCAGGTAAGATTGCAGACAGATGATATTATTTACATTGAGACTGCCAAGCATAAAAATGTATTTTATACCAAAAAGCAGGCATATACCATTTACAAGAAAATGGATGAGCTAGAGGAAGAACTTGCCGGGGGTGGTTTTGTACGGGTACACCAGAGCTTTCTTGTAAATATGCGATACATAGAGAAGATAAGCAGCTATGTACTTCGGCTGATTACCGGAAAGGAAATATCGGTTCCGAAGTCCAGATATCAGGAAGTGAAGCGGGCATTTGCACTTTATAAAGGAGCAGAGTAATGATTTATTGGATATTTTCGTTTGTACTTACTGCCATTGATACATGGTGTGTGCTGTACTTATTAGACACGTTTTTAAAAAAGAAGGATACAGGGAAATTAGAAAAGTTTCGGTTTGTGTTATTTTATGGTGCGAATATTTTGGTAGCAGTGCTGTTTCATGTATTAGGCGTTGTAATTAGTTGGTGGAAATTTGTAGCATTATTCCTTGCATTTTTCATTTTGGGATTTGTCTATTTTAGGACAACTGCCAAACAGATGATTTTTTATTTTCCACTATGTTATGGGATGATAGTGCTGGCTGAGTTTCTTGTATTATCCTTAGGTGGATTGTTTTTTGAGACAATAGATTTATACAGCGAAGAACATAATTATATTTTTGGAACGCTGGCAAAACTGTGTGAATTGTTACTTGTTCTCTGTATACGCAGGATATGGAAATCCCCCAATAACTTTCACACCTTAAAAAGAAAAGAATGGTATATGTTAATCAGTATACCGCTGTTTTCCATCGCAGGCGTTATGGGAATGTTTCGATTATTCAATGGAGATGAAAAGACAAGAAATGTATGTCTTTTTCTTACAACAGGGTTAGTAGCAATCAATTTTATTACTATCTATTTGTTGCAGGATATTTTGGATAAGGGCGAGCAGTTAAGGATAAGTACCCTGACAAACCAAAATGCAAAGAACCAGATAGAAGCTTATCACGATATGGATGACCTTTATGAACGCCAGAGAAGAAAGATGCATGATTATAAAAATCAGATTGTGACCATACAAAATCTGGTGCAGGGTGGAAATACGGACAAAGCAGTGAAACTTATGGAGCAACTGACGGAGAGCATAGCGGTGGATTTATCAGCTATCAACACAAATCATCCAGTAGTAAACGCAGTATTAAATCACAAGTTCCAAACCGCAAAGGAAAAACAGATTGCTATGATTTTTCAGGTCGGAGATGTGCATGAAATCCGGCTTACGGAAGAAGAAATAGTAATCCTTCTTGGCAATCTGCTGGATAATGCCATAGCAGAGTGTGAAAGGGTAGTAAAAGCCGGAAGGGATGCAGTCATACAGTTTAAACTGGTCTATGAGGATGGGAAAGTGATTCTCAGTATCAAGAATCCGGTGCTTGCCAAGGTACAGATTGTAGATAACAAAGTACAGGTAAATGCTAAGAGCGGACACGGTATCGGACTGAAAAATGTGGAAGCTGTGGCAGAAAAATATGATGGCAGTATTGCTTTTGACTGCGATGAGAAAGAGTTTAAAGCAGTAGTGATTTTATAGTCGGTTGGTGCAATAAATAGTCGATAGGTGCAATCGGGATTTGCAGGAGAAGAAATTTGGTCGATATGAGATATAAGGATACATTTCATTTGGAGGAGTTGCACATGAAAAAGATAGTATTGTCAATTATGATAGCAGTCTGCACCATGTTTTGTCTGTGTGGATGTTCACAAGAGGAATCATCTGTAGTTAGGACGTATGAGAAAACGGACGGGGAACAGGATATTCAAAGCGATGAGCCTGTGATTTTGGTTGAGCATTACGAAATGAGTGATGGCACATGGAAAACGGATGAGCATACTTATCAATATCGATTAGAGATTACTGGAAGAATGGGCGGAGCAGATAAAGATACTACATTTATTTTGTTAAGCAATACAGAAGATATTACTTTTGAGCAGGCATGGAAGGCAGCCGGATTCAGCAGTAATATGGATGATTATTTTGATGTAGAGGTTGCGAAATTTGTTGGCATGAAATAGGCAATAAAAATAGAAATGGATTTCAAATATTTTATTCAAGGAGGAGCCAAGATGAAGATACAGACTACAATGGATTTATTAAAAGTACCTCAGTATGGTACAGAACCAAGAGAAAGAAAATTAATAAGTGACACACTTCCTATGACAGATAATCAGCCTGTAAAAATAACTATATCGGAGGAGGGTTTAAAAAGTTATCGTGAGAGAATCACTAACGGTCAGTCCTTTGAGGAAGTTCAGGAACAAAGAAAACTTTTACTTGAAACGAAACTGTCACCTGATATGAATTATAAATTTACTTTATCTGCAAAGATAAACAGTCTAAATGAAGCTGATAAAGAAGCAAGTGGTGCGAACTATTTATCAAATGAAGAGAAGTTAGATAACATCATGGAGGCGTATACTTCTCTCTATGAGGAAATTGTACAGGGATATGAGGATGGTACAAGAGGCATCAATGTAGTAGATGAAAAGAGTGAGAATGGCTACCGGACATTGACCATGCAAGAAGAATTGGCAGATTTAGATAATGCATATGAAAGCGTGGTAAACAGGACTGTTTCCATAATGGAGCAAAATGAGAAGGTTTCTATGGCATTTGATAAGTATTATGCAAAGATTCAGAGAATAGGAGTTGGCAGAGCAGAACTTGCCAATGCCTATGCAGACAGAAGAGATGAGGTTGAAATGGTGCCTGAGAATGTAGTAGCGAAGATGATTTCTGAAAGAGATGCATGGAAGGCAGCTTATGCAAAAAGTATTAATTTAAATTTGAAGTAGGAGGTGCTTTATGTCAATGGAAATAAGTTATCCAAATACAGGTCTGATTACATCAAACTATGATGCTATCAATAAAGCAAATAAATTGCTTACGGGAAAGACTGCCGAAGAATTAAAGGCAAATGCTTCAGGAACCATGCAGAAACTTTCAGCAGAAGAAGTCAGAGAAATGCGTGAAAAGGCGTGTAACGAACAAAGGATATTAAATGTTGATTGTACCGAGATTGTAAATAATGTGTATTGTAAAACAGGCGATAACATTACATACAATGTGGACGGAGTCTCTTTCTCTAATGAAGAAATGAAAGCCTGTAAAGAGGTTGTGAAAAATGCCATAGCAGCATTACCGATTAAAGGAAGTGATTTGGATTATGAGGATTATGCTGTAATGGGCATTGCGGCTAATATGGTAAATGCCTATGCAACAGAACATCTGACAGAGGAACAGGCAGAAGTTGTAAATAAAAACATAAATAATTATTTAGACAGTCTTGTGCAGACAGAAAAAGAACGTCATGCCGGAAGTGGATATTCTGTTGGTGCAACGGAAAACGTCGGTAGCACCGGAGAATTGAATGAATATTATGCTGTCAGACAACAGCTTAGTGATGAGGCAGTAGAGTCTTTAAAAAGTCAATTAACTTCTAAACTGCCGGAAAGTACCAGAAAGACATTACTTGCGAATTTAGAACATGCCAGAAAAAACGGAAGTGTTGTACAGTCCGCTTCTAATGAACAGTTAGCAAATACCATAAGAACATTATTTCAGAATATTGATTTGCGAGATGGAAATGCTGTGAACGGTGCTTTTTCAAAATATCGAGAATTAGTGACACCTGTCTATCGAGCAAACGGTATTGAGAATACGATGAATCATGATTCGTTGTCCCATGTACTTGAACAGGATATTAATAGATTTTCCGTGCAGATAGTAAATGCAAAGGCTGTGTTGAATGGTATTGGCAGTAGTTTAGATATTTGTGTTTGACAGATGGAAGGACAAAGTTATGGTAATGAATATAGATGGGGCAAATCTGTATAGTGCATATAGGTTAGACAGGCAGCAAGTGGCAGTTAATACACTAATGCGTCAGCAAACAACAGTTACGGGAAGCATTGATATGTTCATTAGGAGTGGCAGTACTATGAATGATGCCGGTGTATATTCTCCATTTTCAAAAGAGAAAGATTCATGTATATCGGATTTATTGTTGCTGGTTATCAATAATGACAGCTCTAAGGTACGAAAACATGGAGAAACATATGAAGTTGCAGGTGTGCAGTTCACAGCAGACCAGATTCCTGAAATAGATACAAGTAAGCTGTCAGAAGTAAAAGCCTGTAACAATATCATTGATTTTGGGCAAAATCATTACTTTAAATATATATCCTCAGACGGAACAGAGCATGCGTTGTTTACAAATGACAAGGGTGTTAAAGTTCCTTATTCAGAACATATGCGGGGAGCAGAGCATGATGCAGTTGCTCAGAGGTATGCCCATTTCTGGCGGTACATGATGAAAGATGATCCTGTATATGTTGGATTGACTTATACTAATGATGATATTGATGAATTTATGAAACATGCAGGCATAGAAAATGGCTTCTTTACTGTTAGAATGGGGAATCGGGAAGCAACACAATATTATACCAAAAGCGAAAACACAAGTGCCATACAGTCAAAGGCAAGATATGACAGTAAATATGAACATATAACATCCACAGGGTATCAGCTTATGAATTATGAGCCGGGAAGCGTGTTTAAGCTTAATGGCAAAGAATATGTGTTAAGCGAAAACCATACTTTGGATATTCCATACGGAGAAGATTTGTGGTGTTTGGAATACCCGTCAAATTATAGATTTGGAGAAAAAATTGATTAAAAGTTTTAAGCTATGGATGGCGTTATGATTTCACGGATGAGCAGTATCTATGGGAGCGTAACGCTATTTTTATATAAAATACATATACCACTTGGTCCTTTCGGAGAGTGGTGCAGTCCCGACTGACAGACGGACTGCGGAAAGGAGAATTATGCAGGTAGGAAGTAGTGTAAGCAACAGATACTACGCACAGTATCATAGTAGTTCAAGTGCGAAAAAGAGTGCTGATACTTCGGCATTTGAAGGTAATTATGTTTCAAATGAAACAGTAGCGTACCAGAAAAGTGTAGAAACGGTGGATTATCAAGAATATTACAAAGCTTGGATGCCGCAGGGAAGTGCCAGAGCCATAGAGTATGCGACTGGTAATGCAGATGTAAATTCAATGGAGCAGACCGGAGCTGTGTCCATAGCGGAAGCAGAAGATGATGGAGAATTTTTAGGACTTACTATGGTTCCGGAAGAAGGTCAGTCTGTTACCTATGGTATGCGGGCAATGCTTAGTGAAAAGTCAACACCGGACAATCCCATAGTACAGGTAGTTTCTAATCTTGGTGGTAAGAAGGTAATCTATAACGTAGAAGTGAATAAGGTAAACCCTAATAATGCAACACAGCTTGAGATGTTCGCATTGTTAAGTTACACCGATAAGATGGGCATTACAGATGGTGGAACCTTTGGCTCTCATCAGCAGTTGGAAGTATATGGGAGAAATGCAAGCAGTATTGGATATTGTGGCAGCCTTTCAGGTGCAGATGTGTTTTTGAATGAAAGATTTGACTGGACATCTATCATGGAAAAGATGGTACAGGTATATAAGGATGCCGGAATAGAGAATCAGGCAGAGGATTGTAAGGCATTATTTGATTTTTTTGCTACATATACAGAGAAGAATGAAGTAAAAGAAAATACTGCAATTGATTTTTCACGATTTGCACCAAATGCTCTGGAAGAAGTAAAACAGGCATTTGTGGAAGCTGCTGAAGAAACCGGATACAACGAAGGTGAGAGAATGGATTATCTTTCGCAGGTTTTTATACATCAGGTAGAGAACCGACAGAATGGTGTGGCAGATTATACGGATGTATTTGGCAGTTCTGTAGCATCTGCATTACAGGCAGCAAGAGAAATGCTGTATGATTTAGAAAATCCACTTATGCCGATAAGCCAACGTGGAGAAAATGCTGCTAAGTACATAGAGCAGGAAAAGGAATTTTACAGGGTATTCATTGAAAATTTAGAGGGATTAACAGATGTCGATACCATTGATACTGAGGAAATGGTGGATTATGCAAAAATTCTGGAAGAAAAGATAAATGAGATTTTTGTAAAAATTCAGAATGGTGATACAGAGCCCACCTATCAGATTGGCTCACAGTCTTTCACAGAAAAAGAGTGGGAGGAGTTCCTAGATAAATTTGATTCTGTAGAAGAAGCTATTCAGGAACTGATGAAGGAGGAGCAGGCTAGAAAAGAGGCAGAGGAAGCCAAAAAGGAAGATGTGTTTACTAATGATGCAAGTACTTTATTAACCGCAGAATCCACTTCCTGTGTGTACGAAACTGCTGATCCGGATGATGACGATATCCGTTATATCACATGGTATACCGAGGAAGGCATTTTTTGTAGAAAAGCTGGACAGACCGAAGGCTATGAATGGTCTATTACCTTTGAAAATAAGGAGCAGTATGATAAAGTAATGGAATTTATCGGACAGTTCCCATCCGACTGGAATATGCGTTTTGCAGCCCATGAGAATTTCTGGAATGATTTTCTGAATGATGAGATTGATATGGAAGGTTTTATGGAGTTTATAGGTGGAACCAATAAGGGGGTTCCTGATTATTCCGTTACTGTGGGCAATTCCATGTATATCGACACAGACAAAATGCAGTGGGCGAAGTATACGAATCCGTTAGGAGCCAGATTCTATACAGCAGAGGAAATGCGTCAGATGCAGATTATTGTAGCCAATGAAGCAAAACTCACAAAGTTGACAGATTGGGATGCTTATGAAGAAATGTACAGGGAAAATCATCCGGAATACAATGGCGAAAAGATATGTTGCGAATATCCGGGCGGACCATTATACACGGTAAAAGAAATGGCAGAACTGCAATACAGAAAAATGCTTGAACGGATGGGTGTAACTGAAGAGGAGATGCAGCAGAAGCAAGAAGAATGGAGAAAGCAGATGGGCTATCCGGGCTATTAGAGAAAAAGGAGGAAGATTAAAATATGTCTAACAGTAACCTTCACATAGGGACACTTGCCACTAACATCGTGAACAACTCAATAAATGATATAGAGTTTATTGGAGTATAAAGAAGAATTTAATTATTAGCAAAATGTTGGAGCGTTAGGAATCGATTAGAATAGTTATACTAAGAAGTAGAAGCCAGCTCGGTTGAGCTGGCTCTAACCATATTATAGGCTTTGCTCCGGTTTTCTGTTTTCCGCTCGTTCTGGAGTCTGCTCCTGTCTGAGATATTGTTTGATATTGGCAAGTTTCTGGTTCAAATCGGCAACTTCTTTTTCAGCAGATTTGTAGGTTTTCTGCAATTCAGTTTTCTTGGTTTGCAGAGCATTATAGTCTGCTTGGAGTTGTTCCAAATCAAGATTTTTAGGGTTGATTCCGAAGCGTTTTAGCATATTTTCAGCACCGTCAAATAAAGTCAGTTCCGTTTCGTGTCTACGGAAATAAGCATCGGGGTCTTTGGACTTTTTATAGCGAAAATTATAGACTTTGTTGGTCTGATAATCTCCGGCATATTTTAGGATTTCGCCTAGTTCCTTTAACTGATGTTCTGTATCAATAAGGGATTGACGGGCAGTCTTGGTAAGTGTGGATTTGGAGGATATTTTGTCTTCTAAATCCTCTAGGGAATCAGCACCTGCATAACTGCTTGCAGCTATCTTTAGGTTTTGTATGGTTGCCCAATGATTAAGTCCGGGACTCTGTTTGAATTTCTCCTGTGAGGTATCAATAAGCTCTTTGCGGGAGTAATCGGTTGTGAGCTTCTTTTTGGCAAAGGACACCTTTAACTAAAGAGGCTGTTAAGCAAGTTGAGATGGAAACTGAACTAACAGAAAGAGAACAGCTTGTTTATGATATGATTTGTGAAAATCAGAAAATAAGTGTGGATGACATCGCAGCAAAACTGGATGTTACCAGAAGAACCGTATTGCGTGATGTACAGGAGATAAAGAAAAAAGTTTTTTTAATGTATGATAAAAAAGAGGCACTATGGAAGCTAAAATAGGAAGTGACATTTTCTGTGTCACCTCATTGTCACTTCCTAATGGGAAAAAGAGAAAAAACTGAGAAATAAAAGGCTTTGGAAGTTGAAATGGGAAGTGAAAAAGAAGTGACATTTTTTGCTGCATATAAAAGAGCTTTTACAAATGCATTAGGCAAGAGGAAAAGGATATTTTAGTGTAGAAGGTATGAGGAAGGCTTCTGTGTAGAAAATGTAGATGGCATGACAAATTTTATATTTACCAATCGGTTTGGTATGCCACATAATCCGGCAGCAATTAATCGGGTTATTAAAAGAATTGTGGATGCTCACAATGCAGAGGAAGTAGTAAAGGCGAAGAAAGAAAAGCGAGAGCCGATAATTATACCGAGGTTTTCTAATCATATTTTTCGACATACTTTTGCTTCGAGATTTTGCGAAAATGAAACCAATGTTAAGGTGATTCAAGAGGTAATGGGACATGCTGATGTATCAACAACGATGAACATCTATGCTGAGGTTAATGAAAATGTAACCAGAGCTTCTCTTGAAAATTTAGCAAGAAATTTGGATGTATTTTAGAAAAGAGTCCTCAAAAATTAGGACCGAAAACACTCTGACCAAAAGGAAATAGAAAGACCAAGTTTTGACCAAGAAATAAAACTATTCTGTACATGAGTAAGTATGAGTGTACAGAATAGCAATAAATGATATTACAGGCAATAAAATGAATTTGCATGCGTAGAAAGTCCAAGGGAAAAAAATCCCGACAATGAAGAATCTTGATAAATAGAAAGCCGAAAATAAGGCATTTTCAAGCGTTTTGGAAGGCTTAAATTTGTATTTTACGACAGATTTACGACAAATGGTGAGCCTTGATATAGTAAAAAATTATTTCTAAATTTGAAAAAACAGGTTGATTATTTTGAGAATACTGTATATACTAAAGTTAGAAGTAAATGTTTGCCGCTTGCTGATGGTGCGGGGTATAAATAATTCAGTATGTAAATAGTGCCACTTGCTATACAGGTGGGATAGAAATAGTATAGTTTGTAAATGTTCCCCATCAGTGTTTGCTGATGGGGAATTTCATCACAAAGGGAAGATTTTTATGGAAATACAACCTGTTAAAATACATAAAAAATTAGATAAATTACTTGTTGAAAATCTGAATGAAGTATTGGCAATGAATAATCGTGGAATTAAGTTGACTTTTACGGATATAAAGGCAATTAGAAAGATTATGGAAAAAGAATTGGAAAAGTAAAAGGGACACCATTACTTATAGTGATATAGGTAGTGGTGTCTTTTTGTGTGTAGGGATAGTTTACATTTAAGATGGCAGCAGAATTATACGGAGAGGGTATATATATTGTGTTTATGTGTTGGGATGGGAAATAGGAGTATCGAAGTGTACTATAGTATCATTCACACGCCCTTTTCTGTAGAAATTATCGAACTATGATAAAAAGTGTGGAAATTGAAAAAAGCCTAGAAAATAAGGCTTTTTGGGGATTATGTATTTTGATAAAAAGATAGTAAAAATGGCTGAAATGCTTGAAAATAAAGGGTTTCACCGAACTCGATCGAAAAATGCCACCGAACTCATTACCGAACATCGTTATTTTTTATTTCTAAGCATATCTACTAATTGTGAAACTAATTCGATTTCGTTATCATTTAACCCAGTAACATCAATATTTCGTGTATCAGTCATACCTAATAAATAATCTGTTGATACATGAAAAATACGTGCTAATTTTGCAAGTACATCATAAGAAGGATATCGTGTGCCAGATTCATAAGATGATACAGCACTAATGGCTAAACTTATCCTATCAGCAACTTGTTTTTGGGTTAATTTCTTTTCGATTCTAAGAGATTTCAATTTTTCTCCCATATTCACCAACTGTATCACCTACTTTCACAGATAGTGTATCAATAAGTATTTCCATATCGGTGAAATGTAGTACACAAAAACCCTTGATTATAATATTCTTTCCAAAGGTTGAAGAGAGTTGTATAATGAATTTAATAAACTTGAAGTTTACGCACTATTAGTTTTTCAAGTTAATGAGTCGATAATAATGGCGTAGAAATGGATTTCATAAACTGTTAAACGAGGAGGATTTATATGTCAATAGAAAATTGTGTTGGAGTTAATGTTGATAGAATAAGTTTAGATAACAATATGAGTAATGTTGCACATAAAACACAGGATATAAATAATAGTGATTTTGAAGAATTATTTAACAAAATTACAGGTGGAGAAATTGCACAAGAAATTAGAGATAGTTATAATGTGACTTTGAATGTAGGTTTCATAGGAAATGTTAATGACGTGCTTAATACTTATGATTTTAGATGTAAAAACTATGTAGGTATTTCACAAGAAACTTTATCTAAAATGGAACAAGACCCTGCATTAAAAAAGAAAGTAATGAGTGCCATTGAGGAGTTTTGCAGTCCAGAAGCTCAGGCTGAAATCAATGCGTTAGCACCACCTGTCAAGAGTGCAGGAATGCTAGTTTATCCAGATGGAGATGTCTTGTATTGGCTTGAGGGATATCAAAATGATTTTGGAGATATGAAAGAAAAGAAGATTATTGTATCTGAAACAGATATGACAGATGCACATAGAATATATAGTTCTGCAATAAGTGGTAATGTCATGGAAAATAACATAGAAACTGCTATGCAGATTTTATCAACTACATTTAAGAGAAAAGATATTTAACAAATCAGCCTATTAAGTGATAAAAATTCTTTAGGTTAGAATCGATGATGGTGTAAACGAAAAAGCAGTTTTTAAGTTTTTTAATGAACTGCCTTTCGTTTACATCATTTTCGATTTAGCCTAATTGAACAAGTTATCGTAAAACTAAACTTGAAACACTTTTCACCGTGTACATATTTTAGTACCTGAAAGAATTGAGTTATCGTAAAACTGATAATTCAATGTTAATTCTGCCATAATATTTTAGTACCTGAAAGAATTGAGTTATCATAATATTTAATGTTATGTATTAATACATATTGTAAGAGTTACATAATTGAGATAGTGTACGAGATGTATATAGTTTGTACATAAATTTTGATTGGAGATAAATAGTGAAAATTGGTGTTTGGTTTGGATTTTAGCTCACGTTTAGCATAATTGTGGCTATTTGGGGAATTATAGCAATTAAATTAGATAAGAGTGAGGGAATCATATGGAAAATACAGATGATATAAAGTTTTATTTTGCCCCATTAGAGGGAATTACGGGCTACATATATCGTAACGCATTTCATGAAACCTTTGGGGGAGTGGATAAATATTTTATTCCATTTTTATCACCGGGGGCAAAGAAGAAACTAACGGAGAAAGAGAGAAACGACATCCTTCCGGAGCATAATGCCAGAATGTGTGCAGTACCGCAGATATTGTCCAAAAATGCAGCAGATGTGGTAAATGCTTGTGAGATGCTAAAAAGTCTGGGATATGAAGAAGTAAACTTAAATATTGGCTGTCCTTCAGGAACGGTGGTAAATAAGGGAAGAGGTGCTGGTTTACTTACAGACTTGCAGAATCTAAATCAGTTTTTGGAAGGAATTTTTTCAAAAGCGGAGGTTTCTATATCCATAAAAACAAGGATTGGTATGGATGATGTGACAGAGTGGGAAGATATTTTGAAATTATATAACCAGTATCCTATAAAGGAATTAATCATACATCCAAGGTTGAGGAAGGATTTTTATAACGGAATACCGAATTATGAAGCATTTTCTTATGCATTGGAGCATAGTAAAAATCCTATTTGTTATAATGGTGACATTAATATTTTGCAGGATTATGTAAATTTAAAGGCTCGTTTTCCACAGGTAAACAGTTGGATGATAGGACGGGGCTTTTTAAGAAATCCATTTTTGTTAAAGCAACTTCGAACTTATGAGCAGATGCGAGAAAAGAACGATGAAAATAAATCTTACAACATCATGTTAGAGGAGATAGGCTCTGTAGGGATGGGAAATGTGACGGCAGAAGAGATGAGCTTTATAGATAGGGACAATGATTTAGAACTTCTAAAGCAATTTCATCATACTTTGCTTTCTGGATATAAAGATTATTTGTCTGGAGATACACCAGTACTTTTTAAGATGAAAGAATTATGGTTTTATATGAGAGATTTGTTCCCAGAAGACGAAAAACTCTATAAGAAAATTAAAAAAGCGAAAAATTTATTAGAGTATGAAAGCATTGTGGCAACCGTATTTTAATTAAGATAAAAGAATATACTATAGAAACGAAAATCATTGGTGATATTATGGAAATCTATGTGGTAAATCCTGGAGATACCGTATATGGAATTGCCTCATTATATCAAGTCGAGGTGAATGAGTTGATATATGCCAATCAATTGGTGTACCCTTACCAGTTAGCAATTGGTCAGGCGTTACTGATTACAAATGGACAAAGGGAGAAGTCCATGCAAATCAAAAGCAATGGTTATGCGTATCCTTTTATAAACAGATGGGTCTTAGGCAACACCTTGCCTTTTTTAACAGAACTATCTGTTTTTTCTTATGGCTTTACAGCAGAAGGAGAATTGGTTCCGCCATTATTGGATGATGTCTGGATGGTAAACATGGCTTTGGAAAGTGAAACCCTTCCCGTTTTGACCCTTACCCCTTTTGGGATAAATGGAAATTTTGATAATAATCTTATCAGTGCAATTATAAGAAATCCTGCCAGTAGAGATAGGCTTTTAGAAAATCTTGTACTTGAAATGAAGGAAAAGGGTTATGAAGGGCTTGATATCGATTTTGAGTATATTAAGGCTGAGGACAGGGATTTGTTTACAGAATTTGTTCAGGTATGCACTCAAAGAATGCACGTTGAAGGATATCAGGTGTCTGTGGCATTGGCACCCAAAATATCGGCAGAACAAAAGGGGCTTTTATATGAGGGAAAAGATTACAAAGCAATTGGAGAAGCGGCAGACCATGTTTTAGTCATGACATATGAATGGGGATATACTTATGGGCCGCCAATGGCTGTGGCACCGTTAAATATGGTAAGAATGGTGTTGGAGTATGCGGTTACGGAAATTCCTCCGGAAAAAATAAATATGGGGATTCCCAATTATGGATATGACTGGCCACTTCCTTTTGAACGTGGAAAAACAAGAGCAAGAACCATTGGAAACATTGAGGCGGTACAACTTGCAGTTCTTAATGGCTCTCAAATTAAGTTTGATGAGCTTGCCCAGTCCCCTTATTTTAATTATGAGAGTGATGGCATCTTGCATGAAGTCTGGTTTGAGGATGTTCGAAGCCTTCAACAGAAGTTTGATTTGATGAAAGAATTTGGCTTACGAGGGCCTGGCTATTGGCAGATTATGCAGTTGTTTCGTGCAAACTGGCTTCTTTTAGAGGATAATTTTTATATTGTATAAATAGAAGAGGAATTCATCTATACAGCTTTTTCATTCATTCAGGGAATGGATTTCGGAAATGTCTGACCCAAGAAACCAGAGCTATATCACATATGCACAGACAGACCTTATATATATGGGCATTTTGAAAAATGTATGCGCACAGCATACCATGCGTGAAATGGAAG
>JAFQCI010000143.1 GCA_017416505.1 Lachnospiraceae bacterium
ACTTTTTAAGACTATATCCAGGAGCAAATATTTTAGCAGCCACAAAGAAAGATTTTGAACCGGCAAACCGAAAAAAATTCTGTTCCCGTATTGCAACAGGTGATTATGATGCAGTGATTATTGGTCATACGCAGTTTGAGAAAATACCATTATCTACAGAACGACAGGTAGCCATGATAGAGCGTCAGATAGAAGAAATCGAAATGGCAATCGAGGCTACCAAAGCTGCAAAGGGAGAGCGTTATACCATTAAACAGATGGAAAAGACAAAGAAATCTTTACATACAAGACTTTCCAAATTGAATGATGCGAGCAAAAAAGATAATGTAGTAACCTTTGAGCAGTTAGGTGTGGACAGGCTGTTTGTTGACGAGTCGCACAATTACAAAAATTTGTTCCTTTACACAAAAATGAGGAATGTTGCAGGTATCGCACAGACAGAAGCACAGAAATCTTCGGATATGTTTGCAAAGTGTCAGTACATGGATGAACTGACAGGTGGTAAAGGCATCACTTTTGCAACAGGTACACCAATTTCTAACAGTATGACAGAACTTTATACGAACATGAGGTATCTACAATATAGCACACTCCAGAAGTTAGGACTTGGCAATTTCGACAGTTGGGCGGCTACTTTCGGAGAAACGCAGACTGCCATTGAGCTTGCACCGGAAGGAACCGGATATCGGGCGAAAACAAGATTTGCAAAATTCTTTAACCTTCCGGAACTGATTTCTCTTTTTAAAGAGAGTGCAGACATTCAGACACCGGATATGTTAAAACTTCCCGTACCGGAAGCCGAGTATGAAAATGTGGTGTTAAAACCTAGTGAATATCAAAAAGAAATGGTACAATCCCTTGCGGATCGTGCAGAAGCAGTACGTGACAGGAGAGTGGAAGCACACATTGACAATATGCTGAAAATCACTAATGACGGTAGAAAACTAGCATTAGACCAAAGACTGATTAACGATATTCTTCCGGATGAAGATAATTCCAAAGCTGCCACTTGTGTAGATAAAGCATTTGAAATCTGGGAAGAAACAAAAGAACAGAAATCGGCACAGCTTATTTTCTGTGATTTGTCCACTCCAAAAGGCGATGGCACATTCAATGTCTATGAGGATATAAGAGATAAGCTGATAGAAAAAGGTGTGCCAAAAGAAGAAGTCGCATTTATCCATGATGCCAATACGGAAAAAAGAAAAGCGGAGCTGTTTGCAAAGGTAAGAAGCGGACAGGTTCGTTTTTTGTTGGGTTCTACTGCAAAAATGGGAGCCGGAACCAACGTACAGGACAGATTGATTGCATTACATCACTTGGATGTGCCTTGGCGTCCGTCAGATATTGAACAGCAGGAAGGTAGAATTTTGCGACAGGGAAACAAGAATGATAAAGTTAAGATTTTCCGCTATGTGACAGAAGGAACCTTTGACAGTTACTCCTGGCAACTTATAGAGAATAAGCA
Organism: Lachnospiraceae bacterium; assembly: GCA_017416505.1. The sequence continues at coordinate 1,469 of JAFQCI010000143.1, forward strand.
GAAATTTATCGGTCAGATTATGACAAGTAAATCCCCGGTACGTTCCTGTGAAGACATTGACGAAGCAGCGTTGTCCTATGCAGAGGTAAAGGCACTTGCAACGGGTAATCCATACATAAAAGAAAAGATGGATCTGGATATTCAGGTATCAAAGCTGAAATTGATGAAGGCGAACCACACAAGCCAGCGTTACCGTCTGGAGGACAATATTGCACAACATTATCCAAAGCAGATAGCTACCATGAAAGAGCGAATTGCCGGATATCGTGCGGACATTCAGACTTATGAACAGAACAAACCACTGGATAAAGATAAATTTTCCATGAAAATCGGCAACAAGTTATTTACAGACAAGAAAGAAGCAGGAACAGCTCTTATTGATATGTGTAGGAGTGCAAAGCAACCCAACATGGCAGTAACCATTGGAGAATATCGAGGGTTTAAGATGAGTGTTTCTTTTGACACATTCAATTCCAAGTTTTCCATTGCATTAAAGGGACAGTTGAGCCATGAGGTGGAAATCGGTGCTGATCCGTTAGGAAATCTGCAAAGACTTTCCAATGCCTTAGAAGCAATGTCCGGCAAAATGGCAGATGTGGAACAGAAACTTTCCAATGTGGAACATCAGCTTGAAACTGCAAAGGTGGAAGTCACAAAGCCTTTCCCACAGGAAGAGGAACTGAAGGAGAAATTAGAAAGACTTAGTGAGTTAAATGCTCTTTTGAATATGGATGAAAAAGGTGATGCAGCAATGGTTATGGGTGATGATGAATCGGAAGCTTCAAAGGGAGAAAAAGAAGTTGCAGATTGTTCAGCGAAGAATGTTTCATTTGCGGAGAAAACAACTAACATAGGAACGGATAAAGATATTAGAAAGTACGCAGATGCACCTAAAGAAAGAGTATCAATAAAGGCGAAGTTAGAAGCTATGAAAGTTAAGGCTGCCAGAGGAGATAAAGAAAAATCTACGCCCAAAAAGATAAAGGATAAAGCAGAAACTTTATAAATGATGCAGAGGGCAGTCAGAAACTGTCTGCTCTCTTATTAGTAAAAGCAGATTTTATCATTATTTGTTCTATAACTTATATATATTTGTAGATTGATATTATGATGATTAAATTAAGATTAAGTATCAAATAGGTTGTAGATATTTATGGTAGTATGCTTCGAAGTGTGATAAAATCAATATATATATTTTGTGAATGGATGATGTCTATGAAAAACAAAGTAGTAACACATTTTACGAATAATGTAACGTATTTCTATATAGATAAACCCATCATAATTATAAAGACTTTTTGGCAAATTCACATGGCAAAAGTTCGTTATATAGAAACACAAGAAGAGGATATTGTTGATATTAGCATAATTAGGAAAGTTCCATCGAAAGATAAATCAATATCTATAAGTTGGTTGAGGAGGAGTTCCAAATGATTTTAGATTTTTTTGAAGGCAAGTTGGATGGAGACTCATGGGAAGAAATTTGCCAATCGTGTTATCGAATGAGATATAGAGATGTACATTATACAGAAATTCCAGCAGTTCAAGGTGGAGATGGAGGAATTGAAGGATTTACACAGAATGGAATAGTAAATCAATGCTATTGTGCGGAAAGGGATTATTCTGAAAATGAATTATATGAACATCAACGAGATAAAATGACACATGACATAAAAAAGTTGCTTTCACCAAATTATAAAAAGCGACTTATGAAATTAGGTGTGCCCAAAATTCGAGAATGGCATTTTGTTGTTCCATTTTATAAAGACTCTAGAATTATTGAACATGCAGAAAACAAAAGAAAAGAAGTGCTGAAATATAAGGTGGAAAATCCTGACCAATATGATTATATTGATTCCCAATTTATTATAGTTATTAAGCAGGCAGAAGATTTTTCTGTGGAGATTACAAGAACGCTTAGAGAATCACTGACTGATACAAAGCTTAACCTTGCTGTGCGAACAGTAAAAAAACCGGATTGGGAGCAATGTGATTCTGAAAAAGTTGCTAATATATCAAGGAAAGTAAAAGCTGTAATGGGTGATGTAGAAGACGATGACGAGGATCTAAACGATATAGTTGATGTTTATGTTGAAGCTTATATAAAGGGAATGGAAATAATGCGTATGCTTCGTGTATCATTTTCAGAAATATATGAAGATGTATATGGGCTTGAGCAGTCATACAAAAAGCAGGTTAGAGTTCAAACAAGGTTAAATACCGATAGAAGTATGAATATAAAAGTATTTAATGATATTTTACAAGATTTTGAGAAACAACTTAAAGAGGCTTGTAAATATTTTACACCAGAATCTATTATTGAATTAAAAACAGATATAATAAGTATGTGGCTTGCAGATTGTTCAATGCAGTTTAGAAAGTAGGGATAAATTGAAAAAATTACTTTTGACAGATGAAATAGTTTTTGATGCTAAACCAGATGCGGTACCATATAATTATCGAATCAGCTATAAAGTAGCTCAGCTATGTTTGGTTATTGCAAAATGTTGTAGCGGTAGAAGTGGGTGTTCGCTGATTAAATTACATATTTTCTCTAGTGCACTAAATACGAAAGAGTACATGAAAGTACTAGAAGATTATTTAGATGATAAATTACCATATATGTTAGTGCGGTTTGAACCGTCGGTAAATCGGGCTATAAAGTATGCAATCGCTGATGAGCTTATAATTCAATTAAAGAATGGCACATTTCGTCTTTCTGAAAAGGGGAAAAAATTTGTTATAGAAATTGAAAAAGATAAGAGCATATTGATTAAGGAAAAGCAGTATTTAAGTAAATATAGCAAGAAACTTACAAACGACAAAATGGATATATTGATGTCAGCGTGGAGGTATAAAAATGCTTAAAATTAATAGACTTCAGATAAAAATTGTAACAGAACAAGGCATCTATGGTATTGATGAACAATTTCATGAAGGATTGAATTTCTTGGCAAGTGATGATAACACCTGTGGAAAAAGTTCAGTAATAGAAGCTATATATTATGGTTTGGGATTTGAAGAAATAATAGGAGGAAAAGGAGAAAAGGTACTTACATCTGCTTACAAAACGTTTATTGAAGATAAAGGTCAAAAGTTGGATGTAGTAGAATCAAGAATATATTTAGAAATATCAAATGGTTTAGAGGTTGTAACATTATATAGAACTGCAAGAGATTTAATAAGAGATTCTAAATTGGTAACGGTATATTATTCATCTCTGGATAAGATAAATGATGAAACCACGTTAATAGAAGATATGTATGTGCATATGAAAAATTCAGCAACGAACGTAAAGGGATTTCATACATTTTTGGAGAAATTTTTACATCTTGAATTACCTTTGGTTCCAGCTACAGATGGGAAACAGCGAAAATTATATTTGCAATTGATTTTTTCTTGTATGTTTATAGAACAGAAGCATGGCTGGGGAGATATTTTTTCGGGAATTCCGGTTCTTGGAATAAAAGACTCGAAAAAAAGAGTAGTAGAGTATGTTCTTGGTTTGGATACAATTAATACAGAAAAGAAAAAAGAAGAACTAAAATTTGAAGAAACCAGAATAAAAAATGAGTGGGAAGTAGAGATAAAAGAATTAAAAAATGCGGTTAATAGGGAAACTTGTTCAGTGTCTGGGGTTCCGGTAGTGCCATGTGAGTTTACACAAATTTCTGCCAAGAGTATACATATATTTAAAGATGAAAATCTTTTGGATATTTATATCCAGGGATTAAAAGATGAATGTAAGAAGTTAGATGCTATAAAACCACGAGTAATTGATAATTTTGATGAATTACAGAGAGAACTTGAAGAGACTGAAAAAAATATAGAGAAGTTTGAAACAGATACATGCAGATTAAGAAATGAACTTTCAAAAGAGACAGCAGCAATATTAGTTTTGAATGATAATTTGGAAATCATAGAAACAGATTTACAAAATAATAAAGATGCTGCTAAGTTAAGGAAACTCGGAGCGGAAATTGGTTGTAAATCATTTGAAAATGTTTGTCCTATTTGTAACCAGCCTATTGCAGATTCTCTATTGCCTGTGGTAGAAGAGACAGAAGTTATGAGCATAGATGAAAATATTCGCCATTTGGAAGCTCAGAAAGTTATGCTTTCATATGCACGGGAAAGTCATTATGCAAATAAAAAAACGATTGATGAAAAGTTACAGCTATTACAAGGCAAAATTTTCTCATTGAGACGATTGGCAAAGGCAATAAGAAATGATATTTATTCGATTGACGATAATATGTCAGAAACGATTGTTTATAAGAGGATCGACTTGTTAAATAGAATCGAGAAATTAGAAATGTTACAGGATTTCGTAGAGAAAAAAATAGATAATTTATTATCTTTGGGCAAGGCATGGAAAAAATTATTAGATAACAAGAAAAAAGTTCCTAGTAAAAAGTTTTCGAGAGCCGATTATGAAAAAATGGAAAAACTCAACACACACTTTATTGAGAATTTGCGTAAGTACGGATATAAAAGTGTTGCCAATATGGATGCAATACAAATATCGGAAGAAAGTTATCTGCCAGTGATTGAGGAGTTTGATATGAAATTTGATTCATCAGCAAGTGATAATATTAGAGCGATATGGGCATATACGATATCACTAATGCAGACATCAATGGACAAACATGGAAATCATCCAGGAGTAATAATTTTTGATGAACCCAATCAACATAGTATTATTCCCGAAGATATGGAGGAGTTTTTTAATAGCATAATTAGTTTGGGTAAAAGTACGCAAATTATAGTTGGCATAACAGTTAAAGATACAGATACAAAATCCGAAATAGAAAAATTGCCAACAGAACAGTATCGAATAATACACATCGCAAATAAAGCTTTTCAAAAAATACAATAAAACTTATCACAAAGTAATAGAAAGTTAGAAAAAGGCAATTGAGAGTATCTTGATTGCCTTTTTTATATATTTATTTACAGCGACAGAAAGGAGACAGGAGTAAATTGCAGAAAAGGAAACGAATAAGGGCAGTAATATAATTATGGTAAAAGTGAATAAGTTGTTTTAGCAAAAGGCAGTCCCTAGTGGCTGCCTTTTGTCATGCAAAATTGAAAATATGGAGGTCTATTATGGCAGATAAAAAAACAGAAAAGCAGAAAGTACAAGAAATCACAGAAAAACTGGAACAAGGTATTAAGGAACTGTTTGAGAGTGAGAAGTATAAGAATTATCTTAACACCATGTCAAAATTTCATAATTACAGCTTTAACAATACCCTTTTAATTGCCATGCAAAAGCCGGATGCTACCTTAGTAGCCGGATTTCAGGCTTGGAAGAAAAATTTTGAAAGACACGTTAAAAAAGGGGAAAAAGGTATTCGTATTCTTGCCCCGGCACCATATAAGGTAAAAGAAGAACAGGAGAAACTTGATCCGGAAACGAATGAAATCATGCTTGATAAGGATGGAAAGCCTGTTATGGAG
>JAFQCI010000144.1 GCA_017416505.1 Lachnospiraceae bacterium
AGAGTTTCCGTCCACACTTCAAAATACAATGGCAAGAATTTATGCAGAATGGTTTATGACAGCGGATTATGAGCTGGCAGAATCCCTTTCGTTTTCGTTTACAAAAATGAATCCTGATAGACAAGGACATGCGTATAGCGAGATATGGATTCCTGTAGTGAAAAAAGAACGATAAGAAACGGACAATCTTATGAAAAAAGAAATATTATTTCAGTTAGATATCGCGTGGCAGTTGTTTGAATATCATTGCCATAACCTAAGCGAAGAAGAAGCAATGTGGTGTAAAACGAACCAAGGTTTGCAAATAAGAAAAGTAAATGGTGTATGCTATTTCGCAGGAAAGAAATTTACTAATTGATAACGAAGTACAGAGGATACTTCAAGCTAGTATGGATAAAGGGGAGATTGCGAAAATGAATGTGAAAGATACATCCTATTTATTGCAAGCCTCCGTTCTAGGAGTAGTGATGCTCTGGCTTCGCAAACAAGATCAATCGTTAAAGAAACTTACTGAACTGTGTATTGATCAGATTATCGGGATAAATCATGGAGAGGAAGGAGAAAAAGAAGATGCAAGGTAATTTAAAAATAAATACGATACGTTTAAACATAAATAATATCAACGTTCAATGCTATGCAGCTGGTGATACAGGCCCGCCTGTTATTCTTTTACATGGTGCAGGCGTAGATTCCGCACGTATTTCATGGGGCGAAATAATAGAGCCTTTATCTGAAACAAATCGTGTATTTGCCCCGGACTTACCTGGGTATGGAAAGAGTGACAAACCTGATATAGAATATTCCCTTTCATTTTATGTGGAATTTTTGAAACAATTCATGCAAACCCTGGATTTAGATCAAGCTAGTTTGATTGGTTTGTCGCTTGGCGGAGGAATATCTCTCAAGTTTGCGTTGGAATATCCAACACGGGTAGAAAAATTAATATTAGTAGACGCGTGGGGAATTTTTAACAAACTGCCATATCACCGTCTATCCTATTGGTATACCAAAACCTTCTTCAATGAACTATCTTATAAATTATCTAGTAAAAGCAGGGCGTTTGTGAAATGGACATTGTTAAATAGCTTGTTTGGAGATTCAAACCAGTTATCAGAAGAACTTGTGGATGAAGTACAGGAGGTTCTAAAGGCTCCCGATGCGGGTAAAGCATTTATTTCATTTCAGAGAAGTGAAATTACAAAGACAGGTCTTCGTACGAATTTAGCGGGCAGATTTTCTGAAATAAAAAATTCTACATTAATAGTACATGGTACAGATGATTCAAGTGTCCCAGTTAAATATGCGAAACAAGCACATGATGGTATCCAAGGATCGGAAATTTATTTGATGGAAGGATGCAAACATTGGCCTCAAAAAGAGAGACCAGATGAATTTTCCAAGGTTATAAAAAGCTTTTTATCGAAAGACTATTCTTGAGTCTTTTAATACTCAATATATGCAGAATGGTTTATGACAGCGGATTATGAGCTGGCAGAATCCCTTTCGTTTTCGTTTACAAAAATGAATCCTGATAGACAAGGACATTGCGTATAGCGAGATATGGATTCCTGTAGTATTGAGATAACGATGGATATATATGCTCATGCAGATACAGAACAAGCAAGAGCAGAACTTAAGCGAATTAAACCTAAATTGGATGAGTTAAACCAGTCAGCAGATAAAATTATTTCAATGCCTAAT
>JAFQCI010000145.1 GCA_017416505.1 Lachnospiraceae bacterium
GAGCAGAGGACTGAAAATCCTCGTGTCGCTGGTTCGATTCCGGCTCTGGGCATTTCGCAGGAAGCCATTATTATATGGCTGACTGCTTAACATATAATAAACATGCGGGTGTAGTTCAATGGTAGAACACCAGCCTTCCAAGCTGGATACGTGGGTTCGATTCCCATCACCCGCTTTATGCGCGAGTGGCTCAGCGGTGGAGCACCTCCTTGCCAAGGAGGGGGTCGCGGGTTCGATCCCCGTCTCGCGCTTTTATTTTATCCCTATATACTTTTTGGAGTATATAGGGATTTCTATATTGTAAGAAGACATTTGGTTTTTTACTTATAGGTGGAAACTATTTTATCCATCAACATTAAGGTGATTGGAAAATCGCCAGCTTTGGTGGATGATTAGTAAAGATTATAAATAGGCAGATGGTTATAACCACAAGCAAGTTTAAAAGAGGTTTTAGTTTTAGAAAGCACTTGTTTCTTTTAGGATGTTTCTGCTCATAATTCTGACATTTGAAAGGAGCAGGGTAGTCCTTGGTAAGATAATAGAAGAATAAAAATGCTAAAAGAACACTCGCATAAAAAATAAGAATATCCACAAACATTATCTGGAATCCTAAGATGCCGGAATAAGTATAAAACATGATTGGGACAACATGGGTTCCTAAGAGAATCGACCAGGGATAAACGGAGGAAACCAGTGGATATGCAGTTCCAAGTTTTTTGTAAACGAAAGGGTAATAAAGCAGCATCGGGAAAAAAACTAGTTTCATATGTTCCCAGGTGGACTCACTCACCGGGCAGAAGAATCCAACGATAGGATTTTGACCACTCCAGTCATAAAAAAAGTGAGACAAAGTTCCTAAAATAGAAACAAAGAAAAATCCATAAACACAATAACGGATGAGGGAGTTTTTGATAATATGTTGTTTCATAATAATCTCCATTCTGGAAAATCTTAGGTATAGGATATGAAAGAATGGAATAAAATATACAAAATAAATTTTACGCAGTATGATGGAATTTATGGATTATGCTATTTCGTAGTCTGACAGTAATTGTCAGGTTATTATTTGGAAAATAATTGTGAATTATTATAGATAAATATTCTTAGTTGATTTATCTTGACATTTTGAAATCATGGTGCTATCCTAATAAAAGATTTAATATGTAAAAGCGATGATAAGAAGGAGTACACATTCCCTAACATCACAGAGAGAAGGCAGTGGTGGGAGCCTTTATGATAGAAGTGTGGAAGCAGTCTTTGAGCATTGAAGCCCAACAGGTAACTTAGTAGGTTTCAACGGATTCCTCCGTTATAAGGAAACTGTATGATAGTACAGAGATGAGTGCAGAAGAAATTCTGAATTTAGGTGGTAACACGGAGATATTCGCCCTAAGCTAAGTAGCTTAGGGTGTTTTTTTACATTGTAGGAAATTTCGTTGAAAGAAAGTGAGGATGTTAATATGAGAACTTTTGAAAAATCGTCAAAATTAGATAATGTTTGTTATGATATTCGTGGTCCGGTTATGGATGAAGCAAACCGCATGATTGCACAGGGAATAGAAGTTTTAAAATTAAATATTGGAAATCCAGCACCTTTCCACTTTGATGCGCCGGATGAAATTATTAATGATATGATTTATAACTTAAGAGCATCCCAGGGTTATTCGGATTCTAAGGGTATTTTTTCTGCAAGAAAAGCCATTATGCAATATTGTCAGTTGAAGAAAATACCAAATGTAGGAATTGATGATATTTATACCGGAAATGGTGTTAGTGAATTGATTTCTATGTCTATGCAGGCATTGTTAAATAATGGAGATGAAGTATTGGTTCCAGCACCGGATTATCCACTTTGGACCTCTTCCGTTGTGTTGGCAGGAGGAAATGCAGTTCATTATGTATGTGATGAGCAGGCAAACTGGTATCCGGACGTGGAAGACATTAGGAATAAGATTACTCCAAATACAAAAGCTATTGTTATCATCAATCCAAACAATCCTACCGGTGTATTGTATCCAAAGGAAGTATTGATGGACATTGTAAAGGTAGCAAGAGAACATGAATTGATTATTTTTGCAGATGAAATTTATGACCGTCTGGTGATGGATGGCTTAGAACATACTTCCATTGCATCCTTGGCACCGGATATGTTTATGGTAACGTTTAACGGCTTATCAAAATCTCATCGTGTAGCAGGTTTCAGAAGTGGATGGATGAGTTTATCCGGAGATAAAACGAAAGTAAAGGGTTACATAGAAGGTTTAAATATGTTGTCTACCATGCGTCTTTGCTCCAATGTTCCGGCACAGGCTATTATCCAGACTGCCTTAGGAGGATATCAGAGTGCAGATGAATTATTACTTCCAGGCGGAAGAATTTATGAACAAAGAGAATTTATTTACAAAGCCTTAAATGATATCCCTGGTATCAGCGTAGTAAAACCACAGGCTGCATTTTATATTTTCCCAAGATTGGATACTGAAAAATTCAAAATTAAGAGTGATGAAAAATTCGCTTATGATTTATTAAGAGAAAAGAAGATTTTGGTTACTCATGGTACCGGATTTAACTGGATGGAACCAAACCACTTCCGTATCGTATATTTACCAAATGTAGACCAGTTAAAGGTGGCGACTACAAGATTAGCAGAATTCTTAGAAACATATCAGCAGGAAAATTAAGCTGAAAATATGTAAAAATCGTAATGCTTTCTTTCGTTACGATGGTGATAAAATGCAACGAATAAGCATTATTTTTGCAGATTACACTGATAAAAGTAAAAAAACATGAAACTCCCTGAACAGGTTCTTGTAGTAAGGTTGTATCTGCCTGTTTAGGGAGTATTTTGTATAAAAGGAGCAAACAGTATGAAAGTCATTTTAGCTGCCATCAATGCAAAATATATTCATTCCAACCTGGCATTGTATACATTGACAGCCAGTACAACCTATCCTGTTCAGAAAAAGGAATACACCATAAACCAGTTGGAACAGGAGATTTTAATGGATTTATATCGTGAGAAACCGGATGTGTTGGCTTTTAGCGTCTATATCTGGAATGTATCTATGGTAGTGTCCTTAAGTAAAGAAATAAAAAAACTGCTTCCTGGCTGTAGTATTATAGTTGGGGGACCGGAAGTAAGTTATGAAATGGAAACTTTTTTAAAGGAAAATCCCCAGATTGACCTGATTCTATATTCGGAAGGAGAAAGTACCTTTGCAAAGGTTGTGGAAGCCTACGAAAAAGGAAATTTAAAAGAAGAAATAAAAAATATAGCTTCCATTGCCTATAGAGAAGATGGCAGGGTAGTGATAAATCCTACAAGTTCTCTTATGGATATGAATGGAATTCCTTTTGTTTACGAAAATATGGAGAATTTTGAACATAAGATCATTTACTACGAAAGCAGCAGGGGTTGTCCTTTTTCCTGCAGCTACTGTCTGTCCTCCATTGATAAAAAAGTACGGTTCCGGGATATGGCTGTGGTAAAAAAAGAATTACAGTTTTTTTTAGAGCATAAAGTTCCACAAGTAAAGTTTGTAGACAGGACCTTTAACTGCAATCATAAACACGCCATGGAAATCTGGGAATACATTCAAAGTCATGACAATGGAATTACGAACTTTCATTTTGAAATAGCGGCAGACCTTCTAACTAAAGATGAATTAGAAATATTAAAGAAGATGCGTCCGGGACTGGTTCAACTGGAAATCGGAGTACAGTCCACCAATGAAAAAACCATTGAAGAAATTAATCGGAAAATGGATTTGGACAGGGTAAAAGAAAATGTAGAGATGGTTCGTTCTTATAAAAATATCCACCAGCACCTGGATTTGATTGCAGGACTTCCTTATGAAGATTATGAAACCTTTCAAACCTCATTTAATGAGGTATACCGGATGAAGCCGGAGCAATTACAGTTAGGCTTTTTAAAGGTATTAAAAGGCTCTAAAATGTATGAAAACAGGGAAGTATATGGTTTGATTTATCAAGACAAGGCTCCTTATGAGGTATTCTGCACAAAATGGATTTCTTATGATGAAATCATCCGCCTAAAGCAGGTGGAAGAGGTATTGGAAGTTTATTATAACAGCAGTCAGTTTAAACTGACCTTATCGTATTTACTACATTTTTGGAAAACACCTTTTTCTTTCTATGAACAACTTGGGGATTTTTATGAGAAAGAAGGCTATTTTTCAAAAAAACATACAAGAATTGGATATTACGAAAATTTACTTGCTTTTGTGAAGAAGGAATGTCAAAATAAAGGCATAGAAGAAAAGATAGTAGAAGAATTGATGATTTATGATTTGTATGCCAGAGAAAATCTGAAAACCAGACCTTCCTTTGGAAAGGATTTATCGGCATATAAGCAGTTGTATGTGGAATTGTTTCAACGGATTGGAAGAAAAAAGCAGGTGGATAGTAAATGGATAGGAAAAAGACATCATATTGAGCATTTTTCCTTTGATGTTTTTGCTACCGCCGAGACAGGAAGCAGGACAGGAGAACCTATGCATATTTATTTCGATTACGATGAAAGAAATCCTTTGACTAACGATGCAACTTATACGGTTTTTGAGGCATAAAGCAGTTCCGATGGGTTTTAAAGGGGAAACGGTGAGGAACATGAAATTGCCTTCCATATATGGAGGAGTAGCGAAATGACAAAAAAAGAACGGGTAAAAGAAATTATCAGAATTTTAAATGAAACCTACAGTACAGAATATAAGTGCTATTTGAATCATGAAACCCCTTGGCAGTTGTTGATTGCCACTATGTTAAGTGCCCAGTGTACGGACGAAAGGGTAAATATCGTGACTAAGGACTTATTTTTAAATTATCCGGATTTAAAAAGCTTTGCAGAATGTGATGTAAAAGAATTGGAGAGGGATATTTATTCCACCGGATTTTATAAAAATAAGGCGAAGAATATCAAAGCCTGTACAGAACAGTTATTAAGCAGATTTGGGGGAGAGGTCCCATCGGAACTGGAAGACTTGGTATCTTTACCAGGAGTAGGGAGAAAAACTGCCAATGTCATTCGGGGAAATATTTTTCATGAACCCAGTGTGGTGGTGGATACCCATGTAAAAAGAATTTCAAGAAAATTAGGATTAACAAAGGAAGAAGACCCGGAAAAAATAGAGTATGATTTGATGAAAGTCTTACCTAAGGAGCAATGGATTTTATATAACATTCAAATTATTACCCATGGCAGAACCATTTGTAAAGCGCAAAATCCTGCTTGTGCCATCTGTCCCTTAAATTCGGTTTGTCCTTCCAGAAAGGAAGAAAGTAATGGATAGCTTTATTGTATATGACTTGGAAACCACAGGAATAGATCCTCTTAAAAATGAAATCATTGAAATTGGTGCCCTTAAGGTTTGCAAGGGTGTAGTGGTGGATACGTTTTCCTGTTTTATTAACCCTCATATTCCTCTGCCAAGGGAAATCGTTGCTCTTACTGGCATTACCCAGAGTATGGTAGAGGGTGGATTGGAAAAAAGGGAGGCAATTCAGGGATTTTTGGATTTTGCCAGCGAAGATACGGTGTTAGGACATAATATTTCCTTTGATTATAAATTTATGAAGGCGGCAGCAGACAGTCTTTTTCTTCCTTTTGAGAAAAAGACCATGGATACTTTAAAAATAGCCAGAAAACATTTAAAAGACTTGCCGGACCGGAAATTAGGTACGCTTTGCAGTCATTATGGCTATGTCAATGAACACGCCCACAGAGCCTTGGATGATGCCATGGCTACCTATCATGTGTACGAAAAGATGAAGGAAGCATTTTTTGAGGCAGATCCGGAAAGTTTCGTTCCACAGGCAATGAAAATCGCTGCTATGAAAGAAAAAAAGGTAGAACCCATGACCCTGAAGCAGAAAAAATATCTCTCGGATCTGGTTTCCTACCATAGATTAAAACTAGAAATAAATGTGGAAAACTTATCAAAAAGCGAGGCTTCCAAGCTGATTGATTCTATTATTCTGCATCATGGAAAGATTTACCAAAGACGTTTTTAAGAGACACCATAGGTATCTCTCCTGCCAGACTGTTTTTGGAGAAATATGTTACTGTCCACTCGTGCCTCGTAAACAGTAACAGAAATATCTTTAATTTAGGGTTTCCAGTAATGTAATCTGGTCTTCTAAATTGCTTACAATAGAATCTTTCATTAAGGTATGAATATTTTCAGCCTTTTCTTTTAAAAGAAGGAGTTTCTCAGATTCTTGTTTTTTTACATAAATATCCCCAAGCAGGGAGTAGTGTTTACTTAAATCTGTACCGATGTCAATACCATATTCTAGTACCGCAAGAGCCGGTTCTTCCAAGCCTTTTTCATAAAGAAGCTGACCATATTTAAAAAGTTCTCTGGAAAAATTAATGAAATTTACATCTGCGGTGCTTAAAAATTCTAAATTTGCGGCACCGTACATTAATTTTAGCTCCGTATTAGAGTAGGCACTTAAATTTATCATCTGTTTTCCTTCAAAGAAAAGCAGCTTTTTTTGTTGGGCAAGAATTTCAGTATCTTCTCCTTGATATTCCGGCAATTTGGAGAGGAAAAAAATTACATAATCCAAATTGGAGATGTCTTTTTTTCTGGTATTATTTGCCTCAGCTTCTGTTTTTAAAAATTCTTGAAGTCCTTCTTTGTTTTTTTTCTCGTTCTTCTTTAGTTCATAAGTAAGCCATACAATAAAAACAAGGAAAGATGGTAAAATAAGAGGAAACTTTCGCATAATAAACTCCTTTCAGAAAGTTAATAAATCCGTGATTGAAAGTTATACTTTTTTATGTTATCGTAGAAGTGGTACGAAAAAATAAGTACTGTCACATATGGTTTTATGAAAGTGTGATTTTTCATACATAAAAAGCAAAAAATATAAAGGAGAAAATATTATGATTAAACTTTATAACACAAAAAAGCGTAAAAAATTAACTATTATTATCATTGCAGTTGTTTTAATTACAATGCTGCTTACTACAGTTTTAGCAGGATTGCTATAGTGTATTGAATACATTAGTACAATACAAAAAAGTGATTGTTTTGTCAACATGGAGGTTTATAAGATGAAAGGGAAACGGTATATGATTTGTGGTGCTGTAGGAGTTACATTGCTCGGAACCGCAGCTCTTTCTGCCAATCAGATTTTTGCAGGGGAAGAGAAGGATAAAATTTTATCCGGTATTTATATTGAAGATGTTTATGTAGGTGGAGATACGAAAGAAGAAGCCATAGAAAAACTTGATTCAATGCTGGCACAAAAAGGCTCGGAACAGGTTACATTAAACATTAATCAGCAGTCTTATGAATTTTCATTGAGCGAGTTAGGTGTTAACTTTTCTTATGAAGACATTGTAGATAAGGCATTTCGATATGGGAAGACAGGAAACTTAATCAAGCGTTTTAAAGAACAGGAAGATGCGAAAAACAACGAAATGCATTTATACTTTGATTATGATTTGGATGAAGCTGTATTTGAAGAAGTATTTCAGGTCAATGGGCAGACCTGGTTTCAGGCGGCTCAGAATGCATCGATTTATAAGGATGAAACCGGAATACAGATTGTAGAAGAAGTGGTGGGTACTACCTGTGATATGGAAGCTACCAAAGAAGCTTTTGGCACATTCTTAAAAGAAAATTATAAATACGGGGATACTACTTTTGATGTGGTGGTAATAGAGTCGACTCCGGACATTACTGCAGAAGAATTGGAGCAGATTGAATTTACGGTTCTTGGCAGTTTTACTACGAATTATGGGTCTTCTTCCTGGAATCGAAAGAAGAACGTACAAAATGCCACAGATTTTATCAATGGTACTGTTTTGATGCCGGGAGAAGAATTTAATACCAGCCGTACCATTATGCCATTTACCAAGGCAAATGGTTATTATGATGCAGGTTCTTATTTGAACGGAGAAGTGGTTCAAAGTTTAGGCGGTGGTGTCTGTCAGGTTTCCACGACTTTATATAATGCGGTATTACTTTCTGAATTGGAAGTAGTGCAAAGATACCCACACTCCATGACGGTAGCATATGTTCAGCTGGCAGCGGATGCAGCTATTTCTGGAGAGGCGAAGAATTTTATCTTTAAAAATAATTTAGACACTCCGATTTACATTGAAGGTACTTATACGAATTCCAAGCTTACATTCCAAATTTATGGAAAAGAAACCAGACCAAGCAATCGAACCATTGAATTTAAGAATCAGGTATTATCAGTGATTCAGCCACCAGCGGAGATTGTTACCATAGACCCGGCACAGCCGGTAGGGTACCGCAAAGTTACACAGGCGGCACATACAGGATATAAAGTAAATTTAGTCAAATATATTTATGAAGATGGAACTTTGGTAGGAACCGAGGTAGTGAATACAAGCTCTTATGGTGCACAGGCAGCCAGAGTAACAGAAGGTGGAGCTGAACCGGTAGTATCTCCGGAAGTGACAACACCGGAAGGAACAGTAAGTCCGGAAACACCGATAGAATCAGAGGCAGCAGAAACACCGGCTGCATAAAATATTACTAAAAGTATGCAATGTATAGTAATCTGCAAGTATTAGGATATGGAAAAGAGAGGTGGAGAAAGGATGAAAAAAGGAAAGGCACCGGAAAATGTGTTGGATAGAGCCGTTTTCAAACAAATTAAGCTGAATAAAGAAGAGGCTGTTACAAAGCCAAGAATCGGAGGAGATTATCAGGAATTGGATTTTCATGATTATCACACCGTTACCTCCAATGCCTTTCTTCCTTATCTTCATTCCGGTGATGGGATTTTAGTGTTTAAAAAGGCATTGAATAACTTTATGGTAAGCCGGGGCATTCCGGTGGCACTTGAAATCGTGATATTGATGCCGGTTAAGACCGAAGAATCCTTGCTTCGAGCTATCATGAAGGAAATTAGTGACGAAGCGAAGAAAGAGGATATTAAAGTAATTGGTGGACATACGGAGTGGGTGGAAGGAATCACTACTCCTATGATGACACTTCATATGATAGGAAAAAAGGAGCCAAAAGCTCTTGAAATCCTGCCGGAAGCGGATGATGAGATTATTATAACCAAGGCTGCCGGAATATTAGGAACTTACCAGATACTGATGGAAAAGAAAGAAGAGTTAAAAGAGAGATTTTCTAACAGCTTTCTGGATAAAGAAGAAATGCTGGTAGAGAAACTTTCTATCCGCACTGAGGTTGAGGCTTTGAAGGATTTGGAAATCAGTGCGATGCACGATGTTTCTAAAGGTGGAATTTTCGCAGGTCTTTGGGAACTGGCAATGCTTACCAAAAAGGGACTAGAGGTGGATTTAACCAAAATTCCTTTGGAACAGATTACCATTGAGGTGTGTGAGCAATATGACTTGAACCCTTATCAGTTAGATGGAAGCGGAACCCTTTTATTTGTTACAAAGAAAGGTTCCAAGGCGATTGCAGAACTGGAAAAGGCAGGGATAGCAGCAAAAGCCATTGGTTACTTGACGGATTCTAAAGACAGAGTGGTGTATAACGAAGAGGAAAGACGTTTTTTGGAACCATTTCGCAAAGAAGAAAGTCATAAAATCATTTGACAAGGCATTTAACCATTGATATACTTGAATATAGATAAAACTAAGTAATCATTATTAGAAGTATTCGTTACTGTTCACGTGTGAACAGTAACGAATTGGTTTTTGCATACAAATTCGCTACGCGAAGCAAAAACCAACTCCTGAATCATGCTATTACGTAACCTGACAGCAAGTGTCAGGTTACTGAGTGAACAGTAATAATTATTCTAATAATGATTATTTCGTATATGGGAAATCTTTTGGATTTTCATAAGTATATAATAGGGACAAGTATGGAAACAGGCGAAAAGCATGGTTCTTGTTCCTATTTCTGCGCGTATAAAATAGATTGAGGAGGATTACCTTATGGCAGGGATTAACGCAGAACATATTAACGTATTTTTGATGGCAGCAACTAAAATTTTATCGGAGATGTGTGGTTTGCAGCCTAAGATTGGAAAGCCATTTGTTAGAAAGACGGAGTTTGAAAAAGATACTCTTGTAATTATGATAGGTGTTACCGGAGAAATGAAAGGACAGGTTATGCTTTCATTACCAGCAGAATCAGCGAAAGACATTGCATCTAAGATGATGATGGGAATGCCGGTAAATGAACTGGATGACATGGCAAAGAGTGCGATTTGTGAATTAGGAAACATGGTGATGGGAAATGCGTCTACCGTATTTTCCGTAAAGGGAATTGGAATTGATATTACTCCACCGACTATGTTCCAGGGAGATTTTTCAATGAATGCAGCAAGCCCGAATATGTGTATTCCAATTATGTATGAAGAGAACAAATCCATTGAGTTGAATTTAGCATTGAAGCAGGATTAAGTCCCAAACCGGATTTTTGTACATGATGTTAGGAATCTTGCGAAGAAGTAAGAGATTAAGGTTACTGTACCGACAGCACCAAAACACTTGCTGTTTTGGTGTGTAAGAACGTGATTCAGAGTATAGTGTAGGTGGAAATTGTTATGATAAATATTGTTTTACATGAACCTGAAATGCCTGCGAATACAGGAAATATTGGTCGTACCTGTGTAGCCCTGGGTGCAAGACTTCATTTGATTGAACCATTGGGATTTCGTCTGGATGAAAAATCACTAAAGAGAGCTGGACTTGATTACTGGGATAAATTAGATGTAAGCACATATATCAACTTTGAGGATTTTCTTGAGAAAAATCCGGGGGCGAAGATTTATATGGCGACTACCAAATCCAAGCAGACTTATGTAGATGTTACATATGAAAAAGACTGCTACATTATGTTTGGTAAGGAAAGTGCAGGAATTCCGGAAGAAATTTTATTGGATTATAAAGAAACTGCAATCAGAATCCCTATGTATCCGGAGATTCGTTCTTTGAATTTATCCAATTCAGTGGCAATTGTAGCTTATGAGGCTATGAGGCAGAACGGATTTTTCCAGTTGGAAAAACAGGGACAATTGCATCAATATTTGTGGTAGCATGTAATTTTTGTTTGTGGAGTTATAAACTGCCATAAGAAAAGAAAGCTGCAGTTCAAAATGTGAAGTTTGGAATTGATATGATGGGAGAAATAAAGAAATGGAAGATAATAAGGATAAGGATGAATTAGAGAAATACTGTTATTTATGCAGAAGACCGGAAAGCATGGTGGGAAAATTAATTCAGTTACCACAGCAGATTTATGTTTGTCCGGACTGTATGCAGAAGACTTTTGATACGTTTCAGAACGGGGGAATGGCAGGATTTGATTTGAACCATTTTGATATGGACCAAATGACGAATTATGCTAAGAAGAGAGATATTCCTGAAACACAGAAAGTAAAAAAGAAAAAGGAAAAGAAGGAAGAAGAACCTTTTGATATTAAGAAAATTCCGGCACCACATAAATTAAAGGAGATGCTGGACCAATATGTAATTGGACAAGATTATGCGAAGAAGGTAATTTCGGTTGCAGTCTACAATCATTATAAGCGTGTAGCTACGAATACCATGGACGAAATCGAAATCGATAAGTCTAATATGCTGATGATTGGGCCAACAGGAAGCGGTAAGACCTATCTTGTAAAAACCTTGGCGAAATTATTGGATTTGCCTCTGGCTATCGCAGATGCTACGTCTTTAACCGAAGCAGGATATATTGGTGATGATGTAGAAAGTGTACTTTCTAAATTATTGGCGGCTGCGGGAAATGATGTGGAAAAGGCAGAACGTGGAATCGTATTTATCGATGAAATTGATAAGATTTCAAAGAAAAAGGAAACCCATTCCAGAGATGTGTCCGGTGAGTCGGTACAGCAGGGCTTATTAAAGTTATTAGAAGGTGCCAATGTAGAAGTACCAGTGGGAGCCTCCAGCAAGAATGCAATGGTACCTCTTACCACTATTAATACTAGAAATATTTTATTTATCTGTGGTGGTGCCTTCCCGGATTTGGAAGATATCATTAAGCAACGTCTGAATAAAAAGTCTTCCATGGGATTCCAGGCAGATTTAAAGGATAAGTATGACAAAGAAGAAAATCTTATTTCCCAGGTTACTTTGGAGGATTTAAGAGAATTTGGTATGATACCGGAGTTTATTGGACGATTGCCGGTGATTTTTACTTTGGAAAAGTTATCCCAGAATATGCTGGTTAAAATTTTAAAAGAACCTAAGAATGCGATTTTAAAACAGTATCAGAAATTATTGGAACTGGATGAAGTGCAGTTAGTGTTTGACGATTCGGCTTTGGAAGCCATTGCTGCGAAGGCAGTGGAGAAAAAGACCGGAGCCAGAGCCCTTAGGGCAATTATTGAGGAATTTATGTTAGATATTATGTATCAGATTCCAAAAGATGATAATATTGGAAGAGTAACCATTACGGGAGATTACATTAATAATAATAAAGCCCCAATCATTGAATTACGTGGAATGAACCAATAATGGAATATCAAGGATAAAATGATATCTTATGTTTGTACGAAAGAGTATGGCTTTTGATTTGCAAAACACATAGAGAGGACAGTGATGAGTAAATGGCAGGAGTGTTTCATACAAAACCTAGAGTTTTGATTGTAGATGATGATGCAGAATATTTAGAGGTAGTAAAAAGATATCTGGCAGAAGATTACATTCCATATACTGCCCAGGGTGGACGGGCTGCATTGGACCTTTTGATGCAGCAGAAAGTAGATTTGATTTTATTAGATGTAGAAATGCCGGTTTTGGATGGTTTCCATACTCTTGATTCTATCCGCAAAATGGAAACAGCCATAGACGTTCCTGTAATTTTCGTTACAGGCAGACATGACCGTTTTACGGTATTCCATTCCGTTCAGCGTGGAGTAGACGGATACATCGTAAAGCCTTTTGAAAAAGAGGCTTTGCTTCAAAAAATAGAAGAAGTACTGCATACCGGCGATGAAACTGCCAATAAAGAAACTATTTTAGCAGTGGATGACGATATGGCATTTTTAAAGATGTTAAAACCGAAACTACAAAAATACTACAATGTAGTTGCCATTAATTCACCAAAGCTGGCGTTGGAGTATCTTAGCAAACATAAACCTTCTTTGATTTTGTTGGATTACCAGATGCCGATGTATAGTGGAGCTTCTTTGTTAGGAATGATACGGAAAAACAGCAGTACAAAGAATATTCCGGTGATTATGTTAAGTGGAACCATGGATAAAGAGGCACTGGTGGAATGTCTGGAACACCAGCCACAGAAGATTTTGGATAAAACCGTTGAATATGATGAATTAATAGAAACGATAAAGAAGGTATTAGAACAAGGATAGGTTAAAATTGCTGTTTGTGTGAACAGTAATGGGATAAAAGAATAAAGTGGGGGGAGGCGGCTTATGTATCAGGTATTTGTGCTAACATTGAATGTGTGTCTACTTTTATGTTTTGTATGCATTTCCATTATGGCAATGCAAAAACCTTCCAATAACCAAAAGATATTATTAGTTGCTTCTGTATGTGCGTTTATATCCTGTTTTGGATACTTTTATGAACTTAAAAGTACCAGCATGGATGCAGTTATGCTTGGTATCAAGGTAGGGTATTTAGGAAAAGTATTTGCTATCTTTCTGTTTACTACTTTCGTAAAAAATTATGCTAATATTCATATGTCGCACTGGGTTACAAGGTCAATGTATCTTTTTTATGTAGGAATTTTATATTTGATTTTAACCTGCGAACGGCATGATTTATATTATTCCAGTATTGAATTAGTGGAACGGAATGGACATGTGGTAGCGGATTTAGGAAGAGGTCCTTTTTATTATGTCTATACTGTTTCATTGGTACTGATTATGGTGTTTTTGCTGGTGGTATCCATAAAGAAGGTATTGACACAAAAAGGGGATTTAAAGAAGGTTTATATCTTTATTTCCTTTACAGGTATTCTTCCTATGTTGGGATTTATAGGCTGTCTTGCTGGAATGTTTGATGGGTATGACCCTACGCCGATTTCTTTGGCAATTGCCAATGTACTGCTTACCTTTGCGGTAGTGAAATATGGATTAATTGATACCGTATTGATGGCAAAGGAATTGATTGTGGAAAGTACCACAGAGGCAGTTATTATTTATAATGTCAATAAAGAGATTCTTTATATGAATTCTGCCGCTGAGAAATTGGTGGAAGGGAATTTTCGTGGAATCGATATTTTTGATGAAAAGAACCGGATTGTAGAAATTTATGATAGAAGTTATGAAATCCGTACTTCCGAGGTGCAGGATGCCGGAAGAACGAGAGGATACATAGCCTGGTTGTTTGATATTACAGAGATAACCAGAAAGAACAAGGAACTGGTGTTATTGACGGAACAGGCAGAGAGGGCAAATCAGGCAAAGTCCACCTTTTTATCTAATATGTCCCATGAAATCAGAACACCTATGAATGCGATTCTAGGATTTTCCCAGTTGACTTTAAATTGTGATATTGAGCCGAAAGTGAAGGAATATATGGATGATATTGTATCAGCCTCCCATAGCTTACTGGCGGTTATCAATGATATTTTAGATATTTCAAGGATTGAAACAGGGAAAATGGAGATTGTACCAACGAAGTATTATAGTTCTTCTATCATAAAGGATATGAATGTGTTGTTTTCCCAACAGGCGAAGGAAAAGGGTCTTGCATTTCTTATGGATGTGGATGAAACTCTTCCAAGCCAGATGTACGGAGATAAGATTCGAATTCGTGCGGTATTAATAAATGTGATTAGCAATGCCATTAAGTATACCCAAAAAGGGGAAGTACACGTTTCAGTGAAGGTACTGGAGCATAGGGAAAATAAAGTACGGATTCAATTTAGTATTAAAGATACGGGAATTGGTATCCGTCAGGAAGACCAGGAGAGATTGTTTGATGCCTTTGCTCAATTTGACAGGGAAGTGAATTATGGAATAGAAGGTTCCGGTTTAGGGCTTTCCATTGCTTCCGGAGTGATAGAGCTTATGGGTGGAACCATCAGGGTAGAAAGTGAATACGGTGTTGGTTCAAACTTTATCATTGAAATAGAGCAGGAAGTCATCGATGAGACTCCGGTGGATATGTCTTATGTGGAAACGGAGCCGGAAGAAAAAGACCGTAAGCTTACGTTCCCAGGAATGAAAATTTTAGCAGTGGATGACAATGAGATTAATCTTCGGGTGGTAAGCGGAATTTTACAGTCTTATGAAATTGAAGTGGATGCAGTACCTTCTGGTAAAGCTGCCATTGAGGCTTGTGGAAAATTACGTTATGATATGATTTTAATGGACCAGATGATGCCAGAATTAAATGGTACTAAGACAATGAAAATCATTCGGGAAACCTATAAGGAATATGAGGATTGTCCTATTATTGCTCTGACAGCAGATGCCATGAGCGGAGTAAGGGAAAAGCTGATGAAGGAAGGCTTTGATGAGTATTTATGTAAACCTTTATCCGTAAAGAGTCTGGAGAGAATCCTGGCGGAGGAGTTTTCTGATAAGTTAGTAATAAAGAAAAATACTAAATCAGAGAATGAGGAAAAAGGAGAAACTTCAGAAAAAGAAGACTTGGAAACTGTGTTTGGTTCAGAGTTTTTAAAATTAGTTCAAGTCGAAAAAGGAATCGCCAATTGTGGCGGAGAACTTAAGGAATATTTTGAAATCTTAAAGATTACTTTGGAATATGGTGTTTCTAGAATCAAAGAACTGGTTTCTTTAAAGGAACAGGGAGATTACGAAAATTATACCATTAAGGTTCATTCTTTAAAAAGTACTGCAGCCAATGTAGGAGCAATGGAAGTTTCTGCTATGGCATTGGAGCAGGAAATGGCGGGAAAAGAAGGCAGATATGAAGTCATTGATGAGAAAATGGAGGAATTGCTCCAAAAATATCAGGAAGTTTTGGATTTGATAAAAAATCTGCTGGAACAACAGGGCTTGATTAAAAACAAGAAAGAACCGAATAGTGAGGAAATGGAATTTGAAATCTCTAAGGATGATTTCATTGCTGTATTAGATGGTATTATGGAATTGATAGAGGAATTTGAATTCGACCGTATTGAGTCTACACTGGATTCTTTGAAGACATACCGTATGAGGGAAGAACATATGGAAGTCATTGAAAAATTAAGTGACTATATTCAGGAACTTCAAGTAGATGAAATGAAAGATTTGATTCAGCAGTGGAAAGAGAAAGAAGCATAAGAAATATAGCGTATTTAGAGTAAAATCTGTCATGATACCTACGAATTGCTACGCACTTTGTGCTCTCGCAATTCTTCGCGCTGCTACGGTCGGTGCTAAACGAACGTCCACTGGACGTTCAGCACCTAAAAACATTCGAAATCCGCCCTATTTGGGCTACTTTCTCATGTTTTGCGGGTCCCAAAGTCATACTTTTTCATGCAAGCATGAAAAGTATGACCTTTTGACCCTAGTATCATTATTTTGATTGTTTTTTTAAGGAGAAGATAAATTCACTTCCCACTCCTTCGGTACTAATACATTCGATGTGTTCTCCATGGGCATCGATGACTTCTTTGGTAATGGCAAGACCAAGTCCGGTACCTTGCTTGTCTTTTCCTCTTGAGGTGTCAGATTTAAAAAATCTTACCCATATCTTTTTCTGCACATCTGCCGGGATACCTGCTCCATGGTCTTTAATGGAAACAAATACTTTCTCGTTTTTCTCGTTTAAAGAGATGTCAATGCTGGAATTTTCCGTGCTGAATTTAATGGCATTGTCCATAAGATTGTAAATAACCTGCTGTATTCTGGTTTTGTCTGCGTTTACCATCATACATGGGATATTGTAGTTTTTCTTAATAAATATTTTCTTCTGTTCACAGGTTCCTTCAAAGGTTTCAATGACTTTTTGAATGGTTTCTACCAGGTCAAAGTCTGACCTGTGAAGGTCCGGTCCGGTATGGTCAAAACTTTCTAAGGTCAGCAGACTTTGGGTCAGTTTTGTAAGTCGCTTGGATTCGTGCAGGACAATATTTAAGTATTTTTCCTGTTTTTCAGGTGGGATGGTTCCATCCAGCATTGCTTCTATATATCCTTTGATAGAAGTTAGTGGGGAACGGAAGTCATGAGAAACATTGGCAATAAAGTTTCTACGGTATTCGTCCATTTTACTTAATTCCGATGCCATAAATTCTAATGTTTCTGCTAACTCTCCAATTTCATCCTTGGATTTTACATTGCAGTGGTATTTGAAATTTCCTTGTGCATATTCTTTTGCTGCAGTGTTTAACTTTTTAATTGGGGTGATGATTCGCCTTGTTACGAAAGAAAAAACAAGGGCAGCAAAAATGATGATGATAAACAGGAAGAAATAGGTGTTATTAAACAGAACCTGCCGATAGGAATTTGTATTGGACAAATCGGAACGCAAAATGATGTAACCTACCTGTTTGTCTACATCATAAATGGGAATTCCGATGTTTAAGTATTCCGTACCATCCGTCGTATATTTCGAATCTACCACAGCAATGGATTTGGTCATATCAAAATTCGCATTTACGGTAAACATGGTATCAGGAATATCGGAAAATCGTTCTGTATTTGACATAGCTAACATATTTCCCTTTTCATCACTGATTAAAATCTGTGCTTGTAAGAAGGAGGAAAGCTTAGGAATGACCTTTTCAAATTCTTCCTTTGTAATGGTTCCTTCCAGATAAGGAAGGTAATATTCATTTGCAATTAAGGTAGCTTCCTGTTTCATAACCTTTTTACGTTCATCTAAGATAGATGCTTTGGTATTAACATTAGAAAAGTAAATACTAAGGGAAAAGCAGGCAATCAGGATGAATAAAAAAGATAGAAAAAAACGGTCTGCAATATTAACTTTATATTTCATTTTTTCCTCCAATCTTGTAATATGGAACCTTCTTGGTTAATTTTTTACTTCAAATTTATATCCAATTCCCCAGACAGTAGTAATGTTCCAGTTGTTATCATCGGAGGTTGGAAGTTTTTCACGAAGACGCTTGATATGCACATCTACGGTTCTGGTATCTCCGATGTAGTCATAACCCCAGATTTTATCCAATAACTGCTCTCGGGTAAATACCTGATTTGGGTTGGATGCCAGAAAATAAAAAAGTTCTAATTCCTTCGGTGGCATTTCAATGTTTTTGTTGCAATAAGTTACGGTATAATTAGTTAAGTTAATAATAAGATTAACATATTCTACAAACTCTCCTGAGTGGGAGGAGTCTGTTACGGCAGTCTGGGTAACTGGCTGGAAGCGGCGAAGAACTGCACGCACTCTGGCTACCAGTTCGTTAGAGTCAAAAGGTTTCATGATGTAGTCATCCGCACCGATTTTTAAACCTAATACTTTGTCAAATACTTCTCCCTTTGCAGAAAGCATAATAATAGGCACATTGCTTGATTTTCTGATTTCCTGGCAGATTTCATATCCATCCATGCCAGGAAGCATAATATCTAATAAAATCAAGTTTGGCTGATAGGATTTAAAACGTTCCAGTGCATCCAGTCCGTTCGTTACAATTTCAGTATCAAAACACTCCTTTACCAGATAGAGTGAAATCAATTCTGCGATATTTTCATCATCATCTACAATTAATATTTTTTGTTTTGCAACCATAATAATCTCCCTTTTCTGTGTTTTCTGATATTTATTTGAACTCTACAATGGTAACACCCATTTCGCCTTCCCCGAAGCTTCCGGCACGATAGGATTTTACATATTTTAATTTCTTTAAGTAATTCTGAATACCGGTTCTAAGAGCTCCGGTTCCTTTGCCATGAATGATAGTTACCTGTGGCAGGTGAGAAAGATAAGCATCATCTAAATATTTATCCAAAACAGCAATTGCTTCGTCCACCGTTTTTCCTAAAACATTGATTTCAGGGCGGATGGTGGATGATTTGTTCATACTTACTTTTCCCTTGGAAGTACGCTTTATGGTAGGGGTAGTAATGACCGCCTCATCCAGTATTTCGCAGTCTTCAATGGATACAAAGGAACGTAAAATTCCCATTTGTACGGAGATATTCCCCTTATTGTCCGGCAAGGACTGGACAATTCCATCCATGGACAAGGAAAATACATGAACCTTATCCCCGATTTTAAAGTCAGAAGCACTGTGGGCTCCTTTTTTCCGTTTCTTTTGTTCTAAAAGGTCTTTCGAGGATTTGTTCATCTGGTCTCTTAGTTTGCCACGTTGTGCTTCCATGGTTTTGGCATTGGCGGCTTTCGGATTTTGCACCCATTGCTGGTACTTCTTAATGGATTCGTCTGCCACTTCCTTGGCCTCGGATAAGATGGACAAAGCCTCTTCTTTTGCCTCGCGGATAATGGAAGCCTTTTTGTTATTTAAGTCTTCCTTGCTTTGTTTTAAGTCGGCACGAAGGAGTTCCAATTCTTCT
This sequence comes from Lachnospiraceae bacterium, assembly GCA_017416505.1. Next base: position 19,417 of record JAFQCI010000145.1, read on the forward strand.
TTGTAGGCAAGAATTTCCTCTTCTTCTTTTTGAATGGTAATTTTACTTTGTTCCAAATCAGAAAGAAGGGCTTCAAAATCCTGGGCGGACTGGTCAATCTGACCTTTTGCAGCCTCTATGATATAGGAAGGTAAGCCAAGTTTGCTGGAAATAGCAAAGGCATTACTTTTTCCCGGAATACCGATTAATAAGCGGTAGGTAGGCCGCAGGGATTCAATATCAAATTCACAGCAGGCATTTTCAATGCCCTCCGTAGAAAGTGCAAATAATTTTAACTCACTGTAATGAGTGGTGGCAATGGTGCGGATGTTTTGACTGTGAAGGTGGGAAAGGATAGAAATCGCCAGAGCCGCACCTTCTGTAGGATCTGTTCCGCCTCCAAGCTCATCAAATAAAAGCAGGGAATGTTCCGTTGCCTGATTTAAGATGGAAACAATGTTTGTCATATGAGAGGAGAAGGTACTTAAGCTTTGTTCTATGCTTTGTTCATCTCCAATGTCCGCAAATACGTCATCAAACACACAAAGGGTGGTTCCCTCCATAGCTGGAAGGAAAAGCCCTGACTGACCCATAAGGGAGAATAATCCCGCTGTTTTTAAGGAAACGGTTTTACCACCGGTATTAGGACCAGTAATTAATAACATGGAGAAAGTATCCCCTAATTCGATGTTAATTGGAACAACGGTCTTCTTATCTAACAAAGGGTGTCTGCCTCGTTTGATGCGGATGATACCTTCTTTGTTGTATTCCGGCATAACTCCATCGTAGGATTTTGCAAGTTGTGCCCGGGCAAAAATAAAATCCAGTTTGGTAAGGATTTCAAGGTTTCGTTTAATGGATTCCTGCTCTAAGGATACTTTTTCGCTTAATAAAGAAAGAATCCGTTCGATTTCATTTTGCTCTTTTCCTTCTAAATCTCTTAATTCATTGTTTAAAGTTACGACTCCCATAGGTTCGATAAAAAGGGTGGAACCGGTGGAGGACTGGTCGTGGATTAAGCCTTGGAACTGGTTTTTATACTCTGCTTTTACAGGAACGCAGTAACGTCCGTTTCGCATGGTTACAAGGCTGTCCTGTAACATGGACTGATTTTTGGAGGAAGCAATAAGTCCCGTTAATTGCTGGTGTACTTTTGCATTGATGCTTTTGATGTTCCGGCGGATATCTTTCAGTGCAGGGGAAGCATCATCCGCAATTTCCTCTGGAGAAAGAATGCACCGGGTAATGTCCTGATATAAGTGGGTCAAAGGTGTCAGACTTTCAAAGAGGTAAGTAAGGGCATCTGCAAATTCAGTTCTGTCGTCAATTTTACAATAGGAGATGGCAGTCTGAACACAGGATAACAGCTTTGCAACAGAAAGCAGTTCACTGGTATTTAAGGAGGCCCCCATATTTAAACGTAACAGGGAGGGTTTCACATCCTCGACTCCAAGGAAGGACAAGTTTCCCTGACGGTAAATTCTAAGTAGTGCAGAATTGGTTTCCTCCTGCATGGATAAAATGGTATTTAAATCCGAGGTAGGAGTTAATTCTTCGCAAAGCTTCTTTCCCATGGCGGAACCGGCATAGGAAGTCAGCATTTTAATAATTTTATCATATTCTAATATTTTTAACGATTTTTGATTCATATATAATCCCTTTCTAACAAAAATCCAAGGTGAAACCGCAATGATTTACAATATATATTAGAGTTGTGAATCACTAGGTTAAAGTTGTTTGACTCGTTCCAGGCGGATTCCTAAGAATAAGAAAATGCAGCCACCTAAGAACATGATAAGAGCATAATACCCACTGACAAAAAAACTGTTAAGGAAGTAAGAAGGTAAAAATAAATGCTCTAACAGGTTAAAAATCGGGAAGAGAGAGCCGAAGTCAAAAAATACCGGCGAAAAAATCAGACTTCCCATGGTGAAAACAGGAATGATGCCGCTAAAGGAAAATCCGTTCCGAAAGAAGGATTTTAGGAAGCAGCAAAAACCAACTACAAAAATAAGATAAGCCACAAAATAAAGTGTTTCATGTAGTATATCTGTATAAGTATGACTTAATAATAAACTAATTTGTCCGAAAATACCACAAAATAAAGTAGGAACCAGAATGGACAAGAGGGAAACGAATGGCTTTTTATCATAGGATACTGCCAGGAAAATTCGTTTCTTCTGGTCCTTAAACCAGTCTACCACACTAAACAAGGCGGTGAGAAACATTAATACTGCGAAAATACCGCGGATAGGAGAAATGATAAGGGATTCACTGGAAGATGCCAGGGAAACCTGTTCTCCAAGGGTGGTATATTTAAATTCGTAGGGAACTTCTTCTGTCATATAGTGTTCGTAAGAAGCAAGAAGTTCTTCTGTCATCGCTTCTGTATCATAGGAGGAAAAAGCTTCATAGTCTAAAGCAAAGTCCAGCATGATATTTTGGGCATAATGCCGGAATAAAGAAGCAAAAACGATTTCATTGCTTAGGGGCATCAAAATAGAAGAAGGTGCATGAAGCACGGTAATGATGTCCTTTTTCTTACGTTTATCCAGCAATTCGGATAAATTATCGGGAAAAATATAAGCACATTCTGCTTTTCTGGTGATAACGTCCTTGGTTAAGGTTTCGTAGTCCTTTACCTCATAAAATTCCACCTGGCTGTCCAGTACCAGAAGGTCCGCTACTATGGCTTTTGCCAGTTCATCTTCCCCTTCTATATAAAGAGCCACCTTTAAACTGTCGTTTTGATTTATGGTGCTTTGACTATAAAAATAGGAAAAACAAGGCAGTATCAGTAAAACAAACAGATACACCGGTTTTTGAAACAAGCGTTTTGTAAATAAAAGAAAATAGGTGCAATATTGTTTCATGCTAGTCGCTCCCTTCGCTTTCCCATGAGGAAGGTAATACATCCAAACAAAATGGAAAGAAGTATAAATTTAAGGTTTGCCTCTAAAGTTGTTTGTCCCCAGAATAAATTTCCGGCTTCTTTCAGCCATAAGGTAGTAGGAAGGAAGGCGGAAATGTTTTTTATGGTGTTTGGTAAAAAGGACAAAGGGACAAAGCCTCCAGATAAAAAGATTAAGATTACAGAGGACAAAAATAACAAATTAACTCCACCCATGGAGGTCTGGCAAATTCGGAATAAGAAGATAAAAAAGCTAGCCATGGAAAGGAGAAGGAAAAATAGTCCAATATAATTTACAACCTGATAATGGAAGTTAAATCCTCCAATGGAAGAAACTATACTAAGAAGCAGTACCATTACCCCTACAAATAGGAAAAAGGTCAGGGCAAGGGATACCATATCTATGATTAGCTGTAATGCTGGGCGGATGCCTACGGTATTTAGTTTCTTGGAAATGCCAAGAGATGGCTCTGCGTAGGTTTTCGCAAAAGGTATGGCAAATAAAAATAAAAACAGGACAAAGGCACTGACAATGTAGTATTGCAAGGTAGTAAGCTGGTTCGTGGCACTGACTTCCTGTTGGGCAAAGTAAGGCCCTCTGGAAAAGGCATAACGGAAGGTAAGCAGATTTAATTCATCTAAAACCTCACTGACGTAGGAACGATAGCCATGAGCCCTGCAAAAATCTGTTACGGAATAAATACACGCCTGTGCACTGGATAAAGTAGTGGCAGCACTAGAGCATAACTCCGTAAATAAAAAGGATTCTAAGCCACTGTTCCCCATGGTGATAACTTCAATAGGGGTGTTTTCACCATATGCAATGTCATTGATGATGTTTTCCGGCATTATGATAAAGGCATTTATTTTTCCCTTTTTTAGTTCAGAAATTCCCTCTCGATAGTCGTATCTTTGGATATTACAAAGCCGGGCAATGCTGTCCTGATTTTCAATGATACTAATGGCAGTTTCGTTGGTATCTTCATCGAGTTCCTTGTCAGGGTCTGTGTAAAAGCCAAGCTGTATGGTACCAAGTTTTTGGTCCTGATATAAAAGTCTGGTTCCTAAAAATGCCACGGAAAGTACCAGGGCAATGAGCAGAAGACTGCTGAATAAAGAAGAAACGCAGATTTTAATATTCTTTTTTATGGATAAAAATAAGTAAGTAAGAAAAAATTTCATGATAATTCCGGTTCCTCCTTAAAGTAGTGGATATTAGGTAATCGCCAAACTAAATATTTTGTATCACTTAATATAAGCTTTTGACAGTTTCTCAATCTAGTTGGTTTTTGGTTTTAATTTTTTTGAGATTCTATATATTCCTTCAAGCTTTCGAAAAGTTCGTTTAGTTTTTCTTTGCTTAGGGCGAAAATCTCTGTTCCTGGTTCTATCGGTGTTATAGTTTCTTTTAATGGCGATACATGAAGTTCGCCTTTCAGGGAGAAAATGCGGATTCCGAATACCTTTATTTTCAGTTCACTGATGTCTGCGGAAAAGGATTGGTTTTTTACATAATCTGTGAAAACTCCTTCGTAAGAAACTTCTGCATTGATGCCCACAGTAGGAACTACAAATTTAGAGGCATTAGAAAATTCTAATGTTTCCGGTGAAAAGGCATTTTCTGTAGTAATCTCTATCTTTTTTTCCGGCTCCTTGGTAAGAAAGATGGTGGAGCTGGTTTCAAAAAGGTCCATATCATTTTCTTGGGAAAGGGATTCTTCATAAGCTATGGTAACAGGATGGGTTTCGTGTTCTATTAAAAGTTCGGCGGATATCGCATCGGTATTGGTATTTGCTCCTATAAAGGAGGCCTTTAAGGAAAGTTCCTTGTAGGAGATAGAAAATTCTCGCAAGACATCTTTTTTATCCAATGAAACATAAAATACAATATCATCTTCTAACTTTTCTGTAAGGATAGATTCTAAATCTTCCATGTCATCCTGTAGTTTTGCATAGGCTTCTTCTGTTATGTCTAATTTAGCAGCAGTGTTTGAATGAATGTAATTCGTAAAGTCGTTTGTAAAATTTTCCAGTGACTCCTTTGGAAGGGTTACTTTATAAGTAGTACATTTTTTCGTGCCGTCTAAGGTACTTATGGTCTTTTTTTGTTTCTGCTTTTCCAAAGTCATATCAGAAAATAAGCCCTTCCAGTCCTCTTCGCAGTTTCTTAAAAAGGAAGAAAATACCTTTGAAAAAGAGGAGTGGTTTGGTGTTTTAAATGGCTGGATGGTGATTTCCGGAAGTTCTAAATAACCTCCAAGAAAAGAATCCTCAAGTGCCTTGTTTAATTCTGTAAAATCAATATGATAATTGGTATCCGACAATTTTGGTACGGATAAAACAAAGTTGTCATTGGTAAGGTAGGTGGAAAATACCAGTGGATTTTTCTCCCCTAAGCTTAGCTCAAAAGAGGCTTCCTGCCCGGATAAATCTCTTTTTCCATCAAAAGCAAAGGAAAATCCATTTAAAAAGTCATATTCCAGCATCTTATTTACAAACTCTATAGAGAAATCACCACTAATCTGGGCAGATTGTTCTTCTAATACAGTATGAATCTTATCCATTCCAATTAATTGGTCGGAGGAAGTTCCGGTTACTGCAGTCAAAGAAGAACAGGTGGCAGTGAGTGCCTTGATTACCTTTTTCGCTGGAGATGTTTTAAGTTTATAAAAACAAAAAGCAGTTCCTAAAAGTATAATAATACATAAGGTGGTTAGGATAAGGGTTATTCTTTTACGTTTCATTTCCATTCTCCATTTGTTTGGTGAGCCAGTCAAAAAAGTCTGGCGATTTCAGTTGTTCTGTTATTTCTTCTGATTTACCGTTTCTGATAAAAAACATACGGTTACAGACACTTAATTCTCCTTGTTCATGGGAGGTAAGGAAAATAGTACCTCCTTGCTTCATATAATCTTTCATATATGCAATGATTTCCGCTTTTAGGACAAAATCCAATGCGGCACCGGGTTCATCCATAATGAGAATCGGTGGATTTTTCGCCAAGGCACATCCAATGCTGACACGTTTTTTCATACCACCGGACAGCTTGGAAACTTTGGTTTTCATCATTTTATCCACACCGAAACGGGTTAAAATACCGTCTTCTTTTAAATCTTTTTTTAATTTATCCGGCACATCGCAATACCAGAGTTTTAAATTATCTAGAACCGTTAATTCTTCGATTAACGGATTCTCCTGAGGTACATAGCCAATCAGTTTTGAAAACAGGCGGGGATTGGAGAAAACTTCTTCTTCATTGATACGAAGGGAGCCTTTGTCGGCTTTAATGGCTCCGGCTAAAATGGATAAAAGAGTGGTTTTTCCACAACCATTACAGCCTACAATTCCGACACATTCTCCTTCCTGCACTTTTATGCTAACATCCTCAAGAATCTTTTTCTTGTGATAAGATTTCTGGATGGAAGTAATTTCAATCATAAAATAACACTTCTTTCTATAGTAAAAAATTCAATCATAATTTAATTATAAGATGTTGGGTCAAAAGGTATTTTGACCATGGTATCATCATAACAAATCCATTTTATTTAAACAAGTAGGTAATTGCGAAACTAAAATATTTTATTTATTTGTTTATTTTGTATCACTTAATATATATATATTTAATAAGGGCTAAGAGGAAAAAAAGCTAGAAATTATATGACCTTTGTTATATACTAAGTATACTTTAAAAAATTAGAATTGTGGGAGTGCAAGGTGCATAACAATTCACAGGCATCATATATAAAATATTGATATAGAGTAAGAGTTCTCGGAAAGGATTATTATGAGATATGTAAATGAATTAAGAGAAGGCGAAATGGTATCAGAAATTTATCTTTGTAAGTCAAAACAAAGTTTAAAGACCAAGGCCGGTAAGACGTATTATTCTTTGATGTTGCAGGATAGAACAGGAATTTTGGACGGTAAAATCTGGGATTTATCCAGTGGAATCGACCATTTTGAAGAAATGAATTACATAAAGGTAGAAGGACAGGTAACTCAGTTTCAGGGAGTGAACCAGCTAAACATCCGCAGGGTAAGAGTAGCTATGGAGGGGGAATATGCTCCTTCTGACTATATGCCTTGTACAGATAAAGATATATCTAAAATGTATCAGGATTTGCTTGCCATGATTGGAAAGGTAGAAAATACTTATTTAAAGAAGCTGTTACAAATGTTTTTTGTGGAAGATGGGGAATTTTTGGAGAAGTTTAAGAACCATTCTGCGGCGAAAAAGGTGCATCATGGATTTATTGGAGGCTTATTAGAACATACTTTGTCTGTAACGAAACTTTGTGAATTTTATTCCATGCAGTATCCGGTATTGAATAAGGATTTATTATTGACAGCCGCAATGTTCCATGACATTGGAAAGGTGAAGGAATTGTCTGCTTTTCCGGAAAATGATTATACTGATGAGGGGCAATTGTTAGGACATATTATCATTGGAACTATGATGCTGGATGAAAAAATCAAGCAGATTCCAAACTTCCCTAAGGCATTGGAAAATGAATTAAAGCATTGTATTCTGGCTCATCATGGAGAATATGAATATGGTTCTCCGAAAAAACCTGCCATCGTAGAGGCATTGGCACTGAATATGGCAGATAATACGGATGCGAAAATGCAGACCTTTAAGGAATTATTGCAGGGAGATAAGGAAAATGAAGTCTGGCTGGGCTTCCAGAGATTATTTGATAGTAATATGAGGAAGACAACGGTGTAGGGGAACGTTTGATATAACTTTCCCTCTAAGAAATTCAAGAATTAGAAAGGATGGTGAGGAATTATGTTCAACAAACATTGATATATGTCCAAGGGGTTTAAAAAATTTCTATCAGTTGTATATTTTATACTTGGTATTTTTTTTATATTGGCTACATTAAAAATTATTTTTAATATTATTGTAAGTGGGCAAATCTTTGGCGAGATAATGTCAACATCAGTAGTCAAAACCATTATAATAGGAATTTTAGGCGGTGCATTATTTATCTGGGAAGGGATTTGTCTTAGAAACGAGAGCAAATCGCAATAAATTTAGCGATTCAGAATCATTCAATCCAACAATTGGTTTTGATGTACTTGGGCTTAGACGGTTTAAAACATGAAATTTTGTTTTATAAATTACTGAGGTGGAAGATGCAACAATTATTTATGAACAATAACCATATCATATATACAGAAAAGGTTTCAGATGAAGAATATGCAAAAAAAATACTATATTGTGTACCAAGCGAAAGTTTGATTCCATACTATGATGATATTGCAGAAGCAGTGTTGACGGAGCATTTCGATGTGGTTAAATGTCCCAATAAGCACATATGGCATGGGGAGTGGAACAACCATCGCAGAATGGTGATTAAATTACATATGTTTTATTCATATGAAATACGATTTGGATATAACTATGATTTTATACCAATTTTAAATAGGAAGAATAAATTTGTATATCATAGGACAGAGAAATCTGTGGATTTAGATGTTATGGACGTGTATTTTAATCATATATCATATATACCAGATAATATGACGAATTTAGAAAGTTTTAATGTTCGTAGAAAATATCAATTGCCGACGAATGCAGGTGTACAAGAGTTGGACTTTGCAAAACAATATATTGAGAATGTTATCAGAACGAACATTACCTTTATGAAAGAATTTTATGAAAATTATGAATCCGATGAGGATATGATTCATTTTCTGGAACATACAATTCAAAAGGGCAATATTTTTCAGAAGTATCGATATATTTGGACGAAAGCTTTTTTGTATGCAAAATTGCAAGATATGGATAAAGCAATGCTGACGATGGGAGAGTATTATCAACATGGAAACCAAGAGATTCCTGGGATGGTAATTGAAAAGTTGAATGCGGTGAAAGAAATGTTTGGATAAAATTGAATTTGGAGGAGGTAAGAAAAGTGAAAAAAGCATTGTTGGTAATTGATATGCAAAATGTATGTGTTGGGGAAAAGCATGCTACATACTTTAAATATGATAATGAAATTCTGATTCGAACAGTAAATGAAGTTATTGATGCAAATAAAGGTAATCTGGTTATTTATATTAAAAATGTGATGAAGAAAAACTTAATAAATAAGCTTGCACCATTTCAAGCTTATGAAGGAACTGAAGAAGTAGAACTAGTTAGCAATCTTCATGTTACATCTAATTATGTGTTCACAAAATACAAAGGAAACGCATTTACCAATCATAAACTTAATGATTTATTGAAAGAACATAATATTGAATGCGTAGAAGTTGTAGGTGTTGATGGCGGAGCGTGTGTAGCATTGACTGCATTAGGAGCCATAAAAGAAGGGTATAGTGTAATAGTTAATGAATCAGCTATTGGAACAATGTTTAATAAGAACAAAGAAAAATATTTTAAGAAACTTCGAGTAGCGGATGCAAAGTTCATTTAGATAAATATAAAGCACTTAAAATATGAATTTGTAGGAGAAGGATATTATGACAAAAGAAGAATTATTTGCGCCAATACGAGAGAAATATATGGAATTAAAGATTGCAATAGAAGGAACGGATATAGATAGAATACGAGAACTCACGCTGGAAGTTCATGCAATGGTTCATCCAGCAGAAATTTCTGGAAGAACAGAAAAGACGATTGCAGATTATGTTTTGGATTATATGTTAAAAGGAAATCAAAATGCATTAGTTCCGAGAGAAGATTATGATGTGGATTTGCATTATGCAGGAACAAGAACAGTTCCTATGTGCTGGCAATTTTGGCATACTTATAGAATTGAAGATTTAGTAAGTAATATTTTGATGGCTAATCAAGAGCAGATATTTAATGAGGATTGGCAAATTAAAATTGGTTCTTCTATTACGGATACGGGTAATGCATTGGAACTTGATGAAGTGATAGCATTTGGCAAAGAAATCAATATTGAAGCGTTGTGTGAGTATATGATTGCGGTCGGAAAAAATACACGTCGTATATTAGAAAATCTTACATTAGAACAGATAAAATCAATGGTGTCATACGAAAGTGTAATGCGTATATTAGAAGTAGATGGAGTAACAACAGATTTTCGTTCGGTTTGGTTATTGGTTTATTGGGGAAGTTTAACAATGGGTGAAATGATTTTAACTCCAATAACAGACCATCACATGATGCATTTGCCACCATGTTTAAATAATTTGCCAATTTTAGATGAGTAAATATTGATTAAAAGAACTACAATGAAAAGTAATAAATTCCAATTTTATGCGGTGTTTAGAATGAGTAAGTTAGTGAAAAAAGGTATTTTGTAAAAGAACAGAGACAAGGCTTATAAAGTAATGTATCAGCAGGAATATAGCCGATAAATCTAATTGTAAAAATGAAAGATGTTTGATATAGTAAAAAATTTCTGAAATGTTAAGGACGTATAATTATGATAAGAATTATTGATACATATTCGCAAATTAATATGGTGTTTGAAAATGAAACTTTTAATTTAAAAAAATGGGAAGTGTATATTAATTCTATTTATGAGAATTTTGAGGATATCTTTAAAAAAGATTTGGAAGAATATTTGAATAGTGGAGAATATGTCTACGAAAAGGATATCCTGCCGATTATTAATGAGGTTCATAGACATTCAGAATTGGACATCCTGCATAATTCTTTTTGCAAGGTTACAGATAGATTAAATGAAAGAATTATTGATTGTTTTGGCGAGGAATTAGATGTTGATATTGTATTGTATATTGGTCTTTGTAATGCAGCAGGCTGGGTAACAACTATAAATGGGAAAAGTGTCATATTATTGGGGATAGAAAAGATACTAGAACTGAATTGGCAAGATGAGAACTCGATGTATGGACTTATTTATCACGAATTAGGTCACGTGTACCATAAACAATATGGTGTGTTTCATCAATATAGTGATGATAATAAAAAGAATTTTGTGTGGCAATTATTTGTTGAAGGAATAGCGATGTATTTTGAACAAGTTTTGGTGAAAGACCTTAATTATTTCCATCAAAACAAGAATGGGTGGAAAGAGTGGTGCGATAATCATTTTCATCAAATATTAAAAGACTTTAATGCGGATTTACCAACGATGACAAGATTTAATCAAAAATATTTTGGGGACTGGGTAAATTATTACGGACAAGGGGATGTAGGATATTATTTAGGAACGAAATTTGTACAATATCTCTGTAAGAAGCATTGCTTTGAACAGTTAATCAATATGAAGATGGATGATGTTTATAAAGCTTATTTAGAATTTGTAGAAAGTCATCAAGATGGCGTGCTGAAAAGCTGCTTTATAAGGACAAAATAGCCGTATATAAAACGTAGATTTGTGCGAAGGGTGCATTTCGCTTGGCAAGGTTAAAAATATTTTAAAAATCTATAGAAAAAAGGGAATACTTGTGGTATTATATGTATAGGATATAACTGTAATGCATTGCAGTTTTGGTCTGGGCGAAAGCTCTTTGGACCACCGTAGGCGGGAAGAATTTCCCGCCATTTTTACTATTAGGTAAGTTTTGGAGGCGTAATGAAAGAACTTAGCATATTTATAGACGAGTCAGGAGATTTTGGAGAAATAACAGAACGACCAGCGTATTATTTGGTAACACTTTTGTTTCATGACCAAAAGAATGATATTGCTTTGAATGTTAAAAAGCTTGAGGAAAGCACCAAGAATTCCGGATTTGATTTTGAATATATACATACAGGACCTGTCATAAGACGTGAGGATGTGTTTTCAGGATTATCTATAGATGAACGTAGAAAATTGCTTTTTAAGATGTTAAACTTTATTGTCAGTAGTCCCATTACATATGAGGTGGTTGTGGTAAATCGAAAGGAAGCGCCGGATAAGATTTCGCTTTCCGGTAGGTTAGGACGCGAAATCTCAAACGTGATAGGAAAGTATAAAACCTTTTTTGATGGATTCGACAAAATTATTGTATATTACGATAATGGTCAAATCGAACTCGGAGCAATTCTAAATACGGTATTTTCAATTCATTTTTCCAATGTTGAGTTTCGCAAGGCAGAACCACAAAAATATCGTTTACTACAGGTTGCTGATTTTATTTGTAGTATGGAATTGTTAAAAATTAAGAAAAATGAAAATAGATTGAGTAAATCAGAAAAACAATTTTTCTATAAGCCACAAGAGTTGAAGAAAACCTTCTTTAAAGCGGTTGATAAAAAAAGATTGGGAAAATAATATCTTCCTTATTTCCTTTATGATTTCCTCACAAGGAAAAAAATAAGGGAAAAGTGAGCAATGCATAGATATTGATGGTAGGAAGAAATTGTATATGTTGGGAAGTTAGAGGAATACACAAATTGATTTGAATTTTATGAGGTGTTTAGAATGAGTAAGTTTAGTGAAAAAGGATATGTTGTGAAAGAAAATGCACCTATTTATTTAACAATGGATATGGATAAAACTGCTAAGTGGTTTGAAGATGTATTAGGGTGGTATAGCAATATTGTAGAAAGAGATAATAACGGAAATGGTTGTTATGGAGTGGTTTTTGATATGTTACCAGAAGTAGAACTTGTGCATTTAGCACCTTTTACGGGTTTTCAAATGTTTTGTGGAACACCTGAGCCATGTGCGATTTCGTTTATGCAAGTGAAGGGTATTGAGAAAATGTATGACTATATCACTTCAAATGGCTGGGATAAGATTACGGAGATAGTAACGCAGCCTTGGGGTGGGAAAACTTGCAGTTTAACAACCATTGATGGATATATTATCAATATTTTTGAATAATACAAATTTGTAGAGGCGAAAAAGATGGTGGCATTCTTACGATTAAGAAATATCTAGAGATATAGAACTATATTAAATAGTTTTATGTAGTGATAAATTACCGAGAACTACTTAGTTAAGAGGGAATTGTGGTGATATTTCAAGATAATGTAATAAAAGAATGCTTAAAAAATGTTTATTTTGGAAGAGATGAGAATGGTGTAGCTGATGAAGTAATAAGGAAAGTAAAATGTCATTTTGCATTGTTGTAATCAGGGAAAATAAGAGTTATTGCTGAGGTATATTTTTAGATAACGGTATGGAGGAACGTATGGAGATAAAGAAGAATGAGTGTTATGAGATATCCATTGTGGATATGGCAGAGGACGGTCAGGGTATCGGAAAAATCGGGGATTTCGTAGTGTTTGTGAAGGACACTGTGATTGGCGACGTGGCGAAGGTGAAACTGGTTAAGGTATTGAAGCATTATGGATTTGGAAGATTAGAAGAATTATTAGTGCCATCCAAAGACAGGGTAGAACCTCTTTGTAGTCATGCCAAGGCTTGTGGAGGTTGTACTTTACAGCATCTTTCCTATGAAAAACAATTAGAATATAAATTTGAACAGGTAAAAAATTGTTTGGTTCGAATTGGAGGCTTTTCGGATATTGAAGGAAGGATGGAGGGGCCTTACGGAATGGAGTACCCTTTCCGTTATCGAAATAAGGCTCAGTTTCCAACCGGAATGGGTAAGGATTTTAAGCCTGCAATAGGATTTTATGCAGGTAGAACTCATAGCATTATTGATACTAAGGAGTGTTTTTTACAGTCGGAGATAAGCGATAAGATTATTGAAATCGTCAGGGGATTTATGGAGGAATTTTATATCTCAACCTATGATGAAATCACTAAAAAGGGATTGTTAAGACATATTTTAACAAGAGTAGGGTTTACCACAGGGGAAATCATGGTCTGTCTTGTTGTAAATGGGAAGAAGATTCCGAATGTGGAGGAATTGATTGAACGATTGGTGAAGATAAAGGGTATGACGAGCATTTGCCTGAATGTCAATAAGGAGCATACCAATAAGATTCTGGGGGATACCTGCGTTACGTTATGGGGCAGAGGATATATTGAGGATTATATTGGTGAAGTAAAATATCAGATTTCACCATTGTCCTTTTATCAGGTAAATCCAGTGCAGACCAAGGTGTTATATGAAAAGGCATTGGAATATGCCGGCTTGACCGGAGAAGAAACGGTTTGGGATTTGTATTGCGGTATTGGAACCATTTCCTTATTTTTGGCACAAAAGGCAAAATGGGTGTATGGAGTGGAAATTGTCCCACAAGCCATTGAAGATGCCAGAAGAAATGCTAAGATTAATGGAATGGAAAATGTAACCTTTTTCGTAGGAAAGGCAGAAGAGGTTCTTCAAAAAGAATACGAAGAAAATAAGGTTTATGCGAAGGTTATTGTAGTAGACCCGCCACGAAAAGGCTGCGATGAAACTTTGCTAAAAACCATTCATGAAATGCAACCGGAACGGGTGGTTTATGTAAGCTGTAACCCCGCAACCCTGGCAAGAGATTTGAAGATGCTGGCGGGGTATGGGTATGAGGTGAAGAAAGTGGCGGTGGTAGATCAGTTTTGTCAGACGACTCATGTGGAGTGCGCGGTCTTGATGTCGCGTGCTGACAGGTAAGAGGCGGTGAAAGGCTTGAAACAAGCGGTTTGTGGAATTGGCTCCGAACAAAATTTCCACTCAGGAACCGATGAAAACATTCGACGGGAACTTATCTACAGCGCTTTTTATCGGAGGGTTGAGTAGGCCATTTAGATGTCGGGGGTTGAGACGGCTATTTAGATGTCAGAATGATGGCACCCACACTGCCATCATCGGCGGCGGGGATAATACCAAAAAAAACTCACAAAGGGTATTGACGGCGAATAGTATACAGTATATAATATAAACAGTAGTTAAGGAAAGGAGAAGAATCGTGAAATTACCAATAGATGAAGCCCTTCCCGGATATGTGAATGATTCAATAGCTATTCTGGAAAAAATACTGACAAGCGATAATTTCAGCGTCTTTGAAAGGATCACCCGGGTATCCAGAGGTGAGATTTTTGTACTAAAGATTCTATTGTTTAACAATGGTACATCAACGCCTACTGAGATCAGCGAGGCGATGAAGAGTACAAAGGGACGCATATCGGCCATATTGAATTCACTGGAGAAAAAGGGCTTCATTGGCCGGGAAATTGATAAAGACAATCGTAGAAACATTATCGTGACGCTTTCAGATTCCGGCAGGGATTATGTGATGAAGGAACTCCTTGAATGCTACCGCATCGTGGCACATGTTTTTGAGGAGCTGGGAGAAAAGGATTCTAAAAAGTTTGTTGAACTGACGGAGCGGGTGTTTCATCTGATGAATGAATAAAAAATCCATTGCAGGCCGAAAAAGGCCTGCAAAAAATAGAACCAATTGTTAATAGGGTAAATAATAAACAGCAAATACAAAGGAGAAAACTTAAATGAGCAATTTTTCAAAGGACAACAGACCGGGCGGAACCTACGTGATGGGCGGGAAAACGGTATCCCGGGTAGGATACGGCACCATGCAGTTGCCGAAACTGAAGGATGAAGCTAAGGCAAGGGCGGTGATCCGCAGGGCCTACGAGCTTGGCGTGAACCATTTTGACACAGCTGATTTTTATGAGGATGGATTCACAAACAGATGCCTGGCGGATGAAATCGGCAAGGAGAAGGATGCGGTAATTGTAACCAAGATCGGCGCAAAGCCCGGTAATGGCATTATGCCGATGATACCCGCGCAGAGGCCGGAGGAACTCAGACAGCACATAGAGGATAATCTAAGGAGCCTTAAGACGGACCATCTGGGGATCGTCAATTTCCGCAGGATCGCACCGGGAACGTTTCCCTTAAAACCGAGCCAGAAGGTGAATTTTGACGACCAGATGGCGGAGCTTATTAAAATGCGTGACGAGGGGAAGATAGAGGCGATCGGGCTTTCCACGGTCAGTCTGAAAGAACTGCAGAGTGCATTGCCTGCCGGTATTGTCTGTGTCCAGAATCAGTACAATATTACATCGCGCAGCCAGGAAAGCATACTGGATCTGTGCAGAAAAGAAGGAATTGCATGGGTGCCATATTTTCCTCTTGGCGGTGGTCTGCCCGGTTCCGCGAAGGTGACAGAAGACAAAACAGTACAGGCTGTCGCAAAAGAGATGGGGCTGTCACCGGTCCAAGTGGGGCTGGCATGGATTCTGCAGCACGCTGAAAATGCGCTCATCATTCCGGGAACTACATCGATCGGTCACCTGGAGCAGAATGTTGCGGTAGGCGATATCCGATTTGATGAAGACACGATGCGACGCCTCGACAGTGTTCCTCCGGCAAAAGGGATAGGGGCTATTATCAATCGCTTTATGACAAGAAAGTGAGGGACAGATATGACACTGCAAGAGGCAATGAAAGCACGCCATATGGTGCGGAAATATACCGATAAAGCGATCCCGGCAGATATTGCGGCAAAGCTGAATGAGCGGGTAAAGCAGAACAATGAGCAGTATGGTCTTTCCATTAAGCTGATGATCAATGACGGCAGCGCTGTACCGGGTGTGATCAAGCTGATCCTTGCCAAAGGCGTGAACAATTTCTTCATCATGGCGGGCCCCAAAGGAGCGGATGAGCGCCTTGGATACTGCGGTGCAGATCTGATGCTCTACGCTCAGACACTGGGGCTGAACACATGGTGGGTCGGCGGCACCTATAACCGAAAGGGAGCGGCCGAAAAATCAGGAGGAGCAACTCCGGTTGGTATTATAGCTGTGGGTTACGGACAGACGCAGGGTGTACCGCATAAAACGAAAACGGCAGATGCGGTCAGTTCCTATGCTGGTGATGTCCCTGACTGGTTCAAAGAAGGCGTGGATGCCGCACTTCTTGCCCCGACGGCACTGGCAAAGCAGGCATTCATCATGAAAGGTGAAGGCAGTACCGTGCATATTGACTGTGATAACGGAATCTTCAGCGGTGTGGATACCGGCCTTGTGAAATATCATTTTGAACTGGGTGCAGGCAAAGAAAACTTTGAGTGGATGTGATTTATGGATGAACAGATCAGACAATTACAGCAGATGATCGATGAGAGCCATTTCACATTGGTCATTACCGGAGCGGGTATTTCCGTTGCATCCGGTATTCCCAGCATGCACGGTTTGAATCTGGCGGAGACACTGCAGTTTGCCTCCACATCCGTGCTGAAGCTGGCGCCGGAGCACTACTACAGGGTTGCCAGGCATTCCTTCCTGGATGCCATATTCGAAAGCGGTCCCAGTCTGTCGCATAAGAAGCTGGCGGAGCTGGAGGAAAAAGGTAAGGTACAGGGAATCATCACGACAAATCTGGATAACCTGCACAGCCTTGCCGGTTCAAAAAACGTGGCGGAGATACAGGGGAGCTTTGCGGTCAACGCCTGTCTGAAATGCGGAAAGCGGAACTACGATGTGAATATCTGGAATCAGGGGAAAGCCCCGAGATGCGAATGCGGAGGGCTCTACTCCTGCTGGCCGGTCTATGCTCATGTTGGCCTTTATAATGATGATGTCCCAAAAGCGCAGGAATGGGCACGAAAGGCCGAACTGGTTATTGTGGTCGGTGCGATCGGCAACTATGGCCGCGTGTACTGGAACCACATCAGATCCTCCGCTAAGTTTTGCAGTAGTAGCAACTGAAGTTGGTAATCTTGCTGCCAGAAGTTCACAGGCGGCGAAAGAAACAAATGAACTTATTACAAATTCAATTAAAGCAATCAGTGAAGGATTAAAGTTGACAAAAGATACCGCGTCAACCTTTGGAAATGTAGTAGAAGAGATAGAGCATGCAAATACCGGAGTGGAACATATTGCAGAAATGGTTCGTAAGAATGTGGCAGTTGTTAGACAGGCTGTGACGGAAATTGATAAGATTACACTTGTTGTAAAAACAAATACTGAAATATCAGAGGCTAGTAAACAAATATCAAC
>JAFQCI010000146.1 GCA_017416505.1 Lachnospiraceae bacterium
CTCTTCATATTCCGCACATAATTGAATTAATTCCTCTTTTTTTTGTTCCATTTCTTTCCGGGCTTCACTAGTTTGTTGTTTCATCTCCATTTGTTCTTGATTTCGATACTTATATTTATACATTGTCAAAATGGCTATAACCGAAAGAAATAACAAGCTCACAATTGAAAACACCAAAAAATATTTTTTCTTCATCTGCTATTCCTCCATTATAATAATTTCATTCATAATAGATTCTATATATTTCTTTCCACTTATTTTACAACTTTTATTTTTCCACTTGAAAAACTTTCTCAAATTGATAAGTTGAAGGATTCCAGATATATTTTGATAAAGGATCCTTATCAGAAGTGTATTCTACACTGCTTTTTATTGCCTTTGATATTTTATACATTTTACCATTTGGTACATAATATTGACGAGTATTTTCAGAAAATGCTTGCAAAACCATTTCAATATCGTTTGCACATGCACTCCCATCAACTTTCATTATTCCTTTACCTTTCGGAAGTCCAAAATTAGTATTATCATATACAATTTCTTCGTTTGAAATCGGTTCGTATCCATTATTTGCCCCCGAATACATATCTTTTAATCCAAAAACATGGCCAAATTCATGTGCTACAACTCCCTCATATATCGCAACACTATATAAATTATCTTTATACTCCTGGCAATCTTTTCCACTTTTCCCTTCATGTCCATCTTTGCCACAGTAACTAGAATATATCGTTACGTATCGGCTACAATTAATTTTTTCATTTAATCGAGTTTGATTCGATATTCCACATTCACCATCCCGAAAATCAAGTTCAATCCTATTTACAAAAAAAGCCGGTTTTGAAATTGTTCTCAGGTCAACCTTAAAGTTTACCTTTAATCCTTCATAAAAATCATATCTATTCCCATCATAAGAACCATTCCATCGCTCCATAATCCCATCTATAGCTAAGTCTTTTAATGTAATGTTTTCTCCTAATCGTTTTAGAATATTATCTATTTCTTGTTGTTCTTCATTTTCTTTCTTTTGTTCATTTTCTTTTTCTGTAATAACTTTTGTTTTCAAAGAATCAATAGCTAAATTAGCCTTATCCCCCTTTATCACGACCTCTAAATGAAGCACTACATCATTACCATCTATTGTAATATACGACGGAGAATTTTCACTTATCTCTTGCTTCTTTATTTCAGGAAACAAAGTTTCAACCGTATCCTTATGTAAAGCCCCTACTTTCTTATATCTTTCATCGACACCATTCCAACTAATTTCCTCCGTATCTAAAATACCATCATTGTCACCATCTGCTTTGGTAGGGTCAGATAACGCTGGCAGTACATAAATTTCTGACAA
This sequence comes from Lachnospiraceae bacterium, assembly GCA_017416505.1. The sequence continues at coordinate 1,352 of JAFQCI010000146.1, forward strand.
GATGTTTTGTATCGTTTTTCCATTTGCATCCCTTACATTAACAAAGCGATTTTCCCATCTTCTGTACAATGGCCAGCGACCTTCATACTTATCGATATATGCTTTATAAGTTGGTAGCTGCACACTACCGTCAGAGTTTACTGTAACCTTCGCCTGATTTACCTCTTCCCAGTCTGTCAAAGTGTCTGCATCGGTATCTGTTGTTCCGTTCGCCTTTAATTCCTGTTTCAGAATGATAGTTTTTATACTCATTCCCAATATCATAGTATATTTCGAAATTGGCACATCCGGTACATAGCCATAAATATAGTTTAACACTTCATCAGAAAAAAAGGTATAGTTATATATCAATAACCCGTTAGTTGCTTGAGACAATTCATAATACCACGAACCATACTGAGTATATGGTTCTATAATACAACAATGTATGTTTGCATTTGCAATTTTATTGATATATCCACCAGAATAACTTGTTAAATACGAATTTCCAATAAACACTGCTACCTTAAATGCATCTTCCCTAAGTTCAATCTTATCTAACATAGCAGATGCCTGTGTATCAATATAAGGTGTTTCCGGTTCTGAATTTATCAATTTTTGAATCATGCTGGATAACTGTATGGTATTATTAGCATACGATTGTCCAAATGAAGTTTTTACCACTTCTCCATGCTGGTCTAATACATAAATTCTTACATCTTTTGTTTCATAGAACAAGCTTCTTCCTATGATTTCAATGTTTGCTTTGATACTGTCAAATTCTACCTCTGTTAAACCTTCCACATTATTATTTAAATTAATTACAACATCTATCTTATCTCTGGATTCATTTTCTGTTTCCGTGCCTCCTGCCATCATAGCAGGCTCTAAATTCCCAATTTCTTGGCTTGCAGCAGAAGTAGCAGAACCTTTTTCCTGTACTCCACCTAACACTAGTCCCATCATAACCATCTGTTCCGTGGTATCTTCCATATTATGTTCCGTGGTATCTTCCGTATTATCTTCCACAACACCTTCAAAAGATTCCACTTCATTCTGGTCAACAATCACATATCCTAAATCACTGAGCCACTTTTCCATATCAATGATACAGTAAGTACCAACTTCATCCACAGTTGCACTGATGGTGTTTTCTTCTTCCTTTACTTCTGTATTTACAGGAATTAGAATGTTCTCTTCTTCGTCATACCAAAAAATTTGATATCTCTTTACTCCTTTAAAATCTATGGAACTATATTCTTCATAAATGTTTTTCTCATCAATGGTAAAAGTTAATGTCATGCTTTCCATGTTATCTTCATTCTCATACATGATTTCCGGAACAATTCCTAATATGCTCCGGTTTTCCATTGCATCTGCATAAGCACTTTCTCTCACCAGTATATCTTCAAAAGCACTTCCTTTGGTGTTGATTTCCAAAGTCAACTGATAATTTTCATTTTCCTGATTGATTTCCTCTAAAATAAAATCACTGGCATCTATTTTTTGTACTGACTGATACTGAGCATCCGGGTAACCAAAGGTTTCTGTGTTTAAAGGGTTAAGCCCTATCCGGATTTCATCCTGGTCTTTGATTCCATCTCCGTCTGTATCAGGATTTAAAGGGTCCGTGTGATAAACCGTTAGTTCTTCGCCATCCATCAATCCGTCATAATCCGTATCGGAATTCAAAGGTTCCGTTCCTTGTAAACATTCCTCTGCATTAGTTAATCCATCTTCATCGGTATCCAAATCCGCATCTGAAATACCATTTTCTAAAGTGGAGAATGCCAGTGGATTGGTAGATGCATACAATATTTCAAATCCGTCCGTCAATCCGTCACCGTCTGTGTCTGGATTTCCGATATCCATTCCATTGTCTTTTTCATAACTGTCTGGAACACCATCTCCGTCTGTATCCTGCATTTCATCCCAGGTAATGGACCTTCCGATTTCTTCCTCTTCTTTCTTTACCAAAGAATCATTTGTTCCATTCCAGCCGGAAATTTTAATACAGTTAAATCCATTGCTGTAATCTTCATAGGATAATACCATGGAACAATTCCACAGTGTATCCGCATTTCCTCTCCAAAATCTTAAATTCACTGCTCCTTCACTATCTTCTGTGAAAATATATTGATACACATACTCATCTAGTTTATCGGAAACTTTCTGTGGCTCATAAAGACTTTTATCTGCATTCGAAATACTAATGTCATTCCCACCATTTTCTTCTTTCGAAGCATCCGAAAAATTAATATACATTAACGCATTATCTTTTTCCCAATCTGAAAACTCAGATAAATCAAGATAAATAATATCCCCTGCATGGAAATAATTTTCTCCTTCTTCTACCACATCCCAATGTCCATATTCAGCACCATCAGCATAATAGGCATTGTTTTCATCTCTTCCTCCGGCACTCCAGGAATTCCATTTTGTACTCTTGTCCGAACTATAACGGTTAAATGTAATATTGCAAGCACTTTCCGGCACAGTTACACACCATGTAACATCATCTTTCTGTGTCATCCAATAGCTGTCATGCCCATTTGTATTATCAACCAATTCCATCACAGCAGCATCATTCCCTACCCACTGTTCCGTTGTATTATCAACAAAATAAATAACAACATATTTTGTTGCAGCGTAAACTGAAATCGGCTCCCTACCAAATCCAATATTCGTAAATGCCAAAACTAACAATAGAACATATGCTAATATCTTTTTTATTCTTTTATCTCTACTCATACTTTTCCTCCATTTTTCATTAAAGTATAAAACATAACATTTTTAGCTACTTCTTAACTATTTCATTCTTTCACACATTTCAAATAAGCTCCTCCTTTTCTTCATTTGAATCGATTCTTTTACAAACCAAATATAAGTTTAAACCATTCCATAAATCCATTTGTATCGTAGAACATTGCATACTCTCTCCTTTCTCTTTCGTATTTGTAAGATAATATTTCCCCTACATTTCAGATTATAATATAACATAATTCCCCAAATCAACCATTTTGTTCCCAACGTCATTTTTTTGTTCCCAACGCAAAAAAAGATGCCCTTCTAAATCATACTTTTAATATTTTGCAAATCACATCTAACATTAAAAGCTGATTTCAGACCTGACATCTCCTTTAAATAAAAATGCTCAATCTAAAGTTTTTTCCCTCATCAATAATTTCCATTTTGCCATTATGCCTCTCAACCACCGCCCGCATATTTTTTAATCCATATCCATGTCCTTGTTTTGAATCTCCCTCATCCCCCTTTGCTTCTGTCGTTTTGCTATTTTTTATCTGAATCATAATATGCCCATCATAATTTTTTAATTCAATCAACAAAAATCCTTGACCTTCTACTTGCAAAATAGCATTCTTTGCATTGTCCAAAGCATTTGCCATTATAATACTCAATTCTACATTACTAATAGGCAATTGTTCCGGAAACGTTCCCATGATACTATATTTAAAGTCTTTTTTCTGATGTAATGCTGAAACGGCTTCACCAATAAAGTAATCCGATATGATATTCCCTGTATATACCATTTCTTGTTTTGGATATTCTTGTAAATACCCATCTATGTAGTTTTTTAACTCCTCTATTTCATTTTTCTCACAGAGTAACTTAATTACTTTCATATGCTTTTTCATATCATGCCGAAACTTTTGCATTTCCTCATTTTGCTTTATTTTTTCCTCATAGTATTTTTGTTGCAATAGAAAATTTTCTTTCTCTATCTCATAATTTACTTCCATACTTTTCCTGATAATGATATTATATACCAAAATAACACTTCCCACTGCTACCAACATTGTTACTATCATATATATCAACAATATTTTCTTTTGATCCAATTTGGACAAATCTTCAGAAAATACCAATTGAACGGCACCAGCCACTAAGCCAAGTCCAAATATCACCAGTCCAATCATAACCATCCAACCCAAAGACAATGTAACAAAAAATTGATGAATATGGTTCCGTTGTTTTCTTACTAACATAACAATACCAAGCCACCATATGATTCCTATTAAATTACTAAAGTTATTCAATTCCTTCCTTTGCTCTAAAACTGGAAATAAATTGATTAGAAAACTCCAAAGAAAAAGGTCTGCAATGTTAATAGCAAGATATGAAATCAAATATCCTCTTATCTTAACTGAAATCCGTTCTTCAAATACAAATAAAATCATAATAAGGCCAAACGTTACTTTATATAAAAATAAGTAATCCACTAAAAGTGACCAGCCTATTCCTCCAAACACTATATAGACCACAGCTAAATGTTTTTTCCAATCTTTTCTTATTTTACAGTCTAAAACCCCGTTTATCACCAAAGTGTATTTTACCAGTTCAACAAAAGACCACAGGATAACTTCCATCGTTCCCATCAGCAGTACCTCGCATTTTTTTCACAAAATTCCTGAAACTTAAGATTCACTTTCTTTTGCAACCGGGTTGCAATCGGGAGTATCTCTGTACCAATAAATACTTCTTTCTCTGTAATTTTATCTGCCCATTTTAAATTCACTAAATAGGATTTGTGAATCCGAACAAAACCTACTTTAGCCAGAATTTCTTCATATTTCTTTATAGAAATCCTTGTCACTTTCTTTTCTCCATTTGCTAAAAATAACTCTGTGTATACACGAAGAGATTTCATATACTTTATCTCCCGACTATCCAGATTATCTTCTAATATAACAAACATATTTAATATTTCTATTGCTGATGTCAACATATTTCCCAGTTGCATCGTAAGATACTGCTTTCTTACAAACCCATGCACATTTACACCAAAAGCAGAAAACACTAGTTCTTCATGATTGGTCACAAAAATAATAATACAATCTTTTCCCAAATCCCTTAGTCTTTGCTTCACCTCTAAACCACTAATTTCCGGCATTTCAATATCTAAAATCAATACATCCAAATCATTTTCATATCCCAAAAGTTTCATTCCCTCATCAAATACTACCACTTCACAATCGATGGATAGATTTTCAACCACCTTTAGACATATGTCCTCCATCAACTGACGGTCATCTGTATTATCATCACAAATTCCTATCCTCATTCACCTTTCTCCTTATAATCAAACAAACATCAATTCCATTCTCCATTTCTTTATTATAATTTATTCTCAAATATTTAACAACCAAAATAATACCTTCAATATACTTGTATAAATATTTTTGTTACTGTAATAACATAACTAAGAAGTTGATTTTTAGTTACTGTTTACGTGGCACGAGTGGACAGTAACGATTTTTACTCTCAACATTTTAATCAAAAAAACTGCCGGTAGATATTCTACCGGCAGGAAAATTTAATATTTATCTTAGTTATCGATTAATTTTTCTTGTCCATTCCAGCTGTATAACTTTCTGATTTCAGTTCCTACAACTTCTGATGGATGTTCAGCAGCTAACTTTCTCATTGCTTTGAAGTGAGCCTGTCCACCAGCTTCAGACATATCTAATAAGAAGTCTTTTGCGAAAGTACCATCTTGGATATCTTGTAATACTTTCTTCATTGCTTTCTTAGTATCTTCTGTAATAATCTTAGGTCCAGTGATATAATCACCATATTCAGCAGTGTTAGAAATAGAGTATCTCATTCCTGCGAAACCTGATTGGTAAATTAAGTCTACGATTAACTTCATTTCATGGATACATTCAAAGTATGCATTTCTTTCATCATATCCAGCTTCTACTAAAGTTTCGAAACCAGCTTGCATTAATGCACAAACACCACCACAAAGAACTGCCTGCTCACCGAAAAGGTCAGTTTCAGTTTCAGTTCTGAAAGTAGTTTCAAGAACACCAGCTCTTGCTCCACCAATTGCTAAAGCATATGCTAAAGCGATATCCTGAGCCTTACCAGTTGCATCCTGATGAACTGCTACTAAACAAGGAACACCCTTACCTGCCTGGTATTCACTTCTTACAGTGTGTCCAGGTCCCTTAGGAGCAACCATAGTTACGTCAACATTCTTAGGTGGAACGATTTGTCCAAAGTGAATGTTGAAACCATGAGCAAACATAAGCATGTTTCCTTCTTCTAAGTTTGGTTCAATAGATTCTTTGTATAATTTAGCCTGTAATTCATCATTGATAAGAATCATGATGATATCAGCCTTCTTTGCAGCTTCTGCTGCTGTATAAACTTCAAATCCCTGAGCTTCAGCTTTAGCCCAAGACTTACTTCCTTCGTATAAACCGATGATTACATGAGCACCTGACTCTTTTGCATTTAATGCGTGAGCGTGTCCTTGGCTACCATAACCAATCACTGCGATGGTCTTTCCATCTAATAAAGATAAGTTACAATCTTCCTGATAAAAAATCTTTGCCATTGTTTTTTCCTCCTAGTATGTATAAATTACTCGCTGTTTGGCTTACAGCATGCTATGGTAATGTGGGAATATCCCTGCGATTACTATCAAACTTAATTAATTCCTCTGGTTAATCCGGTAAGTCCTGTACGAACTAACTGACTGATTTCGAAATCCTTTAACAAAGTAATGAAAGCATCTACTTTATTAATGTTACCGGTTAACTCAATCATAAGAGAATCTACACTTACGTCTACAATCTTTGCTCTGAAAATATCTGCAATTGCAATGATTTCCTGTTTTTGCTTATTGTTCGCTTTTACTTTAACTAAAACCAATTCTCTGCAAACAGATTTTCCTTCTTCTAAGACAATAATATCGACCACATCTTCTAATTTATTTAACTGCTTACTGATTTGTTCTAAAATCTGGTCATCACCACTCACGGCAACCGTCATTCTGGAATATTTAGGGTCCTGAGTAACACCTACCGTTAAACTGTCGATATTATAACCTCTTCGACTAAATAATCCGGCTACTCGGCTCAACACACCAGATGTATTATCCACTAATAGTGAAAGAATTACTTGTTTCATACCGAAAACCGCCTTTCTATTTTACTTGTCGTATATAATTTCACAACTTCTATTCTATCAATAAGGAATTTTTTTGTCAATATATTATTCAAATTATTCAAAAAACATATCTACAATTTCATATCATGAATCACTAACTCCATTTTTCCTTACTTTCACCAGAAAAAAAATAAGTGGAAACTATCTGTTTCCACTTATTTAACTTCACTCTTAATTATTTATGGTACATCTTGTAAACTGAAACAAAAGAATACTACAAATCCGTACCACCCGTTTCCAGGCTTAATCTACTACTTCTACAGAATACATTCCAAATTCATCTGCTGTTGCAATTCCATTGGTAATAGCATGATTCTTCATTTCTGTATACATAACTGCAAAAGAAGCTTCCATATATGGATTTACCCAAAATCCTAAAATACCACAAGTACAACATCCGGATAACAACATCCATCCATAGAACGATAATTCCATAACAAAGATATCAAACTTATGTCCATCCGTCATCTCTTTCGACAACTCCAATGCTCTCTTTGGATCAATATCAGGGTTATCTGCTACTATGTATGGAACCAAATAGTATTTATATGCTGCAATGACTCCAGGAATGATAAACAATAAGGTCCACAACCAGATACGCAAATTGTAAGCAAACATAACTTTTACACGTTGCATATATTTTCCACCGGTAAATCCACTGAAAACCAATGCAAAATCCGTGTTAGGTTGATCTACGTTCTCCAGGAATATCTTTTTCTTACCAACCTGTATAATAGAACCTACAAAAACACTATAAACAATTGAAATTGCAAGTATCACTAAAAACACAACCGTAAACGCCGTAAAATATACGGTTAATGCTTTCACTACTTCAGTGTTAATTTCTCCGGTTTCTGTATCATATAAAGATTCTATGTTACTGCTAGAACCTCCGGCAGAAAAACCACCGCCACCGGAACTGGAATTAAAACTACTTTGACCTCCTAACAAATTTGCAACAAAACTTGCAAGAACTAAAATCCAAAAATTTGCTTTGACGATTTCTTTTCCTCGTTCTTTATAACTGACTCTGTCAAAAAACATACTCAATCCTCCTTAAATTTGAAAAATACCAAGCACGACAAAATTTACCGTACCAATAATCCAAAGAAAGTATATCATGATTCTTCTTTAAATACAAAACATTTTCATGATTTTTCCATTGATTTTATGTATCTTTCTCTTTCTTCTTTCTAAATTGCGTATAGAAATATAACAAAATATCACATTTTTAGTTTTGAGCTTACATACTAAGTGTGTCATCTAAAAGCTTTTGCACTACTTCCACTGCTTCCTGGGCATCTTTTGAATAACCGTCAGCACCAATTTCATCTGCAAAACTTTGTGTAATAACAGCCCCACCGATGATTATCTTCGCATCTACCTTTTCCTGTTTTGCATACTCAACCACTTCTTTCATCCGCATCATGGTGGTAGTCATAAGTGCGGACAATCCAATTACACTGGCATGATGTTCTTTAGCAGCATTGATAATTTCTTCCTTCGATACATCTTTCCCCAAATCAATTACTTTATACCCATAATTTTTTAACATTAAGGCAACCAGATTTTTACCAATATCATGTATATCTCCCTCTACGGTGGCAATTACCACAGTAGCTTTTTCTTTTGCATCCGTATTTTTTTGCAATAACGGCTCTAAATATTCAATTGCCATTTTCATGGTTTCAGCACTGGCAATCAACTGCGGAAGAAAGTATTTTTGTTGATTAAACAATTCCCCCACATGATTAATGGCTGGAATCAACTCTTCATTCATAATCTCTTCCGGCTGTTTTGTTTTTTCCAATTCTGCTTTAACCAAATCCAGAATGATTTTTTTATTTCCTTTTACTACTGCTTCAAACACTTCTTTTTTCTCCGTAGCAGCCGTAGACACTTCTGTCGGCTTTTCCCCTGTTGCTGTTGCATTGACTTTATTAATATAACGAAGGTCTGCTTCTTCCTTATTTAAAAGTAAATCCGACGCAAAAGCAACATTCATCAACAATTCCTGGGAAGGATTTGCGATAGCCATGGTTAGTCCCTTAGAAATAGCCATGGTTAAAAATGCCGTATTAATATATGGTCTTTGTGGAAGTCCAAAAGAAATATTGGAAAGTCCACAAATAGTAGCTAAGCCCAAAGTGTCTTTACAATAAGAAATCGTTTCAAAGCATTCCAACGCTGCCGCCTTATTCGCACCTACCGTAGCAACCAAACCGTCTACAATAATATCTTCCTTCTTCATACCTGCCTGTAAAGCCGCATCTAAAATGGTATCAATAATCTGTTTCTTTTCTTCTAAATCTTTTGGAAGTCCCTTATCAGACAATGGTAATAGTACGAACATCGCTCCATACTTTTTCGCAATAGGAATCAATTGTTCCACCTTTCCTTTTTCCAAAGAAATAGAATTAATCAAAGCACGTCCCGGATAAATTCTTAAAGCTGCTTCAATGATATCCACATGGCTGGAATCAATACATAAAGGAAGATTTACTGCATTAGAAACTTCGGTTATTACATTTAACATCATTTCCTTCTCATCAATACCATTCATTCCCATATTAATATCAAGAATATCTGCACCATTTCCCTCTTGTTCTTCTGCCATTTGAAGTACTAAATCCAGCTTTCCTTCTTTCAGTTCTTCCTGTAACTTCTTTTTTCCTGTAGGATTGATTCTCTCACCCACTACCATAAAAGGACCATCTAATTTTATCTCAACTGTCTTTCTTTCAGAAGTCAGAAGGCGTTTCTTTTCTTTATTTACTACTGGCGCCGGTAAGTCCTTGGTTTGTTCTTTTAATGTTTGAATATGTAATGGCGTAGTTCCACAACATCCTCCAAGTATCCCTGCTCCTGCTTCTATCAGCAGCTTTCCATACTCCGCAAATTCTTCCGCCTCCATAGGATAAATCGTTTTTCCATCTTGTAGCACAGGCATTCCTGCATTCGGTTTTGCGATAATCGGCACATTCGCATATTCTTTCATTGCCTTTACCAAAGATATCATTTCTTTTGGTCCGGAAGAGCAATTCACACCAACTGCATCTGCTCCTAAACTCTGCAATGTAACCACAGCAGTGGCAGGGTCTGTTCCATATAAAGTTCTTCCATCTTCATTAAATGACATAGTTACCATCACCGGCAATTCACTTACTTCTTTGATTGCGATTACACACGCCCTGGTTTCCTGAAGGCTCATCATGGTTTCTACCACAAACAGGTCAACCCCTGCTTTTACCAGATACCTTGCCTGTTCCTTATAGACTTCTACCAATTCTTCAAAAGTCATGGTTCCCATAGGATATAACTGCTTTCCTGTCATGGTCAGGTTTCCTGCCACATATCCTTTTCCTTGAGCTGCCTCTTTCGAAATAGCTACCAATTCATGATTCATGTTCTCGATTTCGGTTTCTAAGCCATATTCTGCTAACTTGATACGATTCGCACCAAAAGTCGGAGCATATAGGATATTCGTTCCCGCTGCAATGTAATTTCTTTGTAATTCAAGCATTACCTCTTTATGTTCTAAAATCCATTGTTCCGGGCAAGCCCCTACCGGCATTCCTGCTTTCATTAAATTGGTTCCTGTGGCACCATCCAAATAAACCGGTCCATTTTGAAATAATGAATTCCATTGTTCTCTTGTCATCTTTTCTTCTCCTTTAGCAAGATATAGTACATTACCAATGATGGTACATTTCTTTCGTTTATTTGTCAAGTAAGCCTGCAAAGGATATGAAAAATGTCTTCAAAGTACCATCTGTCCCAAAATAATACCATAATTCTCCATTTTTTATCCATCCAGTCTGCATTACTCCATCTTCCTTAAAATAATACCACTTTCCCTGCTCTAACAGCCATCCGGTTACTAATTTACCATTCATATAATAGTATCTGTATTTTCCTTCCTGTTTCCATCCATTTTCGTATTCTTTCGATGAAACATTCTGCACAAAAGACTTCTCCGCTGTAGAAAAAGAAACACTCCCATGTCCATAAAAATCTTCCTGTGACTTTAAAAAATATCGATAATCTATTTTTTCTGTTTTCCCTGCCGCATCATCCCAGGTTACATCCACATTATACCAGAAACCTTCCAAATAGACACAGTTCCACATATGATTTATCTCATCGCTGCTTACCGTCTTACAAGGAATTCCAAGTTCATCCATAATAAGCTGAAATGCTGCTGCATATCCGTTACAAACTGCCTTTCCCTCGCACAAAGCACTATAGGCACCATGATATCCTGTTACATATTCTATATTTTCTACCAGATAATCATGTGCCATCTTAATCTTTTCATAATCACATCCGGCATTCTTTTCAATCTCTCCGGCAATTTCTTTTACTTTTTTTAATACAACAGCCTGTTCTTCCTTGGAATCTGTACGTTTGACCCTTACATTAAGTTTTTTCACAGTTATATCGTCTAAGCTGGAAATAGAAACAGAAATTCCATAAACTGTAGCACTATAATAATTTCCATCTCTAACACCAGAAAAAATCTTTTTTCCTAATCCATCAAATTCCTCGTTTTCCGTCAGAGAAGTAGAAACATAGATTGTAAAATTTTCCTCTGATGTAGCCAGACTTTCCCTTACCCCTTCTAATAATTCTTCCATATTATCATAATAGGGAAATAACATTTCATCCTGTGCAGATTTCTCCGACCGTTCTTCCTGGCTTTCTTCTATCTGTTCTGTTCCTTCCACCTCCCTTATGATTTCAGGTTCTTTCGCAGTCAAAAACATAGACTGTTGAAAAAATAAAATTAACGTAAAAAAAACCATTCCTACTCTTTTATAGGCTCTTTCTCTTTTACAGGTTCTTTTTCTTTTTTGAAACATAGAAATCATCCTTCCTATGCCCGCCTTACCATTTACACGAATTTTGTCATATCTTTATTATAATTCAGAACATATGTTCTGTCAAGTAAAAGAAAAAAGAAGCAGTACAAAGTTATGAATCTTGTGAGTGGTAAAAAGATTCTCCCGTAGCATAGTCAATTTCTATTTCCGGCTGAACATTATATACATAAACATTGAAGCAAACGCCCTTTCCTTGGTCTTCTACCGACCAGGCTTCCATCTGAACACCACTTGCAACCAGATTATCGCCTTCATAAATCGGTGTAACTCGATATAGCACATGATTCTTTGTTTCCTCTACATAATCATCCACCATATTTTCAAAAGGTAACATTCCTTCTACATTCATATAACGAGTACCCGTAATAAGATTTAATTCATTGGCATTTTCCCCTGCCAGTTGGTACCCAATCAAATGACAACGATTATAGAGGTATTTACCATCTACACAATCATATTTTACGGTATGCCATCCGGAAGGCTTAACACTTCCAATCTGCCCCCGTTCCTCTGTAGGCATCAGTTCCAAACAAATATTAGCATATGCCACCTGGCATCTTCCCAAGGAATCCAGTTCGCTATAATGCTCAAATGGTGTTGTAGTATATTCACTTTCATCAAAATAAGGAATATTTCCATTCAGTTCCACATAGGGAGAACCGGAATAGTCAGGTATACTCTCCAGTGTAACAGAAGAAGTTGTCTGATTCTCCTTATCTCCTAAACCTGGTTGAATTATTCCAAAATAACCAAGTAACAGACAAAGTGAAACCGCAAACCCAATCAGAGAGCTTATTATTTGCTTAATCTTTTTAACTTCCCGCGCTTTCATATGCATTAATACCTTTCTGCCATACTATCAGGCTGAATCCGAACAGAACCAAACTTAATACTACCGTTCCGCCGATACAAAATACAGGGGCATTTCCCCTTAAAATATAACTGGCCGGGTAATACGCAGTAAAAGCAAAGGGAATAATATAAGTAATGATATTCTTTACAATTTCATTATAAATAGTAACCGGATATCTTGCAAAATCACTTGTCATATAGAAAATCTGCAAAATGCTTCCGCTTTGTTTGATTTTAAAAGCAATGGCGGAACAAGCTATCTTAATACTGGTGAAAATCAAAGTTCCAAACAACATTGCCACTATCATCAATACAATCTTTCCAACAGTATATTGAATAGAAAGTTTTATGGATGCTACCACTACCAATACGATACCCGTAAGCAGTTCTCCCAAGGCATCAAATTGAACAAATTCCATAATTACATGTGCCAATGGTGAAATCGGGCGAGTGAGGTATTTATCAAAATCTCCCTTTCGTACAATAAACCATGCGACCTTCCACAGATTATCTGTCAGCAGATGGTCAATTCCCTTCGGTACTAAAGAAAATCCATAGATAAAAATAATTTCATAAAACAAATATCCGTCCAAATCCGGAATTTGTGAAAAAATAATTCCAATAAAAACAATATTGGTAATCTGATTAATTAAAAAACTTACTGCACCTGTCAAAAAATCAATCCGATATTCCATCAGTTTCTTTAAATGCAGTGCAATAAAAGTTCCATATAGTCTTAAAAATCTCATAACAATTTACCCTCCTGCATATCGCAGGTTCCCTGCGATATTGCTTAAATGAAACAATTGAAAGATTTTTCTTTCAATTTAAACCCTTGTATATCGCAGATTTTCTGCGATATACCTGAATAAAACAATTGAAAGATTTATCTTTCGATTTAACCTCCTTGAACTGCAAGTCGTTTTTGTGCCCATTTCCATATTACTTTACTGATATAAATAAATACGCCCAGCCAAAGTACCTGTTTTGCCAGCACAAAGACAATTTCCCATCCGCTATATTTTCCCATATAAAGCATGGTTGGTACGTATACCAGCGAAGCAAAAGGTAATTGTTCAAATACCACCCTTACTGCTCCCGGGAAAAATGCCAATGGAATCATAGATCCTGAAAAGAACTTAATAAGAGAGCCTTTCAAGATGGAAAATCCCCAAATATTCATCAAAAAGAAGGCTAAATATCCAAAAATTAAGTTCAGATAAAATGCTAACAAATAACTCAATACTGTACTGACTACAAACAATATAAAATTCACAATATTAAAAGCACAGTATCCTAAAACAGCAAAGCGATAGATTTCCACTCCTATCATAACCGGAATAAAGATACAAGTAATCATCATTACCTTATTTCCCAGTTCAAAGGCTAATAGACTGAAATCCACATTTACCGGTTTAATCATTCTCATAATGATACTTCCATCGTGAATTTCATCTGCCAGATTTTCAGTAGAATCTGTACTGGTAAGAAAACCTACCAGATTAGATAAAAACACATATACTGTCATATCTGTCATGGAAAATCCCATAAATGTGTTGCTTCCGGAGGACATAAACACCGCTTTCCAAATAAAATACATTACAAAGCAATATAAAGATTCCCCTAACACAAAACACATAAAGCTGGCTCGATACGCCATGGAGCTTTGCACTCCCGCCTTGGTAAAGGCTTTGTAGGTGTTAATAAACCCAGCACCCCTGGTTTTTAAATTACTCATGAAGCTGACACCCCATTTCCATACATACGGCAAACGATTTCTTCAATATTTACATCATTTACAGAAATATCTTTTACCTGGGTCTTATTTAAAATGTAGCTTAGCAGGTCAGAAACCGAAATCTTTTCTGAATGAAAGGTAACGGTAATCTTTTCTTTGTTTCGAACTACTTTTAAATCATCGCCCCCAAGTTTTAAATCTTCTTCAAAATGCAGTTGTTCATAATCTTCATTTTGGAACAAGGACATATTGACTTCCCTGTATTTACCGTACTGCTGCTTCATTTCAGACAAAGCACCATCATACATAATTTTTCCTTTGTCTATCATAACAATTCTCTTACACAAAGTTTCAATGTCATTTAAATCATGGGTGGTAAGAATAATAGTGGTCTTTTCCTGTTCATTTATCTGAGTGATTGCTTTTCGAATGTTATTTTTTACTGCTACATCCAGACCAATGGTAGGTTCATCCAAGAAAAGTACCTTAGGATTATGTATCATGCTGGCAGCCAAATCTGCTCTCATTCTTTGTCCCAAAGATAAGGTTCTTACGGGACTTTTTATGAAATCGTCCAGTTCTAAGACCTCATTTAAAAATTCCATTCTGGTCTGAAACTGTTTCTCCTCTACTTGATAAATCTGTTTTAGCACAGAAAAAGTTTCCAGCAATGGAAGGTCCCACCAAAGCTGAGTTCTTTGTCCGAACACAACACCAATCTCTTTTACATATTTTTTACGGTTTTTAAATGGAATCTGTCCATTGATTTCAATCTTTCCTTCTGTTGGTGTTAAAATACCAGTAAGCATCTTAATGGTAGTAGATTTTCCGGCACCATTTGCACCAATAAACCCTAAAATTTCTCCCTTTGGCACCTCAAAGGAAATATCATCCACTGCCTTTACTGTTTCATACTCCCTATGAAACAAGGACTTTACACTTCCTGCAAGACCTGGACTTTTTACTGTTTTCTTAAATTCTTTTGTCACATTTTCTACGTAAATCATAATTCCAATCCTTTCTTTTTTGACAAAATGAAGCATTGTAATCATTTTTGGATAAAAAAATAGCGTATGAGTATTTCTAATCATACGCCAAAAAAATATTATTCTATATTATTTTCGAAAATGACTACAAATGCTTATCCATCTATCAACATTCAATTTTCCCACCATAATGTAATAATGTAATAAACATGTTCATCATTCTCCTTCCTTTTTTCTCTACCAATAAAATAACTCTATTTTTTCTGTCTGTCAATTCTTTTTTTAATTTCCACCAAAATAATCATTCCAACGCATGATAATATCGTAGTCTCCTTCCACACGATACATCTGCTTCATCAACGCTTCTCCACCATTCAGTTTTCCTGATGCAATATCAGCCCAGACAGTAAAAGGAGTGATAATTTTTATGGTTGCTTCTTTAAAATTCTCTGTCAGAACTTCTGAACCGTCTTCTTTTAGCAGAATCTGATACTTCTTATCTACATCAGTAAAATCCATTTCTAAAACCTTTTCCTGTCCCTGGTAAGATTTCGTATTATATAACGCTGCCATTTGTTTTACAAAAATTAAAGTTTCATCCATTTTTTTACCCGTCCTTTCATCAATACCCCAACTGGCATCTGCCATTGATTCAAACATTTCTCTTGGGAATAATAAAGTTTCTAATTGTTCTCTCGTGCTGTCAGAAATCTTTCCTTCCAGATACTGAGTTCCGGCATCTTTCACATATCCTAAATATTCATTGGTTCTATCCATAAGTTCCGGCACCCGGAACAATTCTCCCTGCCCGCAAAAGATAGTTTCAAAATTGCCTTTTCCAAGCAGATGTTGAAACATCGGGATGACTGAATCATAATTTCCCTTCGCAGTATAGAACCCACAAGTTGAGATTAAAACATGTCTTTTTTTGCTCATGTCAAATCTGGTAGGATGTCCTCCACTTTCAGCTTCTGTTTCCATAAAAGGCAATGCCATCGGTAATTGTCTGTCAATTAACATTTTTAATTTACCTGGTACATTAAAATAAAATAAAGGGAAGGACCAAACTGTAATATCTGCCCATAGAAGTTTTTCCAATACAGTTTTCATATCATCCTGTATTACGCAGGTTCCAGGAGTGTTTTTCCAACAGGAAAAGCAACCCAGACAAGGTTTTATCTCTAACTGATAAACCGGCAACTCCTCTACGGATACTGTATCACTATTTTTACTTTTCAACCCTTCTATAAATGCTGTTGCAAGTTTATATGTATTGCTGTTTTTCCCTTTGGGACTTCCATTGATTAATAAAATATTCATAGTTTCCTCCGTTTTCCCTTGATTCATCCTTTTTTGAAACTAATCCTATTATACCATACAAAACCTAAAAAAGCAGTGAGTTCTGTCAATAATTTTTATGACAAATGTCACTAAAATGTTATTTTCATAGATAACAATCGTAACTGTTCACACGTGAACAGTTACTAACAATCACTCAATAAACTACTGTTTCCATAGTGTCATTAACATCATGCTAATCCTCAATAATGATAACTTTATATAATTCATTCTTTTTACATTTTCTTGAAAGAATAAATGCAACAATCACATCTGCAACATATACAAAAGAACAAATTCCTGACACAATCGCCATAGCAGTTGATATAGCATTTTGTCTTCTCATTTTCACAATGCAACCCACTGCATAAATTCCGGTTAATATGATGGTAATGCCATTTACAACCAAAGACAATATGATAAGCCCAATTCCCCAAATACTCATAACACAGCCCACCAGTCCTACGATAAAATAGAATATGTATGCCGGAATCTGAAAACCTTTTACAGCAAGATTCAATTTTGCTGCCTCTCTGGCTGTATAACCATTCACTGCCACTGCTATTGTACCCCAAATAACATTTACCAACACTACGATTTGATAAACAATGGCTACTGCCGATTGAGTATTAGAAAGCGTTTCCTCACTAACAGTTTCCTCTAATAGACTCCCTATCTCAACAAAGCCCAAAAACCATATTATGTAGGCATAAGGATAAATAATTAATGGTAACATTTTTAAATATTTTTTCAACCTATCTCATCTCCAAAATCAAACTCCACTTATTTAAAACATATCTTGTATGTTACTACTTACGTGGCTAGTTTCTTACATTTCCATAATAATCTCTCTTGCTACACTTTCCTCTATTGGCGTTGCAAACACTCCTTCTTCAAATTCTACAACATCACCAATTCCTTTTTGAATTACAAATCTTATTCTTCCATTTTTCACTTTTTTGTCGGTATATAATTTTTTCACCAATTCTTCCCGATTAATATAATCCGGTATCACCACTGGGAGATTTGCTTTTTCCAATACTGAAATTACTTCTTTGCTTTCCTCCAAAGACATATAACCTAATTTATGAGCCAGTTTTACCTGTGCAACCATACCGATGGAAAGAGCTTCTCCATGTAGCAACTTATAATCACTGACGGTTTCAATGGCTCTTCCTACTGTATGTCCCAGATTTAACACTTCTCTTAATCCACTTTCTCTTTCATCTTTCATTACCACTTCATATTTAATCCTGCAATTTTCATTGGCAATGCGTTCACATACTTCTTCCTTAACCTGAAATGCTTCATTGATATGTACTTTTAAATAATCAAAAAACTCCCTACTGGCCATACAAGCGTGTTTTATCGTTTCTGCCAATCCACTTGCTATCTGTCTTTCCGGTAAAGTTTTCCATGTAGCAATGTCTATATATACTTTTTCCGGCTGGTTAAATAATCCAATTAAGTTAGTTGCCAATGGGGTATCTACTGCGGTCTTTCCGCCTACGGAAGCATCTGCTGCCGCTAGCAAAGTAGTGGCATAATTGATAAAAGGAACACCCCGGCCAAAAGTACCTGCCACAAATCCGGACAAATCTGTGACTACACCGCCACCAACGGCAATGATACAACAATCTCGTCTATAACCTTTTTCCAGCATGGCATCTTCTACCATTTCCTTGGTTTTTCTTGTCTTTTGTTTTTCTCCAGCTTCAAATACAAATAAGTCTGCTTTATATCCCGCTTCTTTCAATTTGTCCAATATCTTGTCTGCATATAATTCTTTCACAATACTGTCCGTTATAACAGCAAATTTTGTAATATTTCCCACCAGACCATTGTTCAAATCAGAGATAAGTCTATCCTCTAACCCATAACCAATTTCTATTTCATAGCTGTCATCTACAACTTTCTTTAATTCCACATGAAATTTTTTACTCATTTTTCTTCCTCTCCAAATATTTATTGATACCAAGTTCAAAAATTCATGTCTTCCTACTTGTATGAAGAAACATGACTTTTAAACCCTCAAAAACACGAAAACGCAGCCCAAACGGGCAAATTCCGCATTTTTTAGACATCATTTATTATCTTATTATATCAAAAATCCCCTTCATAGCAAGAAAAATAACATCATATTTTGGGAAATAAAAAGATTTATTGTAAAAAAGCAATTTACATATTCTTCTTTTTTTTAATTTCATACTTGAAAACAAAAAAACAATGTGCTATAGTAAAATCACAAAAGGAACAACCGCCCACAAGGTGGGTTGACCTGTTTTTTAGATGAAAAACCACCCTATCCCTGGTCAAAGTTCAAGGGTGGTTTTTCTATGTAGTATTACTTACAAAACGTAAATACGAATGTAAGTAACGCTAAAAGGAAAATACCGAATGTCAATAAATCCTTAAAATCAAAATTGGGATTATTTTGATTTTCCATAGCATCACCCCCATTCTTAAAGAATAGAGGTCAATACACCCTGCAACACGATTGCTCCATATAACAATATTGTCACATCTTTTCAAATATTGCAATCATATTTTTATTTTATGTCTCTTGCTATTTCAATCACTGCCTGTTCCCAAAATTCTTCCGGAACATCCGGCCAATTACATTCTCCATTTTTTTCTGTGGATATGCCAATTTTCCAACATAATCACCTAAGAAAACGAATGTTTCAATCTTTTTCTCCAATGCATAGTCGATACATTTTTTTTAAGCGACATAATTTCCATGAATATCTGATAATACTGCTATCTTCATCTCATATACCCTCCAAATATAATTTATTGATTGCCAAGAAATATGTAAAATCAATATTTGTGTACTTTTATTTATTACAAAAAAGTAACTAAAACTTGTTGATTTTTTCAAAAAAATCTGCTATTATTAAATTGAACGAAGAATGTCGTGGTCGTTCGGCTCACGATTGGAGTTCCCAAATGAGAGTCGGTTCGCTCTCCCGAATAGGTTGCAATGCCGAAAAACAAGGAACCTTACAAAAGAATGGTAATGCTCCTGATTTTTTGTCAGGGGCATTTTTCTTGCTACAATAGGTGAATTTACAATGGATGATTTATTGCAAAAATATAATGATTACATCCGCTAAAAAAATTGCAGGGCTGTGTACCTGCTATCTAACGGAATGATAATTGATTTCACATACAAAGAAGAAAATTTCATACATTTGCTTGGCTTGCATAAATTAACGGATATTCAACTCATCCAGTTATTCAATGACAAAAGCAATAAAAAAGTGCAAACAAAATATATCATTAGCCGCATCAAGAAAAGTAATTTTACAGATGCAATGGTAAAAGCAAGCGTATTTTATAATGATATAGCAGATACATAGAAACATTTTTTCATCAAACAACAGATATGTATCTAAAAGGTCAAACAATAGTAAATGTCAAAAGTTTTACCCTATACACGCCTAATAACCAAGTTATTGTACATGATTCATTCTAATAGTTCTTTAATTTTCTCCTAATACCCAAACATATGCATAAATACCTTCTTCTGAACCCATTTCATATCTTTTCATACACCGAATCACCGGCCATAAGATTGTTCCATTGGCTAATTTAACCGAAATTTCTATTTCACCTTGCGGATTACTATCATCTGTAATCCATTCTCCACCGTATAATTTTATTATAGTCTGCCCTATATAAGCACCTAAACCAAACAAAATCTGCCCCCGATTCCCTGAAAGAATCCCATTAGGATTATTTTGCTCATCAAAAAATCGATCGATTTCTTTCATGCTTTCTAAAGTATAATCCGCTTCATATCCAGAAGAATTTAATGCTTTTACAATCCAATCCGATGCAATATAGATATCTTGCAATAGTGTATTTTTATTTGGCACTTCTTTCTTCTTATTGAATAATTTATTTAATAATCCCATCCTTATCCTCCTCAAATTTGTCTTAGTAATAGTATATCATTGTTACCCAATATTTCAATAATATAATAAAAAGATGGCGTAGCAACCCTAAACATTGCTACGCCAAATAATTAACATTTTCAAATATCTAAAATTAAATTTTCACCGTCGTAGATATCCTCATCAACTTAACAACTCAAGTACAGCCTGATTGCTTTGGTTGGCTTGTGCCATCATGGCATAACCGACTTGTTCCAAAATATTTGTATTAGAATATTCCAACATTTCCTTCGCCATATCGACATCTCTAATTCTAGATTCGGATGCCTGTAAATTTTCTTCTGTATTGTTCAGACTGTCTACAGTATGTTCCAAACGGTTTTGGTAAGCTCCCATTTTGCTTCTCTCTTCGCTTACGATATTTATGGCATCATGAAAAATAGAAATCGCCTGGCTGCTACCTGCCTGGGTTGAAACATCTGCATAAGAAACACCTAATAGATCCGAACTGATAGCAGGAAGTTTTATCTCAATGGTCTGCCCTGCTTTTGCTCCTACCTGGAAAATAAGATCTGCATCTTGTATTTCATCTGCTCCTCCTTTTCCTGTAGCATAACCGGGACCAAATACACCATACCCAGTACCATTGGATACTTGCGCCTTCACACCAAAACTAGTCGCAAGGTAGTCTGAAGACTGAATCTTGGTCGCATCGGCAGGGAATCCAATTTCCGTAGCAGTTTCCATCGGCCTTTGATCATAAATAATTAACTTCGACGCATTGGTATCATCAATTACCATACGTGTAAAATGATTATCCATCTCTCCATTACCGGTAGCTTCATAAATTCTTTTTACTAATTCTTCCCCTGTTCCTTTTCCGGATGCGGCTGTCAGGTCACCAATGCCCACCTTATATATGTAATGACCTCCACTCATTTCTACAGAAGATGTCGTTTCTTTCGTAAAAGTTACACTATAATTTCTCGAACAGGTACAACAGGTACTATGAAAACCATTATCCACCAATTCATCAATCATCGCATCCGAACCATCAAACGCTGAAAAATCCACAGAAGCTGCAGCATGTTTATTATTATGTTCTAAGGTCTGGGTTATATTATTTGCATCAAGATAGGTATACTTCGCCGCTGTAGTATAATTAATATCATCTAACTGTGTAGTGGAACTCATGGTAACCCAGCTTGGCAAACTTCCATTAATGTCAACCTCTTCCGTATAATCGCTTATTGTTCCCATGCCACCTCTAAGCACCCGGATTTCATTAAAGTTAGCCCTCTGGGACAAACCATCAATTTCTTCTTTTAACTGTGAAATTTCCTGTTGTATGCATTGTCTGTCTGAATCTGTCAAAACATCATTAGCCGCCTGAACTGACAATTCGATGCCCCTTTGTAACATGGCATGCACTTCTGCCATAGCTCCATCTGCAACCTGTATCAAAGAAATACCATCCTGTGCATTTCTGGAAGCCTGTGATAATCCCCGGATCTGGCTACGCATTTTTTCTGATATGGCAAGTCCCGCTGCATCATCAGCAGCACGATTAATTCTGTAGCCTGACGCCAGCTTTTCTGTTGATTTGGCTCTGTTTTTTTTTATTTATTCCAAACTGCCTTTGAGTATTCATAGCAGGTAGGTTATGGGCAACAATATACATAATTTCACTCCTTTGTAAAGATAATATCAGTTAAAAAAATTCACGCATCCCTTTTTTCTACAAATAAGTATAAACCTAAAATCCCATATTAGCAATCACTAAATCATCGTTATATCATTTTATATTTTATCGGCCAATTCATCTAAAAACATTAGCTCTTACTAATATTTATTTTTATTAACTCCTTAATCTAATAAAAATAATACATTATAATTAGGATATATTGTGGCAAAAATTTTATAAAAGACCTTTGATACCTATATCACAGAATAAAAAAGGAGTTTATCAATGCCAGATTTAGACTTTAAAACAATTGGTCAAAAAATTAAAGTACGCAGACAAGCCGTAAACATTACACAAGAAGTGATAGCCAATTACTTAGATGTCAACCAATCGCACATCAGCAATATCGAGTGTGGTCGTGCAAATCCTTCTTTGACCCTTCTTATTCAAATTGCAAACATATTAGAATGCAGTGTAGATTGTTTTATCGATCATGAATATACCTTTCATAAAGAATCTGGGAATTCCACAACGATAGACCATTTAATCATAGAGAGGCTCACATATTGTGATACTGCTAAAAAGGAAAAAATATTAAAAATAATGGATATCCTTTAACAAACAAACTTTTCATTGTAAAATAAAGTGAAGGAAGAACTATTTCATTCTTCCTTCACTTCTCCTTTCGTAGATCATTGTCTTCCTTTAATAATTCGTTTTGTATCTTTTTGCTAAAACTGTTAAATACAGTTTCATATGCAAGGTCAATCATATTTAAAAGTTCCTCATCTGGAAAATCATCTAAATAAATTGTATTCCAATAAGGTTGTTGCACTGGCGGACAATGATAACCTCTAACAACTTTATTCGGATAAACATTTCTATAAAAATATCCAGCATCTTCTGTACATTTTAGCGTTATTTTATAGTCATATTCATACGGATACAGTTGCGCAAATATTTTATTGTTCAATTTATAACATATAGGAACATCTCCGAAAGGAAATGTTTCATTTGCTTTATGTTTGCTTAAACAGTATTTCTTTATTTCTTCTACCTGCATATCATAATTACCCCAAAATATCTCTATAATAATGGTTTCCAGTTAACATATTATAAAGTGTTTCAAATTTACATTCACATAATAATAGTATATCATTATTACCCAATATTTCAACAATGTAGTAAAAAAATAGCATAGCAGTCATAAACATTGCTACTCCCTTCATAACTATATATGGCATCGTAAAACATTGAAGTTATTTCTCAGTGTTTTTTTCAATAATCCCATGTATCTTTACAATCGTTATTAATGTATATAATCTTATCTTTTAAATCATTAGGTATATATATTTCAAGTTTATCTTTTAACTTAAAAGGAATTACTATTTTATAAACCCAATCAGATAAAACATTTTTATAAAGAAGATGAATAAGTCCATCGTTTTATGGGCGTAATTATGTTACACAATCTAAATTTTTTCTTGAAATATATATATTCGGGTGATACAATATACTTACAAAGAGTGGTACTAAGTTGTACCCCTTGGGATATTTAGAAGTTAAAAATAACCGCCAAAGTTTCCACACAGGGGCGGTTATTTTTTGTCGTTATGATGACATATCTCGTAGACGAGACCTATAAGTGCTACAATAAATAATCCTATCTGGATTAAATCTTCATATGTAACATACTGCATAGGCATTACCCCCTTTCTCAAGGGGCAACCGTTCCCACTGGTCACATTATAGCACATATGATTAATTTATGTCGATAAAAATTAATGGATTATAGTGAGAATAACCCAAGTTACTCTCCCTTCGTAGAGTATTGCCTTCCTTCATGGTCAATTCCATAATCCTTCGTTAAAATTAATTCCGATACCGGTTTAAAAGTATACCCCTGTTCCAAAAGTTTTTGTATCATAGGTTCTAAGGCATCTTTCGTATAGGTAGTTCCATTGTGGAGCAATAAAATAGAGCCATTTCCTAAATGTTTATGTTCCGTAACCGTTTGCACAATAGAATCTACCCCGTAATCCTTCCAATCCAGGCTATCCACGTCCCACTGTATGGTTTCATATCCGAATTCCCTTGCCTGTTTTATCAAATCTCCATCGTAATCCCCATAAGGTGCTCTAAAAAGTTTCATATCATATCCGGTAAGCGTCTTTACCTTATCATGACAGCCCTGCATTTCACTGATATTTTCCTCTTTCGACAAAGTACTCATATGTTTATGATTATCACCATGATTTCCTATATCGTGTCCGGCTTCATATAGTTTTTTCACTGCTTCCGGATATTTTGATACCCATTCTCCGGTCACAAAAAAAGTCGCTTTGATATCATATTTATCCAAAATCTCCAGTATCGTATCAAAATCATCCACATTCCATGCGGCATCAAAGGTCAGACTGATTACTTTTTCCTCAGTATCTACGCAATAAATAGGCAATTCATCGGTTTTATCATTGGTTACCGGAAGTGTTTTTTCTCCTAAATAGGCACTTCCCCCTATCATCAAAACTGCCACTAAAAAGAATAAAATAAAAGGTTTCAATCTTGCTTCTTCTAAAAATTCCGTTGGATCCATGAAAAACCCCTTTTTCATTACTCTATGCATCTTTAAAAGAAATATACCCTTGATGATTTCATAAAATTCATCAAGGGTATTTTCATCTAATTCATCTTTAAAATATAAAACAATATTGCTACAGTTTGTTCAGAAGCAATCATAACAAGGCAACAAGTTAGGCTAAAAGGGATTGATAAGATATATCTTAAATCATTATTAAACCAAAGTTTCCACCTGCTCTTTTATTGTTTCAATAAGGGATTCTGCTTGTTCACTATCCAGGTTTGTAACGCAAATACTTAACTCTTCTATATTTGCCTGCACATCTTCTGTATATTGAAATTCCTCCAGTTTAGCCATACTTTCATCCATAGCATCAATATCCATTTCCTCCATGGCCATACTTAACATATCTAAGTAAGACACCACCTCTTCATAATCTGCAATTTCAGCTTTTTCTCCTTCCTCTAATTGTAATTCTTCCATACATTCCTTTAGCTTCTCTCTATAACTTCTCCATTCCTTTAAGAAAATATCATGCATAGCCTCAATCAATGCCATGTCACCATCTCTTGCTCCATTTTCAAGAAGTTTCGCCATTCCGCCAAGTACTGTGGCACCAATCAGATTCGCAGAACTTTTCATGGAATGCACCTTAATCCTGTACTGTGTTATCATTTCAGAGTTGTTTCTTTCGTCATAAAATCTTTGAAGACTATCGGCCTCAGAATTTAAAGTTTTATAAAAAGATGCCACTGTTTCTAAAAGCAATTCCTTATCTGGAAGATGCATTTGTCCATAACTCCAATCGATTCCATCTACCATTGGTAATTCTGCTACTTCCTGGTACGCTGAATTTTCCACTTCTTTTCTTTCTTTTTCGCCTTCCCCTTCTTCCTCCTCAACGTCAAATTTTAAGAGATCTCTTGGCAATAATCTTAGAATCATTTGTTCTAGTTTTTCAGGATTCACAGGTTTGGATAAAAATGCATCAAAGCCCTCTGCCAGATACATTTCCTTTGCTCCGGTAATTGCGTTTGCCGTAAGTGCAATGACCGGTGTTTCTGCACATAGATTTTCCTCTAATGCTTTCATTCGATGCAAAGTTTCTATTCCATCCATCTCCGGCATCATATGGTCTAAAAATATCAAATCATAATGCCTTTTCGCAATCATTTCCAGACATGCTTTTCCACTCTCTGCTACATCCACGTTTACTTTATTGCATTTCAACAAACCTACAAATACTTTAAGGTTCATGGAATTATCATCCACTACTAAAAGATTCGCTTCCGGCGCTGTAAATGTTGACATATAATCATACTCTGTTGACTGCTTCTGAATCCGTTCTTCTAATTTTCCTACCGGTGTGGAATCTACAATCTGTTGTTCTAATGTAAAGAAGAAACGGGAGCCTTTTCCATACACACTTTCCACATTTAATTTACTTCCCATAAGCAATAAAAATTGTGTCGTAATATTAATTCCTAAACCGGTTCCTTCAATGTTACGGTTTTTCTTCTCTTCAATACGTTCAAACTCCTGAAACAGCTTAGAAACATCTTCTTCCTTTATCCCAATTCCGGTATCTTCCACGGAAAATTCAAGAATTGCCTTTCTTCCTTCGATTCTTCCATCTACATTCAAGGATACACTTCCTTGATGGGTGTACTTAACGGCATTGTTTAACAAATTAATTAGAATTTGACGAAGGCGTACATCATCACCAAATAACTTCGATGGAGTATCTTCCTTTACATGAATGTTCAGTTTCAGTTTTTTTGCTTCCGCCTTTGCTTTTACCATATTAGAAATATCATGAATCAAACTGCTAAAATCATACTCCACAGGAATGATTTCTAATTTCCCGGACTCAATTTTAGAAAAATCAAGAATATCATTGATTAATGCAAGCAGATTCTTTCCGGCATTCTGGATATCCAAAGCATATTCTTTGATTTGCATATCTTTACATTCTCTTAAAATCATGGTATCCATACCCAGTACTGCATTGATCGGTGTCCGGATTTCATGAGACATATGGGCTAAGAATTTTCCCTTCGCCATATTAGCCTCCAATGCCTCCTGTCTCGCTTCTTCCGCCAGCTTATTTGCTCTCTCCAACTGTTCATTTTTCTTCTCAATAAACTCCATATCATGCTTTAAAAGTCTTGCATTTTCTTCAACCTGTTCAGAATATCCCTTCATAAGCTGATCAAAATGCTGATACAACATAATGACACCAAAGCAGGTAGTACCCAGACGGCTAAATTTTCCCATATCCCCAACTGCCACAATATACATACGCACAATATCAATCATTCCACCCAGTCCCATACAAAGCAATGCAATCATTCCATACTTAATGCCTTTACTCTTATTTTCCTTCATAATGTCAAGATAGGATTTCCCAACCACAAGAACTGTAAGACAAATCAGGAAATGGGAGACAAATGCCATATTCATAAAATCCACAATATTGAATAACTGTAGAACCAGTTGTACTGCAATATTCAAACAGCATAGTATCAGCATCACTTTAAAACGTTTCTTATAGATACCAAGAATGCTATTTGCATAATACATGTCAATGAAAAATGGAATCAGCATTACACATAAAAACACAAGCACAGAATACAGAGTCTGATTACCATAAAAAATGTGTAACGTCTTTGTTTCCACAAAATAATATAAAGATGTCACCAGGCAATATCCGCATAAATACTGCATTCCCCCTGTATTTTGTTTTGACACAAGCTGTATCAAAAATAACAAGAAAAATATAATGCCACAAATCAGAATGACAATATTACAAAAAATCTGAGGAATATTATCCTTTAAAAGTTTTAAAATCAAGACATCCCTTTCCCCCACGGTTACACTACTCATTCTTGCTCCGTAATTGGCATAAGGAGATACCATCTCAATCCGTATGGTTCCTTCCTGTAAATCTATAGGAATGTCAATAAAATTTACCACACTTCCCGGAGTATGTCCAAAAAATCTTTTATCCTCCACACCAAATTCATAAACCAATTCTTCCTCTATCCAGACCTTCAATTCCTTATCCGCCGATAAGAAAGACATCGTTTTTCCAAAATACTCCTTTGGTATGGTATTTTCAAGAATCAATATTTCATCCGGTACACTTTCTCCCAAATATGGAAGTTCTTCTATTTCTATACTCTTTCCATCCTTTTGCCAGGTCATTTTCCAGCCTTCATTGAAGTCTTTTACCTCTCCTTTTGAAAGTGTCATATCATCTACTTTAAACCCAAATACGACGACCAAAATCAGCACAATATGAATTGCTAATATCATCCATAAAATTTTTCTAAAATGCTTCATACCATCTCACCCATAATTCATCCCTATGAAGGGACTTCCTTTCCAATATGTGTTATAAAATGATGATACCCACGAATTGCTCCAGACTTTAAACTCCCGCAATTTCAAAACCTTGTAAATCCCCACTATTCGCGCTACTTTCTCGTGTTTTGCAGGGACCAAAGTCATTTTTTTCATGTGAATCAAAAAAACATGACCTTTTGACCTTGGTACATCATAAAATATACCAGTTTTCTTTACTTCTGTTCTTCGCTACATAAAGAGCCTTGTCCGCATTACTGTATAGTTTTTCAAAATTACGGTCTGTCATCTCCAATATTCTGGCAATTCCAAAGGATACGCTAACGATACCTGCATACTTTTCTCCTGCCATTTCATTTTGAAAATCTATTGCTATTTTCTCAGCTAACGCTTCCAATTCCTTTGCATCAATTCCCTCTTTATAGAAAATACAAAATTCATCTCCACCAATACGACAGGAAATCACATCCTCACCTTGTTCCATAAGCGTCTTTCCAAACTTCTCCAATATTTCATCTCCTGCCTGATGTCCGAAACGATCGTTGATCTGTTTAAAATTATTCAAGTCTATCATAAAAAGACTTCCAAACCCGCCTTGTTCGAGATACTCCTTTAAAAGAGAAGTAAAATAATTACGATTGTAAATTTTGGTCAGAGAATCTTTATGAGCCAAATCACTGATCTGCAACAACATCTGATGATGTTCTGTAATATCAAGCATCCATAACATGTATCCCTGAACGTATCCCCCTTCTTCTAAAGGTTCAATTCGCATTTCATACATTCTGTCTTTTATTTCTAAGTGCTTCACTTTTCCTTCAAAAATGTCTGCTAATGTCTCATTCTCATAAGCATCCTGTTTCAAAGAAATATGTCCAAACATCTTTTCCATTCTTTCGTTAAAATATGTAATAATATGGTGATTATTAATTACGATAATTCCTTCTTGACCATGATTTAAGGCATTCTCACCTGCAAGGGCGATGGAATCAAAATATCCATATTTCGTTAATGCCATGCCCACAAAAATTTCTGCTGCTATTACACCAAAACATGGGATTTCATATCCCCCGGTAAGTCCGATTTCACGAACAAAGTTAGGAATCCATGGACAAAATACTGCAATAAAGGTACAAAGAATTCTTTTCCTTTCTACTCCGCTAGAATTTCGCATTCCTTGAATACATACAATCAAACATCCGGTGCAAACCACAACCATATATGCCACGAAAGCAAAAAATCCCCAATTTCGTTCCAGCACCAAACGTGGAAAAGGACCATCATAACTAATACCTATGTGTTTATAAAAATACTGGTTTTCCCTTGTCGTAAATAGCATCCACATGATTACCATACCACAAACCGTCTCTAATGCATAAATAAAAGAAGGAACTTCCTTGTGATACATTTCCGCCACAAAACAGGTAAAGCCAATCATCAGCAAACATTCCCCAAAATATTGCATTACGGTAGCAGCATAATATCCACCTACATTTCCCGAGGTAATTTCTAATAAAAATCCAAAAATATAAATACCTCCTGCGAATACCAATATGAGGGTGGCAGTCTGCCCTCTCGAAGGCTTTGCACAAACTACAACCACAATAACTGCAAACCAAATCAAAAGTGCAATTACATGAAGCGCCACATAGATTTCATATGCCGTACATCCTTGCACAAATTCTTTGATGATGGCAAGTACAAGAAAGTGTGCCGGATAAAAGAAATAAAAAAAGTATTTTCCAACGATATCTTTTCCTTTTTCTCCATTGTATTTTCTTAACAGTAAAAGTGGAATCATAAATCCAAGAAGATATAATTTATCATACCATGGCCAGTCATAATGTGAAAAATGCCATATCTCATTTAACTTTACTGCCACGATGATAAACACTTCCATGATGACCGTTAAACTGCAAAACCAAATTGCTTGTTTCTTAAATCCTTTTACATAATAAAATACAAGGATATATAACATCGGCATGATAACCCAGCCACCAACTGTCATGGATATCACAAACAACCCAATGGTAATCATTACTTTCTTCCACCGGACTAATTTCTTATTTTCTAAAGTTGCAAGAAGCAATAACCCTAAAAGCAAATCAAATATAATGTTTTGCCGATGATCATACAACTCATGAAAAAACAGATAAAATGGTATCATTGCTACCACACTAAAAAATGTCATTCGCTTAATATATCCCTTAATATTAGAAGTGTGCCGGAATCCTTCTGCTATAAAAAAACACATAATAGGCAATGTAAGCCGTCCAATGATATGCATAATCTGCCCTAAAGGAGTCATAAACTCAACAAATCCCCATGCCGCATGATCACATACCATACCACATATGGCGATGAATTTTAGTTGTGTACGGTTCAATCCTTTCATATGATTCTCCCTCCCGTTTTTCTCTATTTTTTGTCTTTTCGATCCTTCTCTCCCATTGACCTTTCCTATCAATGAAACTCTTACTAAATCACGACATATCTTAGTTAAAATATACCATAATCAGCCGTGAAAGTCGATATATTTATGCACTTTGACAACATATTTTAAATGACATGGTAACCCGGCTCTTTTCTTAAACAAAAAACTCCCTTAAAAACAAAATATCTTGATAATATCTTGTTCTTAAAGGAGTCTGGGATTATTATTTAATTACGTCTTTTCCACCCATATATGGTCTTAATGCTTCCGGAATACGGATAGAACCGTCTTCGTTTAAGTTATTTTCTAAGAATGCGATTAACATTCTAGGTGGAGCAACCACAGTATTGTTCAAAGTATGAGCAAAATATTTAGAACCTGCACCATCGTTTACACGAATCTTTAATCTTCTAGCCTGTGCATCACCTAAGTTTGAGCAGCTTCCTACTTCGAAGTACTTCTTTTGTCTTGGTGACCATGCTTCTACGTCAATGGATTTTACCTTTAAATCTGCCAAGTCACCGGAACAACATTCCAAAGTACGAACCGGAATATCCAATGAACGGAATAAATCTACGGTGTTCTGCCATAATTTTTCGAACCACATCTTACTTTCTTCCGGCTTACAAACTACAATCATTTCCTGTTTTTCAAACTGATGAATACGATATACACCACGTTCTTCAATGCCATGAGCACCTTTTTCTTTTCTAAAACATGGAGAATAACTTGTTAATGTATATGGTAAATCCTTGTCTTCTAAAATAGTATCAATAAATTTACCAATCATGGAATGTTCGCTGGTTCCGATTAAATATAAATCTTCCCCTTCAATCTTATACATCATGGCTTCCATTTCATCGAAACTCATAACACCTGTCACCACATCGCTACGAATCATAAATGGAGGAATGCAGTAAGTAAATCCTCTGTCAATCATGAAATCTCTCGCGTAGGAAATTACTGCGGAATGAAGTCTTGCAATATCTCCCATCAAATAATAGAACCCGTTACCAGCTACTTTTCTTGCACTGTCTAAATCGATTCCATTTAATTTTTCCATAATTTCTGTATGATACGGAATTTCAAAATCAGGTACAAATGGCTCTCCATATTTTTGAATTTCTACATTCTCACTATCATCTTTACCGATTGGTACACTAGGATCAATGATGTTTGGAATCGCCATCATAATCTTTTTTACCTGCTCTTGTAACTTTGCTTCTTTTTCTTCTAATTCTGCTAATCTTTCAGCATCCTTATTTACCTGTTCTTTTAACTTCTCTGCTTCTTCTTTTTGTCCTTTTGCCATAAGACCGCCGATTTGCTTTGAAATTGCTTTACGGTTTGCACGTAGGGCATCTGCCTCCTGTTGGGTCTTTCTGCTTTCTGCATCCAGTTCAATGACTTCATCCACTAATGGAAGCTTTCTATCTTGAAACTTATTCTTAATGTTTTGTTTTACAATCTCAGGGTTTTCACGTAAAAATTTCAAATCTATCATGGTATTTTCCTCTTAATATTTGTATTTTTCCATATGCTTTCTTTTGTAACACCACATACAGATAAATGAATTATAAACTGAATTATTTTATTTTACAAGTACTATTTTCGCGTTAATTTGTAACTGTTCACACAAACAGTAACTTAGTTTATCATACTCTTTAATTTTTCTATGGCGGAGTGAATTCCTCCTACTTCGTTGATAACACCTGCTTTTACTGCATCTTCCCCTACTAAAATGGTTCCAAGGTCTTTCGTTAAAAGTCCCTGCCGCACCATCATTTCCTCAAACTCTTCTTTTTTTACCTGACTATGATTGGCTACAAATCCGGATATTCTGTCCTGAATGATTTTAAAATAATCAAAGGTCTGTCTTACGCCGATTACCATTCCACCCATCCGCACCGGATGAATAATCATAGTACCGGTAGGACTGATAAAAGAATAATCTGTTGCTACTGCCAAAGGAACTCCGATGGAATGACTGTCCCCAATCACCAAAGATACAGAAGGTTTGCTGATGGATGCAATCATTTCTGCCAAGGCAAGTCCTGCACTTACATCGCCCCCACTGGTATTATTGATTACCAAAAGTCCCTTTATGTTTGGATTATGTTCCACCAATGCTAATTGTGGCAATAAATGTTCATATTTTGTAGTTTTATTGGTTGCCGGAGAAATATCATGTCCTTCGATTTCTCCAATAATCGAAATCATGGAAATATGTTTCCCTTCTTTTTTATCATAAAGCATCGTAATTCCATATTCTTTGATTCTTTCATCCAATAATCTTTCTTCTTCAACGTCCATACTGCCCATCCTTTCCTGTCTTCTCATCATTTCTATTTTTGATGTTATGTTACTGTACACTCGTACCTCGTGAACAGTAACGATGTTATACATTGCTATAGTATCTGCATTCTCCTATTTTTCATTCGTAAATCTAAGAAAACTATTGAAATAAGGAAACAAATCAGCTAGAATAAAATTGGTGTCGTTTTTTATGAGGCAGATAAATGTTTCTATAACTTAGACATCATATAATATTCATAGATAAAATGGAGGTACTACCCGGATGAGAGCTTTAATTAGTGTATCTGACAAAACCGGCATCGTGGAATTTGCCAAGGAACTTGTTAATTTAGGAATTGAAATTATTTCTACCGGAGGAACTTATAAAAAGTTAAAGGAAGAAGGCATCGCAGCCATCGAAATTTCTGAACTTACCGGTTTCCCTGAATGTTTAGATGGTCGTGTAAAGACATTACACCCAATCGTACATGCAGGACTTCTTGCTATGAGAAGCAATGAAGAACATATGAAAACTTTAAAGGAATTAAACATCGAAACCATTGATTTCGTAATTGTAAATTTATATCCTTTTAAGGCTACTGTTTTAAAACCAGATGTAACTCGTGCGGAAGCAGTAGAAAATATCGACATTGGCGGACCAACCATGTTACGTGCGGCTGCAAAGAATTATCAGGATGTTGCAGTTGTTGTTGACCCGGCAGATTACCAGGTAGTTCTTGATGAATTAAAGGCTTCTAAGGAAGTTTCTTTAGATACAAAATTCTACTTAATGCAAAAAGTGTTCGAACATACTGCAAACTACGACACTATGATTATGACCTATTTAAGAAAAGAACGTGGCGAAACTTCCTTCCCACAAACTCTTACTCTTACTTATGAAAAGGTTCAGGAAATGCGTTATGGTGAAAACAGCCACCAGAAAGCTGCATTATATAAAGAAATTGCTAACTTAAAAGGTTCTTTAACCTGTGCAAACCAATTACATGGTAAAGAATTATCTTACAATAACATTAATGATACCAATGGTGCTTTGGAATTATTAAAAGAATTCGAAGAACCAACTGTAGTTGCCTGCAAGCATGGAAATCCTTGTGGTGTAGGTTCTGCAGATAATATTTACGATGCTTGGCGTAAGGCTTATGAAGCAGATAAGACTTCTATCTTCGGCGGTATTGTGGTTGCTAACAGAACCATTGATGAAAAAATCGCAGCAGACATTAATTCTATGTTTATGGAAGTTGTAGTTGCACCTTCTTATACAGAGGAAGCGAAAGAAATCTTATGTCAAAAGAAGAATATCCGTATTCTTGAATTACCAGATATCAGTGAAAAACAACCTGCAGATGCTTTGGATATGAAGAAAATCAATGGTGGTATGGTAGTTCAATCTATCGACAACCAATTATACAACGAAGAAGAATTGACTGTAGTAACTGACC
The DNA here is from genome assembly GCA_017416505.1 of Lachnospiraceae bacterium. Next base: position 35,825 of record JAFQCI010000146.1, read on the forward strand.
GCAAGCCTACAGAAAAAGAAATGGAAGACCTTAAATTCGCATGGAAGGTTGTAAAGTATGTAAAATCCAATGGTATTGCACTTGCAAAAGACAAGCAATCTATCGGTATTGGACCTGGACAGGTAAACCGTATTTGGGCTACCGAGCAATCCATCGAACACGCAAATACCCAAATCGGTGAAGGAACCTGCGAAGGTGCTGTTTTGGCTTCTGATGCTTTCTTCCCATTTGACGACTGTGTAGAAGCTGCTGCAAAGGCTGGCATCACTGCTATTATCCAACCAGGTGGAGCAAATCGTGACCAGGATTCTATCGACAAATGTAACGAACATGGTATTGCTATGGTATTTACCAATATGCGTCATTTCAGACACTAAGATAACAAAAAAATTCCAGTTGGAACCATAAAATATTACTTAGTTTGTCACGCATCATTTTGAATAACAAAGGCATACATTTATGAAAAACAAAATTAATATTTTTACTTTTTCACTCTTTGCGTGGTGCATCAGTTTAGTTTTAAATATTATTAGGAGCTATCAGATGTATCAGAAGGATGGCTATACTGCCTCCTTCGCCGCAGGAGTGGCACTTATGATAATTGTCTGGTTTGGACTTTTATTAATCATTATGGATGTACTTCATCCGATTTCAAAACATATGCTGAATAAGAAAATGTCCAAAAAGAAACTTGCAAGTTTCATCGGTTTATTAATTTCCGATATCATGTTGCTTGTACTGGTCTTCTTAATCGCATTTGTGTTTTCTAGTAATTCATTTCTTCTGCTCTCCTTTGTTTTATTTACTTTCGGCAGAACCATAGTCCGCCGCAGTTTTTATGCAAAGTAAAGCAAAAGGGATATATACTTTTTAATAAAAGAAAAAGGAAATGCACTCCTAAGTTGAGCATTTCCTTTTCTTTTACTTCTTTTCTATTGTCCTTACTGTCTTCGTTTTGGCTTTCAAACAGCAGTTATGTTACTGTTCACACTTGAACAGTAATGTAATTATTCCTAATCCATTCGAAATTTAAAAATTTCTTTTATTCTACAGAATAGTTTGGAGCTTCCTTCGTAATCTGAATATCATGTGGATGGCTTTCCTTTAAGGATGCAGCGGAAATCTTAACAAATTCAGCATTTTCATGTAACATCTGAATATTCTTAGCACCACAGTAACCCATACCAGCACGTAAACCACCAATTAACTGGAATACTGTATCTTCTACGGTTCCCTTATATGCTACACGTCCTTCTACACCTTCTGGAACTAACTTCTTCGCATTTGCCTGGAAGTATCTGTCCTTGCTTCCATTTTCCATAGCTGCGATAGAACCCATTCCACGATATACCTTGTATTTTCTTCCTTGGTATAATTCGAAATCTCCAGGGCTTTCGTCACATCCTGCAAACAGACTTCCTAACATACATACGTTTGCACCTGCTGCCAAAGCCTTTGTAATATCACCAGAATATTTAATACCACCATCTGCAATTACCGGAATTCCAGCTACAGATGCTGCTTCGTAAGCTTCCATAATTGCTGTAATCTGAGGTACACCAATACCGGCAACAACACGGGTTGTACAAATAGAACCAGGTCCAATACCAATCTTAACTGCATCTACACCCATATCAATCATTGCCTGTGCACCGGACTTTGTTGCAACATTACCGGCAATTACCTGTAAATCAGGGTATTTGCTCTTAACTAATTCGAAAGTCTTAAGTACGTTTGCAGAATGTCCATGTGCAGTATCAATTACGATACAGTCAACCTTCGCATTTACTAATTCATCCACGCGGTCTAAGATATCCGGTGTAACACCTACGGCTGCACCACAAAGTAATCTTCCCTGAGAATCCTTTGCAGAGTTTGGATATTTAATGGTCTTTTCAATATCTTTAATCGTAATTAATCCCTTTAAATTAAAGTTTTCATCTACGATAGGTAATTTTTCTTTACGGGCTTTTCCTAAAATTTCTTTTGCTTCTTCGATGGTAATGCCTTCTCTGGCAGTGATTAAATTTTCGGAAGTCATAGATTCAATAATCTTCTTACTGTAATCTGTTTCGAATTTCAAATCACGGTTGGTAATGATACCAACTAACTTTCCATTTTCAGTGATTGGTACACCGGAAATACGGAACTTAGCCATTAAATTATTAGCATCTGCCAATGTATGTTGTGGAGATAAATAAAATGGGTCCGAAATAACACCATATTCTGAACGTTTTACCTTGTCTACTTCTTCTGCCTGTTGCTGAATAGACATATTCTTATGAATGATACCGATTCCACCCTGTCTTGCCATGGCAATGGCCATGCGATGCTCTGTTACAGTATCCATTCCTGAACTCATTAATGGAATATGAAGCTTAATTTTTTTGGTTAAATTTGTTTCTAAGTTTACATCATTCGGAATTACTTCGCTATATGCCGGTACTAATAACACGTCATCAAATGTAATTCCTTCGCCAATGATTTTACCCATTTTAAATTTCCTCACTTTCTGTATTTGTTATAATCCGTAAAATTGATGATTTGTTTATGGTAACAAATTCATTCTATTTTGTCAACAAGATTCCATTTTTTCTTACAAAAATACTTTTCTGTGTCCGTACTGCTTCATTAATTCTAACGTTTTATCCGAAGGTTCAATTAAGATTTCCATAAAATTCCCATTCTTATTTACTAACACAGAATATACTCTTGCATCCTCTCTTTGTGAAGTAAAGTTTTTCACTTTTGTTTTAGCCTCATTTTCTTTTGCCTTATTGATTTCATCGCTGTTATAAGGAGCAATCACCTGAACTGCTTTAAAGTCAATGGTCATTACATGCTTTCTTCTTGACATATTGATAATCTTATCAATTTCAAGAGAACCTGTGGTAAAGGTATATTCGTACTCCAACGCCTGTGGTTTTAACAACCAGAAGGCAAATATCCACATTGCCACCATAAGGGGCATCAGCATAATGGAAACTGATATTACACTAAGTCCACAAGACAGCACCAATACAGCACCAACCAGACGCAACATAGTCACTGTTCCTCTTTTTACGCGAATCAAATCTTCTGAATAACTTTCTGCCACAAAAATACCTCCAACTTACTTTGATAATTTCTCATGAATTGCCGCAGCTGCTTTTTTACCTGCACCCATGGCAAGAATTACAGTCGCTGCACCGGAAACGGTATCGCCACCGGCATATACATATTCCTTACTTGTTTCCATCGTTTCTTCCTGAACAATGATTCCACCCCATTTTTGAGTTTCCAGACCTTCTGTGGTCTGCTGAATCAGTGGATTTGGACTTTGACCGATTGCAATGATAACGGTTTCAACATCAATCACATAATTAGAGCCTTCCACCGGAACCGGCGAACGTCTTCCGGAGGCATCCGGCTCACCTAATTCCTGTTTTACTACTTCAATACCGGTTACCCATCCATCTTTACCAATAATCGCAGAAGGATTATTTAACAAGCGGAAAATAACGCCTTCTTCTTTCGCGTGATGGATTTCTTCTTTTCTGGCCGGAAGTTCATCCTCACCACGACGGTATACGATATATACATTTTCAGCACCTAATCTCTTTGCAGTTCTGGCAGCATCCATGGCAACATTACCGGCACCAACTACCGCAACATTCTTTCCAACCTTAACCGGAGTAGGTACTTCTGGGAATTTATAACCCTTCATTAGGTTTACTCTGGTTAAAAATTCATTGGCAGAATATACACCTAATAAATTTTCTCCAGGGATTCTTAAGAATCTTGGAAGTCCGGCACCACTACCAATAAATACCGCATTGTAGCCATCCTGTAATAATTCATCAATGGTGATGGAACGTCCAACTACCACGTTAGTTTCAATCTTAACACCTAGTTCTTTTACATTATCAATTTCCTTTGCTACCAAGTCTTTTGGTAAACGGAATTCCGGGATACCATAGCTTAATACACCACCTGCTTTATGAAGTGCTTCAAATACGGTTACTTCGTAACCTTTCTTTGCTAATTCTCCCGCACAGGTAATTCCGGCAGGACCAGAACCAACCACTGCTACCTTCTTACCATTCTTTTCAATGTTATTCTCTGTCTTTTTCTTATTTGCCATGTGATAATCTGCAACAAAACGCTCTAAACGTCCGATACCAACAGGTTCTCCCTTTACACCACGAACACATTGTCCTTCACATTGCTTTTCCTGTGGGCAGACACGACCACAAATCGCAGGTAAAGCATTTTCTCTGGTAATAACCTGGTATGCAGCTTCAAAGTCGCCCTCTGCTACTTTTCCGATAAATTCAGGAATTGGTACATTTACCGGACAGCCTGACATACAAGGACTCTTCTTACAATTCAAGCATCTTCTTGCTTCTTCCATAGCCATCTCTTTCGTATATCCAAGAGTAACTTCTTCAAAATTTTTATTTCTGACATTCGGGTCCTGTTCCGGCATTACAACCTTTGTTAAGCTCATATTTCTTTCCATATTAGTTCGCACCCCTTCCTATTCTGCATTGATGTTCTTCTTCCTTAAACATACCCTGACGCATCATACATTCATCAAAATCAACTAAAAATCCGTCAAAGTCAGGACCATCTACACATGCGAACTGTGTCTTACCACCAACTGTTACACGACATCCTCCGCACATACCGGTTCCATCAATCATAATTGGATTTAAAGAAACACCTGTAGGAATATTCAAAGGCTTAGTTACATTTACTACGGATTTCATCATAATAAGTGGTCCAATGGCAATTACTTCGTCAAACTTCTCGCCCTTTTCAATTAATTCAGTAAGAACGTCTGTTACAAAACCTTCCTTACCCTTAGAACCATCATTTGTTGCAATGTAAACATGGTCACAAAATTCTTTGAATTTTTCTTCTAATATAACAAATTCTGCACTTCTGCCACCGATGATAACATCTACTTTTACTCCCATTTCATGGAGTTTACGAAGTTGTGGATACAAAGGAGCGGCACCTACACCACCTGCAACACCGATTACATGTTCCACTTTATGTAATGGAGCTGGTTTTCCAAGTGGTCCAACAAAATCGCAAACGGAATCTCCTGCTTTTTTCTTGCTTAATAATTCAGTAGAATAACCTACTACCTGGTAAATAATAGTAACGGTTTCTTTTTCTCTGTCATAGTCAGCAATAGTTAATGGAACTCTTTCTCCATCTTCGTCCACACGAATAATTACAAACTGTCCTGCTTCACATTTTCTCGCCACAAAAGGGGCATGTACTTCCATAAGCTCAACAGCCTGATTTAGCACTTCTTTTTTTACTATTTTGTACATCAACCGTGTCCACCTTTCAATATAATTAGATTTATTATAAACTTTTTTTCTCAATAAGAAAAGAGGATTTTATTATTTTTTCGAAAATAATAATATCCTCTAAGTTATGGTTCAGTATTGAAAATTTAATCTCCATAATTCAAGACACAGCTAGTAAACTGCCACTCATATGGATGATTGCGGTACACATCTATTTCACTAGCCATTCTTTGGCAGATATACCTGAAATTTTGCCCCTTTTCCTTCCTCGGAATCCACTTTCAAATATCCCCCTTCTAGAGAAATAATCTTTCTGGAAAGATACAGTCCGATTCCTACTCCAGGCATCTGGCTTACGTTCTGGCTCCGGTAAAAGCGGGAAAAGATAGCTGCCTGTTCTTCCTTTGCGATTCCAATTCCATCATCCTCAATCTCAATAATTGAAAATAATTCATATTCCTTCACACGCATCCACACATTTCCCCCCGGATTCGTATATTTAATGGCATTGTCCAGAATATTCCCTACCGCCTCTAAAGTCCATTTTTCATCAAAAACCGCCCATATCTCATTTACTTCTATTTGAAGTTTTATCTCTTTTTCTAAAGCCTTCTCCTGATACATTTCAAAAAGTACTTTTAAGATTTCCGACAAATCGCGTTTTTTACAATGCACCTTAATCAAATGATTTTCTAAACGGGATATTTTTATCATGGATTGAATCAAAAAATTCAATTTTTCTGTCTGCTCCTTAATCCGCATCACCAGTTTTTTCTCGTCTTCCCCTAAGTTCTTCTCCGATAAATATTCCGTATACAATAAAAGATTCGCTACCGGGGTTTTGGTCTGGTGACTTAAATCGGATATGGTCTGCTGAATCTGATTCCTCTGTTCTTCCAAACGGTTTAAAGACAATTTACTGGCAGATAAAAAGCGGGCAAGTTTGGATTCTATCTTCGACAATCTGCTTTCATCGTATGTTTTCTCTTCATACCTTCCTGTTATTGCTTCTTCCAGCATTTTATCAAGATTCCCCAATATCCGGTATACTTTTACTATCATGTAAACTGCAAACACTGTAAGACTGATTCCTATAATGATAGTGATGATAGATACTCCGTTCATGAGGTTTCCTCCTGCTGCCAGCGATAGCCAATGCCGTAAATGGTCTTAATATAATTTCCTCCAAGTTTATTTCGTAGTCTTCCCACTGTCACAGTTAAAGTATTCTCATCTACAGAATCCCAGTTATCCCAGATTTGATTAATTAATTGATTTCTTGTCAAAGTCTGACCTTGATTTATCAACAACATGGAAAGCAATTCCTGTTCCACTTTACTAAGTGCCAGTTCTTTTCCATCTCTCATATAAACTCTTTTTTCTAAATCCAGATGCAAAGAGTCAAAAACAAAGACCTTCGGATTTTGATTTCTTCGAATCAAGGAATGAACCCTTGCTCGTAAAATGCCGATTCGAAAAGGTTTGGTGACATAATCATCTGCCCCCGCCTCAAAACCTAAGATTTCATCCTCTTCCGTATCCTTTGCCGTCAACATCAACACAGGCATAGAAAGCTCCTTTCTATGAACCCTGCAAAATTCCAAGCCACTTCCATCCGGCAGATTAATATCCAGAATCACTAACTTAATGGATTCTCTTTCAAGAATCTCCTTCCCTTTTTTCAAGGAGGAAGCAATCAGGGGTTCATATCCTTCCTCTTCTAAAACCATAGCAATGCCTTGTGCAAGTGCTACATCGTCTTCTATAATCAATAATTTCACCCTGCCTGCCTCCTTTTTCCCTTAATCAACTACTAAAAACTATCTCTCAAGCGGTCTACAATTGAGCTTTTTTTCAAATTCTGATAACAAAATACCGGTATCAAAATTCCTAATAACAAATATATCGGCAAAACTATCACCAATGGCAATATGGTCATTTTTGCAGTAAAGAACCATAATACATTGGATAAGGCATCCATTACAAATAATTGTAGCATACCTCCTATGAAAATTGCCAATAAAACAGAAGAAACCGTATAAAAAATACCTTCGTATATCAACATTTTCCGTAATTGTCCCCCTGTCATTCCTACTGATTGTAACATGGCAAATTCTCTTTTTCTACTATGAATGCCCGTTAAAATAGAATTAAAGAAATTTACTACTCCAATTAGTCCTATAATAAAGGCTAACACGCTTCCTATCAAAAGAAACATATTTCGGAAAGAAGAAAACTCTTCCTGATATTTCTGCTTAGATTCAAAATCATATCCTGTTTTATAATTTTCCATATATTGCTCTAAAAATTCCTGAATTTCCTCATTGGATTCTTTTGCAGTATTAAACATATAGGACATAACCAAATCAGAACCTGTCTCTTTTAAATAGGTATCTGTGCCTAAAACAAAGTGCATACTTCCAAATACCCGGCTTGACATAGGGTAAGGCACAATCACCTTTGCGCAAACTGTATAAGTAATATCCCTTGGATTTTCGTATTTCCATCTGATGTCTTCTATTTTTGTATTTTCATTTATGGCATCCCCAGTATTAACATCATATCGCAGTATAGATTCATAATAGCTGATTTTTATCTGCTCTCCAACCTCTACCTGACAGGATGCTTCTATAGGTTCTCCAAAATCATCTGCTTCTACCACAGCAACAATATAATGATTGTCCGTATCTGATAGTTTTTCAATGTCCCCTTCTAACACCTCAAGCTGCGACAAAGGAAACTCATCCATTCCGTATAGCCCAATACTCTCCGGATAAAGCCCCTCCTCATCTGCCTCTCTGCCTTCTACGGTCATTCCCAAGTCCGTATCTTCATAATTCCAATAATTCTCCAAGTCTTCTTCTGAAAACCAGCCCCCTGCCAAAGCTCCTACGTATATCTTTCCTCCTTCAGTAATTCCCTCCATAGATTCAATATCCAAAATTACCTCTTCTTCCACTCCCTCAAGTTCTTCATACTTGAAATAGCCGTTTCTTGCTACAATAAAATCGGAAACATAAAACCTAGAAGTAAATTTATCTATATCAAATCCTTTAGAAAAAGAGAACACCAGGTAAAACAATACTGCAGATAAGGTAAGGGACAATACTACAGTTACCGTTTTTCTTTTACTTCTTCCTAAATTTGCAAATGCCATTTTAAGAATTCGTGCTTTGCTATCTCCTCCCTTAGACACTTTCTTTTTCATTTCTATCTGGGTAAATCTAAGCGCCTCCATTGGCAATACCTTTCCTGCAATTCTGCCTGGCTTTTCGCAGGAAAGAATCACTGTAATCAATGAAAACAAAGAAGCACCAATAAAAATCAATGGATTTGTCGAAACCTCTACCTTGGTTTGATTCATTTGTCCCATCATCACTGGTACCAAAGCATTGCCTAAGAAAAATCCCAAAATAAGTCCAATCGGAATACCAATGCAGGAAAATAACATTGCCTGAATCCGAATCATTTTTTCAATCTGCTTTTTTGTGGTACCAATGGTTTTTAATAAACCATAATACTGAATATCTTTCTGCACAGAAATCTGAAAAATATTATAAATAATCAGGTATCCGGAAATCACAACAACCAAAAGAAGAATTACGATTCCTGCTATGGTAAATCCATTTTCTCCACTTCCCATCTGGGTGCTGATATATCCCCAGTTGATTCCGGTTTCCAGATAATTTTCTGCTTTACTGTCTGTGTTTTGATATCCATGGTTTTCTAATAATTTTTCCAGTTTTCCTTCAATATCAAAAGAATTATGGAACATAATTCCCATGGACCATGCATCTTCTGCATCAAGAGAATATTGTCCAAGAATTTCATGACAATAACTTTCCGACACGATAATCATAGAGGCTTTACCGGCAGAATCAAACTCCCACCATCCACACAATGTAAACGTATCTGTAACCATAACCTCTGTCCCCACAACATAGGTTAGGGTAATTTCTTTTCCTAATTCCGGCTCTATGTTTAAGTTCTCTAACGCTTTCGTATCCATAGCGATTTCCTTGGTTCCTTCTTTCGGAAGTCCACCTACCTCCGGTTCGCTATAATAACTCTTGGCAGCATTTTTATCCATATAACTGATTTCAGTCTGTATTTTTTCAAATCCGCCCCCGTAACAAAAGCCCAAAAATAGCCTTGCTCCTGAATAGTCAACCAAACCATCATTTTTTAACTCTTCCATCTGTTCTTTTGTAATATTTTTAATGGCTGCATGGTCAAATCCTCCACTTTGTCGAAAGGATTCTTCCTGAAGGGAATTTAAAATCGTTCCCCCTATGGAAAAAATACTGGAAAAAAGAATAGTAGTAAGGGCAATGGCTATGATTGCCACCCTGTTTCTGGTCTGGTTTACCTTAAGACTTTTCATGGTTAGTTTCCATATTAGTTTACGATTCTTCACCTGAAACATGGTCTACTCACCCCTTTTCTTAATTTTTCCATCTTCAATTTGTATGATTCTATCTGCCAATTGTGCAATTTCCTCGTTATGGGTAATCATCACAATGGTCTGGGAAAATTTTTCACTACTGATTTTAAACAAAGACAATACATCCTGACTGGTTTTACTGTCCAAATTACCAGTTGGCTCATCCGCTAAAATAATCGCAGGTTTAGTCGCTAACGCTCTTGCAATGGCGACTCTTTGCTGCTGTCCTCCGGATAACTGGGATGGAAGATTGTTTAACTTGGACTCCAATCCCAGGGTGCGGATAATTTCCTGCACATATTCTTTTTCCGGCTTATCTCCATCCAATTCAATAGGCAGCACAATGTTTTCATAAACATTTAACACCGGTACCAAGTTATAACTTTGAAATACAAAACCGATTTTCCTTCTGCGGAAAATGGTAAGTTCCTCTTCTTTCAAAGAAAAAATATCTTTTCCTCCAACATAAACCTTACCGGAACTTGGCCGGTCCAATCCCCCAAGCATATGTAATAAAGTAGATTTACCACTTCCTGATGTTCCCACAATAGAAACAAATTCTCCTTCCTCAACCTTAAAATCCACCCCATCCAAAGCATGAACTTCGGCATCTCCGTTACCGTAAGTTTTCCTTAAATCCTTCGTTTCAAGTATTATCATTTTCATTTCCTCCTTATTTGCCTGATTCAAAAGGTATTTTGACCCTGGTATCTCCTTCTTTCTATCCTAGAATAAAACAAAAATCTTACGAGAAACTAACAACGCCGAAATTATTCATGGCCTTAAGCATAGAAAGATGATTATGCAAGTTTACTTGCTGATAATCATCTTTCTATGCTTAAAAGGTCAATTGACGTAGCTTGTAAACAAGTGACACATAAATGTGGCACTTAGCCACGTTAGTGGCGGTTTACAAGATATGTCGTGAATAATTGAGGCAATTTTTTTGATTGAAAGAGATTTGGGCATAATAATACCGACCTCTAACTTTTTGAGGTCGGTACCGGATTAAAGTTTTGGTGTACTTTTGCTATGTATCATCGCTCTCATTCCATCTTTTATACCCATTCCAAATATTGATAAAATGGTAACTCCAAGAAATACCTGCAATGGATAAAATAACATCATGGATTCCGGTATCAGCATTGCCAGAATCGTCATTGCCCCTGCAGGCGGCAAAAATATGCGAAAAGCAAACAAATAGGCTATCATGAATAGTGTTGCAATTACCGCTGAAACTGTCAATGGCAACCCAATTAAAATCGTAATGATATATCTGCAAAGTACGCCAGTGAGCGCACATAATGTAATCAATGGTATTCCCTTTTTTAAACGCAGGAATTGCTGTTCTTTTCTTATTTTTTTATCATTAGAATCTTCTGATTTTTGTTCTGGACCTGCCTTTTCATCCCGTCTTGTAATTTCCGTAAAGAACACTAATAAAGGTGGTGCAACGCAAAACCTTAAATCATATCCCAATCCAAAAGCAAGTACTGATAATACTGATACAATGATGCTTCTAAGGATTGCCAATGGTATATCCTTTGACAAATCCATTTTTTCTGGTATATATGTATTTTTTTCTTTTATTTCTGCTTTTTCTAACATCCATCTTACTAAGAGAATCGTTGCTGTCAGTATCAATGCCGCACAGATATAAACCGGACTCTTCGTCTGCAACATTACCGGCAGCATAATTGCCGATATCATAGGTGCAAAGGTAGTTTTAGAACATAACAATATGATTTGGCTTATCACAAATGCAATGGCAAACTGTGCCCAGAGCGGAACCGGAAGATATAACACAATCAAAACCCCGCTAATGGCACAAATACTGATTAATATAAATATTTTTCTATAACTTGTCTTCCAGGATAGCTTCGGAGCTAAAAATGTTCCTATAGCAAGAGCCGTAACCTCTGGAAATATAATTTCTTTTTCCCCTAAAACCTCCGAAAATAATATCATCCCTGCTACGACTAAAAGTGTGCATAGAATAGGTATTATATTGTCGCTGATTCCCTCTTTGATTCTTTTTACTGTTTCTTTTATCATTTTCTTCTTCATGGTAAACTCTTTTCCCTCAGTTTTTTAGACTAGTCTTTTTTTATGGAATATTTTCTCTGAATGCTTCATAATCCACTTTCGCTATCTGATATTGTTCTCTTGCTTGTTCTTCGTCCATAGAATACTCCGATTTCTTTACCTCACCTTGTAAAGCATCCGAGATAATCCTTCTCAAATATTCTTTCTGGTCATAATTTGCCATAACTCTTCTTTCATCGCATGCTTCAATATAGCTTTGACTTATAAGCATCCCTTTGTACTGTAAAATAGTTCTCATCATATTTATAACATAAGTTGGAGGATTTCTTCTTTCCTGTTCCCAATCCTTTAAGGTAGAAACTGGTATATCAAACATTTGGGCAAATTTGCTTTGACTTAATCCTGTTTGCAAACGCAATTCTCGCACTTCCATGACAATTACCTCCTTATGATTTCTCAATATATAGTATACGGCATTGCCTACCATTATTCAAGGTGTTTATATAAAATTCCCTACCAGCAGATATCTTTCCAAACACACGCAAAAATATATAGTCTATTCTGTTTTTGCTCCATTTCTGGATATTGTGCAATTGGATATGTATTATAGAATTCCTTTGATAAAAATACGAAACATTTTTTCTTTGCCAAATTTTTCTCCTATGTAAAAACAACCCCTGTTTCCAGGAGTTGTTTCTTCTCAGTGAACATTTCTTTTATTTTACTTGGTCGCATTCTACGACCAAATCTTTTATTAAACTTTCTTTAGGCTCACGTCCTATGCGCATTTAATTGTATTACTTTACATTATTTTTTAAGAAGCCGAAAATCTCCCACGCCTTCATTAGAATGAGTACTAATATACATTTGAGTAAAATCAGTAATGGAAGCTAATATTTTTCCTTCTTTCTTATGCACCCCAACCACAATTTCATAATTTTCACATTCCATTACAGCAAAATCAATATCACACTCTTCTAAACAGCCATACAAATTTTTATTATTTTTAGGATTGAGAAAAATATATACATCATAATAACTATTTTCAGAAGCTATGAGTTCTATCGTGTATTTATTTTTCTTTTCAAAATTTTTTGATATACTTCGCTTCATAATTTCGGTTGAAAAAGTAATCGCTGAAATCAACTCATAATCTACAATACTATCAATGTTTTCTCTATCATATTCACAATAAGAGTTCAATGGATTGTCTTTGGAAACAACCGCGCCATTGTAATATAAGGTTCTATGCAATCTATTATAATGCCTTGTAGTATGAATCTGTCCATACAAAAAATCTTCATCTATATCAACAAAACAACTTTCGCTCCATTGTTTCCTGCAACTTCCTTTATTTTTGCATTGAAATCTACAATAAATATCTTTCAAATAAGTTTTAGTATATCCTGGAGTAATAATAATATCTCTTTTTCCACATTTTATTATACAACAAATCTTTTTTACTTGATTTTCATTATTAGAACACATTAGTATGTATAATTCATTTTTATTGTTTCCACTAAACTTATATTTCATCGTCTGCTCCTTTCTTAACAACATTCGCTTTAACTTTATCAAAATATTTACAGATATTTTTCAACAACTTGTAACAAGAATCATACAACTTTACATCATAGCTCTGATAATGGTTTCCTATACTCAATGGAATACTGTCTTGCTCCTATTCTTGCAAATATATTCACATCATCTAATAAATAATCTTTGAAATTTGATACCTTCAAAGTTCTATCATCTATATTATTATTTTACCTTTCTTATTAAAGGATGACTATATATCCCCTTACTCAAATAGAGGTTCCCATAAAATTTACTACCGACTCTCCTTGAAAATCTATGAATCAATATTTAAGATTTTTCTTTCCATATTAAAAATATTCGTTAGTGCTTCGATATCCTCTCGTAACCATTCATTGCATTCATCATAAAAATATTGTTCCTTTTTCTTCTTAAAAATTCTATGAGGTTTCTTTTTCGAATTATCATATATGTGACAAATATCACTCACTTCCACAACATCTTTTACCAATTTTAATGCCCTATCATATCTTGCAACAATTTTATCTTCCGGAACATCATGTCCACCTGCTACTACTCTTGCCTTTACTCTAAAAACATTTATCAAAGGATCCGCTGTCAAAATATAATAACATCTAATAAAATAACCTTTTTCTTTGCCTCTACGCAAAAGATTCAAATTTCTATCCGTTGACATAACTGTTTCAAAACAAAACTCCTGCACATTTTCCAAATATTCTTCTCTCTGCTTTTCTGCTATTTGTGCAGCTTCCATATCAGAACACTTCAGATTCTTTTTAATTTCATCCGCATTAATGTAAGCGATTGGTGGTTTTAATAATTCTGTAAAAGTGCTTTTACCAGAGCCATTCGGCCCAGCAAATACAACTATTTCAGGCTTCTTTTGTAATTCTTTCACTATAACGCCCCTCTCTCATCTTTTTCCCAACAACAACCCTCGAACCATCACTATACTCTTGATATATTGTCTGTGTTTCGCCATCATATATAACTACCGGATTATCCATTGCCTTTTGCTTTTCAATTTCAATCTTGACTGCCGCATTGGCACGTTTTACTACTTGTGAATCGGTAATATATTCATTGCGTTCCATAATTCTCTTGCCTCCTCACTATCTATCCTTATTATATTCAAATACCATATAAAAAATAGAGGAGCGAAACAAAACAATGTATTTTTTATAATCATTGTTTCGCTTCGCTCCTACCTATTTAAAATTTATATTACTAATATTAGAACTTTCCAGCGTCTGCTGCTTCCTGAATACTTACAGCAACAGCTACAGTCATACCAACCATAGGATTGTTACCAGCACCGATAAGTCCCATCATTTCTACGTGAGCAGGAACGGAAGAAGAACCAGCGAACTGAGCATCTGAGTGCATACGTCCCATAGTATCTGTCATACCATAAGAAGCAGGACCTGCTGCCATGTTATCTGGGTGAAGAGTACGTCCTGTACCACCACCAGAAGCTACTGAGAAGTATTTCTTTCCTTGTTCGATACATTCTTTCTTATAAGTACCTGCAACTGGATGTTGGAATCTTGTAGGGTTAGTTGAGTTACCAGTGATAGAAACGTCAACACCTTCCTTATGCATGATAGCAACACCTTCACAAACATCGTTTGCACCGTAGCAGTTTACTTTTGCACGAAGACCATCTGAGTATGCTTTTCTGGATACTTCTTTAACAGTGTTTGTATATGGGTCATATTCTGTTTCTACGAATGTAAATCCGTTGATACGAGAAATAATCTGAGCTGCATCTTTACCAAGACCGTTTAAGATAACACGTAATGGTTTTTTACGAACCTTGTTTGCTTTTTCAGCAATACCGATTGCACCTTCAGCAGCTGCGAAAGATTCGTGACCAGCTAAGAATGCGAAACATTCAGTTTCTTCTTCCAATAACATCTTACCAAGGTTACCATGTCCAAGACCTACTTTACGAGTATCTGCAACAGAACCTGGGATACAGAAAGCCTGAAGACCTTCACCGATTGCAGCAGCAGCGTCAGCAGCTCTCTTACAACCTTTTTTAATTGCGATAGCTGCACCTGTAATATAAGCCCAGCAAGCATTTTCAAAGCAGATTGGCTGAATGCCTTTTACCATAGCATATACGTCTAAACCTGCATCTTTTGTAATTTTTTCAGCTTCTTCAAGAGAAGCGATTCCATAACTGTTTAAAACTGCATTGATCTGATCAATACGTCTTTCATATGATTCAAATAAAGCCATTATAGTTTCCTCCTCTTTCTCTATTTCACTTCTTCGTCTGTTCTAGGGTCAATAATCTTAACAGCATCAGCAACACGTCCATATTGTCCGCAAGCTTTTTCGTAAGCAGTGTTAGGGTCATCACCTTTTTTGATGAAGTCTGTCATCTTACCAAGGCTAACAAATTTATAACCGATGATTTGGTCATCAGCATCAAGAGCGATACCAGTAACATAACCTTCAGCCATTTCTAAGTAACGAGGACCTTTCTTAAGTGTTCCGTACATAGTACCAACCTGAGAACGTAATCCTTTTCCTAAATCTTCAAGACCTGCACCGATTGCAAGACCGTCTTCAGAGAATGCACTCTGAGTACGTCCGTAAACGATTTGTAAGAATAATTCTCTCATTGCTGTATTAATAGCATCACAAACTAAGTCAGTATTTAATGCTTCAAGGATAGTTCTTCCTGGTAAAATTTCAGCTGCCATAGCTGCTGAGTGAGTCATACCTGAACATCCGATAGTTTCTACTAATGCTTCTTGAATGATACCTTCTTTTACATTTAAAGATAACTTACAAGCACCTTGCTGTGGAGCACACCAGCCAATACCGTGTGTAAAACCAGAGATATCTTTAACATCTTTTGCTTTCACCCATTTTGCTTCTTCTGGGATAGGTGCACAACCGTGATTAACGCCTTGTGCTACTGTACACATTTTTTCAACTTCATGTGAGTAAATCATGTTGAAACTCCTTTCAAAAATAAATTCGTTAATTCGTTGAGGTTTCGCTACCGTTCACCTAGGAACTGAAACAAGTTTTCCTCTGTATTGATTTTTCCTGACACTCTTTGATAAAAAGTCTCAAAAACAATACCTTGTTCCTATTTTCTCACAAACTTCTGAAATAGTCTAGTTTTTTTTTTAATTTTTAGCAACAATTCAAAGGGAAATCAAAAATTTTACTATTTTCACACAATTTACGATGCCCTGAAAACAAGAAATCCAATTTTATCCATCATTCTTTTTATTATGAAACCCATGCCAAAATACCTTTTGACTCCAACATTTTTATTATTACTGATTGTGATTGATTTGAAAGTTTTCCTCTAATCCTTCGGAATACACTACTTCCCCATCTTTCGTGATAAAAACAGCATAAATCCCCTCCAGGGAATCAATGAGTTCCATGCCCTTTTCTTTTCCCAAAATAAAACAAGTGGTACTTAAAGCGTCTGCCCTTGCTGCCTCCTTTGCCAATATGGTAACTCCTACCAAATCACTTTCGCAAGGATATCCGGTATCCGGATTTAAAATATGATGATAAAAAATACCATCCACAGTAAAACAGCGTTCATAAATTCCGGAAGAAACTGCCGCATAATCCTTCAATCCAACTGTTCCAATGACTTCTTTTCTGTCTTCAAAGGGTTTTTGTATCCCTATGTTAAACTCTGTTCCATCCGGTTTCCCACCAATTAAAACAATGTTTCCCCCTAAATCAATAATGGCACTTTCCACACCATTAGAAACCAGATACTCCTTTAATTTATCTGCAATATAACCTTTGGCAACAGCTCCAAGGTCAATACCAGTATCCCCATTTTTCTTTATCACTCTTCCGTTTTCTAACTGTAGGTTTTCGTATCCTACATTTTCTAATTCCTTTGACAATATTTCTTCCTCTGGTACTACCGGTTCCAACGAAGAAAAATCCCAAAGACTGCTTACCGGTTCAATGGTAACGTCAAAGGCACCATCCGTTAATTCGCTGTACTCCATTGATAATTCCAACAATTCATATACTTCTTCCGAAACCTCATATTCTCCCGCCTCTTTCTGATTAAACTGACTCACTTCGCTGTCCGGTAACGTCCTGCTTAGCATCTGTTCGTACTCTTCACACAAGTCAAAACACTCTTCTATCAGTTCCATATCCTGATGGTCATATAAAGTAATCGTAACATAAGTATTTAGCATGATTTTCGTTTTGCTCATTGGTTCTTTGGCTTTTGCATTACATCCTGTTATTACAAGCAAAACCATACTAAGCAACAAAGCTGTTAAACTAGCTTTTTTATTTTTCATTTAATTTTAATCTCCATTCCCACGCTATATTTTTACAATAAATATCCATTTAAAATAACTTGTAAACCCTTAACACATATTGCATCTATCGTTACTGTTCACGTGTGAACAACAACCATCTATCTACCCAAGATACAAGTGTCTGTTTACTATAAGAACAGTAACTCATCATACACCAGCAGCCAAACCTCGTCAAGAGTGAGTTGTCCCTTGACAATTTTTACTTTACTTATTATAATATGAATCTGAAATTCGATTTCAATTTCAAATTGTGACATTTCCTTGGAGGATTTTATGGGACAAAATACAGAATATAAAACGAAGCAAAAAGAAGCGATTTATCAATATTTATTGGAACATAAAGAAAAACATCTTACCATTGATGAGATTTTAGAATATTTCCTTAGTTCTCAACAAAAAATCGGAAGAACTACGATTTATCGATACTTAGAGAAGCTGGTTGAAAAGGGCGAAGTCCGAAAATACTTTATTGAAGAAGGGGTGAGTGCCTGCTATCAGCTTATTACAAAGGGTTCTTGCTGTAACGAGCATTTCCATGCAAAATGTACGAAATGTGGCACTCTTTATCATGTAGAATGTTCTTCTCTCTTACAAATCGGAGAACATTTGAAAGAACATCATAACTTTATCATTGACCACACAAAAACTGTTTTTTATGGAATTTGCGAAAAATGCCATTGATGTTTTATCATGTGATTGTTTATAACATTTTGAAAGGAACTGTAAATCGAAATGAATAGGATTAAAAAAATTCTCGTTTCCTTTTCTTTGATTTTGACATTATTTCTACTTTGTGGATGTAATGCACCCTATCAGAAAAGTGACGATAAACTGGTAGTGGTAACTACGATTTTCCCATACTATGATTTTGTAAGGGAACTTGGAACCACTAATATAGAACTTCATTTATTAATTACGCCGGGAATGGACTCCCATTCTTACGAACCCACTCCTTCTGATTTAATATTGTTACAAAATGCCGATTTACTCATATACAATGGTGGTGAAGCAGAGGTATGGGTGGAAGAAATTTTACAAAGCATTGATACTTCTAACCTTTCTACTTTATGTATGATGGACTATGTTGAATTGATAGAAGAAGAACACGATGGAGAACATCATCATCATAACCACAACCACGATGAGTCTTGTCCATTTGACTCCTCACAAGATGATTCAGAAGAACATCACGAAGAGGAACATTCAGAGGAAGAACACGATTCTGAACTTGTTTACGATGAACATATCTGGACATCCCCTAAAAATGCTATTTTGATTATTGAGGCCATTAAAAATCAATTATGTGAACTTGATAGCACCCATATGGAAGAATATGAAGCAAATTATGAGTCCTATCGACTTGAATTAATAGAATTAGACCAGGCCTTTGAAGATACCATACAAAATGCTAAAACCAATGTCATTGTGGTAGGAGATAAATTTCCATTTCAATATTTTGTAAGCCACTATGGACTGGAGCATTATGCAGCGTTTCCTGCCTGCAGTTCCGAAGTAGAGCCTAGTGTAAAAACCATGATATCTCTTGTTGATACCATAAAAGCAGAGCATCTTAGTACGGTATTTTATACAGAATCCACAAACAATACAAAAGTTACCGCCACTATCTGTGAAGAAACAGGTGCAGATTCTTTATTACTACACTCCTGCCACACTGTCACGAACCAGGAATTGGAGGATGGAACTTCTTACTTAAGTATTATGTGGAAAAATGTAGAAGCATTAGAGAAAGGATTAAATACACCATGAATGAATTATTAGCTTGTAATAATGTCAGTTTTGGATATGAAAATATCATTGCCATCTCTGAAGTATCCTTTTCCCTAAAGGAAGGGGAATATCTTTGCGTTGTCGGTGAAAATGGTTCCGGTAAAAGTACCTTAATGAAAGGATTGTTAGGGTTATTAAAACCATTGAAAGGGGAACTGGTTTTAGATGAATCACTACAGAAAAGTTCCATTGGCTACCTGCCACAACAAACAGACCTTCAAAAAGATTTTCCAGCAACGGTTTTCGAGGTTGTACTTTCCGGTTGTTTAAAACAGCGAGGACTTCTCCCTTTTTATAGCAAGAAAGAAAAAGAAATTGCCATGAAAAATCTTAAACGCCTTGGCATGGAAGAATTCAAATCCCGACCATATAAGGAACTTTCTGGAGGACAACAACAAAGAGTGTTAATCGCAAGGGCTTTATGTGCCACCGACCAATTACTAATTTTAGACGAACCGGTTACGGGACTAGACCCTGCGGCTACCATGGAATTGTATCAATTAATCAAACATTTAAATCAAAAATATAAGGTTGCTATTATTATGGTAACTCATGATATTAAATCTGCCGTAAATCAAGCTGATTTGGTTTTACACTTAGGACAAACCCAGTTATTCTTTGGCACTGTGGAAGAATACAAACAGAGCGAAATCGGTAGTAGTTTTTTAAATCTAGGAAAGGAAGGAAAATAAATATGAGCGGATTTTGGTATGATGTCTTTTCTTATGGATTTTTAGGTCGTGCATTTTTAGTCGGCTGCCTGGTTTCCCTTTGCTCCTCCCTGCTTGGAGTCATTTTGGTACTAAAACGCTATTCCATGATTGGAGATGGACTTTCCCATGTTTCCTTTGGTGCTTTGTCTGTGGCTGTAGCTTTAGGCTTTGCCCCTTTAAAAGTTTCCATTCCTGTGGTAATACTTGCTGCCTTTTTCCTTTTACGCATCCGTAACTCTAAACGAATCAAAAGCGATGCTGCTATTGCAGTCATCTCTTCCAGTTCCCTTGCCATCGGTGTCATCGCCACCTCGCTTTCCACAGGTATGACCACTGATGTTTGCAGTTATATGTTTGGTAGTGTACTTGCCATGAATCAGGAAGATGTAGTGTTGAGTATTATACTTTCCATCGTGGTATTACTGCTTTTTGTTTTATGTTATCATAAAATTTTTGCAGTTACCTTTGATGAAAGTTTCGCCTGTGCAACCGGGGTAAATGTTGGATTTTATAATTTGTTACTTGCAATTTTAACTGCCATTACCATTGTTTTAGGTATGAGAATGATGGGGGCAATGCTGATTTCCAGCTTAATTATTTTTCCTGCTCTTACTTCCATGCGGGTATTCAAAAGCTTCAAAATAGTTACTATCAGTTCCGGAGTTCTTTCCATCATCTGCTTTATTTTAGGTATGATGGGTTCTTATTTTTATTCCATTCCGGTGGGTGCCAGTGTTGTGGTAATAAATCTGTGCTTTTTATTGGTTGGATTCCTGATTGAATCTATTAAAAATAAAAAACAATTGCGTTCTTCCATTCAGAATTAAATTCTGATACTTCTATATATATCACAATCGCCCAAAAGGAGAGCTTTTTAGAAGGCTTACATTCTAAACTGCTCTCCTTTATATTTTTATCGTAATCTAGGTAATTGCAAAACTATAATATTCTATTATTATAAGAGTGATACAAGTTTTGAATAGTTTCACAATTACCTAATTTCTGAACTTCTCAGGTATGCTTCCCTATGTTCTATCCATCGCGGTGTTTTCCATAGTATCTTCTGTATCGGTCTCTGTTGTATCTCCATTATGGTACTCATATGCCCATTGGTTCCATATTTCTTTATAATTTTTATCTGGTTTATAATATTTCCCATCTACCACTATATCTTCGGAACCAAATCCTAAACTATGTTCTGTTCCGTCTTTCATTTTTATGGTTATGCAGGTATCACATCGGAATGTAGGATATTTTACCGATTTCACTTCGATGCTTTTTAGAATACCCATTACTTCTGATATCCTTTCACTATTTTCATGATTCAATCTAATGGTAATATGTGTAGATGTAATTAGTTCCATAGAAGAAATGTCTGATTCATTTATATCTGCTACAGGATTTACTGTGTTATACTTATTTACCAGTTCTCTAAATAGTTCTATGTTATAATCATCTGGCGTAAAATGGTTTCCATCAATAAGCATATCCTCTCCAACTAAATGAATGCTATGCTTTGTTCCATCCTCCATAGTTATGTCTATATGTGTTCCACATCCTTTTATTTCTGTGTCTCTTGATGGCTTTGCTTCGATGTTTTTCAATATATTCAGTACCTCTGACAATTCTTCCACATCCTGGTCGTTAAATGCAACATAAGTTTGCAAAGATACTACCATAATTTCCATATAGGAAATATCTTCTGCTTCCATGTTTGCGATGAGTTCTATACCCGAAATCACTTCCTTCCTTTTCTGACACATAAAGATTCCTGCTACTATTAAAAGAATTACTACTATGATTTTCATCCATGTTCTCTTCATAAAACCCCCTCCCTTCAGCACTTTCTAATTCTTAAGTATTTTTTAATGCCCCTATTCACTTATATTCACAACTTTTGCAAGGAAATATTACAGTTTTTTAATATTTATGCACGTAGCAATTTGTAGATATCATGGAGCAAAATACCTTTGAACCCCAACATCATATTTATAGGTAATTAAAAAAGCCCGGCACCTTATCCAAGTGACTTCATCGCATCTCTTTCAACAGATACGAATCCCCACCCAGACAAGATACCAGGCTGATTTACATTTCAAACATATACCCAAAACCTATTTAAAACTGTTTACAGTTTCAAATTGCCGGCTTTTTATTGTTATTCTTTTAATTATCTTTACCACAACATTGTTTGTACTTCTTACCACTGCCACATGGACATGGTTCATTTCTTCCAACCTTCGCTGGCTTAACAATAGTAGTAGATAATTTAGATTCTTTATATAATTCTTTTCTTCTTTCAGGAGTGATTAATGTTTCCCATTCTTCTAATGTATATAACCATTCTGCTCTCGCACCAACCATGTTATAATACAATTTTTCAAGGTCGATATCCAAAGAAACAGTAGTATCCTTATCCATAGTTTCAATTGGGTTTGGAGTCTTTAAACTGTCATTAATTCCATCAAGGAATCCAACCATTAAGCTGATGGTAGTTTCATACTTCTTCGCAAGTTCTTCTACCGTACCAGTTACTACCTCAGTCGGATTTGCTAATAATTGTTTATATATTCCTTGTTCTACTTGGAAATAATTTAACCAAAATTGTTGTCCCTCTTTTGTGTTATCGTCAAAACGATATGCGTAATCACGCCATTCTTGTAATAATGCCATAATATTTATACCATCCTTCGTTCGTTAAAATAATAATAGTTATCCTATTCAGTATAGCAAAGCTTGTCGCTTTTTTCAACTATTTTATCTGAAATTCTTATCCGAATCCTTAAGTAGTTAAGTTTTTGTTACTGTACACACAGCACCAAAACATTTACTGTTTTGGTGCGTAAGAATATAATTCAGGTGTTCGCAGGCTCCTTTTGCGAAGCAAAACTTTAAATGAGCCTGCGAATCGTTACTGTTCACGAGGTACGAGTGTACAGTAACAAGTTTTTTCTTTCTTATGTATATCCTTCCTCTTTTTTGGTAACAATATAGATGTCTGATAAGTAACCATCAGACATCTGCATACGAAAATACTTTTCCCCCTCTTAGTATTTATCGTATGCTATCCTCCCCTTTTTTTCGTAAAGTCCATCCGTTTGTGATGGACTTTTTTATTGAATTGATATTGATACGATTGACGTTTCTTCTTTCATTGGCTATACTGATTATATTATAATAATGTTCGGGGCAGGGGGTATCTTGCTCCATGGTACCTAATGATAATAAAAAAGGAGTATCAATGTGAAAGCGAAAAAAATTCTTTCTATTTTTTGTATTGCATTAATTTTGTTTTTATTCGGCTGTACGTTATTTCTAGCAATTACAAACAGCCCTTACTTTATGGGATGTTTATTCCTAAGTTTTATTGTGCCTGTCATTATCTACATTTTTGTATGGCTTTATAAACTTACACATCCGGCGAAAGATAATGCGGAAGAAAACAAGCAAAAATAAAATTCTGAAACTTAAAAATGGAAGGTGTCAATAAAACGCACCTTCCATTTTTAGTTTAAAGGATATCCCTATCATTAACCTTTTCATCATAGATATATGGCTATTTGAAAGTAAATCTGCATCACCCTATTTCTATGATGAAGGCATTGAATCATCCAGGTTAATTTAGAAATCTACTTCTTTTCCGTAATAGATATAAGTAAATAATTTCTCCATAGTAGCTGGGTCGATTGGTCTTGGATTAGAACCAGTACAAGCATCTCCTACTGCATTCTCTGCAATAGTAGCTATCTTTTCCTTAAATTCTTCTTCGATAATTCCAAATTCTTTTAATGTATTTGGAATTTCCATTGCATTATTTAAGGATATAATCTTATCACACAATCCTTGAACACACTCG
This sequence comes from Lachnospiraceae bacterium, assembly GCA_017416505.1. The sequence goes on from JAFQCI010000146.1 coordinate 59,869, forward strand.
TCCACAGTTCCTTCGATACCGATAGAATTTGCAATTTCTGCATATCTCTTAGCAGTAGCAGCATCTTTCGCATTATATTTAATAACATATGGAAGGTACATAGCATTGGCAAGACCATGTGTAATATGACCTGTAGAGAACGCTGCTCCTGTCTTATGTGCCATGGAATGCACAATTCCTAAAAGTGCATTTGAGAATGCCATACCAGCTAAACATTGTCCGTAATGCATTACTTCACGGCTTTCCATATCTCCGCCATAGGACTTTAATAAGTCGCTATCTACGATTTGAATGGCCTTAATTGCAAGAGGGTCTGTAAATACAGTATGTAAAGTAGAAACATATGCTTCAATAGCATGAGTCAAAGCATCCATACCAGTGTATGCAGTAAGATGTTTTGGCATAGTTTCTGCTAATGCAGGGTCTACGATGGCAACATCTGGTGTAATATTAAAGTCTGCCAATGGATACTTAATTCCTTTCGCATAATCTGTGATAACAGAGAATGCTGTAACTTCTGTAGCAGTACCTGAGGTAGAAGGTATCGCACAGAATTTCGCTTTCGTTCTAAGAGTCGGGAAATTAAATGGTGTAATCAAATCTTCGAAGGTAGTTTCCGGATATTCATAAAATGCCCACATAGCCTTCGCTGCATCAATCGGAGAACCGCCACCCATGGAAATAATCCAATCCGGTTCAAATTCTCTCATCATTTCTGCACCCTTCATAACTGTTTCAACAGATGGGTCCGGTTCCACATTTTCGAATAATTTCGTTTCGATTCCGGCTTCTTTCAAATACCCCAATGCCTTATCAACAAAACCAAATCGTTTCATGGAACCACCGCCTAATACTAAGACAGCTTTCTTACCCTTTAAATTCTTAAGTTCTGCTAATGAATCCTTTCCATAATACACGTCTCTAGGTAATGTAAATCTACTCATAATATGTATCCTCCCAATATATAATTTTTAAGCCGCCGACAACTTACCATTAAAAGAACAAAAAGTCTAACAAAAATACTGCCTGTCCTTATTTGCACCGAATATGCCCACCGATGTTCTTATACTTGCATATGCCTATTTCTATGAAACAAGTGCGAACCATCTCGGTTCATTGCTGCCAGTTATGTGTATATTCTACTATATTTGCGAGAAATTTTCAATTACTTTATCTATTTTTTCAAATATATTTTAAATTATTTTTCATTTCAACCGTATTATTGTTTCTATTTTTGCATTTTTACGAAATATTCCGACAATTCTATACAAATTTATTTAATTCTTCATTATATTCAAACCCAATGCTCTGTAACGTTTTTTTAATTTCCTCTGATTCTACCTGCAAATCATCGCAAAGTAAATCCAGGTTTTTATAATAATCCCTAAGTTTTGTATTAACCACACTCAACAACATCATCGGTTCTTTCGGTAAACTCATTTTATTTTCCTTCCCAAATTACTCAATTAGTTCAAGCTTTTTCATGATTTTTTGGAATTTATCCATATCAATAGGCTTTGTAATATAGGCATCATGCTCTTTTCCGTTTTCATCAATCGGAGCTTCTGTTTCATTTAATGCACTGGTAATAATTACCTTGGCTCTTTTTTCTTTTGAAATTCCATTTTTCCGCTCAATATCACGGATTACGGTCAATGCCTTATACCCATCTACCTTCGGCATCATAATATCCAAACAAACCAAATCAAAAAGAACGCCTTCCTTCATTCTTTTTGCAAAAAGGTCGACTACTTCCATCCCATTTTCAGCGGCTTCCACCTCACCAAACTTTGACAAAAATTTCGAAAGAAATTTTCTGCTTGCCATATCGTCTTCTGCTATTAATATCCTCATTGTAATCCTCCTAACATTTCATAAACCTATGGAACAACTGCAATCAGCTTCATCAATTTTTCTACGGTTTCTAACATCTCATCCTTCAATGATTTTTCATGCTGAATTACTCTTCGGTTTAGAATCATACCATTCATTACACTAATTAAAATATCGGACAATTCCTCTGTTGTAAAAATATCTTTAATCTCATTTTTTTCAAGACCTTCTTTTATCAACTGTCTTAATACTTTATCCCTATCCTGGATACAATTCGTAACCAGTTCTCTCGTATCTGCATTATGCAATAATTCCTCATAATTCAAAATAACAGCGGTGATTTCTTTATAATTCTCATAATATGTAGCATATGCATTAAAGAAATCTTTTATTTTGGAAATAGATGAGGAGTCTTTGGATAATACTGTCTGACGGATACTCTTATCAAACTTAACAAAAGTTTCCACGACCGCAACCAACACCTCTCCTATTCCTCCAAATAATTTATAAATCATTGCCTCAGAAATATTAGACCGATAGGATAAATGCTTCATAGATAAAGCAGATAAACCAGAATCACTAATTAGTTCGATTGCAGAAACAATGATATAATCTCTTTGGGAAATATTATTTTCTTCCATATTTTTACCCCCACTTTTTATGTCTGCGTTTCTTATCATTATAATAATTTTTCTGATGTTTTTCAAGCTTCAATCATTATGTTTGTGAATAATCTAGTTAGATGATGATAATTTCGTTTGTTTTTCTTAAATAATAATAGACATGGTCTGATAAAAATTCCTCTCTCGATACCACTGTTTGATTGGCTTCCTGCACAATGGTTTCAAGATAATCTTTATCAAATTCTTGACGAACCGGCAACAGCAATACCTCATGAACGCTGCTGGGTAGAATATAGATATCTGACTCCCACTCTTGGGATAAACTTTTTAGTGCATCTTCATATAGAATGCAAGAAGCACCATTGATTCCAATGGAATTTGTCAATACAAATAAAGGCACTGTCATGGAATGTTCCAAATTAATATACTCCTCTAATACTTTCGTAAGTGACTCTACTTTCATTGGGAATAACATAGGTGTATTGATGCTGGCCAACGCCTTTAACTCTTCCATGGTAACATTCCACAGATTCATCATGGCATTTGTAACCAATACCGTTGCAATTCCCTTTTCATCTTTTTGTGCCAATACCCGAAAGGTAACTGCCAAATCCTGAATTCGATAAAAAGGACAGTCTTTTAAAAGTATCTGATTGCTTTTATAATTCACAATCCGGTAAAAAATAGAACCTTTAACAAACTCATAAGAATTGAAATCCTCTGGTTCTACTTCGAAATTTTCCGGCGGATTGTTTATATATATGTAATATATTTCTTTTACGATACTCTCAAAATCCCGTCCTTCCTGGTATTGTTTAAAATAAGAATTTAGGTAAATAGTAGGGGAAACATTTTGATTTCTTCCAATGATACTAAGCCCATCCAATACTACTCCATTGTTCTTTCGCACCTTGCGTATGGTTATATCATAAGACTCCGGTTCTTCGATATGTTTTAAGATTTGTTCTTTGACTTGTAATAAAAACTCTTGATAGGTCATAACTTCCTTTCTAGCAGAAATAAAAAAGGATGTTTATGAAATGCTAGTAAAATTACTATTTTATACTACCATAATTCCCCATTTTTTTCAAGTCCTATTTCTTTTGCATTTTCTGCCACTTCATAGTATAATCTCTCATAAAGACTACGAAAGAAGGGATTTTCTTATGCCACCGATTACAAATGACTGGGCTCCTATGTTTGAGCCTGAATACAGCAAACCATATTACAGAAAACTATATAAGCAAATCATTGAAGAATATAACAACGGAAGTTATGTTTTCCCACCGGCAGATGATATTTTCAATGCCTTTCATCTTACCCCATTAAAAGATGTAAAATGCGTTATTTTAGGTCAGGACCCTTATCATGACATCAATCAGGCTCATGGGCTTAGTTTCTCTGTAAAACCTGGAGTGAAAATTCCCCCTTCTCTTCAGAATATCTTTACTGAGTTACATGACGACTTAGACTTAAAAATACCTAACAACGGATACCTTGTAAAATGGGCTGAGCAGGGAGTCTTACTTCTTAACACGGTATTAACGGTTCGTGCCCATCAGGCAAACTCCCACCGTGGCATTGGCTGGGAAGAATTTACGGATGCTGCCATTCGTATTTTAAACGAACAGGATAGACCTATCGTTTTCTTGCTCTGGGGAAAACCGGCAATGATGAAAGCTTCCATGCTAAATAACCCGAAACACTTAATTCTTACTGCTCCACATCCAAGTCCACTTTCTGCCTACAGAGGATTCTTTGGATGTAAACATTTCAGTAAAGCCAATGACTTTTTACAAGAACAAGGCGTTGCTCCAATTGACTGGCAGATTGAAGATATTTAAGTAACTGTTCACATGTGAACAGTCACAGATTTAAGGCTGTGAATTGCTGCTTTCTCATGTTTTTTGTATGGTAAAACATAAAATGTGGTACCGATTTCTTACTTATAGATTCGGTACCACATTTATTGTTTTACAGAACAATTTTTCCTCTCAATACTTTAAGAGTCACAAAATTGCTACTGTTCACACGTGAACAGTAACGTTAGACCTTTTGGGTCTATTATCACATTATCGATTGTTTGCACCAGTGGCAGTTCCACTATTTTGTGTACTGGTTGAATTTATAGTATATTCTTCAAGTTCTCCGGATTTATCATTTTTAAGATAAATCTTTCCTGTATCACGGTCTACCCAGTATTCACCTAATCTGCTGCCTTCTCCGGAAGTTACATCATATAATTCAAACTGATATCCATATCTTCCATTTTGATATTGGTTTAAGTCTTTGTTTTCATTTCTTACTTCATATCTGCCTGAATTATTTGCTCCCTGCATGGTACTCATAAAATAGTCATGAGCATCTTCGTAACTTGAAAAACCATTAAAATTTGCGCCTAGCATATCGCCTGCTGCATTCCCTAAGTCACCCACTGCATCACCAACATCTTCTACTGCATTTCCTAAATCATTTCCTACATTAGAACCGGTGTTATTAGTACCATTTTGGTCCTGACTATTTTTGTCTGTAGCACTATTGACATTATTACGTCCGCATCCCGTTAATGTGAAGGAATATACAAGCATCATAACGGCTGCCACTAAGATTGCTTTGTTTCTTGTTTTCATGAAATACTCTCCTTTATAACTTATTTTTCATAAAGTAGTATTTCCTGATTTCACTATTTTATCATGATATTTTCTTTCTATTTTTTGGTAAGTTAAAACAAAAGCACTTCAAATACCTGATATAAATCCAGAAAACCCCATCCAAATAACTGACTTGGTAATTCAACATTTTCCGGTTTTCTGGCTCCCCTTATAAAATCTGCCCTTACCCGGTTTGCAGTAATATAGGTAACATTTCCTTCCACTATCGCCCATTGTAAAAACAACGCCACTGCTCCAGCTGTTATGGCTGCTGCTGCACTGGTTCCCGACCGCATAACCACATCACCATTCCTATTAATACCACTAATATCTACCGCCGGGGCTGCAAAATCCGGTTTGATTCTTTCATCCAAGGTAAATCCTCTGCTGCTTCGTAAATAGAAACTGTCATTTTCATGGTTATAGCCACTAACCACAATTGCATCCTTATTACTTCCAGGGTCGGTTAAAGTAACATCAGGATTTGGTCTCAAAAAATAGGTATCTCCGGATAAGAATTGTGTAATAGGCAGCCATATATTAAACTCACTTGATGTATTATATTGACTTTCTACTTCTATCATCCAAATTCCCGGCGTCGGATTTTGAAATCGGATTAATATTACCGGTCTTTCTGTTGCAGCTCCTATAATACTATAGTCAATATTTACTACCGTATTTTCCAATGCATACCGGACAATATCACCAGATATAGCATTTAATGCGAAAGGTCCATCCTGTTTCCCCAAAGGACTTGTAATAGTGACCTGATAGATTCCATAAGGTTCTCCCCAAAGCTCCATGGAAAATCCTGTTTCCTCTTCTCCTACATTGATTTCCACTTTACCTGTAACCTCATCGTTTGCATTTCCTTGATAATGGTGTCGGGCTGCTCCCTCATTTCCGGCTGCTACTACTACCACATTAGATAATTGATTGCTAAGACTTGAGATATAATCATTTAAAGGACCTGTTCCATCATGGGGACCACTGCTGCTGCCCAGACCTAACAAATACACTACCGGACGCTGCAATTTTATGGCAATTTCATTAATATACTTCATGGCCAGAATAATATCATTTTCCTGATACGCTTTTGCTGTTTCATTGATGTGGAAAAACTTCTTTAAATGTGGTTTTGCTTCTTTTAATTTTACCACTACCAGATTACTAAGAGGGGCTGCTCCTTGAAAATTTGGTGCATTTCCCGCCGCAACCGATGCCAGATAAGTACCATGCCCATCTTCATCTCTGGATGGTACATATTCATAGGGATTTTCCCTTTCTAGCGCCCGGTTAATCTGTTTCTGGGAATACTCACTTCCATATCCAAAGGATTCCGGTGCCGTTCCAGAAACATCTGCCTGATCCCAGATGGATAAAATCCGGGTAGTATTATCTGCATTTTTAAAACAATCTAAAGTATACTCAATTCCAGTATCAATGCACCCGATTATGGTTCCCTGCCCCCGCAGTCCCAATGCCACCTGATTCTGCACCTGGGTAATACCGCTGGTATTAAGTTCCTCCGCCTGCATAAGTCCATATAATTTCGGAAGAATGTGATAGCTGTCTTTCGTGGCGGAAAATTCCACTCCTTCCTGTCTTTTGGAGTAAATGACGGAATACCTTGCATTAATGGGAATCACACATAAATCTGGGTACATTTCTAACACATTTTGAATTTGCCCACTGGATAAGAAAAGAAAATCATTATAATCATTAGATAAAATAATATCATTATTACAATTTTTAGGCATTTTCTTTTATCTTATTCATTTCTTTTGAAAAAGTGAAAGTCTTTCCATATCTTCCGGAGAACCTTCAGTATTAATTATCATCTTCATGTTTTAATAACTTGCTCATTTCATCTACCATTTCATTAATGATACCAGCCTGATTCGCAACCTCTGTGGTATCGTTTGCATTATTTTCTGCCATAGAATTAATAGCAGCGAACTGTTGATTTTCATTTCTGATGCTCTCGGCAATTTCCTGATTAATAGATACTGTCTTTTTAATCACTTCTGCCTGTTTATCATGAGCCTCACCCATGGTATTGATGGCACTGACAGAAACATTCAGTAACTCTGTCATATCCTGCATACTTTTAAATACATTGGCAAAATATTCATTCTGAGTACCTAATTTTGATGAATTTTCTTCAATCTGCACGGTCATCTTCTTAACATTATTTTGTACTCTCTCAATAACGGATTCCACTTCTTTTAATGATTCCTGGGTGCTGTTTGCAAGATTACCAACTTCTGTAGCAACCACTGCAAAGCCTTTTCCGGCTTCACCTGCTCTTGCTGCTTCGATGGAGGCATTTAATGCTAATAAATTCGTAGAAGTTGAAATATCACTAATTAGTTTTAACGTAACGCCAATTTCTTCCACTGCATCTGCCAATGTTTTCGCCATATCTGTGGTAGCTTTCATAGATTCTGATACTTCCCCATTTATGGTATGTAAATCATTTAACAACCTTTCATTTTCTGTTGATTTATCAAGTAAATCTTTAGAAGCTGCCTCTACCTTTTCTACATTATCCGCAACTACGCTTTCCCACTCACTTAATTCACTCAGATTCGCCATACTCTCATCCGTTCTTGAACTAAGAATATCACTACTTTCCGCTAACTGCTGACTTGTGGCAGCCAGTTCCTCGGCTGAGGCACTTTCATTTTCTGAAATTTGTGAAAGGGAAAATCCAGCTTCCCGTAAACGGTCAGACAATAATTGTACGGAAGCCAAAACACTCATAACATGCTCATTGTTCTTTTCTAATTCATCTTTTTTCGCATTTACTAAGAAATGAGCCACGAAAAATACGAAAATAATTAAGCCTGCTAAGGATAAAACAAGTGCTACCAGACACATTAAAATATCTGTAAGAAACAGGTCATCTTTTACTGGCAAAAGGTCTGTACCATGGATGAACCATCCTATAAACAAAGAAATCATACAGGCTAAACCACTGATTAATACCAACTTAATATCCAGGAAAAATGCCATTAAAATCAAGAAAAAGAATAAAAATCCCCAAAACGTTCTTGTTGGCAGCATATGTAAAAGATAATTCCATTGAATTATCAAAACGACAGCCGAAAATATCTTACCAATCTTAAGCCTGCCATCCTTTAAATAACCATTTTCGTCAAAGGATGTTTTTACTATAACCATAGCAATGATAAAAAATGTGATGTCCATGACACCTAACATAATGGTTGCTATCCAAGGCACTGTTGGATATAGTCCAAATAACTTCTCTGTGTTAAACATAACCGTTGCACACATACAGGCACTTACCAATATAATAAGTCCCCATTTAAATACTGTAGATAAATACACCTCTACTGCTGTTTTTTTCTTACCCATAAATTCTTCCTCCTTAAACATATCTCATATATGTTATCATTTTATCCCCATCCGGCTCTCCTTGGGCAATGTATTTCATCTATCGGTCGATTTTTTTTATTTAAAGGTCGTTTTTTGTATAAAAAGAACTAGACCAAATGTGGCGAACCGATTAAAATGTAAGTATTGAAAATGAAACCGAGATGATGAAGGTCTTGAATCATTGAGGTTAAGGAAGGTAGAAATATTATGAATATCATCAAAAAATACTGGAATGACGTTTATCTCTATATCTTATTATTAATTCCAGGAACCTGCTGCTGTGCAGGATTGTTTTATACTTGGGGAAACATTGCGGGCTGGTATGATTCATCCTGGCCACTGGTTATCTTATTTGATTTCACCCAGATTTTATATCTGTCGATTTCCTTTTATTTTATACATAAAAAAAGAAAATCACCTATTTCACCGAAAAAGATATTTCTAGGATAAAACTTTTTATTACCGTCGCTCTTTTCATACAGTACAATTTTATTATTCATGTTTTTCCAGACTATAATTGCTGGAGTTGTACCTTCATTTTTATGGGTATTGTGGCTTTTTTATTTGATACAAAGCTTATGCTGACACACATCGTCAGCTATTTCATATTCCTTGTCATAGCACATATCCTTTATTGGGAACAATTAGTTCCTACAATACTGGGGGATACCGCTACAATTTTAATATACCGTTTTATTGTGTATTTGATAACTTCTATTTCCTTTCTCTTTATTACCTACTTTGTAAATCGTTTTTTAATGCAGGAACAAGAGCAGGAAAAAGAAAATGTCCACCTGATGGAAAAGCAATTAGAATACTATCAAAACTGTGACCTAATGGATAAGGAACTACGTAAATTCCGTCATGATATAAAAGAGCATTTTATGGTAATGAACTACTTAACTGAAAACCAGAACTATGGGGAATTATCCGAATATTTTAAATCATTGGACAACTCCTTTTCCTTTCAGGAGAAATTATATTTTTCAGGGAATCTGGTTATTGATTCCATCCTGAACCATAATATTCAAAATAAATGCAAGTCCCATGTAAAGTGGATTGTATTCGGAAAACTTCCTGAAATTCAGACCGTTTCCTCCATTGACCTTTGCACCTTGTTCAGTAATATGCTCTCCAATGCAATCAATGCAGCGAACATATGTACCCCCCCCTTGAAAATTCACAATTATCTGTGAGTTTTGATTATGGTTCAAAATACTTTTCCATCACCGTTACCAATTCCATTTCCATGGAAAATGCTGACTTACCGGGCGCAAAAAATACTCGTAGCCTGGACCGTAATCATGGTTATGGAATGCATAAGATGATAGCTATTTGCGAAAAATACAGTGGAGAATTTAAGCAGACCTGTTCGGAGGTCAAAATGATAACGACCGCCTATCTCCCATTATAAGTATATTTCTATGATTAAGGTGGCGAATTACCTTAAGTGAAAGAACCATTGAACGTGAAAAAGAAAGGAATACATCATGATATATATCGCAATTTGTGACGATAAAAAAACTACCACAGACAATCTGGAGGAGTTATTACTAAGCTACTCTAAAGAAAAAGGACTAGATGTAGAAATTCTATATTTTACCACTCCTTCTGCTCTTTATGAGCATATGAATCAAGAAACTGTGGATATTATTTTTATGGATTTGAATTTTGGAACCGAAGAGGAAGATGGGATTTTATGGGCAACCAAAATCCACAGGCATTTCCCACAGGCTTTGGTATTGATTTTAACTGCACATGAATACCGTTATAAAGAAGGCTATATTGCAAAGGCATTTCGATTTATGACAAAGCCTTTTTACCATGATGAATTATACGAAAACTTAAACGCCTGTCTTGAAGAGTTAAATTTATACAAAACGATTCTGCTCTTTCGACATGGAAACACACATAAAATTCCAACACAGGATGTTTTATATTTTGCAGCTCATTCCGGTGGCAGCGAATTAAAGACTCTTCATTCCTCTTATTTTTGTGAAGAAAGTCTGCTACAATGGGAAGAAAAAACGGCTCCCAATATCTTTTTCCGTTGCCATAAGAAATACCTTGTGAATTTAAATGCTGTGGAGCAGCTAAAAAATCACACCATTTTATTGAGAAACGGAGAAATTCTTCCTGTATCCAGAAGAAAATGGACTCTTTTAAAATCTGCCTTTATTAAATTTGATATTACGATGAAGGGAAAGATTTAGATGAAAAAAAGAATATTTTTTCAACAAGAACTCCTCCTGCATAGATTGGGATTATTCCAGTCTACATTCGGAGGAGTTTATTATGTTTTTCTATTTTTTTCTATTTCGACCTGTTTTGTACCATGTTAGAAATCAACCTTCTTTATTCTACTGCCTTTAAGGATTCTGTCATGCAGATTTTTCCTATATGACGTTTCATAAAAAGATTTACGATAACTGCAAACAATGCGGTACAGATTAAGGATAACACATAACTTACTGGTGTTACCTGAAGGTCAAAGGAAAACGTATCAATGACTATCATACTCATCACAATCCTGTGGAACAATGTTCCAAGTGGCAAACCAATAAAACTTGCCAGAATAGAAAGCACCAGATTTTCTCTTAATACATAACTTTCCGTTTCCTTCGGGTAGAAGCCAAGCACCTGTACTGTAGCAATTTCTCTACTGCGTTCTGCCAGATTGATGTTTGTTAAATTAAAGATGACGATAAATGCCAAAGCACCGGCAAACAACACAACCAGCCAGATAATATAGTCAAGACAGGATAATGCACTGTCGACATTCTGCTTTGTAGTAGAAAGCTGAGATACGCTTTTAATTTCTTCCATATCCGTCAGTTTTTTTGCGATATCTTCTGTATTTTCCACAGTTCCTTCTGTATCAATAAATGCTGTGTTTGCTTCCCATTCTCCAAATGCTTCTGTATAAGTTTCCGGAGATACTACTACAAAATTATAGATATAATTATCAAATATGCCACTTACCGTAACGGTGCAGGTCTGCATATCCACATTTCGGATTTCGAAACTGTCTCCTACGGATAAGGATAGTTTTTCTGCTATTTTTTTATTGATGATTGCTTCTCCTTTTTCAGGAAGTGAAATCTGCTTTTCTTCATCGTAAAATCCCCAGAAATCTGAAACTCTGTCCGTTTCTGAAAAGCTCATCATACTAACAGAATTCATGGTATCACTACCAAATAAGTCCACCCGATGCACAGAGCCGATAAGATAATCCTCCACTTCCGCAAGTTCACCAAATTTCTCAGAAACCGTATCTTCCATACCACTCTCAAAAGTGGCTTCTATATCGTAAGTTTGAATGGTTTCAAATTGAAGTGTCCCAATATCAATCATGGAATCTCTTACACCAAAGGCTGTTACAACAAGTCCTGCACAACAACTGATTCCTACCAGCATCATAATTAGTCTCCGCTTATAACGGAACATATTACGTATCGTAATCTTTTGTAAAAACGTCAGTCTGTTCCAAAATGGAGTAATTCTCTCTAATAAAATACGTTTTCCATTCTTTGCTGTTCTTGGTCGAATCAGCTTTGCCGGAACTCTTCCAAGTTCTTTTCGGCAGGAGAAAAAGGTACTTCCAAGAATTCCTGCCAGGGATACTACTAAAGTAAGTATTGCTAATTCAGGACTAAACAGATAGGAAAGTGGTGCAAAATCATAAAGTGCATTGTAGGCAAACCAGAAAATCAATGGCAGTCCCCAGGTACATACGAAAAATCCAATTCCCCAGCCAAGTACTGTGGCACTTCCTGCATAAAGAAGATATTTCGCCATGATTTTCATATCACTATATCCCAAAGCCTTTAGCACACCGATTTGTGTCCGTTCCTCGTCTACCATTCTTGTCATGGTAGTCATACACACAAGCATGGCAATCAGAATAAAGAAAACAGGAAAAATATTGGCAACACCACTGACAATGGAAGTATCATTTTCAAAACTAACATATCCCGCATTTTCTTCCCTTGTCAGTACATAGGTTTCCGGCTGACTGATTCCCATCTGTTCAGCAAGTTCAGCGGTTAAACCCTGACTGGAAAGCAAACTATCATACCGCTTTAAAGCTAGTTCCTTGCAAAGTTTTGTTATCTTCTCTTCTTTATTTTCTATCAATTCCTCATATTCATCACTGTAAATCGAAGCAGTTTCTTTTAAAGTAATATCAATTTCCGTAAAATACTCTCCGGTAAAATTTTCTTTAGGCAAGTAAAGAAAAGCATAAATTGCCCCACTTCCAATGCTGGTACTTCCCCGGTCAAGACCCATATATAACGGAGAGTCCACCAGTCCTACAATGGTATATTCTTTATAAGCTATCTGTCCTTTTATAGATTCTTCATTGTCATCTGCCAGACGGATTACCTTGCCAATGTCTTCTTCCTGGAATTTTTTATCATCTGCCAGGCACTCTGTATCTGAACTTGGCATTCGTCCCGCAGTTAAGGAAGGCAGATTGATTTCTTCCGGCATGGAAAAAAGCTTAAAAGGCTGGCTTTCTCCCTCATATTCCATCAAAGCATCTACTGTCTTTATTCCTTCTACAGATTTTACTTCGGATAGCTCATAAAAACTTTTTATGTCTTCTTCTGTAAATCCAAGTGTAGAGAACAAACGAAAATCATAAAAATTTTGTTCTTCCAAAAATTTATCGGCAGTATTTACCATGGCATCCTTTGTTATCTTAAGACCTGAGAAAAAGCCTGCACTTAATGCTACAATCATAAGCAGTGCCATATACCGTCCGAAAAAGGTGCGTATACTACGCCAGGTCATCTTAAAAATTGAAGTTTTCATCCTTATCACCACTCAATCTCGTCAATCGCTGTGACGTTTTGATTTAATTCATTGGATTGAATTTTTCCGCTTTTGATTTTGATAATGCGGTCTGCCATAGGTGCAATTGCCTGATTATGGGTAATAATAATGACTGTGGTATTTTTTTCCCGGCTAAGGTCATAAAGAAGTTTTAAAACTGCTTTTCCTGTCACATAGTCCAATGCCCCTGTAGGTTCATCGCATAACAGCAGTCGTGGATTTTTCGCTAATGCTCTGGCAATTGCCACACGTTGCTGTTCCCCACCAGAAAGCTGGGCAGGAAAGTTATTGGCTCTTTCTGTAAGTCCTACCATGTCAAGGGCTTCCTTTGCCGGAATCGGATTTTTGCATAGCTGAGCAGCAATTTCTACATTTTCCAATGCAGTCAGATTTGGAATTAAATTATAGAACTGAAACACAAATCCCACATCATGACGGCGGTATTCAATCAACTCCCGTTTTCCAAGGGATGATATGTCTTTTCCGTCAAACTGAATGGTTCCGCTTGTAATGGTATCCATGCCTCCAAGCAAGTTTAAAAGAGTGGTCTTTCCTGCTCCGGAAGAGCCAAGTAAAATACAAAATTCTCCCTGCTTTATGTCAAAGCTCACGCCGGAAAGAGCATTAATTTGTGCATTTCCACTGCCATAACTCTTTGTAACATTTTGAAATTTAATGTATTGTTCTGACATTCTTTTCTCCTATCGCGCAAATTCATTGTTTCAATTCATTTTAACCCAGATTTATTGCAGAAACAACATAAAACATGAATTTTCCAAACATTGATAATACCGGAATTAAAAGGTCATTTTCACACTCTCCTAATTTATGGGCTATTTTCTATGAATAATGACCGTAAATTATTGTTCATGCGTGGACAACGACCACTCCATCATAGTCCTTGCTTTCTCTCCTATCTGCACTGTATTGTTTTTCTCCACAAATTCTTTATCTAATACTGCGATAAAATCCAAATATACTACTGTTTTCTTAAATGGTGCCTGTTTCATGATTTTCTCTGTATTTTTTATGGTGGCAATTACAATGGGACAATTGGCTTTCTTGGCAATTTTAAAAGCTCCATTCATAAAGGGTAACATCTCTTTTCCTGTATTTCTGGTTCCCTCCGGATAAATGCCAATGGAGGCCTTATCACTCTTAATAAAACTGCTTGCTTTTAGTATGGTTTTGGCACTTTCTTTGATGTCTTCCCTGTTGAGGCATAAGCAAAAACATCTGTGCATTAATCGGGAAATAATCGGTATTTTATAAACTTCTTTCTTTGCTACAAACCCCATATTATATTTTCTAAGTACTCCCATAGTCAACAAAGGGTCCATGGCTGCTTTATGATTGCATACCAGTAAAAATTTTTCCTGTGGTAATATTTCCATTCCAGAAACGCATAACTTAATTCTTAATAACTGTGTTAGGGACTCGATAACACCATTGGCGTAACAACGATACAGTCTGCTGGGTTTCTCATAATCCTTGTTCATACACACAAATCTGGTACAAATAAAACAACTTAATACCCACAGCAATAATAAAGCTATGGCTATCACCAAAAAAACAACAGGGAGCAGAACTACGTTTTCATACATTCCTGCACAATAACCTACTACGGATAACACTCCTGATAGTAACACGATGATTTTCAATAACATATTAATCTCCTCTTCTTACACTTTAATTGCATGTTACTGTTCACTCGTACCTCGTAAACAGTAACAATTCGCAGGCTCATTTAGAGTTTTGCTTCGCAAAAGGAGCCTGCGAACTCCTGAATCACGTTCTTACGCACCAAAACAGCAAGTGTTTTGGTGCTGTCTGTACAG
>JAFQCI010000147.1 GCA_017416505.1 Lachnospiraceae bacterium
CAAGAGACTATGCGGTTTAAAATAAATGCCGATATTCTTTTTCCCGTGTCTGAAATGCAAGCAGACACGGGAAGTTATAAATATTTTATCGGCATTTTTTAAATATCGGCATATGGGGAATTATGCTGATATCGGCATAATTCCCCATCTGGAAAAGTACAAGAGTTTTAGTTTTTGTATATCAAATTCATCACGTGGCAGATTCGTAACCAGACATTCATATGTATTATCAGAAAGTTTTAAACGAACCACTCGGAAAGTAATATCATAGGTATCATCCGAACCATATTCTATATAGTCAAAAGTAGTTGCTTTATCTACAAAACGTCTATAATGATTAGGTTTAACCAAGATTTTTTTAGAATTACTTCGTGTAAGTGTAACATTTACATCAATGTCAAAAGTATCAGAATTAGGATAATCAAATTTTCCAACCAAACCTTTAGAATGAATGTCCTTCGTTCGAAAAAGAAAGTATTGTCCGGATGAAACAACATGTGCCATGTTGTTATAAGAACAGTACCCACGATCTCCGATATAAACATTTTTATTTCTCGGCAAAACAGGGTGTCTGTCTACCATCATACAGAAAGCTTTGAATTCATCTTTTTCATGTACCGGTTGAATAAGAATGTCTGTGTAAATATGCTTTTGAATATCTTGAAATGCATTGATATGCATGCTATAAAAGCCTTTTTGTGAATGCCCCTGGTCAACAAAATATTCATTTGATGAAAAGGAAGATTTACTAAAATAAGTGACTGTTGACCCATCAGTAGCAATAAAACGATATCCAGAAGAAACTGATTCCTTGAAAATGGAGTCATTGAATTCATACATTACTTGTTGCAGAGCTTCTGGTTTTAGTTTTGCTCTTTGCTGGTTCAATGCTGATGCCGTTACACGCTCACTGCTGTAGTTAAAAAAGTCTAAAAGTTCATTTTTGGTTGTGGAAGAACCTTCTGAAATAAGGAAGGACATAAGTTTTTCGACTGGAAGTTTTTTGTGCCGTTTAAAATCTTTTTCAGGTGAGACCGTATACTGGGAAATGTTATCAGCTACCTTAGAAATAGCAGAATTAAATAATTTTTTGATTTGATTTTGCAACATGACTGTGCCTCCTTGTAGTTAGTGTTTTTTTGCATCACGCAAACATATTTCTTAACTACAAGGGCCGCTCTCACTACCTTAAAAATACATTCAGTAGCGAGAGCGGCCGCACATTTTTGATATTTTGTCAACCCCTTTTTGGAATTTTTTTGGTGGGTTAGACCCTATATATGAGATGTAACCTTATGAATTATCTAAATGACATTGATTCACAGTTTCCAAGGCTCTCCAGACTTTTCTACCATTCCCGCTTCTCTCTTTTTCTTCTCACATAACTACTTTCTATCCTTTGAAATCCTTATTTTCCCTTGATTTTACGTCATTTTTTTGTATTTTCCTCTTTCATTTATAGTCATTACGTGTTATAACATACCTAACGACTAAAGAAGGTATTTTGCATGGCCATTATCAAACAATTCGATAAAACGAAGTGGCATCACTTACATTTATGACAGAAAATCTTATTGCAATCCTGAAATCAAAAAGGTTCGCTCAAAACGTACTCTTTTAGGCACAGCAAATAAACAGATTCACAGCTGCTTAAAAAAAGTTATGCTGTAAAATGATGATACTATTTATGAGTCTCGATAGAGCAGATATTTTGTTTTTATAAAATGTACAGTTTTTAGTCTTGGAAACTGTCTTCCATGACGGATTGGAACCAGTTCCTTTCATATCAGATTCATCACATCTATAGAATCTATCTCTGCTTGCAAGTGGAAATAAATTTTGCATATATGAGCAACGATTGTAAAATTTACTGTTTATGAATATTTACAGTATTCCTGTTCAATTCTTGCATGAATTATCAATAACTCTGTGGCAGAATAAGCAACTAATTTAGCCCATATTTCCTATTGGATTAAATCAGCTTTATATATAAAGATAAACGAATCATACGCCTTATTTGCTTTATTTGTAAAAAAACTATTGCAAAATTTATCCAATTCAAGTATACTATAGTGTAAAGATTATTTCTATAAACATAATCACATAAGCTCTAAAAAACAAATCAAAAGTATATTTATATTCTATTACATGACTTAGCTTTTTTAAGTCATACAAATTAAAACAACCATAGCAATTTTTTATTAAT
This sequence comes from Lachnospiraceae bacterium, assembly GCA_017416505.1. Next base: position 2,207 of record JAFQCI010000147.1, read on the forward strand.
TGTATCTAAAATTTTTCCATCATCGAAAGATCCTTTTCATAATGTATTGTTATTCTGATAATTAATATACTAACATTGGTATTATTCCATAAGATGTCGCACCTTGATAACTTAATAAAAGGCTTTGCACCTTTACAAAACTAGTGATATAATCGATTAAAAGGGGTGTTAAAAATATGACAGATAGCGAAAAATTAGATTTACTACTTGAAAAAACGATATCAATGGAAAGTGACATTACATCAGTGAAAAGTGACATCACATCAATGAAAAGTAATATTGTATCTATTGAAAATGATATTACACTAATGAAAGGTGACATCACATCAATGAAAAGTAATATTGTATCTATAGAAAATGATATTACATCAATGAAAAGTAATATTGTATCTATAGAAAATGATATACCAAAACTTAAAAGACAAATACTAAAAACAAAAGTAGAACTAAAAGGAATGGACGATATGATCCTTGATGAAGTTGAGAGGGTTCATAAAATACTAAACAAACACATAGCAAACAGCGCGGTCCACAGTGCATGTTAATAACTAAATAAACAAAGGTGTAAAGTCTTTTATTAAATTATTAAGGCTTTACACCTTCTTCATTTACCTGAGCTTTTACATTCCGCTTCAAAGTATACCATAAAGTTTTTCATCCCTCTTTATTTTTATATAAAAATAGAACTAAGATAGCTTTTCATTTTCTATCTTAGTTCCATTCTATACTGTTATATGTCCAATAAAACAGTCATACCCTTTAAACAAGCTCCGGACCTTTTGAAATCGAAATTTTCAAAAGCACAGGTGTCAGTAATGCGGATGCAATAACGCTTAATATGATTGCCGGTAGGATAGCAGGATCAATCATATTGGCACTGATTCCCTTTTGAGCAACCATAAGAGCAACCTCACTACGAGCAACCATACCAATACCTACTACAAGTGACTGATGATTGGTTAGCTTACATAATTTACTACCCAATCCACATCCGATGATTTTTGATATTACAGCAGCAATGATAAGTAATAGTGCAAAAATCAATAGTTTACCATCCATTGCGGTAAGGTTGGTTCTCATACCAACACTGGCAAAGAATACAGGAGTGAAAATCATGTATGAAGCAACTGTAATTTTCTTTGCAACGTAATGTCTTGCTTTTGCAATATTACAAAGAATGAGTCCGGCAAAGAAAGCTCCGGTAATATCAGCAACACCAAAAATTGCTTCGGCACAATATGCCATAAGAAAACAAAAAGCAAGTGCCCACACTGCAATTCTACGACTGTGGTCATGATGTTCTGAAATCTTTTTAAACAGAAATTGAACCAAAAATCCGACAACCACAGTAAATAGGAAGAATAATGCAATTCGAATCAATACCTTAACTGGATTCGAATCACCGGAATTTAAACCGGTAAGTACCGATAATACAATAATCCCTAAAATGTCATCAATTAAAGCGGCACTAAGAAGTATTGTTCCTGTAGAGGTTTTTAATTTTCCCATTTCATTCAGTGTTTCTACAGTAATAGAAACCGAGGTCGCAGAGAATACAGACCCAAGAAAAGCGGCTTTTAATAAATTTTCTGCCGTAAAATCATGTAAGAAAAAGAAAAAATACAATCCGCCACATAGTATTAAAGGTACCATTACACCAAAACAAGCGATGATAAATGATTTCAAACCGGTATGTTTTAATTCGTTCATGTCTGTGTCAATACCTGCTGTAAACATTAACATGATAACACCGATTTCTGCCGTTTTTACAAGAAAGTCTGAACTTTCCAAAACCCCAAAGCAGCTTGGTCCAAGTATAATGCCGGCAACAAGTGCGCCAACAACCTGTGGCATATGTATTTTCGCAGTCGCAAGTCCAAGTAATTTGGTAGATAAAAGGATGACTGCCAATACAAGTAAATAAGTATAAGATTCCATTTTTAATATCCTTCTTTCGTTAATTCTAATGAAATTATAATTCATTAAACAAAAAATTCAATCCTAAAAAGTAATAATCATTTCATTAATTTTTGAAAATATAATGTTAAAATGAACAAAAATATATAAAACTAATCAAATCACCAATTGTTTAGCTTATCGATATTGTTTTATCAAACGCTCAATTTCTTCCTGAATATGAGCAACCACATTTTCCGGCCCTATCACCTTCACACCTGGACCAAGTGCAATCACCCAGCCTATAAACTGACGGCTTACTGCAACTTCAACATTCGTCACAAAATGTTCGTCATCTATCTTCCGCATACTTACTTCTTTTCCAAATCGGTCAATGATAACACCCGCAAAATGATTTTCACATTCCAATTTCACAGTCTGCTCCATTCCATCAAACATTCCAAAGCGTTTTTTAGAATATGCAGCCATATCAAGCTTTTCAAAAACTTCTTTTCCTTCTCTCTTATCCTCTAGCAAATTAATTTTCAGCATTTTATCTACGCGAAAATGCTTCATGATTCCTGCCTTACTGTCATACCCAACCAGGTAATAATTCTCATCATCCCACATAAGCTCCAATGGTGATATTTTATAAAATGCCCCATTATGCCTAAGTTCCATTTCTTTCTTCACATTCCACTGATAGTATTGGAACTCAATCTGGACATTTTTCCCTATTGCTTCATGAATCTTATCGACATTATAATAAATACTTTCATTCATGGTTTTAATCCGCCCCTGGACATAAACCCGTCGATGAAGTTCTTTTGCCTCATATTTACTAGCAAAGCTTTCCAACTTTTTAATTAATTCTCTTGATTTCTTTTCAGTAATAAACTTTGACGACTGAACAGCATCCACCAATAACTTTAACTCTGCAATCTCAAAATCTCTCGAACCAACATGATAATATACGGTTCGGTTTCTCTGTTCACTAATAATATCCAGACCATAAACTCTGAGAGATTCAAAATCAGTATATATACTCTTTCTTTCAGCAGTAATATCATATCTGGCTAATTCCTGTAATATTTCAGCTAACGTAAGACTATGTTCGTCATCAGTCATTTCAAGTAGTATTTTCATAAGATAAATAAGCTTTAATTTCTGATTCGGTCCTTTGGCCACAACTCTCACCCTTCCTTCATATGTACATTACTTTCTATCTCCGAAACAAATTTCATTAAGCAACCGATCACTCACACTAATTCGCATTCTTTAAGTATCTTCTCTATTGCTTCCCACACAGCAAGTGCTGGATTTTCTTTGTAATATTTATATCCTTTATATTCAAGCAATCTATATCCATTATTTTGATTTCTCTTCATAATCATTTTTGCTCGTTCGATAGCATCAAGTACATTTGAAAGTTCCAATTTCTTAAGACAACGCTTAAAGTTATTTTCTTCCTTAAACTCATCCATACTTTCGAAGTCTTCCCCAAATGCCCGGTTTATTGGTGCAAGATAATTCTTTCTATGAGCATAAGCACTATTGCAATTAATCATATGTAAAATTATCCATAAATCAAATGTCAAATTACTATATCCTGATTTATAAATAATCTGTTTTCCGGCAGTCTGAGCCTTTTTCATATTATCCATAGCATCCTTAAATCTTTGCACATATATTTCTTCATCACCTTCATAATCAAAGAAATGATATATTTCTGTTTTTTTTAATACATTCAGTTTCTTCGCATATTTATATGGATTCTTATTCACCGGACATTCAAATGTAACCTTGTATCTTGCCGTTTCATTGGCATTTATCAGGTCTTGTAACCATTTTAAATACCAATGTTCCGTTTCACCTTCCACACTAAAATAATATTTCTTTGTTGTTTTTTTATTTGCCATAATCCACCTCTTTTTCATCCGCCATCAATTCTTCAAAAATAGGTGTAAAATCAATATCTTTTATTGCACCATATTGGCTTACGAAATATCTACTCATATAGTCCTCATGCTTACGCACGCCTTTATCACCTGTAGTTCCGAAATCCGACAACGCATACAGACTACTATAATGAGTATCATCATCCCGCTCTACAAATTTAATCTCATCCCTTCTAAATAGATTGGAGTTAAGAAAAATAGGATTATGAGTATTAAAAATAAGTTGTGCACCATTTACATTAATATCATCATTATGGAAAATATTTATTATACTCATAAGAGCCATTGGATGGATAGAAGCATCAAATTCATCTACTACTAATGTTCCACCTGTCTTTATCGCCTTTATAACCAACGGAAACATATTTACAAATCGTATTGTACCATAGGATTCAAATATTTCTGCCGCAATGGCTGCACTTTTTTTATTTCTAATATCTTTAAATATAGAATATAGTTTTCCTTCCGGTTCGTCATCACTTATCACATACCCGACAGCATTTGAATTAATTCCAAACAATTTTGCAGCTTTATCTGTAGTCTTCTCCACATAAATTGTTTGTTTCTGTGGTTCGGTAAAACGCTTAATCAACTGCATAGAATCAGCTCGATATATTACCATAAATTTATTAGCAAACCAATCTGTAATCAACTTCGCAAATTTCTGTGATAAAATAAGTTTAAAACCATTTGTTAAAAACAGTTCTTCTCTATTCAAACTGTTTCTGGCAATCTCAAAAGCACTTTCTGTGTTAAGTTCCGTTATCTCTGCAAGATAATCCTTGATAACCATAAGATTACCAAATACAAGTTCTTCATTTCTACTGTAAATCATTTCATCATTCACAGTAAGCTTTTCATGTAAAATTTTTCTTTGATAATCTTCCTCTAAAAACAATCCTAATTCCATTATTAAATCATACCGGATGCGAAATCCATTTTCATAAAAATCTATAGAAAACTCAACGGGTTCAGATTTTGTTAATCTGTTATTTGGTATTAATTCCAATGTTCCTGATGCGGAATTGGGTGACATTTTTTCTTCTGCGTTTCTAATATTACCACGCAGAACAATCGCACGAAGAACATCCATAGCTCCTATGATATTCGTCTTTCCGGCAGCGTTTGGACCATAAACAACAGAAGAACAAAGTCCTTTTATTTTTTTCTTTTTTATTTCTATATTTAATAAACTATAATCCAATCCTGATTGCTTTGGAGCCTTCGTCATCGAAAATACAACCTCATCCACAAACGACTTATAGTTTTTAGTTTTAAATTCTAGCAGCATAATTTTTATCCTCCATTCTGCAACTTTTCTGCAAAATCTAATTATATTATATTTATGATTTCGATCAATGTCAACTTCGATAACCTCCATGCTACTAGAAAATTTAGTCAAAGACAAATGATCTTCTAGCAAAACCATACCACAAATTATTTTTTTCAATGTTTAAAATATAATAAAAATTCAAATACTTTTTTAAATTTATTTTTCATTACATTATTGTCTCACATATTTTCCAATGCTATAATTATTTTAGATTATTTCTTTTATATCTCTGGCATTATTACTTGATATCCCAATTGAAGTAAGTACTGACATTGTTTCTCTTTTAAGTTTAGCGATAGGAGTGATTGGTTTTATGGATATTTCAAATTCAATTGGTGGTCTGGGCATACTTGGGGTTAGAGCCTTGCATTTGATAGGGAGAGAAGTTCTGTTGCATATTAGAAATATAAAATTAATAATAAGTGCCCTGGGTTCGAGTCCCGAAACCCCATTTTTCTTAGAAATTTAAGAGATGATTGCTACCTACGAAGAACACTGGAGTTCTCTAAACCATCTGTTGTTATAACAAAAATAATTTTTCCAGCTTTATGTACTTTTGGAAGACGACTCTGAATATTTTCAATTTTATGGATTGACTGACCTACCGCATCTAATAAAGCAGTACATCCACGCACAAAGTAATCTTTTTCTGATAATGGTTCAATAATCTCTATTGGAAATCTATCATGTATAATTTCTACTTCATCATCAAAAAGTACTGTTGTAACATTTACTTTCACGCCAGTTGCTTTTTGCCTAGAAATCATTCCATTAAATCCACCTATCGTATCACTCTCTAGTCCATTCATTGAACCACTTCTGTCCAAAATAAAAACCAACTCTGTCAGTTCTGCATTCATGTGATTTACCTCCTTCGTTTTTGTAATCACATTATATCTACAGAATTAACCGAGTTGGTCGCATAGTCGGCGACATTTTAGTCAACCTATTTCCAAGACTCATTTCCAAAATTAAAAAATAAATAGGCAAACTTTCGCAAGCCATTTGGGTAGTATTTTTTACCCAATCATTTACCCAATTCACTACCCAAATACTGCAAAAATTGCGCTAAGTTACGATAACTTACGTACAAACCTTTTTAACAAAAGAAAACCCTTGAAATCATTGAAAATTCAATAACTTCAAGGGTTTTCACCTATGATAACTGTCCTATATCAAAAACAGTTTACATTCCCATCTGCTTTGCAAACTTTTTTATCAAGAATGGCTTATTTACTAGCACTGCTGCCATTTATTCATTATATCGTACCCACATTTCAAATGGGTAAAATAAAACTTTGCCGATTAACTATCCTTTCACTTATGCAATCTCTGATTTGGGTACATCTTCTGTTACTTTGGGTACTGTATTATCCACCATCGCACTTCCAAACTTAGCAATTTCTTCATCAAACTTCTGCTCTGTAACATGAGTATATATTTCAATCGTTGTACTGTAATGTTGGTGTCCCATCAATGCTTGCACAACTTTAGGATTCATGCCCTTTTCAAAACAACGACTACAAAATGTATGACGTAATGCGTGTGGGTATACATCTTCAAAGATAATAGGTTTTCTTTGCTCCCTAACAGAATCAAAAGCCTCTGCCTCATTAATAGCCTTTACGACCTTCTTACACTCTTTCTCTGCATGGTATCTAAGAACTGGCGAACCCATTGATGTAACAAACACCAAATCTGCAAATTCACCTTCACATCTATATCTTTTACCCAATTCCCTTTTAATCTTATCTTGCTTCTTTTTTTGTGCTAAGAACATTTCTTTAGCTTCACCCATAAATGGTATCTTACGATATGAATTATGCGTTTTAGGTGTCGTTAAACACATCTTTTTTACACCTTTTTCATAGTTGCATGATAAAGATTGATTTATATGTATACATTCATTTTCAAAGTCTACATCGCTCCATTTCAATCCACCAACTTCACCAATACGCATACCAGTAAGAAACATAATATAAAACATTTCCTTATACCAATTATTTTCAACTGTCTGTAAAAATAAATTCTGTTCATTTACCGATAAGAAACGTCTTAATACCTGCTTATTCTCCCAAGGTACACTAATCTCAAAACATGGATTCTCTGAAATAATACGATTATGCTTTGCTGATTCCAAACAATCTCTAACACGACCTAAAGCATCACGCATACTTGACGATGCTCTACCTTGCTTTTGCATAGCGTTAATAGCTTCTTGAATATCAATATTACGAATATCAACAACCTTCTTTGTTCCTATAAGATTACCAAATGTATTATAATACTTGCTCTTCATCGAAAAAACACTTGTTGATTTAATCGTAGGAACTTTATATTTCGTGAACCATTCCTCAAACCACTCATTCAAAGTAATCTGTTGACGTTTGGTATCAATACTCATTCTCGCCTGCTTCTTAGCTTCTTCAAAATCAATTTTCAACTGTTTTAAATCAGTATTGTATAAATCAATCGCTATTCCATTTATAGTCGCTCTTGCTTCGTATCTGCCTCCTTCTCTCTGACGGATTCCTGTTCCTAACTCTTTACCATTTAAACCTTTTGCCATATGTTATCATTCCTTTCAATCAATCTAATCTGTAATGATTGAAATGAAACATTTGAACATACTTAAATTATACGCAAATTTTGCTTCATTTTCAATCACTACATTACATATTTCTATATTCTGTTTCCACTTATACTAAGCAACCATTTATCCAATAACACCTTATTCGCATATAACCTGCCACCAATCCTAACAGTATAAGGATTATTGGTCTTTGTCATCAGTTCACGAGCCTTAGTTTCTCCAATACCAAGATACGCACAAAATTCCTTTATATTTAATAATGCCTTTTCCATAATCGTACTTCCCCCTATTCCACAATCTCATAATGCTTCGCATTAATCGCCTTAACATCTGTGTTTATCATTGCTTGATAAACCTTGTCTGGAATTTGGTCTTGTAACGATTTCGCCATTCTAACAAGAATTCCCTGCTTAATATCACAAAAAGCATCCAACGCCTCATTATAGGTATCAATATTATTAGCACTAATATTTTTATTGCCATCAGATACCTTTACACTATACTTCTTCGTTTTTTTACTGTATGTAATACTTGTTTTTCCAACCTCGATATTCTCATAAAAAGTGTTTACGATGTGTGGAACAATTAAGCACAAATCCGGATGATATTGCTTATTTCCATACTGTAAAATATCTTTATCAATATCCATCTGTTCGCCATCGACCACATAATAATTCTCATCAAACCATTTATAAAACGCTTTCTTGTCCTCTAACCACAATCTACACATATACGTTCCATAATAGCGTGGATTATCTTTCTGATATGCTGTGCCACATCTTGCCTTAACATTAAAATATCTACTGCTCTTTTCTTTGTTATTAAGTTTTTTGAATCTTACCATATTAAATAGTTCTCCTTATAATGTGTAAATATTTGTGGCACATTCACACATACAACCATTACCCAACGTTACGAACATATTAGGTAATTGGCTTCAAGGAAAAATATCAATAAAGCCTTATTTTTTAATGCTTTTCAACATCTCTAAACTTTCATTAATTAGTAACTTTTTACGATTTTCCAAACTTTATTTTGAAAAATACTCAATAATTTTCGCCTTAATATCAGCAACAATCACTTCTAAATCCTCACGCTTAAAATATTCAATCGCATGATACTTCTTGAAATTGTATGCTTTATTTTTAGCTTCTTCTTTCGATAATCCGAGCAACATCAACAATTTTTTCATCTGTGTGCTAGTGAAAATATAATCACGTCTAGTCATCAGAAAACTGTTAATACTCAAAAACTCTCTGTCATGCTTCTTTTTAGCCAAGTCATCCAAATAGATTTCAGCCATATTCTGATTGAATCTGTCCTGTACTGCCTCAAATTCTTCAACAGCTTTGTCTAATCTTTCAAACCAGACCTCTAAAAATTCATGCTCAATGTCACCATTCATACGAACACTTCTTAATTCAAGCCTGCTATAATATGGACTTCGATTTTGACTTTCGTCAGCTTTGTCATAGAATTCGATTTCTCTCAACTGATTCTTTGTAGCAAGACTTTTTGTTTTGCCATTCCAAAAATTCTTTGTGTCGTATGTATTTTTGTCATTCGTGGAATTAGCGATACAAGCAATCAATAATCTGTTCAACTTTGTATAATTGGAATAATACTTGTTGTCCATAGTATTAAAACTCATATCTATACGCTTCCACTTAAAATCTGTTACCCCTAATTCATCAAACACATCTTGCATTACCTTTTTAAACGCTGTGTATTCCGTCAAAATGTAACCATTATTGTTCTTATTAGGATTTACACGCATATAGGTTTCATTCTTATCTTTATTTCTGACCTTGCGAATATTGCAATTCACAACGATGTTGTTTTTATTTGCTTTATCCAAATCAACAATATCTTGTGTTGTGCCATTTCCAGTATGAAAACCTACTTGTGTATCATTGTTTCTTAAACATAATAATCTTTTTTCCAAATGCATATAAATTTGTCCTCCTTTTTTGATGTTAATCAGCATTTGGTTGTAGTGTTATGTGCCACACTACTTTCTTCTCCATTTGAAATGACAAAACACTCAATTATTTCGCATCGCATTTTTTACATTCATATTTTTATCTCAAATAAATTTTTGCATAAAAAAGCAAGGTATATCTCAACCTTGCAAAAAATCATAATATTTTATTTTTCCGATTTCCTTTTTGCACGAATTAATGTGCTTTTGGATATTCCTGTTAATTGCTCAACTTGTGCATACGAATTATTTTCCAATAACTCTAATGCATGTTCTATCTGTGCCTTTTTATATTTTTTTGGTCTACCTTCCCTAAAATCTGGATTTTGCTTTGCAATCGCTTTTCCTTCTGTTGTTCTTTCGATAATCATATCTCTTTCAAACTCAGCAAATGCAAAGAATACATTTCTAATCAATTTTGACGATGGTGTATTATCCATTATACCTATATTAAGAATATAGACCTTAATTCCTTTATCAATCAATTGAGATACCAATTCACTACCTTGTGACATACTCCTTGCAAATCTGTCCAATTTGGTAACAATAAGTGTATCACCACTCTGTAATTTATTCATCAGTTTATCAAATTCTGGTCTATCGGTTTTCGTTCCTGTAAAAGCATCAACATAAATTTCAATCGCACCTGATTCTTTCAATGCTTTTTCTTGTGCTTCTAAACTATTACCATCCTTCGCTTGTCCCTTTGTACTTACTCTTGCATATCCATAAATCATAGTAAAATCTCCTTTCATTTTTGACACTAAGTTATGACACCTTCCTATGCCCCCATTTTACTACAATTCATTTTCGGTGTCAATACTTTTGAGTTATGACACCAAAGTAACTTATTTAGACCTACTACATTTTTAATCTCTGTAATACATGTATAATATCCTACTTGCCACATAAAAAGAAAGCTATTGCTTCATAGATTATTCATCTATTTTGCAACAGCCCCTTAAATTTTTTAGCAATCTAACAAGTCATTTTGTGAAAAAGGTATATATGCTCCTAATGCATTATTTAAGTTTATATTCCCATAATTATTTATTACTACCTCTCCATTCTCAATCTTGTAATCAGAAAACTCAAGCATAATATCTTTAGTTCTTCCACCCAAATATGAATACTCATAAAATGATTCTATAACTTCTGTTTTATCAATTCTAAAGAAAATTGTCATCTCTACTTCATTGAACACACTATTAAGTTCATTTATCAGTTGACGTTGTTTCTGAAAATACACCGGATTAAGATTACTCTTTCCAGATTCAATCAACTGTAAATTATCGTCTATTCTGCTATCTTGAAGCGATGGAACACCATAAAAAAGATTATGGTCTGACAAATACATTCTTAAATCATCATCATGCGAAATATACGCCAATTGATTCATATTACACCATGTGGCAAATAAAAAACTAAACACCCCTGTATTTTCAAATATTTCTTCCGTTTTATGCGTTTCACCCAACGTTTCCATAAGATTAAACTGTATCTTTTCATTTTTCATCATTTTGATAAACATTGTTTTCGCATCAGTGAAGTGTTCCAACAAAATACTATTTTGAACAAATATCATTTGATATAAATAGGATAGCAACTCGCTCTTTTCAGTTTTTCTCATGTCTAGGTATTTTTTGATATATGTATTAATTTCCTTAAAAAACACCAATCTTTCCGAATGGTCAAATATAATAAAATTATCTGAATCAATTTTATCAATAAGCCAGTTTATATACTCTGCTATATCCCTTTCTTCAACAGTATTATCTACAACATCTTTAAGTTCAAGGAACTCATCATATTTATCTTCCAAGCTAAAATTCTCTTGTATAACCTCTTCTATAGCTCTACCATTTGTTACATCGACATATTCCTTTCTAACTTGTGAATTACCTCCACATACATTCATGCCATACTGCGAAAACAAATTTTGCATTGCAATACCATCAATCAATTCTATCGGTTTTCCTTCTGCAAATGCAATAGCACTTTTAGTAAAATGTCCTGTAGTCATCAAAATACCTTTATTGGCTCTTTCAGATGTAATAACACCGTATAAATCTCTAATAATTGGTTCTCCTACACTACCAGCATATCTTTTACATTGAATTATGTATTTACCAGATAATAACGGTTGATGGTTGTATGCAATCAAATCAATTCCACCATCTCCACTCGCTTTTGTAGTTTCTGTATCAAATCCCATATTTTCAACCAACTGTTGGCATACTCTTTCAAATTCAATTCCAGAAAGATTATTTATATTTTCAGCAGCCAATGCAGATAATGTGTTTTCTTCCTCTATAATAGACATATTATGTTCAATATATAAATCCCTAACACTATCTGCTAATTCTGTAGAACACAATAATTCCAAACCATTTATTACCAACATTGACCATCCTTGCACAGCAGGTATCGGCAAAGCTGAAACTTCGATTCTTTGATTTTCTCTTATACCACTTTTAAAATACAGTTGCTTCTGCTCATCATAGCTATAAACATAATAGCCCTTTTTGTTAAATTTCAATGATACTGTACGATACTCCAAAAACTGTACAGTATATTCATTATAACTCTTAGCAGTATCAATCCAAATTGTATCATCTGAGTCATTTATATCACGATATGGAACAAATGAATATTCCCCTTGATTCGCAACAGTACTTAATTCATTTCCCTGTGCATTAAGTAACAATGCTATTTCTCGGTCTTCCTTCTCTTCACGCTCAATATCATCTTTTACCCAATATAATTCTTGATGTTGAAACTCCTCTTGTCTATGTAAAGCATTTTTGGATTTAAGATATTTTACCTTTTCAATACAATCATCTATTTCATCCAAATCATGTATATACTTAGGAACTCCACCTATTTTTATATATTCTTCAACTTTTCTTCTAATAGTGTCCATCTTTCTTTTTTCAAGAGATATACTACCTGTATCAATACATCCCCAATCTGCATTATAAACCGCATCACACCCAACTCTTTCTAAATAATTATTCAAGTCCGCATTATAATCACTTAATTGATAACATAACTCATTATGTCGCTTTGTTTCTTTACTAGCATCACTCATGGCATGTACAGCCGCATGACCCAAAAAATCAAAAAATCCCATATTAATCCACCTTTCATTGTGTATATTGTATTTGTTACATTCTTAGACTAGCAAAACGACCGTACTATATACCGTACTTAATCGTTGCTTTTTTAAATCAACTTCTCAAATTGAGCATTTTGAAAAATGCGTTTTCCACCTTTAGCACACTGAATTTTCAAAAAATCATACTGTTTCCGAAAAATTATATACTTATTACACCGTTTACAAAAATGTACTGTATCTTTTTGTTTCATCCCAAAATTTATAACCCTTATCTCCATTTTACAATTATGAATCGGACATACATCACTTTCATCTTCAACAATATAAAATTTATTTCTGTCCACTGCACTAAAAACTGACTGTCCTTCTAATTCTTTATATTCAGCCTTATTTTGCCTCTCATCCTCTCTGAAATCCATAATATATAATTCTGGAATAATATTATTATTGCCACAATACTTGCGAATAATTTTATACTGACGCTTATTAACGAACCTACGCTTGCAAACAGGACACATTCTTGAATCCATATCATCACCAGAATTATGTATTACAACATCTTTCAAAGCATTATCACAAAACGGACAATTTCTATTATCTTCAAATATCTCCATACTTGTAGCAATAAAAAAATCCATCTGCGAACTATTTACTTTTCTATTCTTAGCATGAGGCGAAGATTCTTTCATAAAATCATCTGCCAATTCATCAAATGTCTTTTCGATTCTATTTCGTGGTATCTGATATGCATTATCTCTCGCCCTACTTCCCTTTTTGAACAATAAAATATAATTTTTACTCTTCTGTATTCTAATAGTAATTGCTCTATTTTCTTCTACATTTTGATACTCTTCATATTTAAGCACAATAATTTCACTGTCCTTCAAATCTGGTTGTTTGCATAACAAATACAAGAAAATAGGACAATCATACTTATCCATATAAGCCTTCAATTTTTGCTTATCATCATCTGAGAATGTAAACAAATAACTAATATCTTGTTCATTCTTTCCGCCAGTTTTAGGGGATGCATATTTGAGAAACAAAATACATTCCTGTGATGTATTTGTCATTACTCTGTATACTTGCCTTGATTCTTCATGTGACATTAATACAGGCGATGCATCTGGATTATATTGACATAATGCATCTAATATCGCCCCATAATAAAAATGATTTTTCTTTAGCTTTGCCATTAAATTCACCTTCTCATATATGTATTTTATACCCCTATTCGTATAGTGACTCCCTTTATTGTGAATTACGATATACACAATCATTATATATAATTAATTCCAGTAAGTAAAGGAGTTTTATCTATGGAATATGGTACATTAACATTAAAAATAAACGATATATTGAAAGAAAAAGGTATTAGTAAAAATCAAATCTGCAAGGACTTAGATATACCACGCTCTAACTTCAATAGATACTGTCGTAATGAATTCCAACGCTTAGATGTAGGATTGATATGTAAACTCTGCCACTATCTGAATGTTGATATTAGCGAACTTATCAAATACAATCCCCCTTCTCAATTATAGCACTTCGGTAATGAGTTCGGTAGCATTTTTCGATTGAGTTCGGTAAAACCCTTTATTTCCAAGCATTTCAGCCATTTTTAATATCATTTTAGCAAAATACAGAATCCCACAAAAGCCTTATTTTCTAGGCTTTTTTCAATTTCCATATTTTTAATCATAGTTCGATAATTTCTACAGAAAAGGGCATGTGAATAATACTATAATATACTTCGATGCTCCGATTACGCATCCAATGCATGAACACAATAGATATACCATCTGCCACAAACATAATCCACTTTCTAAATGTAATCATCCCCCTATACAAAAAGATACTGTACCCTATTATATTAAGATACAGTATCTATAAACGCTACTGGCAACTATGCTTCTCTACATAATACACCATCATATAATTGTTTCCAGTTAATTTTCTTACTCCTTCTTTGCAAAAGCTCATTTATTTTTATATATTTTGAAATATTATTAATATCTATTCCAGTAATATACATAATGTCCTCTAATGAATACCCTGCAAAGAACATTGTTCTAATTAGGCTTTTTCTAACAAATTTAGGCGAATAATCTTTCCACTTTTCATCATTGGTAATCTGAACAAAATTATTAAAAACATCATTAATATTCCATTCTCTCATTGGTCTGTACTCTCCATCATAAAATACCAGAAATAGCTTTTGCGACTTTATCTTTGCTTTCTTAACTTCCTTATTAAGTTTTATCAAATATTCTTGAAGAATAGGACACAATTCGATTTTTCTTCCTTCTAAACTTATATATTTAAACGATTTATCAAAAGTATCCCAATTCAATTCCAAAAGTTGCGACCTCTCCAATCCCAAAGTAACTTCTAACAAAAATATCACTATATCTCTATTAGCATTTCTTTTTGTCTTTAAAAAATCTAAAATCACTTGTATATCTTCAGCATTTAATTCAGTAACGCCTCTTCTATCTTCTGTTTCCTCATAAATAATAAGATTTTCCTTACGACTATCACTCAAACTGATATACCTAATCTTATCGTGTTTTTCCAATTCATACAGCATATTATAGATATGCGTGTGATTATTATTCAGTGTTTTTGTTGAAGTATCTTTACCATTCCTCTTGCATTCGCTAATAAACATATCAAATTGTTCCATATCTAAAGTTTCATAAAATCGTTTTCCAACTTGTTCATAATTCTTTTTAGCCAATACCTTAGGTGCAATAAAGTCATAAAACTGAAAAAGCGTACAACGATAAGAGTTCCAAGAAACATCCTTTATTCCCTGTTCATATTTCCACACTTTATATTGTGCAACATCGCAATAAAAATGTGTTGATTGATTATTATACAAATTATCAAAGCTAAGATATTTGAAATATCTTAATTCCGTTCTACCCTTTGTTCTAACTTTAAAAACATCAAACCAAAATACAATATATGATTCTAATACATTGCCTTCTATCTTTGGTATCGTTTCTATCGAAAAATCCAGTAAAACATACTCATATCCATTTGTTAATAGACCAAATCTCTGACCTTTACTTCCTGCGTAAGTTCTGACTTGTTCAATGTCTTTGACCTCTATTGGTCTATTCCCATTTTTAACCTCAATTATCAATGCTTTTTCTCCTATAGCAGGAACATATACATCACAAAATCCTTTTACTATTGAATGTTCTAATCTGCATTTTTTCACATCATACCCACAATATCCCATAAAGGTATTAATAATAACATGAAGTCGTACATCATCTTCATTCTTCTTAGCACCTAGGTCTTTGTATGCACTACGAAGCTTTGAAATTACAGTTTCCATATAGAGTTCTCCTTTCTGCAAACGCAATTATTCTCACAATTTTAATAACCACATTTCTATGTTGCAACAATCATCTGGTTACAATATCTATGCTCTCCAAATGTTTATAAATATACTCTAACAACTTTAACCAAATTCAATGAAACTCAAATTTGTAGACAATTAAAATCTCCATTTTATAGACAACAAAAAAGACATCACCACCTATATTTCTATAAGCAATGATGCCTTATCATTTCATTCAAATATTTCATTTTCAATCCGTTTTTAAGTAACAAGCAAACTTTTCATTAAGAAGTTGGGTAAAACATTTTACCCATTCTCGTACCCAACTTTTACCCAAATTACCACGATATTTTGTGATACTTTATGATAGGTTACGATACTTTCAATTTCCTCTCAAAATTGCTTGCAAGGCTTGAAAATGCTTTATTTTCTGGCTTTGTCTGTTCTAAGAAATATTTCTTAGTTTCCTGCCATCTGCTTTGCAACTTCAGCTGCGAAATCTTCTTCTTTCTTTTCAAGTCCTTCACCAGTTTCGAAACGAACATACTTCTTAATGCTGATGCTTGTACCTGCGTTCTTAGCAACACTTTCAACGTACTGTGCAACTGACTGCTTTCCATCTTCAGCCTTAACATATGTCTGCTCTAATAATACAATTTCCTTAAGCTGTTTTGCAACACGACCATCAACAAGACCTGCGAAAATCTTGTTAGCTGCGATAGCGTCTTTATCAGCTACTGCAAGACCTGCTAATGCTAACTTAGCTGCTTCTGAAAGGAAGTTTGGTAAATACTTCATATTATCCTTCTTCTCTTCGTAGATAGCGATATCTTCGTCTGACCATACTTTATCATTAATTGCTTTCTCAAGTAATCCTTTTAAGATTGGCATTGGAAGTGAGAATGGATCATTTAATGCACTTTCAACTGTAGTCTTTCTTAATTTATCAAGTTCATCTGCAGAAATTTCATCTCTGCTTGTGTACTCTGGATTAAGAGCTGCAACCTGCATTGCAACATTTCTTAAGCATTCTTTCACTTCATCTGCATTAGAATCTGTATCAGCTTCTACTAATACACCAATCTTTCCACCAGCGTGGATATATGAAACAACAAGTCCATCTGTTGTAACCTTAGCAAATCTTCTAATGTTCATGTTTTCACCGATAACTGCGATCTGTGAAGCTAATTCTTCTTTAACAGTCTTAGTAGTATCAAGTGCCCAAGCTTCATCTAAGAACTCTTCAATAGTCGCTACGTTAGTTGTTGCAGCCTGAGCAGCTACATTAGCAACATAGCTCTTAAATGTATCATTCTTAGCAACGAAGTCAGTCTCAGAGTTAACTTCTACGATAGAAGCAACCTTTCCATCTTCGCTTACGTTAGTTGCAACAATACCTTCTGCTGCAATTCTTCCTGCCTTCTTAGCAGCCTTTGCAAGACCTTTTTCTTTTAAATAATCAACGGCTTTATTCATATCACCATCAGTTTCAGCAAGTGCCTTCTTACAATCCATCATACCGGCACCAGTCATTTCTCTAAGTTCTTT
Organism: Lachnospiraceae bacterium; assembly: GCA_017416505.1. Next base: position 19,989 of record JAFQCI010000147.1, read on the forward strand.
TACCATACTTGCTGTAATAGCCATTTTTATCTTCCTCCATATTTAAAAAATAGCCTCAGCCTGCCCAGCAGACCAAGGCCTTACTTTTAATGTTATCTTAAATTAAGCTTCTTCTACTTCTTCAGATTCAACCACTGCGTCAGCACCTTGGTTTGCTTCGATAACAGCATCTGCCATCTTAGCAACGATTAACTTAACCGCTCTGATTGCATCATCATTACCAGGAATTACGTAATCTAATTCTTCTGGATCACAGTTAGTATCAGCGATACCTACTAGTGGAATTCCTAAGCTGTGAGCTTCTTGAATACAGATTCTTTCTTTTCTTGGGTCAACAACGAAAATCATATCTGGGATAGTTTTCATTTCCTTGATACCGCCTAAGTTCTTTTGTAACTTAGCTTGAAGTTTCTTTAATTCGATAACTTCCTTCTTAGGTAATACATCAAAAGTACCATCAGCTTCCATAGCTTCGATTTTCTTTAATTGTTCAATTCTACCCTGAATTGTCTTGAAGTTAGTTAACATACCACCTAACCATCTTTCGTTAACGTAGTACATTCCACATCTTTCAGCTTCTGACTTAACAGAATCCTGAGCTTGTTTCTTAGTTCCTACAAAAAGGATCTTTCCACCTTCAGCAACACAATTCTTGATTGCTTCGTAAGCTTCATCTACCTTACCTACAGACTTCTGTAAGTCAATGATATAAATACCATTTCTTTCAGTGTAGATGTACTCAGCCATCTTAGGGTTCCATCTTCTTGTCTGGTGTCCGAAATGTACACCGGCTTCTAACAATTGTTTCATTGAAATAACGCTCATAATATACCTCCATGGTTTTCTCTTCTGACGGCCTCACATTCTTAGGTTATCTTTCACACCATCCTAAAAATCCGCCATCATGTATTTTTTTACCGTTTGAAATTTTATCATAAAAAAATATACATTGCAAGTATTTTTTTAAGATTTGGTAATAATTTTAGCAATTTCTTCATAGGAAGCATTCATCGGAATTTCAAATTCTCCGATTTTTACCTTCAAACTGTATCCATTATCATGTAAATACATACTAAATTCCTTTTTATCATCGATAACACCCAAATCATATAACATATCCGAAACATCTCCGGAACTCATTCCCTTACTAATATCAATAGTAACCGTTTCTTCCTTTGATTCCTGGTCTTTCGTGTCATCCTCTGATGAGTCCTCTTCCTTTGTAGAATCATTTGTCATATTCTGTTCTTCCGTATTTTGAGTTCCTGTATTATCATTCTCCGTGTTATCTTTCTTTATAAAAGAAGAATCCTCTTCCTGAAACACCATATTTAATTGTTTGGCACGTTCAATCACATATTCGTCACTAATTTGATTGCTGCCTTTAAATACAACAAAAAGGACACAGCAGGTAAAAATAATACCTACCGAAAATCCTCGTAAAAAATCTCGTACTCGCATCTTTCTCCTCCAGCTACTTTCAACTATTTTTCTGAGAAAATAAATCCACTACCAGCTTTACTTCACCCTTACCTAAATTCAATTTTTTCGCTATATCTACGACAGAAACTCCATCCTGGTATAAAGCAATGATTTGTTCATTATAGTTCTCTCTGCTTGTTTCCCCTGATACAGTATCCTCTTCTTTTTTCTTTGCTGTTTTCTTCGTAGTAGATTTCGTTTTTGTTCCCGTAGAAGATTCCTCGGTAGTAGTTTTTGAAGCCGTAGACTTTCTTGTCCTGGTTTTCGTTGATTCTGACTTAGAAGCAGCCGTTTCTTTCTTTGTATTCTCTTTCGTTTCTGCCACTTTTGCTTCTTCCAACGAATCCATTTCTTCTTTTGAAAGTTTCGCCTGATTAGTCTTCTCTGCCATTAACTTCTTTAATTCAGCTTCTTTTTCATTTAGCATATTGTATAAAAACATAATCTCTTTATGAGTCTTGTCCATTTCACCAAGTACAGTATCAGAAAATTCACCTACTGCCATTAACTTCTCATTGGAAATTTTCTCAAGTTCATCCTTTGCATCTTCAATCTTATCCTGAGTAATCTCCACAATCTCAATAGAAGCATTTTCAATCAGAGATTGTTTTTCTTCTTTCGTAAAAGTCAGTTTCTCAGTTTCTTTCTCAGAATTTTCCTTATCTTGTGGTTTCATGAAAAAAGTAACTAAAAATATTAAAATTCCTACTACCAATAAAGATATAATTGCTGTCTGCATCTTTTGGTATCCTCCTAAACCTTGATATCAAAATTTACACGTTCTATGGAACTGTCATGGGAAGAAGGATTTTCTTTTATTTCGGTTTTCTCCTCCGATTTTTTCTCCTTCTTTTTATTCTTTTTCTCTCTTTTTTGATATTCGTTATTTCCTTTTTCTTTCGCATCATACTTATATTCATTGAAAGCTGCAGAATCTTTTTTTATTACAATTTCTTGTTGCTTTTTTACTTCCTTTTCTACCTGCTGTCCAAACTGCATATGCTCCTGAACAGCTCTTTGGTTTTGCTGCTGTTGAATCTGGCTCACAGATTCCGTTCTATTAATGGACATTTGCATATCTATTGGTCGAATCATAACAATCCTTCCTTCCCATTATAATGGTTTTACTACGATTTCTGCCCTGTCCTTTTCAACACGGACAAAACTTTCTTCATTTTTTATTGCCATAATATTGTTAATAATGGTAATTCTAACCCCCGGATGAATGATTCCCTTCGCCATTACTTTACATTTACTATACATATCGTAATCCGATTTTAATTCATCCAATCGTTGATTATATTCTTCGACTTCCTTTACCACCACTTCTTTATCTTTCATGGTATTTTTTAATAAATCAATTTTATCTTGTGGTAAAGCCTGCCCTTTTGACAGAATTTTTTTATAATTAAGAATTAATTCATCCATTTCTTCCAATTTTTCATTATTCAGGTCGATTTTCGCTGATACATCCTTCATTTCAGCCATAATGTCATAATCAGGTCCTAAATATAATTCTGTCGCTGTTTCCATATTAGAACCGATGCTTCTGGAAATGATATTGGATTTTGTTGAAATTTTACCACCTGTAATATAGGCATTTTTACCTTCTAATACAATATCACCATCTGCATGGACTTTACTATGCAATATGGTATCTGTTTGTATTTTTCCTCCAACCTTAACATTAGCACTTTCAATAAATCTTGCTACCAGATTTCCCTTTGCCTCTACCTGGCCTTTGTTCATTCCCTGAATTCCACGTTTTAAAATAATCTGTCCTCCAGCACAAAGATTAGCACCCTCAACTACACCGTCAACAATAATATCTCCGCTGCATTTGATGGAAAAACCAGTTCTGACAGAACCTTTTACATAAACAGAACCATTATACTCAATATCTCCAGTACTAACATCAACATCATCTTTTACTTCATAAACATTGGAAACATAAATTCCACTTTCTGCAAAAACAACATGACCATCACAGGTACTATATAATTTACACTCATCCGCAGTAATGGCTGTATTTTCTCCTACTTTTAATCTTAATACTTTCGGTAATTTCGGCGAAATGGTCTTGCCATAAAGATTCTTACCATCAATTCCTAGTACTTCTTTCTTTAAAATTGCAAGAACTTCTCCGCGTTTTACATGACTTATCATATCCAGGTTGTGGAAATCTACAGAGCCATCCTCATTCAATTTAGGAGTTGCCTTCTTCTTAAGTTGTACATTATACTTAATCACTGCATCATCACCAGGAACTACCGGTAAACCCTCTGCAATTAAATAAGTATGACAATATTGTCTTGCCTTTAAATGTTTTTCAATTACTTCTTCTGAAATTCCAAACTCAATACCTTTTACTTTAAGGTCATTTAAGATTTCTTCTTTCGTCATCAATGTTCCAGTGGAAGATGGAGGATAAAAACGGGCAGTTGCCCTCATGGCAGATTCATCAATCTCAATCTTCATGGTTTCATTAATAGGAATAATGTTCGTATCACTGATTTTCATTTCAGTTCTTTGACTTAAATTAGCCACGGCAGATTTTATTGCCATGGCATCAATATCATTAATCAACTCTTTTTTACACAAATCTAAAATTTCTTCTGCTATAATCTTATTTCCGCCTTCCATAGGTGGAAATAAACGTAGATAAGCACCATCTTTTTTTGCTTCTATCTGAAAAAAACCATCGATATACATAACATCAACCCTCCATTATCCCATAAAAATCGCAATATTATCTCCCAATTTCTCCTTTAATTTCTGTATGGCTCTGGTATGTAATTGTGATATTCTGGATTCTGACACTTCCAGCACCATACTGATTTCTTTTAAAGTAAGTTCTTCATAATAATATAATTCTACGACTTTACGTTCTTTCTCTGTTAAGCCATCCAGGGCTTTTATTAAAATATCCTTTAACTCCTTCTCTTCATATGCTGATTCCGGCATATCCGATTTTCTTCTTCTACTATCATCGATTCCTACTTCTGTTCCCTGCTCAACAAATTCCTCTAAAGAAGCAATATTAGATATGTTTGTCTGTTCCAACCATTGAAGCAATTCATCCACAGACAACTCCAAAAAGCCTGCCAACTCTTCTTCTGTAGCCGGACGGTTCAACTTAGCCTCCAAGGAAGACATGGCAGCATCAATCTTCTTTTGTTTCTGTCGCACAGACCTTGGAATCCAGTCCATTTTACGAATCTGATCCAGAATCGAACCTCTGATTCTTAAACTGGCATAGGTTTCAAACTTAATCCCCTTTTCATAATCGAATTTATCAATGGCATCAATTAAACCAAAAATACCATATCCAACTAAATCATCAAATTCAACCGTATACCCCAAATACATGCTTAAACGACCAGCAACAAACTTAACCAGAGGCGCATATTCAATGATAAGTTTTTCTTTTACACTATTATCTTTTGTTTTTGAGTATGTTTCCCATAGCTTGTTTTTTTCTGCTTCGTCCATACATTACAACCCCTTATTTTTCTTTTTCGTTCGCAGACACGTCCTGTTCGTCCTCTTCCTTCTCTTCATCTACATCGATATCCGTAGATACCTCTTCTTTCTTTTCTGTTGTAACCTTAGTAACAATTGCTGTTCCTATTGCTCCTATTACATAAGATGTAATTAAAATCAACAATAGTGATTTTAAAAAAAATAAAGTTTCTACCCCATTTATAATATTTATAATACATGTAACCAAACATGCTACCAAAACTACAAATGGTGTGATATATCTGACTCTCATAAGTCTGCTCCTTATTTAAATGTAACTTATTTCCTTACCAACAGCCTTTATTTGCAAAAGTCCTGTTTCCGGAGAAAATACAATCGTTCGACCATAATTTTTCCCTGTATCAGAAGCTAAAATAGGGATTCGCAAATTCTCTAATTTTTGAATTGTGGCTTCTACATTTCTGTCCCCTACTTTTGTTAAATCACTTGAACCTGAAAAACTAAACATCTGGGCTCCACCTGCAATCTTTGCAGTCAGACTTTTTATGTCAGCCCCCGCTGTTTTTAATTCATTAATTAATTGGTCAATTCCTGTATCTGCAAATTTTGCTAAGTTCGTATTATTCCTAATCTGGGTGCTATCTGGTAGCATAATATGAGCCAGACCAGCAATCTTATTCTTCTTATCATATAACACAATCCCTACACAAGAACCCAGTCCCAATGTAGTAATGGAGTCCGGTGCTTTACAGATATTTAAATCAGCCATTCCCACACGTATCACATCTGCCATAAATTATCACCCTATATGTAAAGATTTCAAAATTGTATCATATGATGGTACATCAGGAATCAAGATAAAATATCCTGAAACCGCTTTGTCTTCCTCGAAAAATCTAGACTCAATCAATAATGCCTCATCCCCCATTTTTCCAAATTCAATCGCAGGAACACTTAATATCGCTCCTGCCATATCAATGCTTAAATGAGGAATAGATTCAATAATCTTAAGTCCGGTTAATCCAGCCAAAGCATTCAGATACGCTCCAACTATAATATTTCCCAGTTCATGTAATGCAGATAATTTCAATTCGGAAAATTCTTCTTCACTTCCATCATCAAAATCCATCATAAAAATATCAATCAGACGATGGGCAGCTTCTTTTTCCAACATAAACATCATCATACCGGTTAAATCGCCTTCAATCCGGCACATAATACCTATTACAATATTCTCAGCTCCACCAACGATTTCAGTAAGTTCATTAAAGCCAAGTAGACGTACCTGAGGTACGTCCATGTTGACTTTATTTCCAATGATTTGTGCCAATGCAGTGGTTGCATTTCCTGCACCAATATTACCGATTTCACTGAGAATATCTAAGTTACGGCTATAAATATCTTTAATATCGTTCGACACTAATTATCACCTTTTTCTTGTTCGCTAATTACACCATTAATGTTTAAAAGTGAAATTAATTCATTATTATATTTACCTACACCTACTAAATATGAATTTAAATCATCTTTTCCATATTCATATGCTACTTTTTCGACCTGGTCTTCCATTAAAGTAACAACTTCCTTAACCTCGTCTACTATAATTCCAACCAAAGCCTGTTGTTCTGTTTTAATAATAATGATTCTGGATTTTTTGGTTATTTCATCATCATCTAAATTAAACTTAAGACGAATACTCATAACCGGCATAATCTCTCCACGAAGATTAATTACACCTTTAAAGTAAGTCTGTGCCTTTGGTACTCTGGTAATTCTCTGCATACGAACAATATTATCTACATATTTAATGTCAATTCCATATTGTTCGCAACCAAGCTTCACTACAATGTATTGTTTTCCTTCATCCATGATTTCTTGATTTTCCATCTTTTAAGCCCCCTTATACCAATGTATTTGCATCTAAGATTAAAGCAACCTCACCATCACCAAGAATTGTAGCACCGCTAATAATCTTATTAATATTAATATACTTGCCAAGAGGCTTAATTACGATTTCCTGTTGGCCTATTAACTGATCCACAACAAGTCCAACTTGTTTGTCACCTTTCTTAACAATAACCACTAATAAGCTTTCATCTTCTGTTTCCTTTTCAGGGCAGTTAAGAACCTGGTCTAAGCGAATCAAAGGAATAACAGTACCACGAATATTAATTACTTCCTTGGTCTGTACATACTTAATATCTGAAGCATTTACATCTTCTATCATTTCAATAGAATTTAATGGAATCGCATATTTTTCATCCCTTAATTCTACCATTAATGCCTGAATAATAGCTAAGGTCAATGGTAAGCGGATGCTGAATACACTTCCTTCACCCTTCTTAGTAGATACTTCAATGTCACCACCAAGATTTTCAATCTTAGTCTTAACAACATCAAGTCCAACACCTCTACCAGACACATCGGAAACTTTTTCTGCCGTAGAAAAAGCAGGTCTGAACAATAAGTCAATAATTTCTTTATCCGTCATATTTTCAGCTTGTTCTGGTGTAATCGTACCCTTCTTTAAGGCTGAATTCTTAACTTTTTCTGTATCAATACCACGTCCGTCATCACCTACTTCAATGACAACATTGTTACCATCCTGATATGCATCCAGACGAATAGTACCAACTTCCGGTTTTCCTAAACGAATACGTTCTTCATTAGATTCCAGACCATGGTCTGCTGAATTTCTAAGTAAGTGCATCAATGGGTCACCGATTTCATCAATAACGGTACGGTCAAGTTCTGTATCTTCACCACTCATTACCAATTCCATCTTCTTGTCCAATTTCTTGCATAAGTCACGAATCATACGTGGGAATTTGTTTACAACACTTTCAATCGGCATCATTCGTACTTTCATAACAGATTCATGAAGATTGGTTGTAATTCTTTCCAGATATTCTATCTGTTCATTAAAACCTACGTTAATTGATGAACTTTCCTGTGCACTGGCAGATACAAGACCATTCTTAGCAATAATCAACTCACTTACCAGATTCATTAATACATCTAATTTTTCAATATCAACACGAACGGAACGTCCCACTGGCTTTGCTGGAGATTTTTGAGCTGTCTGCTTTGGTGCGGCGGTTTCTGCTGGTTTTACTTCTTTCTTTACAGTTTCTGCCGGTTCTTTCGCTGTAGCAGTTTCCCGTTTTTCTTCCTGTGCTAATACAATTTCACCAACATAAGCTTCTTTGATTTCAGATACATCTAAAATAGCATTTTTAATTACTTCAGCATTATTATCGGATAGGAAAATAACAGAGAAATCAAAATCAAACTTTTCATCTTCGATATCCTGTACTTCTGGTGAACTCTTAATAATCTCACCTAAAGATTCTAAAGCTTTGAATACTAAAAATGCTCTTGCGGCTTTTAATAAACAGCTTTCCTGAACATAAACCGTAATACCATATGCCTTAATATCATTTTTTGCAGCTTCTTCGATAGCATTTCTTTCGAAATCTAAAATGTTAAGTTCTTTGTATTTTTCTTTTTGAGAAGATTCCTGTTTGCTTTCTTTTACTTCTTCCTTCGCAGCAGGCTGTGAAGAACCGGTCTTACCTTCATTTGCAATAAAGTCATTTAAAAGCTTAATAATATCTTCATTGTCTTCTGTACCTTCGTCTGCTGTTGATTGAATCGTTTCAAGATATCCTTCCAAAGCATCCAGACAACGGAACAAAGTATCTACAAGACTATCGGTTACTTTCATCTTTCCATTACGGATTTCAGAAAAAACATTTTCAGTATCATGGGTCAGTCTTTGCATTCTCTTATAGCCCATGGTGCCTGCCATACCCTTTAATGAATGGGCAGCTCTGAATATCTCATTTATGGTATTCTCATTTTCCGGCTCTTTTTCCAGAATTAATAACTGCTCATTTAAATTTTGTAAATGTTCATTTGTTTCATCAATAAAAATCTCTAAGTATTGACTTAAATCCATCACGACACCCCCACTTGTTCTGTAATAGCATCTGCTATTTTATTTAATGGTAACACTTGATTTACTAAACCTGTCTCGTAAATTGCACGAGGCATTCCATATACTACACAAGACTCCTGGTCTTGAGAAATCACATGCAATTTTTGTGATTTATTAAGTGTTTGAATTCCAACCGTTCCATCACTTCCCATTCCCGTCAAAACCACACAAACAATTTCATCAAAATGGGACTGAACTAAACTTTCATACATAATATTCGCACAAGGACGTAATGCATCTCTAGGCGGTGTATCCAAAAGCTTAATCCGGTGAATTCCATTCTCATATGCAACTGCGAGATGTTTTCCACCTTGAGCAATATAGACCTGACCTTTTTCCAGCACTTCGCTGTCCTCAGCTTCCTTTACAGCAATTTTGCTCAGTTCATTTAACCGAACGGACAATGACTTCGTAAATCCGACTGGCATATGTTGCACAACCACCATAGGTGCATTCAAATTCGAAGGCAGATAAGGAATTACCATTTGTAACGCTTTCGGCCCACCAGTAGAACAAGCCAAAGCTACTAATTTATTCTTTCCTCTTCCTGAATCTCGCTGCATAGGTTTCAATTTAACTTCCTGTTGTTCCCGTCTGACTTGTTTATATTTCGACTTTGTACGAACAATAGAAATTCCATTTGAAGTTTTCGGCTTACCAGCTTTATCTGGACTTGTTCTAATAAGGTCAAGACGTTTCGTAACCTGCAATTTAAAATCGTCTTCCCGCATCCTTGACAATCGTTCTGGTTTCTTCAAAAAATCCCATGCACCATATTCAAGTGCCTGCATTGTTTCAGCACCATCCCGGTTGACTGACGAACTGACAAGGATTACCGGAATATTAATATTACGTTTCCTGCATTCTTTTAAAAATGTAAGTCCATCCATCACGGGCATACATAAATCCAGGAAAATACCATCGATATCCTGACAATTCTCAACCGTTTCCAGTGCAATGCTTCCATTACTAGCCATATACTTTACGTTGAATTCATTATCTTCATTAATTATATCAGATATTACCCTTCTCATGAATGCAGAGTCATCAATCACCAAAATATTTTTCTTCATTTACGCCAGTCCTTTTTCTATTTGTCGTTTTTTACGCTCCATATCAAAAATATACTTAATAATCTCTTCTCTATCTGCCTCTAAAATATCAACAAACTCTGCCCTAAGTTCATAAACTCCAGTTTGTGACGATGGCAATGCACGAATAATTTTAGCCTTCACATAAAGCATAGTTCGTTCTTTTCCATTTACTAAAGGCAGCTTAATCTCAATATAAGTTCCTTCTTCTTCCTTTACCTTAGAAGCGATTCTGATTCCCCCACCGCTGACATCCATAGCTAACGCCTGTTTCCACACCTCAGAACCCGATTCCATAAGTTCTGCTTCATCGGCATCCTCTGGTAAAACTATGTATTGCATCGCCAACATACAGGTATATCGATAAAAGTTTCTTCTTTGCACTTTCTTTAACTGAGAAGCAATTTCTATCTCTAAAATAAAAATATTACCATCTTTGTATCGGTCAGTAATATTAATTTTGCACTCATACATCGCTCCCAAATTGGAATAAAAACAAGCGGTCAGACTTTCCCCTACAGACAATGGAATGATTTTTCCGCCTTGTATCGGCATCGCAATCTTCATTTCATAATCATTATCCATTTCCAATACCTTACTGATATATTTTATTGGCTCCTGCTTGGATTCATTCATCATAGATTTATTCAATTTTGTTAATTCAATTTTATCTCCAATATTAATTACAGATGCCATATTACATCTCCCTACTATCTATGCTTGTAATGATTTTAAAGTTTCTTGCTACTTATGTTTGTTATTTTTTAAAAAATCCGTGAAAAATCTGGTGAAACCACCTTTATTCTCTTTTACAGAACTTTCGTCCAATAATTTTCCTGCCAAAAATTCAATATCCTTCGCCGACCTGCTGTTTGGATATGCCAAAGTAACTGGCTTTTGTGCGATAATAGCACGGCTTACTTTATCATCGTAAGTAATTTCTCCAAAATACTCCAACCGCATTTTAAGAAAATTCGTTGCAACCATACTAATTTTATTAAATATCTCCAACCCTTGGCTCTTATATGTAACACGATTTACAACTATACTGATTCTCTTATCTTTCATATCAAAATTAGGATTGCGGTTTAAAGTCTTCAACAAGGAATACGCATCAGTGATAGAGGTTGGTTCCGGAGTTACCACAACAATTATCTCTGGAGCACATAATAAAAACTCCAGCACAGCGTCTGAAATTCCGGCACCAGTATCAATAATGATCACATCTGCCATATCATCTAATAAGGACAACTTAGATGAAAACTCCTGAATCTCTTCCTTACTTAAAGTACTTAGCTCCTGAACCCCTGAACCACCAGATATAAATCCAATATCTAAAGGTCCCTTTGTTATGATATCTTCGATTTTCTTATCATGAAACAATAAGTCAGCCATATTAGAACGTGGACGAATCCCCAACATTACTTCAATGTTCGCTAAACCAAAATCTGTATCAATAATCATGGTCTTTTTTCCGGCTTTTTGCAACTGAAGTGCCATATTAACAGAAAGGCTTGATTTTCCAACTCCACCTTTACCACTCGTCACAGCAATTACTCTGGCTGACTTAAAACCCTCTTGATTTGGCGCATTTTTAATTTCTTCATGTTGCACCGTTTCAGAAATTTGGTTCATCCTTAACCGTAATTTCTCAGCCTGGTCTATCATTCGTTACCTCCCAATAATTGTTTCGCTATCATTTGAGAATCCATAATACATATATCATCAGGAACATCTTGTCCATATGTGGTATAGGACAATGCTAAATCTGTTTTCAACTTCATATTCAGTATGTTACCATAGGCCGAGGTTTCATCTAATTTCGTGAAAATCAATCGACATCCAGGAATATCACTATAAGTATCCACAATTTTCTGCATATCCTTATACTTTGTTGTTGCACTTAAAACTAAATATACTTCCTTCTCATATTCAGATACAGAAGAAATCAAATCCTTAACATCCTGACACTGCTCCAGATTCTTATGGGAACGACCTGCGGTGTCCACTAAAATCAAATCATATTGATTGAATTTTTCAATGTTATCTTTCAACTCATTTACTTCATAAATAACCTCAACAGGAACTGACAAAATATTCGCATAAATTTTCAACTGTTCTACTGCCGCAATACGATAAGTATCCGCTGTAATCATTGCAATCTTTGCATTATTTTCTAACTTATGCTTGGATGCAATTTTGGCTAAGGTAGTAGTTTTTCCTACTCCGGTAGGTCCAATAAAAAAAACAATCTTCGGCTTCTTTCCCTGGAATTGAATGGTTTCCATTTCCCCCAGGTTTAAGACGATTCTTTGATAAACTGCAGATAAAATATTATCTAACTGAATATCTTTATCACCCTTTTTCGTTACCTCATAAATCATCTGCTTTGCATATACTGGTTCCACTTCATTTCGAACCAGTTGTTCATAAATAAGTTGCAAGGATTTATCCCAAAAATCTTCTTTTTTCTCTTTTGCTGGCTTCTTGGATTCCTTTTTCTTTTCTTCTGTTTCCTGATTAGAAGATATCTGAGTCGAAATAAGCTGAGTCAAACTATTTAATTTCTCCTCAATGGCAGAAGGAGTTTTTTCCTCATTCAAAGCAGCTTTTAACTGCTCTAAATCAATTGTCGCAGTGCTTGACATATTTTGACCATTTTCATCAATAGCAGCAGTTACTTCCACAACAGTCTTACGCAAAAATGAAAACAATCCCTTTGGCTTTGTAGTTTTTATATTCATTACAATTGCTTTTTCGCCTAGTTCTTCTCTTGCTTTTAAAATTGCCTGTGTTTCTGTTTCTGCTTCAAACTTCTTAATTATCACTGATTGTCACCATCCCAACTGACTGTAGTTCAATATTAGATTCAATTTCATTATATGAAATAACAATCAAATCACCAAAATAATCTTCCGTCAATCTCTTAAAATACATTCTAACAATTGGAGAAGTAATGATAATTGGATTCTTACCCAGATTTTCCAATTTTGACACTTCTTCCTCAACGGAATTCATAATTTGTTTTGTAATACCAGGGTCCAAGGTCAAATAAGAACCTTGTTCTGACTGCTTTACAGAATTCATAATCATTTGTTCTACATTTGGGTCCAATGTAACAACACTTGTCATTTCCATAGTAGAAAAATATTTCGAAGAAATTGCTCTCTTTAATCCCTGCCTTGCATACTCCGTTAATACATCTGTATCTCTTGTAGTTGCTGCATAATCTGCTAGGGTTTCAAAAATTGTAACCAAATCACGGATAGAAATTCCTTCTCTTAATAAATTCTGCAATACCTTTTGAATTTCACCAACGCCCAACAGCTTTGGAACCAATTCATCAATCAAAGTAGTATTATTTTCTTTGATATTGGTAATTAAGTTTTGTACATCCTGTCTAGTTAATAATTCATCTAAGTGACGACGTATAATTTCTGTTAAATGTGTTGCAATAATAGATGGAGGATCTACTACAGTATACCCCATAGACTCTGCTCTTTCTCTCTGTGCCTCCGTAATCCAGATAGCCGGCAAATGGAAGGAAGGTTCAAAGGTTGGTATACCGGTGATTTCTTCTTCTACATACCCCGGATTCATCGCCATATAGTGGTCAAATAAAATCTCGCCTTCACTGACCTGCACACCTTTAATCTTAATTACATATTGATTTGGATTTAACTGTATATTATCTCTTAAACGAATGATTGGTACAACCGCACCTAATTCAAGAGCAATCTGTCTACGAATCATAACAACACGGTCCAGTAAGTCACCGCCCTGATTTACATCCGCCAACGGAATAATACCATAACCAAATTCTAATTCGATAGGGTCTACCTGTAACAAAGAATTAACATTTTCGTGTTTCCGGATATTATCCGCTTCTACCTCTTCTTCCTCTACTTCCTGTTCAATCGAGGCAATTTCCTGTTTGCCATTCATCACCTGTCCCAGTATTACTAGAGCAAAGCCAAAAACAAGGAATAAAAGTCTTAAATCCGGAATAAATAATCCTAAGAAAATTAATGCTCCACCAACACTAAAGAGAACTTTGTAATTCTCTAATAACTGGCCAACCACCAATTCACCAATACCAACTTCCTTCGAAGCCTTAGTTACAATAATACCGGTAGAAAGTGAAATCAATAAGGATGGAATCTGGCTTACCAGACCATCACCTATGGTTAAAATCGCATATTTTTCCAATGCTTCATTAAAGCTAAGTCCACTACGCATCATACCCATTACCAATCCACCTACCAGATTCAGTACAGTAATGATAATACCTGTAATGGCATCTCCTTTTACATACTTTGTAGCACCATCCATGGAACCAAAGAATGCGGATTCTTCTTGTAATTTCTGTCTTCTTTCCCGTGCTTCTTTATCGGTAATTGCTCCAGTATTCAAATCAGCATCAATTGCCATCTGTTTACCTGGCATTGCATCCAAAGTAAAACGTGCAGTTACTTCTGAAACTCTTTCAGAACCTTTATTAATTACCATCATCTGCACAATAATTAATACAACAAAAATAATCATACCAACAACTAAATCTCCTCCACCAACAAAGGAACCGAAGGTTTCAACAACCTTACCAGGAGAACCTGAAGTTAAAATCAATCTGGTGGATGAAACATTTAGTGCGATACGAAAAATTGTAGTAAATAATAATAAGGTTGGAAAGCTGGACATGGATAATATTTCCTGTGCATACATTGCATTTAATAATATCAACAACGCAACAGCAATATTAAATGTTACCAAAATATCTAAAAGAAAAGAAGGAATTGGAACAATTAAGAAAACAATTGCCGCAAGAATGTATATTGCAAGAGCTAAATCTGTTTTTTTCATACCTAATATCCTTTCTTTTTTATCTATCTAAATTTCGTGATTTTCAAATTTAATCTATGTAAATTAACTTACTTTGTTTTTTAGTTTATAAACATATGCTAATATTTCTGCAACTGCCTGATATAATTCCGGTGGTATTTCCTCACCGACTTCCACATTGTAATACAACATTCTGGCAACTGCCTTATTCTCTACTAATTCAATACCATGTTCCTTTCCAATATCTTTGATTTTACCTGCTACATAATCTGCACCCTTAGCTAAAACAACCGGGGCACTCCTCACATTGGCATCATACATCAAAGCTACTGCAAAGTGTGTTGGATTTGTAATAATAACATCTGCCTTCGGAATATCGTGCATCATCCTTCGTTGGGATGCCTCACGCATTTTCGCTCGAATCTGGCTCTTAATCTTCGGGTCACCTTCCGAATTTTTATATTCATCTTTTATTTCCTGTTTTGTCATCATGATATCCTGTTTGTGTTTACGTTTCTGGTAGGCAAAATCCACAATACCAATGGCAATCATGGCAATGCTGACTTTTATACCAAAATCCATAATAACATCATACATCCAAACCAATGCAGAGGTTATAGTCATATCATAAAAAGAAAATAAAACGGAAGTTTCGTTTTTTATAGTGCTATAAATTAAATAAGCGATAACACCAATTTTACCTATAGATTTTATTAACTCAAATAAACTTTCTGTCGAAAACATTCGCTTGAATCCATTGATGGGATTCAGCTTATTAAATTTAGGTTGTAAGGGTTTCGTAGTAACCATCCATTTAAACTGGATTTTATTAGAAAGAAACGCTACCACCATGGAAATAATTAAAAAAGGGGCTAATATCTTTAACATATAAAGAATTACATCATTCACAATCCCCATATATCTTTGAAATGTAGGAGTTTCCTCACTTAAAGCAACTAACATCGAATAATAATGTCGAAAGGCATAAATTAAATTTTCTCCTACATATCCTATAAACAGCTTAATGGAAATAAAAAAAGCTGTCAAAGAAAGACCTAAAACCAATTCCTTACTTTTCGCCACCTGACCTTCTTTTCTGGTATCTTCTTTCTTTTTCGCAGTTGCTTCTTCTGTCTTTTCACCACCAGGTCCATCTTTTGCGAAAAGCTGCAAATTATATTCAATAAAATACTTCTGTTTCATAATCTTTCCTCTATCAAGACATTGCACCATAAAGTAAATCTACCAGAGTCTTCATTTCAGTAAAAATATACTCTGCTATGTTTGGCAAAAATCCTATGGTTACAAACAACACTGCCAATCCCAGGAATACCTTTAACTGAATACCAACCACAAACATATTCATCTGTGGTGCTGCTTTTGCCAAAACACCTAAAATTACATTCAACAACAAAGCGGATGCAAAAATAGGTAGTGCAATTTGAAAGCCTATTACAAAAAAATCTTTCATAAATTTTAAAAATATATCATATATGACATCCAGCTTATAAATACTGGTTCCCACCGGTACATACCGGAAAGAATCTACCATAGCATCAATAATAAAATAATATAAATCACTGACAACTGCAATCAGCAAAACTAAAATATTATATAAATTAGCAGTAATCGTAGTTTGTGTCTTATTAAACTGGTCAAATATACTTACCATGGTAAAACCGATTTCCTGGTCTATCAACTGACCTGCAAAGGATAAAATTGCCATACAGACATTCATGAAAAAGCCAATCAATAAACCAACGATAGCTTCTTTTATCACCAATCCGCTGAACCCTAAAATAGTGGTATATGGCAAAGGGTCATAAGGAATTATCGTAGCAAGCAATATAGCCAAAGCTGCGGAAAAACCAATCTTAACTCTATGTGGCACACCAGTTGTACCAAATATTGGAGCTAAATACATCATGGATGCAATTCGAATAAAAATGAGAAGAATGTATTCTAAATGATAGATAGAAAATTGTGTTTCAAACATTTAACCAACCTCTCATTTAACATAATTCGAAAAATTCTTTACAAGTTCTTCTAAAAAACCTGCACACTTTTGCATAATCCATCCGCCACATAACATCAGAGTAATAAATACTGCCAATATTTTAGGAACAAAGGTAAGCGTCTGGTCCTGAATGGATGTAACCGTCTGAAAGATACTTATGATAAGTCCGACAACAAGCGAAACGATTAATAAAGGGGCAGATGTTTCAATAATCAGCCATAATGCCCTTCTTGATATATCAATAACCTGGTCAACTGACATTTCTCTTCCGTCCTTTCATCAAAAAGTTTTCACTAGTTCACCAATTACCAAAGACCATCCATCTGCTAAAATAAACAACAGTATTTTAAATGGCATCGAAATTGTAGTAGGCGGCAGCATCATCATACCCATAGACATTAAAGTTGCTGCAACAACCATATCAATAATAATAAATGGTATATAAATTAAAAAGCCCATAATAAATGCGGCTCTTAATTCACTTATAATAAATGCCGGAATCAATACCGTAGTTGGAATCTCATCATAAGATTCCACAGTACCAATCTCAGCGATGTCAAGGAAAAGCTTAATATCCTTTTCCCTGGTTTGTTCAAACATAAATTCCCTGATAGGCTCAATACCATTTTCAAATGCCTCTTCCTGGGTTATGGTACCCTCAGACAAAGGCTTTATGGCATTTTCATTGACTTGAACTAAAACCGGCGACATAATAAACATCGTTAAAAATAAGGCAAGTCCAATTAACACCTGATTAGGCGGGGACGACTGGGTACCTAATGCAGTTCTTACAAAATGCAATACTATAATGATTCTTGTAAAAGAAGTCATCATAATCAAAATAGATGGTGCTAATGATAACACCGTCAATACAAGAAGCATCTGTATAGTACCAGACATACTACCAGAATCCGAACTGGTATCAAGCTGCAAATTCAATCCGAAGTACTCATTATCCATATCAGATTCTTCGCTTGATTCTTCTGTTTCTGTGGTTCCCACCTGCGTTGCGTATGCCTCATTTACTCCATAGAAAAAAGCAGAAAAAGCCAGAATAAATACAAAAACATACTTCATAAAAAATTTAATATATTTCTTTTTCTGTTTTTTGTTATTTACTGACTTTTTCATACTAATCCTCTATTTTCCTTTTTTATCATTGTTCTTCTTTAGATTTGATAAAATATCTTTAAAATTACCAATCTCTGCTGTCGGTGGTTCCGTAAAATTTAAATCTTCTTTATCAATCTTTGTAAGATAATGAATCTCGTCTTTACCAACTCCGATTAGATAAAAGGAATCACCAATCTTTACAATTTGTAAATATTTATTATTTGAAATACGGGCAGTTTCTATGATTTTGATGTTGCGTTTTGCATGCACATTCGCCTGAAATCCTCCTGCCAATCTGGCTGCAAAATAAGCCATAAACAATATAAATACAAATATAATACAAAGAACAACAAGCTGCACAACATTATTCAATGTGCTTGTAGCAACACACACTGTATCCATCTTATCTTACCGCTTTTTTAACAGCTTCTAATACTCTGTCCGGCTGGAAAGGTTTTACAATGAAATCCTTTGCTCCAGATTGAATAGATTCAATAACCATAGCCTGCTGTCCCATTGCAGAACACATAACTACTACTGCATTTGCATCCATGTATTTAATTTTCTTTAAAGCTTCAATACCATCCATTTCAGGCATGGTAATATCCATCAATACCAAATCTGGATTAAATTCGGAATATTTTTCAACTGCTTTTAATCCATTTTCTGCTTCAGCAACAACATTGTATCCATTCTTTGTTAAGATATCCTTAATCATCATTCTCATAAAAGCTGCATCATCACAAATTAAAATATTTTTTGCCATAACATACTCCTCATTTCTTTATTTTAAAATATCAGTTACTCTTACACCAAAACTTTCTTCAATAACAACAACTTCACCTTTTGCAACCAGTTTTCCATTTACTAAAATATCGATTGGTTCTCCGGTAATTTTATCTAATTCGATAATCGTACCTGGACCAATTTCCAATATTTCTTTAATGGATTTCTTCGTCTTTCCAAGTTCAACTGTTACTTCCAATGGTACATCTTTGATTAAATCAATATTTTCCTGAAGGGCTGTTCCCCCTGCCATTGGGCTAAAAGCTTGAAATTGTACCGGTTGTACGTTCATATCCTGAACCGGTGGCATCGCATATCCATAACCTTGTGGTGGCATTCCCATATATGGCTGACCATACATCGGCATTCCCATTCCCTGAGGTGGCATCTGCATTGCAGGTTGACCTTGCATAGCCATAGGGTCTGGTTGAGGCTGGGAAGACTGTGGCTGCATACTTGGAGCTGCAGGTGCTGGCGCCGATTGTGGTGCAGCTGCTCCTTGTGATGCAGGTTCTTCCGTAATCCCCTGAGCCTGAAGGAAGGATTTATAAAGATCTTTCGCTGTATCTACTGGGTACAGCTGCATAATCTCACTATCCACCAATTCATCAATTTCCATGCGAAAAGCTACCTTAACGAAACTACCAGTCGATAAGTCTGAGATTGATTTTTCCTCTATAGAGCCATTTAAATCTACTAAATTGGCTACCGGAGGATTGATATCAATCTTTTTACCAAGCATAGATGACAATGAAGTCGCTGCTGAACCCATCATCTGATTCATTGCTTCACCAATCGCACTTATATGTAAAACTGACAATTCGTCAATGGTACCTTTACCATCTCCACCCATCATAAGATCTGTAATGACTTTTACGTCTTCCTCTCTTAAAATCAGGTTATTATTTCCGTCTACTCCTTCTTTATATGAAATTTGAACAAACACACAAGGTCTGTCATAAGCAGAAGCGACATCATCCCATGTACAATAGGATACCTTTGGGGTCGTAATTAATACTCTCTTATTAACCAAAGAGGACAATGCTGTAGCTGCAGAACCCATGGAAATATTAGAAATTTCGCCAATGGCATCTTTCTCCTCTAAAGTTAAAACATCATTAATTTCCTTTTCAGATGTTGTAGTGGTATCATCTTCTGAATCTCCCATACCACCAAGCAAAGCATTTATTTCTTCTTGTGACAACATTCCGTCCATTCTATTTCTCCTCTCTGACAACTGATGTTACTTTTACAGCATAATTCTTCTCAGTAGCACCTGGCAATGCTGTAAATTTATATATATTTCCAACATAGATGGACAACTCATCATCTGTCTTTTTATCTAATCTAATTATATCACCTTTTTGCAAACTAGCAAAGTCATTTACTGATATTGTGCTATTGCCAAGAATTGCCTTAATTGGTACCTCTGCTTTTTCAATCAATGAACTAATAACCTCATCATAAGAAGTATCATCTTTCATCTGCATATTAGAAAACCAGTATTTTGTATTTAACTTATCCATAACTGCTTCTAATGTGATAAAAGGTAAACACACATTCATAAAGCCTTCCACAGTACCAATTCGTATGCTCATAGTGATAATTGCAGTCATTTCACTTGGTGAAATAACCTGAGCAAACTGAGAATTCGTTTCCAGTCTTTCGAGACGTGGCTCTATGGAAACTACATTCTGCCATGGTTCTCGTAATAAATTTACACAGATAACCATAACTCTTTCTAATATACTAAGCTCAATCTCAGAATAATCTCTATTTTTTTCTAAAGGCTCACCATAACCGCCAAGCATTCTGTCTACAATGGCAAAACCCAGATTAGAAGCCATTTCAATTACTATATTCCCCTTCAAAGGAGCAAAATTAACAATACCTAAAAGTACCGGGTTAGATAACGCATTAGAAAATTCAGAATAAGTAATGGCTTCTGAATTCATAACTTCTATACTAACACTCTTTCGCAGATAGGCAGGTAAATCAGTAGATAATAATCTGCCAAAATGCTCGAAAATGATTTCTAATGTTCTCAAATGTTCTTTTGAAAATTTAGAAGGTCGAGCAAAATCATAATTCTTAACCGGCTTTTCATTCGCATCATTGATATCATTCATATCAAGTTCACCGGCACTTAACTGTTTCAGCAGGTTATCTATCTCACTTTGGGATAGTACTTCTCCCATCCTATCTCACCTCCATAGTTCTTATTATCAAATCAACAAATCACAAACACTATTGAATAATGAAATCTCTAAAAGATACCTCATAAACACAGGTTGTATCAAATTTATCATTCAAAGAATCTCTAATCTTTGTTTGGATTTCATCATCATATTCATGGGAACCGATTTGTTCAAAAGTATATCCGGAAATTACGGTTCGAACTTCATCATAAATAACACTATCTAAACCTGTTTCCATTTTACTACTAAATGTTGAATAATCACTTGAAGTCTTATTCAAAGTTAATGTAGCAGATACCTGAGCATAATGAACGGTATTATCATTATCAACAATAGAAATATTAACCTTATCTTCTAATGAATAATATTCTAAATTCTTTAACTCTACCTTATCCTTCACTCCACTGGAATCCAGCTCAAGTTTTAATACAGAACAAATTTCTGTAATCAGTTTATCGGTTTTTTTCGCCTGAGGCACAAAAGTAAATATCAACAATGCACTAAGTACTAAATTAGCAACACTAAGTGCTAATATGATAATGGAAACTACATTTTTCTTCATGGTTTATTCTCCTTCTACGTTTAGTTCACTACTTATTTCATTGTATACTTTAAACACAACTCTTCTGTTCAGTGCTCTACCCTCTGCAGTTTCATTAGAGGCAATCGGTCTGCTTTCTCCATATCCACAATATTTCACATTAGAATCAATGAAATTAAAATTCGTCAGCAGATACTCATACACAGATATGGACCTTGCAGAAGATAAATATCTGTTATTCTTATATTGAGAAGTATGGATTGGAACATTATCCGTATGACCTTCAATTTCAATCAACTGCCCATTGTATCTCTCCAAAATTACTCCCAATGTATTAACTAAGTTAGCGGCATCTTCTTTTATTTCAGCAGAACCAGAATCAAATAACAGTGCACCACTTAAATTAATAATGACATATTGGGAATTATAATCCAATTCTATCATAGAGGAAATATCATTCATTTCGGATAACTGTGAAATCTCTGCATATATCTGTGCAGACTGTTCTAATCCCTCTTCTTCAAAACGTGAAAGATAATCCTCTTCTGTCAGTACATCAGAATCCTCACCATCTGTGGAAGGTTCCTTATCATCTTCTTTATAATATGTATACAAATCTGCGATTTGGTTCATTCCAGTAGTAATCAAGATACCATCAGCACCAGATTGAGAATTTTCCCAAATAACCGGTTCCATATATTGTGATTGAAAAGAAGCTGCAATCTTTTGAAGCTTTTCAGCATCCATGGTAGAACTAGCAAATAATAATACAAAGAAACAGAGTAGTAAATTCATCAAATCACTGAATGTGCTCATCCAAGCTGGTGAACCTTCGTCTGGAATTTCTTCCCTTCTCTTAGCCAACTTCGTCTCCTCCTTCGTCACTCACACCTTTTCGTGCTTTTGGTGATAAGAATGACTTCAATTTTTCTTCAATGACTCTTGGGTTCTCACCAGCCTGAATGGACAACAGACCTTCAATCATAACTTCTTTCATGGTGATTTCCGCATCATTATAAGCAGTTAACTTATTTGCTATTGGTGTTGATAACCAGTTTGCAAGTAAAGAACCATATAAGGTAGTTACTAAGGCAACCGCCATATTAGGACCGATACTGTCCGGGTCATTCAAGTCCTTTAACATATTAATCAAACCAACCAGAGTACCAATCATACCCCAGGCAGGACCCATGGCAGCCATGTTTTTCCAGAACCCTATTACATTCTTATGTCGGGTATCCACATTAATCAGTTCGGTATCCAGAATATTTCGAACCAGTTCAGGATCTGTACCATCCACAATCAACAAAATTCCCTTCTTCATGAATTCATCTTCTAAGTTATTTGCAGATTCTTCCAAAGCAAGCAAACCTTCTTTTCTTGCTACATTGGACAAATCTATAATCTGCCGGATAATAGCAGCTTCATCATTTTTAGGAACACTGAATACTCTTTTTGCACCTTTAATATTATTCACAAAACCACTTAAACTATTAGATGTAATCATCGCTGACAGTGTACCACCAAACGTAATAATGGCAGATGGCAAGTCAACAAAATTTCCTAATGTTCCAAAATTAACATTAAAGCTACTATCTACAACACATCCAAATAAGAATAAACCAAATCCTAATACCAAACCTATGATTGACGCTAAATCCACTTTTACACCTCATCTCCAGTAAATAATTTCGTAAAAACATCTCTTTTATATGATTTTACTAAATTAGCTACTTCTTGTCTAGTTTCTTTTACAATTATTTTTTTTCCGGTAGTTAATGTTACTATAGTATCCGGAGTTTCTTCTACTACTTCTATTAAATCAGCGTTTACTGTTATTTTCATTTCATTCAGTTTTGTTAATTCTATCATACTTTGCTCCATTTGACTACACAATTTTCGTCAATATTATCAAAAAAATTATTTCTTAAATATAGGAGTGGGCATTCCCACTCCTATATTGATTTTTTATCTCTTAAGATTTACTAATTCTTCCAACATAGTATCAGAAGTAGTAATGATTCTGGAATTCGCCTGGAATCCTCTTTGTGTCGTAATCATTTCTGTAAATTCTTTTGAAAGGTCGACATTGGACATTTCGATAACACCTTGGTTGATCTTTCCACCAGATGAAGAGATATCTTCACCAATACCATCAAATTCACCAGAGTTTCTACTTGCTACATATAAGTTGTTACCTGCTTTTTCCAAACCAGATGCATTGGAGAAACTTGCCACTGCAATCTGTCCAAGCAACTTAATTTCCCCATTATCATATGTACCATAAATCTTTCCATCGGTATTAATACTTGTACCAATCATGGTACCAACCATCTTACCTTTGCCCTGACCTTCAATGTCACCACCGTACATAGCAATGTTGGTGCTTCCACTAGAAGAATACATAGTTGCATTTTCAAAATTAATTGCAATACCATCATCTGCAAAAACATCACCTGAAGTTCCGGTCGGAGTTAATTCCAACTTTGCTTCTTTTCCTCCTGCAATGTCTACGAATTTACCAGTAGCAGCATCAAAACTTAACTTTATACTTCCTGTTCCCAAATCTGCACCGCCAAAGGTAATATTATATTTATCCTTTATGGTCACATTGTTACTATCCACAACATCTGTTACTGTAACATTATATTTACTTGTATCCGTAGTATCCTGAGTTATCTTCATTTTTACTGTATAAGAATAACCTTGCTTGTCATAAATCGTCATAGTCATAACATGGCCATCCGCTGAAGTTAATTTTGTATCCAGTTTATCAATGTTACCAGTTACATATGCAGCTGTAGTAGCTTCCGGATCAGCATACTTATTTGCATCCGATTCAATCGCTAAAGGCTTAACAATATCTCGCTTAATGGTGCTTGGATCGTCTGGATCCGGCTCCCATCCCATAACATATTCACCATTATAAGTAACCAAATTACCTACACCATCTACGGTAAAACTACCAACTTTAGTAAAATAAGTACCACCAGCATTACTAAGAATAAAGAACTGACTTCCCTCTATCATCAAATCATAAGTATTGTTTGTATTTTGTGCAGAACCCGATGCAGAAAGATCAGTATAAATAGAACTAACCGCAGTACCTAAACCGATTTGTTTTGCATTCGTACCACCCACATTACCTGAACTTGCAGAAGCACTTTGCGTTTTTTGATATAGAACATCACTAAAAGATACGGTGGAAGATTTAAATCCTACTGTATTTACGTTCGCAATGTTATTACCAATTACATCCATTTTTGTCTGATGAACTCTTAAGCCTGCTACACCAGAATATAATGATCTCATCATAATAAATGACCTCCTTCAATTTGCCGTTACCTTTTTCTGTCAATCAAAGGTATAAGCCTCCTTAACGGTCCAGCTTAAACAATTACGGCTCCATCAATATTAGTAAAAACCTGATTACTCGTTTCATTTTGATCCATGGCAGTGATTACAGTATTATTCTTTACATTTACAATAAACGCCAAATTATCCATCATTACCAGTGATTCATTAATTGCTTTTCCTCTTGCAGCCTCAATTCCACTATTTAACCGATCCATTTGTTCCATAGTCAGATTAATGTTTCGGTTTGACAGTCGCTGCGTGGCATGTTTTGAAAATTTTACCTGCTCCGTTTCTTTCTCTTTTAATATTTCTAAGAAAGAACTGCTAACCTCTGCTTTACTATTTGTTGTGGTTACGTTTTGTCTTTTGTATTGACCGGTAACCTGTTCAATTGTAGAGAATTGACTTGGTAATATTTTCATTATTATTACCTCCTTCACTACGCGTCTACCATCAAAAATCACTAAACACTTTATTTCATATGTATATCCTGCACTTATGACTGACTATTAGATGAGGAACCACTTTGTGCCAGCCAATCTAAATAATCCGTATCTACAACAGAATCCAAATCTTCGTAAGAATAATATTCCCCACCAATGTTCAACATTGCATCACCATTTTTAACTGTAACATAATCTACCAAGCCACTTTTTTGAGTGATATTTCCATTAGAATCTGCCACATTCATGATAACATACTTTCCAACCAGTCCAAATGCAGATGAATTTGCATAAGAATCTGATAGATTGTTCATTGCTTCCAACTGTGAAAATTGTGCCAATTGTGCCATATATTCTGTGTTTGAAGATGGATTTAATGGATCCTGATATTTCATTTGTGTAACAAGTAATTGTAAGAATGCATCCTTATCCAGATTACTTCCAGAACTCTTTGTCTGGCTTGCTACACTTTGTGTACTATTTACGTTTGTCGTATCAATTACTGATGCCATATAACTTACCTCCTTTTATGCTGAGAAATCAACACTGCTTCCACTTAACTGCATCATTTCTACTGCAATTTTTTCTTCTTCCATTAGTTCTTCTACTTCATCGTCAAGCAAATCATCTAATCTAAGATTTCTCGTTCCTGATTTTCCAGATTTCTTTGATTCTTGTGCCTGACCGTTTGAAGACTGTTCCTGTTGCTCGAAACTCTTTGGTGCAACACTTACTTCAATCTCAGATATTTTAAGATTTTGTTCTTGGAATGCGTCTTTTAACTCATTCATAGAAGAAACAAGTGCCTGCTTCGCATCTTCAGATTCTACAATCAATTGTGCAGACATTACACCTGATTTTTCAGATACCTGAATACTTAATTTTCCCAAATGTTCTGGATATAACTGCATTTGAAGAGAGTTTGTATCTTCTGTTACCATCACCTTCACCTGAGTAATTACCTGGGAAACAACGCCTTGAGTATCTGTTTCACGAACTGTAGTTACAGTTTGTTTGAAATCCTGTTGCTGTACCACTGTAGTAATCTGTTCTTTTCCCTCAGTTTCCATTTTTAATGGTTCTTTTGTTTTTTCTTCTGAATGAAAAGACTTTTCTTTATCCGAAGAGGTATCATCTAATGCTTTTTCTCCCGGATTCTCCTGAGTTCTTTCGGTTTTTACCACATCATTGGCAACATTCTCATTGTCAATTTCAATTTCAGGCTCATTGGCTGTAGCATCTTTTGTTTCTGCCAATACTTCTTCAAAATCTCCAGTATCCAATGACTGAATCGAAGATTCCAATTGTTCAAAATCAGTTCCGTAATCATTCAAAAGTTCCTTTAAATCACCCAGAATATCTTGAAGACATTGGTTTAAATTCTCATCTGTCAATAAATCCACTTGTCCTTTTCCTTCACAGGCTAATACAAGCATCTGAAGTTTATCTGGATTTAATAAATCCATCCAGGATAAATTCAAAGCAGACATAATTTCTTCCAATTCGTCCTCTGATACAGATAATTTATCCATGATTTTGTCTTTCATTTCGTCAGACATTTTTTCTAAATCATCCTTAGATAATTCCTTGACATCCTGATTCTCATTTTGTTCCGATTTCTTTACTCTGGAAGAAGAATCTTTGTAACTATCTCTTTTGTAATCACTTTTTTCTGTACTATTCTTTAAAGTGTCATCAATATTCTTGGTATTTTTAGAACCTGCCACTTTATCCTTCATACAGTCTTGAAATGAAATGGAATTACTTTTTTCTAAATTACCAGAAA
This sequence comes from Lachnospiraceae bacterium, assembly GCA_017416505.1. Next base: position 47,125 of record JAFQCI010000147.1, read on the forward strand.
CTGATTTTGTTGCAGTCGTAAAAAATAACTCTGTACTTGGGTTGACAATCATTTTCTTTTCCTCCTTTCATAGATTTTAATTTATGGTTAAGGAAGCAATTTACTGGTTACTTTTGCAGCGTAATCCTCATCCATTGCTCCTAAAACCTCACCTCTTGCTTCGTCTGTCATATTACTTAGAATATCACAAACTTCTGTCATGGAAGTCATGGACTGCAAAATTGCAGCCGCCTGCTCTGGCTTCATTGCTTCATATGCCATGGCAGTATCCTTCACTCTTTGGTCTGCTTCATAAGCAGAAGCTACCTGACGATAAATTTCAGCCGCTGATTCCGGCTCAATTTCTTCATACCATTCTTTAAATACTTCTTCGTCCGGTGATTTGTCTCCAAAAACGATATCAGAGTAAAATTCCTCTTTTAATTCCTGGAATTCTGTTTGATTATCCTCAAAAACCTTAAGTCTGGCTATTTCATTCAAAAGGTCTGCATTGGTATTTTTATATTCCTCATTTTCAGCCTGAGTAAGTGCTTCCTTTTGTTCTAATTCTTTGATTCGTGTAATAGCTGCTTCTAATGTACTGTAAGGATACTCTGTTTCCTTGGCTGTTTCTTCATCTGTCGCTTCCGGCAGGATTAAATTCACCACTGGAACGTCCTTTAAAATAGGTCGCAACACTTTAGAACCAAATTGAAATAAATCCAATTTTACAACCAGAACTAATATTACAATCCATACGATTACAATCATCAAGCCGATGATAATTCCAGCCGCTTTTCCACCATTTTCATTTTTCTCTGAATTCACATTTTTTTTAGCCATTTTAGTCCTCCTCATTAGTTTGAGGTTTATTGTAAGTATAACTTACCAATTCATCAATTTCCTTTTTTTCTTCCTCATTTAATTCAATCAAAAAATCTTCAAAGGCTTTTTCACGTAATTTTTCATAAATCTTACGCTCTTTCATAACCTCATTTAAGCTCTCTCTTGCTCGATTTTCATCATCCAGTCGCTTATTTACAACCTGTTCCTGAAAAAAAATCTTTTCTTTCCAAATATCAATGGATTTCTTACAGAAATTAAGTTCCAGAATGTCTAATTTTCCATTCATCAACTCTTTATATTGATTTTCATAATTTCTTTTTCTTTGTTTAAAATCCTCTAACACGTCCAAAGATTCCATATACTTTTGATGTGCCAGCCGATATTTTGATTTTTCCTGTTCTTCCAGCTTATACTTAATATTCAGTATACTTTGCATTTTATAAACAAATTTAGCCAAAAGTAATCACCTATTCTTCAAAAATATCTTTCAACAATTGCAATTCTTCTTCAAACACATACTTTGAATTTACATCTTGTCGTAAAAATTCATTTACTTTCGCAATTTTTGAAATCGCATAATCAATTTCAGGATTTGAACCTTCCTTATATGCACCAATATTAATTAAATCTTCTGCTTCTTGATATACCGCTAATACATTTTTTAATTTTCCTGCATATTCTTTATGTTCCTTCGTTGCAATCTGACTCATACAACGGGAAATACTTTGTAAAATATCAATAGCAGGATAATGATTCTTATGACCAAGTTTACGGGATAACATAATATGTCCATCCAAAATACTTCTTGCAGTATCTGTAATAGGTTCGTTAAAGTCATCACCATCTACTAAAACCGTATACAATCCGGTAATAGAACCCATATCATCACAACCGGCTCTTTCTAGCAGTTTTGGCATTTCAGAATATACACTTGGTGGATATCCTCTTGTTACAGGCGGTTCTCCTGAAGCCAACCCGATTTCTCTTTGCGCCATGGAAAAACGTGTCAGGGAATCCATCATAAGCAATACATCTTTTCCTTGATCTCGAAAATATTCTGCAATAGCCGTGGCCGTTTTTGCTGCTTTATTTCGGATTAATGCGGGTTTATCAGAAGTTGCAACTACCAGAACCGACCTTTTCATGCCTTCTTCTCCAAGGTCACGTTCGATAAATTCTCTTACTTCCCTTCCACGCTCTCCAATCAAAGCAATCACATTAATATCTGCTTTTGTATTTCTAGCAAACATACCTAATAAAGTACTCTTACCAACACCACTACCTGCGAATATTCCAATTCTTTGACCTTTTCCTAAAGAAATCAATCCATCCACTGCCTTTACGCCTAGCGGAAGTACTTCACCAATAATTTTTCGTTTCAAAGGGTCTGGTGCCGGTGCCTCTACCGGATATGTTTTGTTTACAAACAATTCTTCTCCATCGATAGGTCTTCCTAAGCCATCCAAGGTTTTTCCTAATATTTCATCTCCAACCATGACCTGCAAAGGTTCTTTCGTATTTTCCACAAATGCACCTAAGCCAATGCCATCTACACTTTCAAAGGGCATTAACAAAATACGATTATCTTTAAAACCAACTACCTCTGCATTTACGCTATGTTTACCATCTTTTGATGTGATAACACAGACATCATTTAATTTTGCAGGCGGTCCAACAGATTCTATTGTTAATCCAACAACTTTTACTACTTTTCCTAACTCTTTTACATAGGACTTTTCTAATAATTGTTCATACTTCTCAATTAGATTGGATTTCATATCATCAACCTCTACGCACCAGAAAGTAACATTATATCTTCTATCAAGCCTTCTAACTGAACTTCCAGACTTGCATCTACGATTCCATTATCTGTTTCAATCAGACATTGATTCTTACTAAGCTTTGATTCTGCCAGAACATCAATGGAAATACTCGGATTATTCTTTCCATATATTTCTTCGATGCGGCTCATTACTTCTTCGTAATCTTCCTCACTGACTTTAATAAGGAAATTCTTACTGTTTTCGATTTCTCTCAAAGCACGATTCATAATATAAATAATTACATTCTTTTTATTCTCTGCCAAAATACCAGTTAATTTATATACCAACTGGCATGTCAATTTAGCAAATTCCGGCTCCAGTTCTTCCATCTTATCATAATATTCTTCATCAAGTTTCATTTCCTTATTATGATATTTGGTTCTTAATTCTTCTTTCGCCTCTTCTAATTCTTCTTTCGCTTCCTGTCTTCCTTGAAGCAGTCCTTCTTCATGCCCCCGTGCTTTCGCTTCTTCTTCCAGACTTTCTGCCCGGCTCATCGCTTCCTTTATTATTATATCGGCTTCTTGTCTTGCATTTTGAAGAAGCATCTGGGCTTCATTTTTTACATTTTCGATTTGTTCTTTTGTAGCAGCTATTTCATCTTCTGCACTCTTAATAATATTTCCTTCCTGGTCTTGTTCCTTGGAAGTTTTCTTACTACCAACAATATTATTGTCAATAATGCGGACGAAATTTTTCTCACCATTATTTAATGTAACCTGGTCAAGGCTGGTAAAGCCTAATGTCTGATACTTAATTAAATTAGGCAATGATTTCGTCACCTCCACCACGTGAAATAACAATTTCACCAGCATCTTCTAATCGACGAATAATGCCAACAATCTTCTGTTGGGCATCTTCTACGTCTTTCATACGTACAGGCCCCATAAATTCCATATCTTCCTTTATCATTGTAGACAAACGAGAAGACAGATTTTCGAAAATAACAGCCTGAACATCTTCGTTGGCACCCTTTAGGGCAATCGCAAGTTCATTGTTATCCACTTCACGCAATACAGTCTGAATGGTTCTGTTATCCAATGATAAGATATCTTCGAATACGAACATCTTTCTTCTGATTTCTTCTGCCAATTCTGGTTCGTCCATTTCCAGACTTTCCATAATGTGTTTCTCAGTACTTCTATCTACTGTATTTAAGATATTAACAATGGCATCTACACCACCAACGATAGTGTAATCCTGATTTACTAAAGATGCTAATTTTCTCTCTAATACCTTTTCTACTTCTTTAATAATATCCGGTGAAGTACGATCCATCTGTGCAATACGTTTTGCAACATCCGCCTGCTTATCCGGGTTCAAAGATGCAACCACAGAAGCACCCTGAGAAGGTGGCAGATAGGATAAAATCAAAGCAATGGTCTGAGGATGTTCATCCTGAATAAAATTAAGTAACTGAGCTGGATCTGTCTTTCGAATGAATTCGAAAGGTCTAACCTGTAAGGAAGCAGTAAGACGTCCAATTACATCCTTTGCCTTTTCCGCACCCAAGGCCTTGTCCAAAAGTTCCTTTGCATATCCAATACCACCTTCAGCGATATACTGCTGGGCAAGACACACCTGGTAGAACTCGTTCATAACCTGATCCTTTACAGCGGGTAAAATACTTCTTGTATTCGCAATTTCAACTGTAAGCTGCTCAATCTCGTCTTCTTTTAAATGTTTGAAAACAGTGGCTGATTTTTCTGGTCCAAGGGCAATTAACAAAATCGCCGCCTTTTGAATACCACTAATTTCTTCTGTAGCCATTTTATCACTCCCATTCTTCATTCAGCCAGTTACGCAACAAGCTTGCAACCGCCTCTGGATTTTCGTCAACGAATTTTTCAATCTGCTCTCTGGCACTTGATTTATCATTAAATTCGATTTCTTCTAATTGTTGATTTTCTTTCGTAGTTGCTAATAAGGATTCTACTGATAATTCCGGTTCTAATTCAGTAACTTCTACCGGCTTCATACCTCTAATTACTACAACCAGAAGTAAAACAATAATAATCACTACTAATATGAATGGTAAATAGTCTGTTACTGTCTTAGTTGTTGCTTCCTTCGGATAGAAAACAGGTACTTTGTATGCTAAAATTCTTATATTCTCAGTACTGATACCAGAAGCATTTGCGACTACTTCATACAGTTGTTCATCCACTTCAATCTCTTCTCTGGCACTATGCTCCATTTGAAATTCTTCAAAAGTCTTATCTTCCAGTTCACCAGCTGCTTCTAAATCTTCTTCATTAAACACTTCGTACTGTGTCAGAATAATAGAAACAGAAGAATTTTCTAAATCTACCTTTCCTATTTCTTCCTTCTTTTCTGTCACCGTGCTACTAGTTGAATACGTTCTCTTCTCAATGGTTGCACTTCCACCAGTAGTACCAGCATTTGTAATATTATATTCCGTAACCTGATCGTCATTAGCATCTGTCCCCACAACATCTCCAGTTCCAGAAGCACCTTCCGATTCACTTATGTACTCTTCATCTACAGGCCCTTTATTTCCCTCATCCACATAATAATGTGTATCTACAGACTGAACTTCATCAAAGCTGATATCTAAATTTGCTACTACACTGCCCTCTTGAAACTCACCGGAACTAAGCAATAAACTTCTGATTTTCTGTTCCTGGGCAATTGTGATTTGCTCTTTTGCACTTACATTATTTGTATTAGCGCCACCGTTTGTATTATCCTTTCCTGCAAACAGTAACTTTCCTGTCTGATCAATAATTCTTACATTATTTGTATTATCAAGACCTACAGAGGTTGCCAGATAAGTAGCAATTCCATCCACCGCATCTTCTGGCAAATCCTTGGTAGTGGTCAACATGGCACTTACGTAAGCCTGTTCCTCAGTTTTAAAAATAGAATTACTGCTATCCGGTAAATTCAATGTAACCGTTGCATTCTTTACACCATCGATTTTTTTACAAATAGTAGCCATTTCCTTCTGTTTTGCAAGTTTTGCTTTCAAGACCTTTTCAGATTCTGTGGTACTTAATCCATTATCAAAAACACTGGACCAGTAATCATCATCCTCCGAAGCAATTCCGTTTTGACCTAATACCAGTCTTGCATCTGCTATTTTGTCCTCATCTACTAAAATCACAAGTCCATTGGCAGGCACCTGACATTCAATTCCGGCTGCTTCCAGTAATTCTTTCGCTTCTGCAGTATCTGCATATTGTTCAAAAGTTGCCAGTGTTTCAAAATTAGTTTTTGTAAATAACCATACTAAAAATGCAACAGAAATAGCAATAACCGCTGTAACGGAAAGAATCTTGGTTTTTTGTTTACTATTATATTTATTCCAAAATGTAAGAAACTGCCTTGGCACTTGTTTCACTTTGTCTAACATAGTTTTTCTCCTTTAGATATGTAACATCCTACATTTGAATATTCATAATCTCTTTATATGCTTCTAATATTTTATCTCTTACCGCAACAGTATACTGAATTGCAATATTAGCCTTTTGCTGTGCTAACGCCAAATCATGTGTGCTGTCAGTATAGCCTAGTGCATAATTAATTTCGGCTTCTTCTGCCTGTTTTTGCAGTTCATTGGTTTCATTCAGCATATCCAAAGCTGACTGAAAAATAGAAGAAAAAGCTTCATTGTTATCTGTTGTGATTTTACTATTATTTAATACCGAACTGGTATTAAATAAAGACGTGATACCTGTAATCTGAGTCATGGTTTCCTCCATTCCTTCTATACGAAAACTTTTTTATGAATTGCTTTTGAATCATTCCGTCTGTGAATTATCCTGACTAGTTTCCTAATTCAATAATTCAAGACCTTTCATAGCCATAGTCTTAGCCGCATTAAATGCAGAAACATTCGCTTCATACGCTCTGCTGGCATCGATTAGATTTGTCATTTCTGTTACGGAATTTACGTTTGGATAATGCACATATCCATTTTCATCTGCATCCGGATGCGTTGGTTCATATACCATGGTTAAATCACTCATATCTTCCACAATATGTGTTACCTTTACTCCCGTTCCCGTAAGTCCTAATGCCTGATTTAATGCAGAAGCAAACTCTCTGGAAGTCTGTGCTTCCATTACAACAGTCTGTCTTCTATATGTAGAACCATCATCTGCTCTTGTTGTATTTACATTTGCAAGATTTTGTGAAATAACATCCATACGAACTCTTTGTGCCGTCATACCGGTAGCACTAATACTCATCGCACTAAATATACTCATACTCTACCATTCCTTTCTATTTCAACTACTTAAGTACGGCTTTCATTCGCGAAAATTCCTGCGACATCTGGTCAATCAAAGCCTGATAGCGAATAGAATTTTCCGTTTGATACACTTCCTCTGTATCAATACTTACATTATTTCCATCCAAACGATAAGACAAAGTAGAATTATCTGTATATACCACACCATTAATTTCCATCAAATGGTCCTGCACATTAGCTACAGCCTCATCTAAGGTACTTCCATCTGCTAAGGCAGCCTCCAAGAAACTGTTAAATTCAATATCCTGTCTTTTATAATTTGGCGTATTTACATTTGCCATATTATTAGATATAAGCTGACCTCGAACGCTACACGCATCTGCTGCCTTATCTAAAACATTAACATAATTAAATAAATTTGAGTTTATCATACTCTTCATTCCCTTCGCTTCACTTCATGATTTTTTCAGCAAAAAAGACTTATGATACATCTTACATCTATCACAAATCCCTTTCTTTATCCCATTAGAAATCCTTTTCTAACCTTATGTACTTTTATAGATGTGTAATTTTATCTCAAATAGTAATCATTTACTTTTTAATCTTTTCCAGTTCTTCAAAAACAAAATCATTTACAACCTTTATATAGGTTCCTTTCATACCCGAAGATCTAGACTCAATTACACCTGCACTTTCGAATTTTCTAAGTGCATTTACAATTACAGAACGGGTAATACCAACCCTGTCTGCAATTTTACTTGCTACCAAAATACCTTCATTGCCTTTCAGTTCTTCAAAGATGTGTGTAATTGCTTCTAACTCCGAAAAAGACAAGGTACTGATAGCCGATTTTACAATGGCAATCTTTCGATTTTCTTCTGCATTCTCTTCGTTTACTGAACGCATCATTTCCAAGCTTACTACAGTTGTCCCATATTCGCCTAAAATAATATCATCAATCTCATATCCTCGTTCCTGACGATACATAAAAACCGTTCCCAAACGCTCACCTGCTATATTAATCGGCATAATAATCGCCTTATAAATATCTACATTCGGAATTTCAAACCCCAGTGTAGCAAGGTTTACATTTTCCTTCGTAGATAACACCCCAAGCAATCGTTCGTTTAAAAGAGAATCAATGTGTTCTCCTACCTGGTTCGTAATCAATACTTTTATCGCTTCCACATCACGGCGGTTCTTAATTCCAAGAACTTTTCCTTTTCGACTGATTACAAGAATATTCGATTCCAGGATATCGCTTAAAACTTCACAAATATCATTAAAAACAACCATTTGTGAATTATTGTTGTGTAATAGCTTATTAATTTTTCTAGTCTTATCTAATAATTGTACACTCACTCAGCTACCTCCTAGAATACTTCTTCCCCAGTTATTCTTTCATGCACATATAGAACAACTAATTTTATTTTCTTTAACATAATAGCATATATTTTGTACAATAACAACACTTTTTTAGTATATTTTCACGATTTTTTAAACAATAGTTACACTTTTTCATCCTGGGATAATTTATTTTCCATCACAAAGCCACATTGCTCATCCATACACAATAATTTATTGCCTTTTTCCAGCATAATACCGCCACATTCCGGACATTTAGTATTGGAAGGTTTCTGCCAGCTCATAAAATCACATTCCGGAATACGAATACAGCCATAGTATTTTCTTCCTTTTTTCGTTTTTCTTAATACAATATCACTTTTACACTTCGGACATTCTACACCAATTTTTTCAAAATATTGTTTCGTAAAACGACATTCCGGGAAGCCAGGACAGGCAAGGAATTTTCCATGAGGACCATATTTAATCACCATATTTTTTCCGCATTCTTCACATATTTCTTCCGTTACTTCATCCTCAATTTTTACACTTTCCAATTCTTTCTCCGCCAAAAGGACTGCTTCGTTTAAATCCGGATAGAAATTTCTAATCACTGTCTTCCATTTTACTAAACCTTCTCCTACATCATCCAACAAAGACTCCATATTCGCAGTAAAATTTACATCCACAATAGAAGGAAATGCCTGCTTCATCATCTGATTTACCGCTTCTCCTAATTCTGTCACATATAAATTTTTATTTTCTTTTACAATATATCTTCTTGCCAGAATTGTGGTAATAGTAGGAGCATAAGTACTAGGTCGCCCAATTCCAAGTTCTTCTAAGGCTTTTACCAGCAACGCCTCCGTATAATGAGATGGCGGTTGGGTGAAATGTTGTTTTTCATCAAACCCTTCTAAAGAAAGCTTAGCCGACTCATCCAAAGCCTTTACCTTTTTATCATTTTCATCCTTTTCTTCCTCTGTCTTATAAACAGCCATAAAACCATCAAAAACTATTTTTGAGGACGAAACATTAAAACGATATTCACCTGCTGAAATCTTAATATTTTTTGTTTCGTATTTTGCCGCAGCCATTCTGCTTGCCAGGAAACGATTATAAATCAATTGATATAAACGGAATAAATCCCTTGGAAGTTCTTCTTTTATTTTTACCGGCGACAACTCTACATAAGTCGGTCTTATGGCTTCATGGGCATCCTGTATCTTCTTATTATCATTTTTTTTGCTTTCTTCCAGTGCTAAATATTCCTCCCCGTAATGTTCTGAAATATATCCTTTAGCACTTTCCTTCGCTTCTTCCGATACACGGACGGAATCCGTTCTTAAATAAGTAATCAAACCAATAGTACCATGCCCTTTGATAGGAATTCCTTCATATAACTGCTGTGCAAGACGCATGGTTTTCTGCGTTGAAAAATTCAACTTTGCAGAAGCATCCTGCTGCAACGTACTGGTAGTAAATGGTGTTGGTGCTTTTTTGGTTCTTTCCCCTGTCTTTATCTCATCAATTACAAACTTTTCTTTTTTTACTTTCTTTTTTATTTCTTCCACTTGCTCTTTGGAAGTCAATTCGATTTTTCCTTCTTTATTACCCAAAAACTTGCAAGCAAGATTGGTTTTTCCACCATCTACCTTTAAAAGAGCATCCAAAGACCAATATTCCTTCGGAATAAAGTCATTGATTTCTTCTTCTCTGTCACATATCAATCTCAATGCCACAGACTGTACCCTTCCCGCGCTAAGTCCTCGCTTAATCTTAACCCATAAAACCGGACTTATTTTATATCCAACCATTCGGTCAAGCATTCTTCTGACCTGTTGTGCATCCACTAAATTCATATCTATTTTTCTAGCTTGCTTTATGGAATTCTTTACGGCATTTTTCGTAATTTCATTAAAAGTAATTCTTTCGCAGTTTTTATCCTGTAATTTTAATGCTTCATATAAATGCCACGAAATAGCTTCCCCTTCACGGTCAGGGTCAGTTGCGAGATATATTTTATCTGCTTTTTTTACTTCTTTTCTTAATTTGGCTAATATGTCCCCTTTTCCTCTTATGGTAATGTATTTCGGCTCATAATCATTTTCAACATCAATACCCAATGTACTTTTCGGCAAATCCCTTACATGTCCGTTCGATGCAATTACTTCATAATTACTCCCCAAAAACTTTTTAATGGTATTTGCCTTGGCCGGCGACTCCACAATCACAAGATTCTTAGCCATAATATCTCTCCTTTAACTTTAAAGCTTCACTAGTACTATTCCATAGATTTTATGTAATAATTTTTTACAACCTGTTTTACATAACCTTTTATTTCTAAAGAAAACAAAGCACTTAATGTTTCCTGCACAGTAAGCCTTGTATTTTCAATAATTTCATCAATAAACTTTGCCTCTAAACCTAAAACACTATACACCATTTTTTCTTTCTGTGCAAGGTTATTTTCTGTATTTTTCCGTTCATTATTTATGAAAAAATTTGAAATTCCAAACTCCTGCAAGATGTCTTCCGGCTCCATCACTAACTTTGCCCCCTCTTGAATCAGTCGATTACATCCTATACTGTTCGCTTCTTTTAACCTTCCCGGAATCGAAAAAACTTCCTTTCCTTGTTCTAATGCAAAATCCACTGTAATCAAAGAACCGCTTTTTTCCTTCGCCTCAACCACCAGTACTCCATCCGATAATCCACTAATCAAACGATTCCTCATAGGAAAATGATTTGCCTTCGGATTTTCACTTAGAGGAAATTCAGATAAAATTCCTCCAGAATGCTGCATCCTCTCAAATAAAGCATAGTTTTCTTTTGGATAACAAATGTTAATTCCACAACCCAGCACTCCCATAGTATACCCTCCAACCTCTAAAGCTCCTATATGTGCCTGTTTATCAATCCCATATGCTAATCCACTTATAATATTCACACCCGCTTTCGCCAGTCCTTTTGCAAAATAAAGAGCCATTTCCATTCCATAGGCGCTGGCATTTCTTGCTCCTACTATAGCAATGCTCACTGTCCTTTCCAAAGGCATTTTTCCTTTTAAGTAAAATCCAACCGGAGCATCCGGAAACACGCGAAAACGCTCCGGATATTCTTCTGAATCCCTATGTATAAAACGGATTCCTTTTTCTTCTAGCCCCAACCATTCTTTTTGTATCTTGTCCAAGTCCTTCCTTTCTAACAAGGTAGTTACCTGTGCAGGATTTAATATCTTTTTTAGTTCCTGTTCCTTCGCCTCATAAATCTGCTTCGGGGAGGAAAAACATTGAAGTAATTTATCCACAGTAACTGCTCCAATTCCCGGCAGATTCGCAAGCCAATACCAGTAAATGCTCATTGCTTCATTCCTCCTTCCTCATGATTCAAAGAATTTCGGTAACTCAACGCCTCTAAAAGATGAATTTGCGTAATAGTTTCACTTTTCGACAAATCCGCTATGGTTCTTGCCACTTTTAAGACCCTATGATAACTTCTTGCACTCATTTTTTTCTTATCAAAATAATTCTTAAGCAACTCCTTCTCTGTATTTCCCAGTACACAATATTTTTCTACCATCTTCCCATTCATTTGAGAATTAAAAGAAATTGCTTCCTCTTTATATCGATTTCGTTGAAATTCTACTGCTTGTTCTACTCGTTTTTTTATTTGCTCAGAAGACTCCCCTTCTCCTTTTTGACTTAATTGTTCAAATTTTACCGCAGACACCTCCACATTAATATCCACCCGCTCCAAAAAAGCCTGACTGATTTTCCCTTGATATCTTCGTACCATGGTCGGGGTACAAGTACATCGGTTTAAATCCGGATAATTCCCACAAGGACACGGATTCATTGCTGCCACTAACATAAAATCTGCAGGAAAGCTGAAATTTCCATAAACACGGCTGATAACCATTTTCTTTTCCTCTAAAGGCTGTCGTAACACTTCAATTACACTTTTATCAAACTCAGGAAGTTCATCTAAAAATAAAACACCGCCATGGGATAAGGTAATCTCTCCCACCTTAGGTATCCTTCCACCACCAACCAGTGCAGCTTTCGGAATCGTATGGTGTGGACTGCGAAAAGGGCGTTTCTTTATCATTCCTCCCTTTTCCAACATACCGCTAATGCTATATATCTTTGTTATTTCCAGACTCTCCTCAAAAGATAAATCCGACATAATCGTAGGAATTCTTTGTGCCATCATTGATTTCCCTGCTCCTGGCGGTCCTACCAACAACACATTATGTCTTCCAGCAACTGCAATTTCTATCGCCCTTTTCGCTAAAGTCTGCCCACATATCTCACTATAGTCCATTCCCACCTCTTCTTTTACCATCCAGTCATCCTTAGAAACAGAAGGCTTCACTTCCCTTAAACCAACTAAATATTCATATGCCTCTCTTAAGCTTTCTACTGCAATGACTTTTATTCCTGTTACAATAGCCGCCTCCTGCTCATTCCCTTTTGGTACTATACATTCTATAAAACCACATTCTTTGGCAAGATGTACCACGGATAAAACACCATTCATTTTCTTAACCGCACCATTTAACCCTAATTCTCCAATTATTAAGGTCTTTTCCATTCGTTTTTGTGAAATTTTGTTCATAGATAATAGAATTGAAATTGCAATGGGTAAATCATAAGAAGACCCTTCCTTACGAATATCTGCGGGAGATAAATTCACCGTAATCCGTTTGGGAGGAATAGAAAAATCAGAATTTTTCATAGCAGTACGCACTCGTTCCTTTGCTTCTTTTACACAGGAATTTAAAAAACCTACCATTTCAAACATAGGAAGTCCGTCACTGACATCTGTTTCCACCTGAATCAATTTACATTCAACGCCATATACTGCGCCGCTAATTACTTTACTATACATTAGGTCCTTTCTGCCTAATCCAACACGAAACACTTATATTATACTTTATTTTTACTTTAATTTCAATTACATTTCAAACATATTTCAATTATAATCATTTTATTTGTTACTGTCCACTCGTACCTCATAAACAGTAACTTTTATTTTACATTTGCTCATTAAAAAGTCCTAAGACACCTTATCATAGATATCTTAGGACTTTATCTTCATTTATTTACATATGCAATGAAATAAATGTAAAAATTTAATTTTAGTCGTAATCAACAACATCCAGCCATCTCATAAGTAATTCTTTTTCTTCTGGCTTGTTTTCTTTCAAACGTGCTGCAGCAATAATAGGTAACCATGCTTGAACATAAGTTTTTGCAGTATGGCTCTTTGCACAGAATGTGTCTAAGTACATTTCAGCTGCCTTTGGTTCTTGAAGACAAAGCAACATATATGTTTTTCCTACATCCGCACTGGCATTACCCTGAGTTGCTAATTTCCAGTCTACCACATACACTTCACCATCTTTAATGATAATATTATGTGGGTCAAAATCACCATGACATAACTTCACGTGCTTTGGCATACTTTCCAATTTAGTAAGTAATTCGTATTTTCTAATATCATCCAATTCTGGTAAAGATTCAATCGCACTTCTTAACTGATATTTTAACTTAGGTAAAGTTGGAATTCTTCTGGCATGTACTTGTAATTGAACATCTACCATTAAATTCACGTATTCTTCCAGTTTATCAGGATTCTCCTTCATTAATTCACGAAGCGTTTTCCCTTCAATATGAGTCATAGACAAAGCCCATTTGCCATCGATTTTAGAAACTTCCTTAATTTCAGGAATCTTAAAGCCTGTTTCTTCTACCAATGAATGAATCAAAGCTTCATTCAAAACTTCTGTCTTAGGTACGTCAGCATTAAATACCTTTACTGCTAAATCACCATTTTTATAAACTTTAGTTTCTTTACCTTCTGCAATAAGATTTGTTAATTCCATAAAAATCGCTCCTTTCAAGTAGGAATACCATTTAGCCTTCCTTTTTTAACTTGAATTTATTATACTACGTTTTCTCCAAAAAGTACAGTATTTTTTTAATTATTTTATACTTTTTACACAACTTTGTCATAGAATTAACAAACCAATAGTTAAAAAATTAACAACAAATGTGTTATTTTTTTGTCAATTATGATAAGTTTTTAACAATCCCATAACCGTTATTGCTTACCTGCCATCTTTTTTATTATCCAGAATCAGTTTTAACTCATTTAAGAATGTATTTACATCTTTAAATTCACGGTATACTGATGCAAATCTAACATAAGCAACTGCATCCAGTTCTTTCAACTTTGACATTACAATCTCACCAATCACAGAACTTTCAATTTCCTTCAATTCCATATTATAAATTTCATTTTCTACCGCCATCAATAAGCTTTCTATCTGCTCTACAGACACCGGACGTTTATGGCAGGAACGAAGAATTCCCCCCTCAATTTTAGAACGGTCAAAAGATTCACGATTCTTATCTTTTTTAATTACTATCAGCGGAATGGTTTCCACTTTTTCATAGGTAGTAAATCTTTTTCCGCACCCATCACATCCTCTTCTTCGCCGAATGGCACTATTATCTTCCACCGGTCTTGAATCAATTACTTTTGTATTTGCTCTGGAACAAAATGGACATTTCATAGCATACATCCTCCTTCATTCATATGTAAATTCGCTTATAACAAATGCAATATTCTTTCCTGCTTCCTTTATCACATTAGTCTTTACAGCTTTTTAATATTTTATCGCACTTTACATCTACCAATATAATATCAGTACCTATCTTTACAACATCACAAAATGGAATTACAAACTCTTTGCTGCAACCAAAACAGCCAAAGAATTTGGTGGCTTCCGGAACGATTAGGGCAATAATTTTCCCGGAGCAGATATCAATTTCAATATCTACAACAAAGCCCAATCTCATTCCATCATTACAATTAATCACTTCTTTTTCCTTTAATTCGCAGAAACGCATACCTTACCTCTTTTTTTGCTATTATTATAACAATATGTAAGATATGCGTTTATCGCAACTATATTAACTTAATTCTTTAATTACTTTTGCAGGACATTTTTCAGCACAGATTCTACATCCAACGCATTTGTCTGGGTCTATATGTGCAACATTTCCCTGCATAGTAATTGCTTCTGCAGGACAGTTCTTGACACATAAGGTACATCCAATACAACCTGCCTGACATACTTCTTTTACATCTTTTCCTTTTTCCTGGGAACTACATGCCACCATATAAGGAGTATCTCCTGGTACAATTTCGATTAAGTGTTTTGGACATGCAGCAACACATTTTCCACATGCTTTACACTTTTCTTGATCGATAACAGCAATTCCATCTACAATTTCAATCGCACCAAATTCACAAACCGCTTTACAACTTCCAAATCCGGTACAACCAAAACTACAGGCCTTTGGTCCGTTACCTGGAGTATTCATGGCAGCTTTACAGTCTTTTGGTCCGATATACTTATAATTTTCTTTTGCTTTTTCGCAATTTCCAGAACATTTCACAAAAGCATAAGGTTTCGCACCCGGTTTTACTGTTTCACCCATAATCTTTGCGATTTTTTGAGCCACTGCATCTCCACCAACCGGACAGCCGCTAACCGGAGCAGTTCCTTCTGCGATAGCTTTTGCCAAAGCATCACAGCCGGCAAAGCCACAACCACCACAGTTGTTTCCCGGTAACTCTTCACGAACCAATAATTCTTTTTCATTTACTTCTACTTTAAATTTCTCTCCAGCAGCACCTAAAAAGATACCAATAATGATACCGGTTATAGCAACCACTGCTGTCGCAATCAATACACTTGTCATCTTCTCTTTCCTCCTAAATCAAACCAGAAAATCCAAAGAAAGCAATGGACATTAATCCTGCACAGATTAATGTAATTGGAGTTCCCTTTAAACATTCCGGAATATCATTGAATTCAATCCTTTCACGAATACCAGCTAAAATTACAATTGAAAGAGTAAAACCAACTGCAGTGGAGAATCCATTCACTACACTCTCTAATACACCATAAGACTTTTGGACATTAATAAGAGCAACACCTAATACTGCACAGTTTGTTGTAATCAAAGGAAGATAAACACCTAAAGATTCATACAAAGATGGCATGGACTTCTTTAAGAACATTTCTACAAACTGTACCAAAGCCGCAATAACTAAAATAAATACGATAGTTTGAAGATATTCCAAATCCAAAGGTACTAATAAATAATTATAAATTAAACTGGTAAAAAATGAAGATATGGTAATAACAAAGATTACCGCAGTTCCCATTCCCATAGCAGTATCTGTCTTTTTAGATACACCCAAGAAAGGACAAAGACCAAGGAACTGGCTTAAAACAACGTTATTTACTAACGCAGACCCAATAAAAATGATAATCAATTCTTTCATTTCGTTTTCTCCTTTTCCTAATTGTCTTTTCTTGTTCCACAAGCACTATTTCCACAATGGCTGCAATCGCTTCCACAACCTGTTTCCAATTGCGGCTTTTCACCTGCTGCTTTTGCTTTATTAATCTTAACTTGATTTTGAACTGCAACCAATGCTGCAAGTACAAAGAACGCACCTGGTGCTAAAACAAAAATACTAACCGGTTCATAGCTTTCCGGCATAACCTGCACACCGAAAATCGTTCCGCTACCGATAATCTCTCTAAAAATCGCAATTGATGTTAAGCCAACTGTAAAACCAAGTCCCATACCTAAGCCATCAAACGCAGATGGAAGAACCGGATTTTTAGACGCATAGGCCTCCGCACGTCCAAGAATAATACAATTCACAACAATCAGCGGAATATATAATCCTAAACTTTCATAAAGACTAGGAATAAAAGCCTCTAATAAAAACTGAATAATCGTAACAACCGATGCAACCACAACGATAAATCCAGGAATTCTTACCTTATCCGGAATGACCTTTCTTAATAACGAAATAAGTATATTGGATAAAATCAATACTGCTGTTGTAGTAAGTCCCATTCCCAAACCATTGATTGCAGAACTGGTTACTGCCATAGTAGGACACATACCAAGCATAAGTACAAAGGTCGGATTTTCTTTTATGATACCGTTATATACACGTTCCAAACATTTACTCATTGCCTGCACCTCCATCTAAAGAATCACAATAATAAATCGCAGCATTTACACTATCTGTTACCGCATTGGTAGTAATAGTTGCACCAGTTAAAGCATCGATTTCATTTTCTGCCTTTGCACCACTTTTTGTAATAACAAAAGCATCCACCTGCTTTCCTGTAAATTGTGACTTAAATTCATCCTTGGTAGCATTCATACCAAGACCTGCAGTTTCTTCGATAGATAAAAATTCAATTCCGTTTACTGTTCCATCTCCGGAAATTCCCACAGAAAATTCAATATCTCCGCCATATCCTTCATGAGCAACTACAGTCACAACATATCCTAAAGCTTCTTTGTTTGAATCAAGAGCAACTACAACATTCGAAATATCAGAGCCATTAAATCCGCCTTCATCCAAAACCTTTCCGGCTTCTTCCGAATCAAATCCTTCTAATTCTTCAAAAGATTCCGCCGCAGCAAATACACTCTTATATGCTTCCTGCTGTTTCTTTTCATTTTGTTCTGCAATTGGTTCCTTTGTAACTGCATAAACCAATCCAAGTAAAGCACCGGATACTAAAGTAATCAGGAATAACTTTACTGTATTTGGCATAATTTCATTCTTTTCTTTTGTTTCTTTCTTTTCTTTTTTGGAAGGTCCAAAATGCTTAGGCATCGTAAACTTCTCAATAATCGGAACTAATAAGTTACCTAAAATAATAGCATAAGAAACACCTTCTGCACTTCCACCAAAAATACGGAAGGTTCCTGTTAATAAACCTAAAAAGATACCAAAGACAATCTGCCCCTTTGGAGTTGCAGGTGAGGTAACATAGTCTGTTGCCATATAAATAGCACCAAGCATTAAACCACCACCAAATAAATGACCTGCAACGTATTCCAGTGAAAATCCACCTAAAGATGTCACCGAATAAATAGCCGCATAAACTGCTACAGTTACAATATAGAAGAAAGGAATACGATAACTAATTATTCCTCGTACAATCAAATATAAACCACCAAGTAATAATGCCAAAGCAGATGTTTCACCAATGGTACCCGCAGTAGTTCCTAAGAACATATCTAATAAATCCACGGATTCCCCACTCTTTAATAATGCCAATGGTGTCGGACCTGACACTGCATCATATGTAAAGTCTGTCATTCTTCCTGTAAATGAAATTACAAGGAAACATCTTGCAGCCAATGCTGGGTTCATAAAGTTTTGTCCAATTCCACCAAAAAGCTGTTTTACTACTAAAATAGCAAACACACTTCCCAAAATTGGTATGTAAAATGGTACTGTACTTGGTAAATTCAAGGCTAACAACAAACCTGTCACTACAGCACTTAAATCTGTCATAGTATACTTTCTTTTTGCAATCTTTTGAAAGATTCCTTCTGTAAGTACACAAGTTGCAATACATAATAAAATTATGATTAAAGCATCTAATTTAAAATTATAGATACCAACAATAGTCGCCGGCAATAACGCAATAATAACATCACGCATGATGCTGGTTGTAGTTTTTTTATCTCTTACATGAGGGGAAGCAGATACATTTAATAATCCAGTCACGACTCTTTCTCCTTTACTTCTTCTTATTTGCTAAAATCTGTTTTCTTGTTCCTGCAATCACCTGAGTTAATGGCTTTTTAGCAGGGCATATATAAGAACAGCAACCGCATTCACAGCATTCCATTCCATGATTTGCAATAAAGGCTTCTTCATTTCCCTGTTCTGCAATTTTGGCAAGCATGGATGGCATAATTCCTCCAGGACAGACAGAAATACAACGTCCGCAACGAATACAATTAGAAGGTTCGCACTTCGCAACTTCATCTACTTTAAACGATAAAAGTGCTGACAAACCTTTCGTAGACGGAACCTTGATATCTGACATAGCTTTTCCCATCATAGGACCACCGGCAATGACCTTTTCTGGTTCGCATACAAAACCACCTGCTGCTTCTATCAATTCTTCACAATTGGTTCCAAGCTTAACTAAGAAGTTACCCGGCTCCTTCACAGCATCTCCAGTTACCGTTACTACTCTTTCTGTTAATGGCTTTCCTTCCCGAATCGCACAATATATATTCACAATCGTATCTACATTATTTACAACGCAACCTGCATGAGCCGGCAACATGGAAGAATCGATTTTTCTTCCTGTAGTAACATAAATCAACTGTCTTTCTGCACCTTGAGGATACTTTGTTTTTAAAGTCTTTACCGTAATCTTTTCTTCCCCTGTCACTAATTTTTCCAGTAACTTAATCGCCTTAGGTTTATTATTTTCAACTGCTAAAATACCCTGGGCATTTGGAAAGAGCTTTAGAACAATTTTTAAACCTTCCACTAATTTCTCAGGTTCTTCTATCATTCTTCTATAATCAGATGTGATATATGGCTCACATTCTGCACAGTTTACAATTACATAATCAATTTCATCATCATTTTGAGGGGTAAGTTTAACGTGAGTTGGAAAACCTGCACCACCCATACCAACAATACCGGCATCCTTTACCTTTTCACGAATGACTTCTTTCGTAAGCTTATGATCATCTAAAATTGGAGTTGCATCTGCTTCTCTGTATTCTCCATCATTTTCAATCACAATCGAATTCACTTTTACACCATTGGATGTCATTCTTGGTTCGATACACTTTACCGTACCGGAAACACTGGCATGAATATTCGCAGATACAAAGCCGCCTGCCTGTGCAATCAATTGACCAACCAGAACCGAATCTCCTTTTTTTACAACAGGAGTTGCAGGAGCACCGATGTGCTGACTCAAAGGATATACCAAATCAGATTTTGGTAACAATGGTCTAATTTCCTTATCTTCGGTTAATTCTTTCCCTTCATAAGGGTGAATTCCACCTTGAAATGTCATTTTGCTCATTTCCTCAACCTCTCTTTTCTTCATCAAATGTCTTTGAATAATATATTACAAAAGACTTCTAAATTCAAGTCTTATTTGTCTTTTAGCCGATTTTTCTAACCTTCTTACAGATAGAACAACCTAAAATCCCGATGATTGTACCTGCTAAAATTCCGGTAAAAAATAACACCGGAAAATAATACCATACATTTTGATTTTCCAAAACAATACTTGCAACGATAATCTGTCCTAGATTGTGTAATATGCCTCCGGCAATGCTGACATACAACATGGATAACTTGGTATAGCGTTTTAATATAGTCATGGCTCCAAGACTTAAAAATGCTCCTGCCAGACTAAATAACACAGAAAAAAGATTGGCAAATAAAAATCCTGTCAGTATAACACGTAACACTGACAGGCACCAAGCTTCTTTTGTACCGATTTCATATAAAGCAACCATCACTACTATATTAGCAAGTCCCAATTTCGCCCCTGGAACCCAGGTTATAATGGGAAATTTCACTTCAAAGTAGCTAAAAACCAAACTAAGGGACAATAGCATCGCAAGCAACGAAATTTTCTTCGTCACAAAACTCCTCCTATCGCACCACTGCATCCATCTCCTGACTCTCAGCAGATACTTCCACAAGGATTTGATTTGGTAAACAAATAATGGTCTCACCATTCTTACTAATCTCACCTTGCTGGATACAGATATGGTTATCACAGGAAGCCTCCTTCATATAAGCTTTTCCATCCTGAATCACTAAAACATTATCTCCCGGGTTTCCATGAATCAGAATTTCATCCTCTGTTTCCAAAGACACTTCCTGCACCAACGTACCATCTACATAAATAAGTACCTTGTCCCCTTCCTGTCTTTCCTTTTCCATAAATAGAAAAAAAAGCATAACAAGAGAAACAACAACTAACACTATAATGAAAATAAAATTTTGTTTTTTACGACTCATCAGAACTAATCTTCTCGAAAATTAACCATCAAAGTTTTGGTATCCACATCTACCTGAGATAATAATTTTTTAATCTTATCTCTGTCCCATAAAATAACATGATATCTTTCTGCAAGTTCTTTTGCCTTTTCAGAAAAATAGATATTCGAAATCATCAGTCCCTGTCTGGTTTCATAATGTTTCATGGAACTAATTAAAGAATAAACCTCTCGGTCTGTAATTTCAGAATAACGTACATTACCATTCTTAATTGGATTTTTAAAATGACGTAAGCTGACTGCTAATACTTCTTGTCCCTTTTTAAATAAAAGATCTACTGTATAACCTTCATCCAATGGTTTGGTGTACATCTTACATTTAAAATGTGCAAAATAATTCTGAATAATGATTTTAAAATCTTCTTTATCCAGAGTATCAATATTACAACTTTCTTCTGCTTCTGCGTTTCCTTTTGATTTTCCTTTTCCAAATAAATCTGCAAACATAATTCCCACACATCCTATGATTAATATTTTTAAAACCAAGTTTCCTTTACCGATATACCGAAAGGCAATAATATAACCTATCGTAGCTATCACTACCCTTATAATCGGAAGTATTTTACTGACGGATTTTCTCATTGCGTACAATCCCTTCATTTACAAAGTCCACTACTCTAACTATACGATATTTCAAAATATATTACAAGAGAAAATTTTGTCATTTTTTATTTTTACATTTTCAAGACGGCAGAATCAAAAAGCATTTTGACCCTGGTATCATTTTTAACAAATCCCGATTTACTATTTTTCCTCTTTTTTTACTATCTCATCTTTGCTTTTATAGATATGGTTTTCCGCAACGACTCCCCTTACCATAGACAATGGATAAATATTAGAATTTCTTCCCACTACAGTTCCTGGATTTAGTACGCTGTTACAACCCACTTCCACATGGTCCCCAAGCATTGCACCAACTTTTTTTCTTCCTGTAGGAATCTGTTCTTCTCCTTTAATAATAACTTCCGTTTTGTCAGATTTTACATTAGAAGTAACACTTCCAGCTCCCATATGAGCATAAGCACCCAAAATAGAATCTCCTACATAATTGTAATGTGGCACTTGAACATGATTAAACAAAATGACATTCTTTAATTCTGTTGAATTTCCTACTACACAATCAGCACCCACCAAAGCATTTCCCCGGATAAAGGCTCCCTGTCTTACTTCTGTGTTTGGTCCAATAATCAATGGTCCGCAAAGGCTTACGGTAGGAGCAACGACAGCGGAATTTGAAATCCAGATATTTTCTCCCAAACGTCTATATTCTTTTTCTGACAAAGTTTTTCCTAGCTTTTCTATAAATTCCCCTATCCCTCCTAAGGCTTCCCAAGGATAAGTAACACTTTCTAATAATCCCTTTGCAAGAGTTTCATTTAAATCATATAAATCTGACACTTTTACTTTCATTCTTAGCTTCCTCTTTTCTTTCATGTTTTACGTTTTACTGTTTTTATAATAGGCTGCTGCATAATCATAGTATTTTGTCATACTATATTGATTATTTAATTGTTTTACATACACTGTTCTACGTTCCACAAAACCATTTAATTTTTCCATGTATTCTTTTTCCGATACCAGTCCTTCTTCTACCTGACTCAAACCCTTTTCCCAACTGGCAGTCAGTTTCGGGTCAAGTAGGGAAGCAATGGAGGAATTTACCACATCAAAAATCATTTCTCCAAGCAAGGTCGGTGTTACTACCTGGGTCTTTTTATTTAACAAGATATACTTATCTGTAATTAATTTATTAATGATTTCTGCTCTGGTAGCACTGGTTCCAATACCACTACCTTTGATTTGCGCCCGTAATTCTTCATCTTCAATAAACTGACCTGCATTTTCCATCGCAAGTATCAAAGAACCTGAGGTATATCGTTTCGGTGGTGTGGTTTCTCCTTCTTTGATTTGGAATCCTTCGATAGGTATGATAGAACCCTTTTTCAATTTGCTTAGTTCCTCCACCAGACCTTCTTCGAATTTTTCCTCTTCCTCCTCTTTCTTCTTAATAAAAGAAAGTTTTGCCACTGGAAGATAGCCTTCCTCTTTTAATATCTTGAAATTAGAAGTAAAACATTCATTGCCGATTTTTAGAGTCAGACCTATCTTTTGATATTGAGCCGGCGGATAAAAAATACTTAAAAAACGTCTTACTATTACTTCATAAACATTAGCTTTTGTTGGGGAAAGGCTTTTCAATGCACCAAGTCCCTGTCCTGTAGGAATAATGGCATAGTGGTCGGAAATTTGTTTATCATTTACATATCTCGTTTTTTCCAAACCTTTATACTTCCCACCATCTAAAACATCCTTTGCCAGTTCTGAAACCGTTTCATAAGAAAATAGTCCCTTAATATTTTTAGAAATTTCCTTTGCTACTGCACTAGACAGCACTCTGGCATCGGTTCTTGGATATGTAACCATTTTCTTTTCATATAGTTCCTGAACAATTTCCAAAGTTTCATTGGGACTTATTTTAAAGATTTTGGAACAATCATTTTGAAGTTCCGCCAAATTATATAACAATGGGGGATTCTTTTTTTCTACCTTTTTTTCTATCTGTTCAATAACAGCATTTACCGAAGGATTTTCTTCCAGTTTCTCAATTAACTGCTTTGCATATTTTTCTTCTTTTAGTCCATTTTCTTTATATAAATATGGAGAATTCTCAAACATAGAACCTGGTGCTACTTTCCATTCACAGGTAATTTTAAAATCTTTTACCAAACCATCTGCAAGAACACGATAAAAAGGAACCTTTACAAAGTCCCTGATTTCTCGTTCTCTTTTTACAATCATTCCCTGCACACAGGTCATAACTCTTCCTACTGCAATGACAGGTCCTTTGTTTAAATTTAGATATTGCCTCATGGAATACCCATATTTTAATGTTAGTAATCTGGAAAAATTAATGCCCATTAAATAATCTATCTTCGCTCTTAAAAAGGCTGCACAGGCAAGATTATCATATTCACTAATGTCTTTGGCATCTTTGATTCCTCTTAAGATTTCTTCCTCCGTCTGGGAATCAATCCAGACACGTTTTTTCGTCTTTCCCTTAACCCCTGCCATCATATCAACCAAACGGTAAATATATTCTCCTTCCCGGGCAGAGTCAGTGCAGACATAAATTGTATCAATGTCCTCTCTGGTCAATAAACCTTTTACCGTATTGAATTGGTCTTTCACATTCGGAATCACTTCATACAAAAAGGTTTCCGGTAAAAAAGGCAAGGTATTTAAATCCCATCTTTTTAAATTTTCATCATATTTTTCAGGATAGCTCATAGAAACTAAATGACCCACACACCATGTTACAACAGCATTCTGAGACTCCAGATAACCATTTTTTCTTGTCGCATTTATTTTCAAAGCTTTTGCGAATTCCTGAGCTACACTTGGTTTTTCTGCAATGTATAATGCTTTCAATTATTTCTTAACTCTCCGTTTCATATAATGTTCCAGACCTCTTTGTCGTAGTTTGCAAGAAGGACATTCCCCACATCCTGCTCCTACCACTCCATTATAACAGGTAAGGGTTTCTTCCCGAATCAAATCAAATACACCCAGTTCGTCTGCAAGTTCCCAGGTTTCCTCTTTATCAATCCACATAAGGGGAGTAATGATTTCAAAATGATAATCCATAGCCAAATCCAAGGTTGTCATCAAAGACTTAATAAATACATCCCTGCAATCAGGATATCCACTAAAATCACTTTGGGATACACCGGTAATAATATCGTGAATACCTTGCTGCTTTGCATACACCGCCACAAAACTAAGGAACAATAAATTACGACCATCTACAAAACTGTTCGGTGTCCCTTCCTCAGGTGCTTCCTTATCTACTTCAATATCTGCTCTCGTTAAAGAATTAGGAGCCAGTTGATTTAATAAAGTTAAATCCATAATGTGATGTTTGATTTCGTATTTTTTACAAATTGCTTTCGCACATTCTAATTCCTTAATGTGTTTTTGTCCATAATCAAAAGAAATGGCGATAACTTCATCGTATCTGGCTTTTGCCCAAAATAAACAGGTAGTACTGTCCTGACCACCACTAAAAACTACGACTGCCTTTTTTTTCTCCTTCATGGTAGACCTCCATTCTTTTCGTGTTTCCAATCTCTTTTCTTGCAACTGTTCATACGTGAACCGTTACCTTTTATTTTCCGCCTACTGTCATAAATAATTTATTCTGTAATTCTGTATTTTCCTGAAATGCTCCACGGAATGTGGTGGAAAGAGTTTTGGCAGAAGTTTTCTTAATGCCCCTTGCTGTCATACAGCTATGGCTGGCTTCAATCAAAACTGCCACATCCTCGGATTCAATAATCTTACTCATAATATAAGCAATATCAGAGCCAATGCGTTCTTGTAACTGTAATCGTTTTCCTACCATATCAGCAATTCTTGCAATCTTGCTTAATCCAATGATTTTTTCCTTTGGCAGGTAGGCAACGGTTACTTTCATATCATACATCAATGCCATATGGTGTTCACAATAACTAAATATTTCAATATCTTTTACAACCACCATATCTTTTGAATTATTATAATAGTCCTCTTCCTCGAAGGTTTTATCAAACATTTCTACAATCTCATCATTACTGTAGTTCATTCCTTCAAACACTTCTTCATACATTCTTGCCACTCTTTTTGGAGTATCTTTCAATCCTTCCCTTTCCGGGTCATCTCCTAAAGCTTTTAATATTTCCTTTATATGAAACTCTATTGCTTCTTTATCGATTGCCATAATTTCCTCCATTCTAAAACAAAACCACACCATACTTCCTACTACTTTATCTATGAATAATAAATATTATACACCCTTTTTATCCGGCTCCCAGATGTACTTATGCATCTGTAATTGAAGGTGCACCTCATTTAATTTTTCCTTTTTCATTAACTCTACCATATCCGCCGGTGACAATTCACCAAACGCTGTACTAAGATATACCTTTGTTTTTTTTATAAGCTCATATTCTTTTATCACGGAAAGAGCCTGATAAAAATCTGCTTCGCTTTTACAGACAAATTTTACGGTATCTTTCTTGGAAATATAACGGTAATTCTCCACTAACATAAAAGAATCCATTTTACTTCCACCCAATTTATAATCCAAGGTAAAGCTTGGAGCATTTTTTTCAAATAAGAAGGGACTGATATCCACACTTCCATTGGTTTCTATTTCTACCCTCAGTTCGTCATCCTTCGAAAATACTTCCAACAACTCCCCAATTTCCTTTTGTAATAGGGGTTCCCCTCCTGTAATGGTCACATTGTTCACCCCTGTTGACTTTACCCATTCATAAAGTTCTTCTTTCGTCTTGTTTCTATAAGGAGTATCTTCCTTATTCGCCCATTTTGTATCGCAGTAGGTACAATTTAAATTACATCCTTTCATACGGATAAAACAGGCAAGCTGACCTGCCTTTTGTCCTTCTCCATTAATACTGACAAAGGTTTCCACAACTTCAAGCATCGTTTTTTCTCCTATTCTTCATAGCTGGCACAATTATTCGGTGTTTCATATACTGTGGCTCTTTTTACCCTATATCCCATCCCAGTCATTTTAGTATAAAAATATTTTGCGAAATTCTCTGCTGTAGGGCGAAATGGCACCGAAATCAACGAAAATCCTTCTTCTTTCAATGCGTTCAAAAGACTTTCCTTTATAGTTCCTTCTTCTATAATAAAAGCATGGTCTAAGGCATCGGTTTCTTTTTTTAAGTCCTTCTTTAATTTAGAAAAATCCACCAACATCCCTCTGGTTTGTCCCTGTTCACTAAGCTTCTCATCTGCAACTTCAATGACCACCTTCCATCTGTGTCCATGAATATTACTGCACTTTCCTTCATACCCAGTCAGAAAATGCGCACTATCAAATTCCGCTTTTGTTGTTAAAATATACATATTATCCTCCGTTCCTACTATAAAACAAAAAAAATGACATCTTCCATCACTGAAAATGCCACACAAAACAAAACATAGGAAATCTCTTTCCTTATGCCCTAGTTTTGTTTCACGACAGGATGGTACAAACGAACTGTCAATTATCTGATTTTCTCGTACTACCTAGAGCCATGCTCAAAAAATAGTACACACTTTCTTTATGTTAGCATTTCTTTTCTTTCTTGTCAATGTGCCAATCGCTTTATTGCTTCTGCATATTTTTCCAGTCGTTTCTTATCTTTTTCCGTAACATTAGAAAGCCTGGAAACATCACTATTATGTCGTAAATCTGCCAGTTTTACCTTTACTGCAGTTTCACTGGATTTTATTCGTTCCAGATAATTCATGTATTCTTCTTCTTTGCTTTTGGTAAGTAATTTTACATTATCAATGACCTCTAAAGAAATTCCTTCTTCTTTTAACCTCTCTTCGGAAACATCCGTATCTTCTATTACATCATGTAACAGAGCAACACAAATGCTGATTTCATCCTCCATTTGTTCTGCTAAATGAATAGGATGAAAAATATAAGGAACTCCTGCTTTATCCACCTGACCATGGTGTGCTTCATATGCTATTTTCATTGCTTTCCTTACCATAGGTGTATACTTCATTTTCCCTCTCCTTTTACATCCCATTTTTTTAAGCATAGCACATCACTTAAGAAATCGCAATGTAACAAATCATGAATTTCTTAAAAAGCATTGCTGCCAAAAGGAAGGGCGCATAAGGAAATCCCTCCTGACTTATTTCTTTTCTTAAAAATCTATAAATACTAAGAAAAATAAGCGAGATACCTATTACCTCAAAAACAGAATAACCAAGATATAATCCCAGTACAAACACCAATTTTACATCTCCCATCCCTACTCCAGAAGGGTGAGCTATTTTCATAAAAATAAATAAAAGGAATGCTCCAAACGCTGCGATGAAATTGTCTTTTATCGGAATCTTTAAATTAAAAAACAAAGAACTTATCAAGAATAAACTTATATAAACAAGAATCATAAAAATTAGAATTGAATTATGGATTTTTCTTTCTTTGATATCATAATAAGCAATGCGAATCATAAACACATATAAAATAATATCATTTACTATTTGAATAAAGACCTCTCCTTCTATACTTAATGATAGAACAAAGTGTGTTTCCCTTGCTTTATCGAAAAGGAAACACACCTTGTATAAAAGCAACAAGCAGTCAATCCCCTGACTTGTTAAGCTTAGATATCACTCTATTTCTTAAATTCCTAAAATCTTCTTAACTGTATCTAACATTTCAGTCTTATCACAAACAGTATCATGTAATACTTCTGCATTTCTGATATCTTCAATTGCCTGTGGAACCTTTACTTTCGCCAATGCAGATAACTCGTCTACCAACTCGAAATCTGACTTTGCATCATAAGCTTCATCAATGGCATTCATAACGCTACGGGTAAACTTAAATGGACTTGCAGTGGATGCAATGATGGTCTTAGTATCATCCTTAGTAGCTGCAAGATATTTATCATATACAGTAGCTGCAACTGCTGTATGAGTATCTAAAATATAACCATCTGATTCATATACCTTCTTAATTGTATCAGCAGTTTCAGATTCCTTCGCATAATTACCATAAAATTCAGCAAGTTGAGCCTTCATTTCATCTGTAATGCTGTACTTTCCTTCTTTTACTAAGCTTTCCATTAATGCTTTATTCTTATCAGAATCACAACCAGCAATCTTATAAATTAATCTTTCCAAGTTGCTTGAGATTAAAATATCCATAGATGGAGAAGTGGTTAAAATAAATTCTCTGTTTCTGTCATAGCATCCTGTGCTGAAGAAATCATATAAAACTTTATTATCATTCGATGCACAGATAAACTTAGCAACTGGAAGTCCCATTTCTTTTGCATAATAAGCTGCTAAAATGTTACCAAAGTTTCCGGTTGGAACTACAACATTTATCTTTTCACCATCTTTGATTTCGCCTTGTGCCAATAATCTTGTATAAGCATAAACATAGTAAACAATCTGTGGCACCAAACGTCCAATGTTAATAGAGTTTGCAGAAGAAAATTGATATCCTGCAGCATCCATTACTTTAGCGAGTTCTTTATCAGAGAACATATTCTTTACACCAGTCTGGGCATCATCAAAGTTTCCGTGAATACCTACTACATATGTATTATCACCTTTTTGGGTTACCATCTGTTTTTCCTGAATTGGACTAACACCATTCTTTGGATAAAATACAATAATCTTAGTTCCTTCTACATCTGCAAATCCTGCTAAAGCAGCCTTTCCTGTATCTCCGGAAGTAGCAGTCAAAATAACAATCTCATTTTTAATCTGATTCTTCTTTGCTGAAGTAACCAATAAATATGGAAGAATAGACAATGCCATATCTTTAAATGCAATAGTAGAACCATGGAATAACTCTAAGTAATAAGCTCCTGCTGCCTTCTTTAATGGAGCAATTTCTTTAGTATCAAATTTTGAATCGTATGCACTGTTAATACAATGCTTTAATTCTTCTTCTGTAAAGTCAGTTAATAATAACTTCATTACTTCGTAAGCAACTTCCTGATAATTCATCTTAGCCAAATCATTCAAAGAAACATCAAACTTTGGTAAGCTGGTTGGAACAAATAATCCACCATTATCAGCAAGACCTTTTAAAATTGCTTGTGATGCAGTTACTACTTCTTCACTATTTCTTGTACTCTTATATAATAGATTCATGTCTTTACCTTTGCAGTTTCTACCTGTACAAAAAAATTAAGGCAGTCACGCAATTCCTTTCTTTCGTTTACTATGATTTCTCTTGCTCGGATAACCTCATTTAAAAAACTCATAAATGAAAAATTACCCGAAAGCTTTACACTCTTCGAGTAATTATATCACACCTGTTTTCAATAAACAAGTACCTTCTATTTATAAAAATTATGTCCTCCATAATAGAACAAGAAATTTAAATTTCTGTCAAACCATGAAGTATTTCCGTATATTGGACTTACAAAATATAACGCTCCCTGAGAATTATCTTCTCCAGCCATAGCCCTGTTTACCGCTTCTCTTGTTCCATCTGTTACCGTTACAGAATAATATCTTCCGTCTGAAACTGGTGAAAACTGATAAACACTGCCTCGATGTTGGAAAATAACTCCTTCAATGGTATTTGGGAATTGTGAACTTTCTACACGATTTAAAACAACATTAGCAACCATCATTTTTGCTTCAATATCTTTTCCGGTAACTTCTGCTTCTACGATACGACATAACATATCATATTCACTTTCTGCTGGTACAGCGGCAACGGTTTCCCTTTCCGTTGTAACTACTGTTGCGTTTTCAACAGGCTTAGAAGTTTCTGTCTGTGTGGCAGCCTTTTGAGTAGCAGCCTGCTCCTTATTACCGCTTTGACTATTTGCAGTATTGGAAGTAGAAGCAACTGTCACTACGCTGGTTTCATTCTTAATTGCTTCTTCTTTTTCTAAAGCCTCCTGCTTTACTCTTTCATCATCTTCTGCAATAGCCTGAGCAAACATGGTTTCAATCATACTCGTTTGTTCATCCTGAATCAACTGACGAATGGAGGTCAAATCGCTGGAAACCTCCACTGTTTCTTCCATT
Source organism: Lachnospiraceae bacterium (assembly GCA_017416505.1). The sequence goes on from JAFQCI010000147.1 coordinate 77,865, forward strand.
ACCAAAACAGCCTTCTGATTCTTCTTTATATCATCCAGTTCTTTTGATACAAGAACTGCAGTGGATACTGCGAAAGCAAATGTACAAGTACCAATTGTAACATTTTTAATATACTTTTTAATTGCAGTTAATAAATCATTCTTCTGATTGTTCATGGATTCTAATTTCATAAAATCTTCCTCTCTTTTCGTTCAGAGAATTAACTGTAACATTTTTGTAACATTTTTAATTACTTCGTAAATTATATACGAGAACAATGAAATCGGTCAATAGTATTTCCCATTTTCGTCACAAATCCCTATTTTTCATCAAAAGCAATAAAATTAATTATAAAAAATGCACCATTAATCCAAAGAACCTAAAAATATAATTTAGTAATTTCTTACACTTAAATTATATGCATTTGTTACGTTTTTATTACACATTTTAATTTTATTATTACATTTTTTTCATAGACGAATGATTTTATCTATGATAAACTGTAACCATTCAAGGAAAAACATAAAAAAATGCGAAATTTTCACTTATTTTGATTCCAATTACAATCATGAGGAAAAGGAAAGGAGGAAAAAATGTCTAAAACAAATTCGATTCCTTCCACCGGTGTATACACCGCTACCAAAACCAATGGAGAAGTTTATTACCGAAGTTCCATTACCTATTCCAATAAACATATCAGTCTTGGCAGTTTTGCTACTTATGAAACAGCAAAGGAGGTATATCAGCTTTCTAAAAAAATTTTAGAGAGCAGTATTACCATTCAGGAATACTCGGAACATTCTCCTCTTACTTTTCATAAATGGGTAGTGTTAATTAATTTCCGTGATAATGGAATATATATTAAAAATCCTATTTATGTATTACCAAAATATTTTATTTATTATATGTCCCCTGAGGAAGAATACTATTTCGATACGGATGATTTGTTTTATTATTCTAACCATAAAATATTAAAAAAATCCGGATATCTTTTTGTTAATGATTACGGAATGCAGGTAAATATTTTATCGCGCTACGGAATTAAAAATTTTGCCGTAGCAGGCAGAGATTATATTTTCGCAAATGGAAATTCCAATGACTTTCGATATGGAAATATTAAAGTCATCAATCCTTATTATGGTGTCATCATGGAAGTAAAAAATGGACGTACCAGTTATAAAGCACAAATCCATATTAATGGAAATTACATCATCGGAAGGTACAAAACTGCAGAAGAAGCTGCCATTGCCTATAATAAAGCGGTGGATATCTTACTCCAAAAAGGAGTTACGAAGAACTATACCAAAAATTACATAGAATCTTATTCCAATGTTCAATACGCAAAGGAATACTCCATGATTCGAATTTCGCAAAAAATAAGAGAATTTCAAATATAAAATATACCCGGAAAACCAGACTTTAGAATCTATATCTTTTTGTCTGACTTTCCGGGTATTGTTTACTTTTTATCTCGAAGATTTTTAATCAAAGCTGCGGTATCCAAAGCCTGAACTTCTTCTTTTTCTTTCTTCTTTTTCTCTTTTTTTGGTTTTGGAGTTTCCTCTTTTTTCTTTTCTTTTACTGTCTTCGTTTCTTCTGTTTTCGGCTGTTTCGTTTCTGCTTGTGTAACATTTACAGAAACCTTTTTCTCCTCTTTTGCCTTTACTTTCTTTCCCTTCTTATTTCGAAGAACTGCATCTGCGATACTTCCAAATATCGTAACATTGAAACGGCGAATCAGTATATCTATCATATATAGGAGCAAAGCCAATAATAAAAACAAATCTTTATAATCTTTCCATGACTTTACTACTTCTTTTGGCTCTAGAAAGATTTCATCTTCTAAGCCATAGATATTACCGGATAACTCTGTTACCATGGTTTTTAACGCTTCATTGGTCTGGTCCAGACGATATTCTTTCGAATATTGAACTGCAACCGCAGTATTTACATTGTTCACTACCTCTTCTTCTTTATTCTTTCGAATATTAACACTATAAATACCAATATCAGAAATATCCATAGTTCCTTTATATTTTCCTGGTTCTACTGGAAGAAGTTCCACCTCTTTGGTTTCGTTCTCAGCAGTCTGGTATACCATGGATATAGAAACATCTTTGTCAATTTCTTTTGTGGTATACTCAACTTCTACATAATCAGTCCCCTGATTTAAAGTAATACTATCCTCTCCTAAATCCGTTTCCGTAATACAGAAATCTGTGATATTTTTCCATAAGGTCACATAATCATCAAAGTCTGCATAGTTCTTTGTCCAGTTAAATTCACCATCACTGGTAAATGCAACGGATTTTCCCAAACCATACTGCCATGCTGCAAGAATCGGGTCCCCTTTATGGGATTTTAATATAACGGTTGCTGTAGACTTAGCTGAAGTTGCAACATAACCATTTAAAGCTCTTACACCATTGGTAAAAACATTCTCCATAATTTTATGATTTGCAGAAAGTACCGGCATAAATGTTTCGTTAATTAAATAACTTTTGGTAGACAAAAATACTTCCTGGGCAAAAATACGTGGCATATCATTATTTAAATCTGTATAATAATATCTTCCTCCACAAACATTGGCAAGGGATTGCAACATTCCTGTATCCGCTCCACTTCCCACGGCTACGGTTGATAAGGTAATATTGTTGTCCTTAATTTTCTCAATCAAAGTCTGATATTGTCTATACCCATCCTGACCGTCTGTAAGCAACACAATATGTTTATAAGTAGCATCACTATTTTCAAGGCTTTGCACTGCCTGATTGATAGCAGGATAAATACTGGTTCCCCCACCAATGGTAACTGTTCCAATCTTATTTTTTACAGTTTCTTTATCCGCAGCAGAGGCAAGTTCATAAACCCATTGATATTTGTCATCGAAAATTAAAACACCTACATCATCTGTAGTTCGTAAATTATCTACTGCCTTTACAGCCGCCGATTTTGCTAAATCCAATGCACTAAAAGCACCACCTAAGGAATCCTGCATACTTCCGGAATGGTCAATAACCATAACCATTGCCATCTTAGGAACTTCTCTTTCATTGGTTAAGTCCATATCTACCGGCAATACCCTTTCAATAGCTGTGTCCCTGTAATTACCAAGTACATAGGAATTGCTTCCACCGATACAAATAAAGCCTCCTGCATAATCCTTTACATAAGGTTCTAAAATATCCATAAACCCTTCTCGTAAATCATCCGCATACACATCTAGAAAAATTACTTCTTTATATTTATTTAATTCCTGCAAGGTATTAGGAACAAATTCTGGAGTACATACGGTAAAATCTACATTGGCACTTTTTAATACATCCTGGAACTGTTCACTTTGTCCTGCACTTCCTTCTACCAATAATACTTTTGCCTTATCTGTTACCTGTGCAAAGGTGACATACTCGTTATTCAGTGCCAAAGTATCATCTTCCGTATCGATTCTTACTTTATAAGAAGCAATTCCACTATCTACTGCTGTATCAGAAAAAACAAATTGATTTTCACCTTTTTGTAAATTTACTTCTTTGCTTCCCTTTATATCAGAACCGGAATACAAGTAAATGGTTGCATTGGTCTTCTTTGTACTATAAATGGATACAGTTACATAAAAGGTATCCCCAATCTGAATTTGATTTGGAACACTTAAATCACTTACATAAACTTCTTTATCAATATCCGACTGAATCAAGGTCCAATCAAATTCAATGTTGTTTGCAAGCAGATTTCCTTTTAAGTTCTGAATATCTCCTTCATTTTGTAAACCATCACTAATTAATACGATTCTTTTACCACCATCTTCCGGGAGCATGGAAATAGCAGTTGCAACCGCATCTTCCATGTTTGTAGCATGGGCTACCACATCCGTATTTAAAGAAATGAAGTTTTTATTTGAAGTCACAAACTGTTCCACTGTAGCATCCTTTCCGAATGCTACCATACCATACTCATTTCCATTTGGCATATTGGCAATGAGATTTTTAAGATAGGTTTCCATCTCATCCTGTTTGTCTTTTAAACTGTCTGACATATCCACGACAAAAATCGTAGTCATATCCTTGGATACTCTTTTCACCTGAATCTGTGCTAAGGAAGATGCCAGTAAAGTAACCACTAAAATCCGGACGATGATATATTCCCATTTTTTTCTTTTATCCTGAAACTTAAGTCTTCTACCTGTAAGAAAGAAGAAAACAGCAAACAGAGGTATCAGAAGAAAAGCATAAGGATTTAATACATCGATTACCATTTTTATTCCCTCCTACTTTGTTTTCTTATATACAAGCCACTCTAACAGCAGCAATGCTAACATAATATATATGATTTTATTTCTAAGCTGCACCATTCCCTGTGCTAACTTTACTACAAATCCGGTTTCAGCCACCTGGGTAACAGCCGGAACCACATAAGATTCTGATTCTGTTGGATAAGAAACACTAAAACTTGCAGTTTCACTTCCATCGTTTAACTCATAAAATCCTAATTCATCGGTTTTCTCATAAGAAATATAATTTCCGTTTGAAGTATAGGTTTCACTGTTTCCCTTTGGATTCATGATTTCCAGTTCCACCCCGGCTTTTATATTTTTTAATTCGACACTTTCACATGGCTGATAGCTGTTTTGTGACAACATTCCTTGCTGTAATAAATACTGTGTCATCTGATACATTAAAATCGGAAATTCTGCCTGCAATGCAAAATCAGATTGATGGAAGTCGAATCCTATTACTGCAATCTTTCTTCCATTGTATTCCCCGTAATATCCGGCAGATGTTTCTCCAGTAGAAATAAAGCTCTCAGCCCAGGTTGGTACCTGATATAAATCTGTTTCCATTACTCCAAAAGAAAAACCATCGATATAATTTGTAATTTCAGAACTGGTAAGTTTCAAAGAAACGGAAGTTCCGGTTTCCTTTGCAGAAACATACTCATTGTTTTGGGAATGGATAAATAAAATAGACTTATCTTCCGGAATATTGTCCATATTCTTTCCATCTAAAATATATAAATCATATTCTTCCAAACCTTCTGCATTGGTTATTTCCTGAGTTTTATATACATCCAGTCCCTCTACACTGGCTAGTGCCTTTTCCAAAAATACATTTCCATCACTAATCAATAATACTTTCATACCCATTTGCTTTTTTAGCACCAGATATCCAATATTATCTTCCATCAGCATATCTTTCTTGCTGGATTTTACATATACCTTATCCGAATCCGTTTCGATTCCTTCGAAATACACTACCTCTGAACTCATGGCATCAAGAGTTAACGTTTCCATACCAAGGATACGGTCTGTTTCCTGCTCATACAAGGTAACATCAGTTGTAATGCCATCAGAAGAACCATTGGTAATCTTTGTAATGACCGTGATTTTATCATCTGCCATACCATAGCTTACATAGTCTACACTTACATTCTCTTTTTCCTTGTAAAGACTATAAATATTTGATTTTTCATAAGCATTTTGGAATTGAGAATCGGTATAATATACGATATTTGCATCCGGCTGTTGTGCCATAATGGAATTTACCAGATTTGCACTAAGACTTAAATCCCCTGTAGCATATGTGGACTCTATCTGCTTGATTTTGCTTTTTAATGTCATGATATTGTCTTCATTGGTGGCTAAGACAGTAGCCTGATTATTGCACTCAATCAAGGTTACTTTGGTATTCTCCGGAATGGTATCCAGATATTCTAAAGCATTCTTTTTTGCCTGCTCTAAACGGGTATCCTCATCATAAAGTGCGTTCATACTGGCACTGTTGTCAATAACAATGATTAAGGAGGAAGTCTTTTTACTTCCTGATAAAATAAAAGGTGACATTAAGCTTAAAACAAACAAAATAATAAGTATAATCTGCAAAACCATCAACCATTGAAATTTTAATTTTTCCCAAGGCGTAGTTGCTTCTAAGTTTTTATAAACTTCCTTCCAAAGCATATTGGAGGAAATCTCAACCTTTTTTGCTTTCTGCTTTAACATATAAATCAGTATGATAACCGGAATAAAAAGCAAAAAGCATATCGGCCATAATTTATCAAAAGACATCTTTATTTCCCCCTATTTATTCTGTATCAGGCAATGTGTTTTTTGTAATTTATCTAAGATTACCTCTTCCAAAGATTCATCGGAAAAAGCAAGAACATAGGCTGCCTGATACTTCTTTGCCTGTTCCTCTATATTTCGAACAAACTCTTTTCTGGTCTTTTCATACATTTTTAACACAGATTGGGAAATCGTAACCTTAACTTCCTCCATAGTTTCTTTATCCACAAAGGAAACGGTTCCCTCTTCCTGACTTTCCAGTTCTTCTTTTGCTAAAATATGAAGAATGATAACCTGTTGTTTCTTATATCTTAAATATGAAATTGCTTCTTCTAATCGTCTTCTATCAAAAAAATCTGAAATTAAAATGCTGATACCAGGTTGCTTTATTGGAGTCTTTTTGATTTTTTCCAAAAAATAAGTTTCTCCCTGAAACTCCACATCTTTCAATCCATTAATAATGTTGGTAAAATTATTGGTCTTTCTTGCATTTAAAATGTTGTTTTCCTGTCCCGTTCCAACCAATTCTATTTTTACACGGTCCATATGGTGTAATGCAAGGTATGAAAATGCAGCAGTCAACTGCAAAGCCATAATACTTTTCTTCTTTTCACCAAAATCCATAGAGGCACTGGTATCCAGAAAAATGGTAAAGGGAATTTCCTTTTCTTCCATAAACTCCTTAATATATAGCTTTTCTGTTCTTCCATATACGTTCCAGTCGATTCTTCTTAAATCATCTCCCGGAAAATATTCACGGTAATCTGAGAACTCTACGGAAGAACCCTTCGCTCCGGATTTTCTCTCTCCACTCATTCCCTGCTTGGTTCGGATATAGGAATTTAATTTCAGTGTATTTAATTTTTGAAAGAAATTTAAATCAAAAATATTTTCCATTCCTCCCGGTCACCTCTTCTATTTGCTTTCTAACATAATTTTCTCAATAATCTCTTCTACGCTTACCATATCACTTAAGGCATCAAAATTTGTAATAATTCTATGTCTTAAAGCCGGAACCGCAACATAATTTACATCTTCGAAGGATACATTATATCTTCCTTCCATAAATGCTCTCGCTTTGGCAGTCTTAATAATTGCCTGTGCTGCTCTTGGACTTGCTCCGGTATCAATATACTTCTTTGTAATTTCCGGTGCTCCCGGTGCATCCTTATGAGTATAAACTACCAATTTTAAGGCATAATCCATAACTGGTTCTGCTACCGGCATTAACTTAATCTGTTCACGGATACTTAAAATCTCATCCCCATTTAGAATGGAATTGATTTCAGGTTCCTTTGGATTTAAAGTCAGATTCACGATATCCTTTAATTCATCCATGGTTGGAAATTCTACTTTTAATTTCAGCAAGAAACGGTCTAACTGTGCTTCTGGCAAAGGATAAGTACCTTCATTTTCAATTGGATTCTGAGTTGCTAATACCATAAAAGGGGTTGGAAGAGAATAAGTTTCCTGACCAACGGTAACGGTTTTTTCCTGCATCGCCTCTAATAACGCTGCCTGAGTTTTTGGTGTCGCACGGTTAATTTCGTCCGCTAATACCATATTGGCAAAGATAGGTCCCTTTTGGAATTCAAAAGTATTCTGACCGTCTTTTTTCACAATTAAGTTGGTTCCTGTTACGTCTGAAGGCATCAAATCCGGTGTAAACTGGATTCTTTTAAAATCCATATGCAATACCTTTGAAATCGTTTTTACTAATTGAGTCTTACCTAATCCAGGAACACCTTCCAACAAAATATTACCGTCAGATAAAATTGCAATCATAACCTGTCTGACAATATCTTTTTGACCAATAATTCCCTTTCCGATTTCCTCTTCACAACGATGTATCTTTTCAATCATTGAATTAATTTCATCTTTCATTTCCATTTTTATATATCCTCCTTAATCCTCATCCTTTTATCTTTCTATTGATTCAACTGTTCAAAATAATCTTTAATTACTCCCTCCATACCAGATGGGTATTTGGCACTTTCAATGTTGCTGTATGCCTGTTGCTGATAAGAGGTGATAACGTCCCCGTAAGAAACCATGGTACCATTATAGCCAAGTCCATCTTTTGAGTGGGTTAAATACCCTTCTCCGTCCACCTTATCTCCGGATAAATTATCATCATCACCTTCTTCTAAAGGTACTGCAATCATTTCTCCCTCATAGGTATTATTGTCTTTTACTTCTGTCTGGCTTCCATAATTCCATCCGGTTCCACTTCCACTTCCGGAGCCATTTCCGGAACCATTTCCGCTTCCATTTCCGCTTCCAGAACCGTTTCCATTTCCATCTCCGTTTCCAGAACCATTTCCATTTCCATCTCCGTTTCCAGAACCATTTTGTGAATTCTGACCACTTTGTCCGGAACCGCTATTATTTCCTTGATTTGAGTTATTTCCCTCAGTCGAAGAACCAGAACTATTTGTATTTTCTAAAGATTCCATAATCTGAGTTATGCTGGCACCATCCAGACTCTCACTCACAGCTTCCATTAAGGAATTTGCATCTATTTCGCCTAATTCCCCGGAAGCTAATTTTTCTGCTAAATCTGCTAACTGTGCCTCATCCAAAGTATCTGCCATCTCTGCCAGCATCTCTGCCAGCTTTTCCATTTCTTCTTGGGATAATCCAGAACTTTCTGGTACATTCTCCTTAAAAGCATCCATCATCATTTCCTGCATTTTATACTCTGTCCGGTCCATAAGACTTTCCATTTCCTGAAGGCTTTCCATTTCCTTTAGTTCTTCTAAAACCTTGTCAAATTCTTCTTCCACTCCTTGCTTCAATGAATCATCCATGGTTTCCATTTTTTCAACTTTATCAAGAACCTCTTCCATTTCTTCCTTCTTTTCTTCTATTAATTCATGCTTTTCCTGCAATAAATCTGCCTTTTCTTTTGCATCCGTTGGTACCAAGGATAAAATCGCAATCATAAAAATTCCGGCAAAAATACCCGCATATTCTTTATATTTAGGCTGAAAAGAAAAAATCTTTTTTATGTTCATTTCTCTGGAACGAAGCAGGGTATCTTCCCTTTGCAGGGAAGATATCGTATCTTCTTTTTCTATATTTTCCAGAGCAGTCACAAAACGTTCCTGGTTTTTCGTCTTCTCATCCAGTAAAAGTGCTGCACCTTTCAAATTTGTCCGCTTTATAAACCATACCACTATGGATAAGAGCAGGAAAGCAATCATGATTCCTGTCATAATCCTATATTCATAGTAAATTGGCACTACCAGAAGTAGAATTGAAAATACTACACACACACCTACACCGCCTAAAATGCCAAGAGTAAGATAAGAAATCCACTCCATCCAACGAATCCGATGTAAGGCTTGCTTTATTTTATTTATAATTTGTTGTTTTATCTGATTCACCTTACTCACTCCTCCACTTTTTCGATGCCCTTAAAATTATTACCCTCATTTTCTATAATCATAAAGCTTACTCTCAATCTTTAACCACGTTTTTTATCTTTTTTTCTTAATGGGTTAATCTTATTGGCTGCCAGCTTAATGAAAATCATACTAACACCTAAAATAGCTATAATATTCGGTATCATCCAATAATTTAGTGCATTTACAAAAAATCCCCGCACACCAGAAACATTACCGCTATAAGCCGATATCAAAGAAAATGCAGAATAAAAGATTCCTTCTGACTTAAATACGTGATAAAGATAATCTGCAACTAAAGCAGCCGGATTTGCCACCATAAGCCAAGGTAAAATAGTACTTACTGTTTGGTTTTCAATGTTATTGTAAAACACATAATACTCATAAAAATAAGTAGCAATTCCATATACAATTAAGGTTCCAAAAACAAATACCAACTCGATTACCATAGTAACGATAATAGATGGAAGAGTTTTCTTAAATACACTGGAACAATAAACTCCGATGGAACCTGCAAAAATTGAAATAATAAGAAAAATTCCAAGCATATAAATCAAATTTACCCAACTGATACCACCAAATAAGAAGGCCAGTGAAATCATAGGCAAAGAAGAAACTACAAACAAAAATACCTGAGCAATGGCTGATGCCAGTTTACCAATAATAATTTGTATTGGTTTAACTGGTGTTGTCAGCATAATATCTAAGGTCTGACGTTCTCTTTCACCAGATACGGAACTTGCGGTGATAATCGGTATCATAATGTATAAAATAACTGCCTGTGTACACATCAATATTGGAAATACATAACCCAAAGACTTTAAGTCCAAGCTTCCGCTATTGAATGCCTGTAATCTTACAATCAGCAATACAACAAAGGAGCATAATGCCAATAATGCATCGTAGAAAAAGATTGCAAGCGGCATTTTGATGCTTCGGGAGCCAATGGTTAATTCCTTTTTTAAGATTGGATTTATCTTCATCTATTTTTCCTCCTCTGCTGTTACTTCGATAAATAATGTTTCCAAATTTCCTTCTTCTCTATGAATACCACGAATTGGAATTTGTCTATCAACGAATGCCTTCATTAATTCATAGATATCAAAATCATCCCCGTCAAATGCCAGAATCAAACTGTTATCACGAATGGATAAGTTCTTAACCTTTGGATTTTCCTTCATGAACAGAATTGCCTCTTCTTTCTTATCGATAATATCGATTTTTAAAGGATTTGCATTCTTTGCCTGTTCCAGTATTTCATCTACCTGGCCATGGAGTACCAGCTTTCCTTTTTTCATAATTCCAACGCTGCTACACATTTCCGCTAATTCCGGAAGAATGTGCGAACTGATAATGATGGTTTTTCCCATTTCCTTTAGATTCTTTAAAATTTCTTTCATTTCGAATCTTGCTCTTGGGTCAAGTCCGGATGCCGGTTCGTCAAGAATCAGCAAATCCGGATTATGCACAAGGCTTCTGGCAAGGCATAATCTTTGCTTCATACCTCTGGATAAGCCATCTACATAAGCATCTGTTTTATCTGAAAGATTCACCAAATCCATCAAACCAAGACAGGTTTCTCTAGCTGCTTTTCCCTCTAAGCCATACATGGAAGCATAAAATTCCATATATTCCATTGCTTTAAGATTATCATATACACCAAAGAAATCCGGTACATATCCAATCTTTCTTTTTAAACTTTGAGCATCCTTCAAAGCATCCACACCGTTGATATACACCTGGCCTGAAGAAGGATTTAATAAACCACATACAATCTTCATGGTAGTAGTTTTTCCAGCACCATTCGGACCAACAAAACCGAAAATTTCTCCTTTTTCTATATCAAGATTTAAATGGTCCAATGCTAAAAATTTACCATAATATTTTGTCAATTCATCAATTTTCAACATTTTTTTCTCCTCCAAACACATAAATATATGGAACTCCATAACTGTAGGTGTATTCCGTCATTTCGCCTTCACATGTAAATTTAGCCCTTATTTCACCACTAGGAGAAATATAATTTTCCATAGCTACAACATTACTGTCTTCAAATACTACATCATAATTTCCTGTATTTACATTATAAAAATACACTCTAGCCGGAGACAGATAATCTACCGCCTTGCTTCCTCTGTTGATTGCATAAGCTGTGGTAAAATCATCAATGTCATACATCATAAATGTCATTTCCAACTCATCACTATAAATTTCGCCATCATTAGGATCATAATCTCCAGAGTAATCCTGAACATAATTATCCAGATTATACTCCTCTCTCAATCCGATTTCACTGCTATCTAAGCTTTGAGTATAAATTGCCGCATTAAATTCCTTAAAATCTTCGTTTTCGATTAAATCAATATTATAATCTCTTACAAGACCTATTACCATATTTCCGGAAGCAACATAAGGGGTAAGACCACTGTAACCGTAGGAAATATCGTAACATAAATCTAATAAAGCATTGACTCTATTATTTTCGTATTTATCACCCTTATCATAGTCTAAATTAAAATAATATCCGCCATCTTCTTTTTCTGAAAAGCTCTTTGATTCTCCCTTTTTCAAATCACCAATTTGATACCAGACACCATTCAACTGTGCAAGTACACCAATTAAATCATAATCTGTATGATTGGTAACGGTTCCCTTACAGAATATTCCGTCCTCTTCAATTACTACATCGATTTTTTCTTCTGTGTTTTCCTTCTTTGAGAATTGAACGTATTTATATTCAAACACCTTAGCTTTATCTACTTTCAAAGAAAATCCATCTGCATTTTCTTTTAACGTATAATCTACATTGCTTCGAATATCATCTGAATTCATGAAATTATCATAAGATGTATTTATAGTGGCAACTGCATTGGTAACATCATCACTGAAATTCAGTTCATATCCTTTCTTATCAGGGGTTGTTAATGCAATAAAGGAAGTAGAATTTTTCTGACCTCCATCTAAATTTACTAAAGTAATACTAGATTCCATCGGTTTTGTAACCTTGGAGCTGCGGCTTACCAACATAATGACTATAGTAAACAAAACTGCCCATGCCGGAATGGCAATCCAAACATATTCTCTTTTATCCTTTTTCTTTAATACCAGGTAAGTAACGAAAGTCGCAGCTACCATGTATACTAAGAAAATAAGAAGATATAGGGTGGCATTTGGAATCTTAATATCATTTAATAAACTTTGTGCATTGCGGAGTGCATAGTTATCATAATAGCTGTAATATGCCTCATCTAACGTATCCACAACTCTTTGACTATAAGTATATAAAGTGGTTGCTCCTAAAATAGCCTTTTTCATAGAAGCAGACATTGTTTCTTCTGTAAACGAAAAAGGATAAACAAACGCATATCCAGCGCCATATGTTCTTACAATAAAGGGAATATCCAATACGTCAGAATTTAAATATGAAGTAACATCAGCATCTACATCCAGTCCACTGCAATTTACAGTTGCATAAAGGTCTCCTTCATTAAGAAATGCACCACACAAACTATATTCGTAATCATTTCTTCCCTGTTCTGTCAAATGAATTTCCTGCTCTTCTGCCGATGCTGTCAATTGCACCCCAAAATCCGTTCCATCAAATCCGGATAAGGTATCCACAGCATTAGCTCCTGTCCCCATAAACAACATACCACCATTTTTTAACCACTGTAATAAGGCATCCATTTGCTCTTCACTTAGCTTATCGGTGTAAAACTGGTCTATGAAAAGAAAATCGTATTCATTTATTGCACTTCTATCCGCTGGAAATGTTGTTTCGTCCAAACCGTTTACAGTAAAACTTACACGCTCTGACCATAATTCAAGAGAAAACGTTCCACCTTCATTTAGAAAGGCAAACTTACTAAAATCATCTGTAAGAACACCCATGGTCATACCCATGCCTGATTGACCTAAGGTAAGTGCTCCTTCTTCATCATAAACTACATTGCCTTCTTCATCGATTAATTCATACCAGAGCTTTCCATTGCATTCCTGATTGTATCCTACTTCAAATACAATTTCCTTTGCCTTTCCTTTTTCAATGGAAATTGGTTTTTCATAAGCGATGGAAGTATAATCACTCCAGTCTGTATTCCCAACATACAATTTAATACTTCCATTAAAGTCTTCTTTATTACTATCAATCTTTAAAGTTATAGAAAGAGTTCCATCATCGTTGTATTTTCCATCTGAAGTATTTTGAATGGAATAATCTCCATCCTTCTTTTTTTCATCCTCCGCCATAACGACTGACCCATTCAATGTCATAATTAACAGCATCATCAAAATGCTAATTAATTTTCGTTTCCATGTTTTCATTTTCATTTTTATACCCATGCATTTCGCAAGACTACTTACGAAACTGCCCATATAAGGTAGGTTGAAAGAGTGGGCAATTTGCACTTTTCCTTTCTTTTATTCATTTCTTTCAACCTTTATGTCCTTCCTTTCTTCTCTTTTATGAAATGTAATTAAAAACTCAGTTCCCTCCTCACCACTTGTGACTTCCACATTGGCTTCATGTAATTCAAAAATACTTTTTGCAATTGCCAGTCCCAAACCGGTTCCTCCAGTTTTTTCACTTCTGGATTGCTCTACCCGAAAGAATCTATCGAAAATCTTATCAATATCTTCTTCCGGTATAATTTGACCAAAATTAATAATCGAAATCTTAATTTTGGATTTTACCTCTTTCATGCTTATAATAATCTGTTTTCCATCTGCACCATACTTTACAGCATTATTTAAAATATTACCAATGGCTCTTGCCAATAAATCTCCATCTGCATCAATAAATATACTTTTCGTTGGAAAGTTTGTGGAAACCTCAATTTGATTCTCATAAAAGGACGGATAAAATTCCTCCACAATCTGTTCCATAAATTTGGTAATATCCAATTTCATCTTCTTAGGTACCATTTGGTTTTTCGAATATTTTGTATAATCAAACAACTCTTCTATCAGTTTTTTCAACTGCATGGATTTCTTATTTACAATGGTAAGATATTTCAGCTTTTCTTCAGCAGAGATTTCATGATTATCTAAAATCAAATCCAGATAACCTAGTATGGAAGTAAGAGGGGTTCTTAAATCATGAGCAACACTGGTAATTAAATCATCTTTTTCCTGTTCCAGCCGCTTCTGATTCACCATCATTGCCTTTATTTCCTCTGACATTTCCGATACAGACTGAGCTAACGCAGTAACTTCGTCATTTCCTTCTAATCCAAGCTCAATCTCAAAATTTCCTTCCTTTATCTTTTCCACTGCCTTCGAAATATTTCTAAGTCCATCTACCATTTTTCTTGAAATTAACAGATAGTACAGTGCAAAGAAAATAATCACAAAGCCAAATAAAAAAACGACATCCATATACATTTTTTCAGATAAAAATGGCTTTTTTAAAATCTCTTTAAAATGTTCTGACTCAAAAATGTGGTCTTCATAAATACTATCCATTAATATTTTTTCTCTGATATGCAATCCAATAAACATTACGATTACCATACTGATAATGGCTAAAATAATACTAATCAAAGCATACCAAAGCATTTTTAACCGGATGGATTGATAATTATTCGTCTTCAACTTTATAACCTACCCCCCAGACTGTTTTTAATATTTGGGGATTCCTAGTATCAGATTCAATTTTTTCTCTTAACCTTCGAATATGTACCATAACGGTATTTCCGACTTCATAGGATTTTTCTTTCCAAACCTGTTCAAAAATTTCTTCTGTGCTAAAAACCTTACCAGGATTCGAAGCCAGCAGATAAAAAATATCAAATTCAATAGGAGTTAATTTCAGTAGTTCATCATAACGGTACACCGTATGATTTTGTTTATTTAAACGATATTCTTTGATTACAATCTCATCACTTTCTTCCTGTTTTGCTCCTAGATTGATGTTTACATATCGTTTTAATTGTGATTTCACTCTGGCTATCAGCTCCAAGGGATGAAAAGGTTTGGTTACATAATCGTCAGCTCCCATTCCGAAACCGTTTATCTTATCCATGTCTTCTGATTTTGCACTAAGCAAAATAACAGGAATGTTATTATTTTTTCGGATTCTGGTTAATACAGAAAGTCCATCCATCTCTGGCATCATAATATCCAGAATCAAAAGTTTTATATCCTGATGGCTTTCTAACATCTTTAAGCACTTTACTCCATTGTCTGCAATCAATACCTGAAACCCATCATTTTCCAGGTAAATTTTAATTAAATCAGCAATTTCCTTATCATCATCCACAACTAATATGGTTGTATCATTCATGTTTACCATCCTTTCCAACAAACTAGCATTATATTACCATAATTTGCATCTTTAATCTTTAAGAAAATCTTACGTTTCTTTTAAAATATTCATTAAAACTTTTAAGCTATCAGTAAGTTTTTGATATCTTTCTTTCTGTAACAAAAAAAGCCCTTTTTCTAATTTTAAAAAGGACTTTCCATACTATCTAAACAAGAATATGAGTCGGACGATAAGCCGGGTTATGTCGTGAATGATTATCTATCTAGACCTATTGTTGCCAATAGGCTCAAGCGACCTACCTCAAGGCACGACGGGCAGCCGTATCGCCTTTTATTCGGTCTTGCTTCGAGTGGGGTTTACAGAGCCTGCCTTGTTACCAAGACAGCGGTGAGCTCTTACCTCGCCTTTCCACCCTTACCAGTCCATAAATGTCCTGGCGGTTTATTTCTGTTGCACTAGCCTGGGAGTCGCCTCCACCGGACGTTATCCGGCACCCTGCCCTATGAAGCCCGGACTTTCCTCACCTGCAACCTTTCGGTTTCGCAGCCGCAATCATTTATCCGACTCATTTTCAACCTGTTTAAGTATCTAATATTTTTTTTCATTTGTCAATATCTAAACTTTAAAACAACTACCACCGATAAATTCTCTTAAAATAGAATTATTCGGTATTAAATCACTGGAAGTTCCTAAGAAGTAATCTAGGAATTTTAATATTCTCTTTGCCTCAAAATATTCTTCACAATCTTTTGGAATAGAGAATAGAATTGGTTCTGCATACTGTTTTAATATACATAACTCATATATCAATGCGGAATTAAACATTGCATCAGCATTTTCCTGGAATGGGAAGATGTATCTTTCCTCTCCACGACGAACCGACTCCCACATATGAATGGTTTTTCTTGCCGTAGTACCTCTGGTTCTTGCATCTCTAACCATTCTTCGAATCAATCTTCCGTCTGTGGTTGGAATGCGGTTATGCTCATCTACATTAAGCTGAGTTAAGGCACTGATATAAATACGATATTTACTATCATTCGTCAACTTCTCTGTCAATCGGTTATTTAGTCCATGAATACCTTCAATGACTAAAATATCATCCGCACCAATTTTTAAGAAATCTCCCTTATATTCCTGTTTTCCAGTGACAAAATTAAAGGTAGGCATTTGTACGGTCTTTCCTGCCAGTAAATCTAACATATCATTATTAAATTTCTCAAGGTCAATGGCTTCGATATCTTCATAATTAATATTACCGAATTCATCCAATGGTGTTTTTTCTCTATCCAAAAAGTAATTATCCACCGCAATCGGATGAGGATTCATGCCCAAAACTCTAAGTTGTATGCTCAAACGATGAGAAAAAGAAGTTTTACCGGAAGAAGAAGGACCTGCAATTAACACAATCCGTTTCTTTGTTTTACAAATATCCTCTGCTATTTCAGCAATATTTTTCTCCTGTAATGCTTCCTGTACCAAAATCAAATCATTAAACTTTCCATTGGCAATAGCATCATTTAAAGCTCCCACCGTATCAACTTCTAACATCTTTGACCAGTTTTCTGACTGTTTTAATACAGAGAACAACTTATGTTGTGGCTTAAATTCAGGAATGACTTTTGGTTCTTCTTTGGTTGGCATTTGAAGAACAAAACCACCCTCGTACAAATATAATTCGTAATACTTAATATATCCGGTACTAGGCACCATATAACCATAATAATAATCCTGATAATCTTCAATTTTATAAATATTCGCTTTAGAAACACGGCGGTATTTAAATAAATTTTCTTTATCAAACATTTTATTTTTGGCAAAAACACTAATTGCCTCATCCGTACCTAGAATTTCTTTTTCGATTGGAATGTCTAATGCTACCAATTCGTCCATTCTAGCCTTTACTTTTGCCAGAATATCCTTCGTAAGAACTATCTTCTTATCTAAAACTTCACAATAATAACCTTTGCTAAGAGAATACATAACACGAATTTGAATGTCCAGATTCTTGTCAAATACATCATAGAACGCTTTTAACATAAGCAAAGTTGCACTTCTACGGTATGTCAGATTTCCTGTATTAGTATCAGTACCAATAAATTCAATTTGGGCATCTTCCTCTACTTCTTTCGAAAGTTCGCAAAGTCTTCCATTCATGTAAGCTAATACAATATCGCCCTTACATTCTACATTCATTTGATTCTTCACATCTAATAAAGTCTGATGTGGTAATACTGTAATTTCTTTTTCTTCTACCTTTACCTTCATAGCTACACCCAACACAATGAATCATTAAGAAATATTCACTGATTTCCTTTCCTGTTATTTTTAGTTCTATTTTCTACTTTTTAATTTTACAAGAACTGAACCGGAGCCTCCTGATTGCTGGAAATAATCTCTACTTCACTACATACCTTTTTTAAATATTCCTGAAGAAAATTCATAAAAATCTTTTCCAGTCCATAATGAGTCGCATCAATTACCGCTACCTCCATTTCCACAGCATCAATTCCTTCATGATGCCCAATATCTCCAGTAATTAATACTTCCACTGCTTTTTTCTTAGCTTCTTTTATCATACTTTTCCCAGAACCCGGAGAAATCGCAACACGTTTCACTTTCTGCTTTACATCTCCATATACCATAACCGTATCCAAAGCAAACATAGTTTTTACCTTCTCTGCCAGTTCCTTAATGCTTACTTCTTCTTGTAATTCCCCTACTTTACCAATACCCAGCGGCTCTCCATCTAAAACCGCTGTTTCTTCCAAAGGTTCCTGCCTCTTTAAGCCCAGCTTATCCCCCGCTATATCTGCCATTCCTCCTAAAACATCAAAATTCGTATGCATGGCATAGCAGGAAATTCCATGTTCCATCAGTAAATAAAGCTTTTTTCCTATGGCATCCTTAGGAGTAATTCTTTTTATAGGAGAAAATAACAAAGGATGATGGGTAATCAGCATATCTGCTTTTACTTCCACCGCTTTTTGAATCACTTCCAATGTAGGGTCTAACGCCAGTAAAATTCTTTTTACTTCACTGTCCTCCTTCCCTACCAAAAGTCCTACATTGTCCCATTCCATAGCATATTCTCTAGGAGAAAGTTTTTCTAATTCCGCAATAACGTCTTTACATTTCATAATATTTTAGTGCCTCGTCAATATATTCTAACATCTGTTCACATTCTGCTTTCCGCAGTTTAGTCTGCTCTGTTACAGTTTCTTCAAATCTTAAAACCAACTGCCCATAAACCGTCTTTTGTTTTTGCAAGTATTCAAATAATACGGGATTTGAGTTTTCCAATAGCAGTTTTCCAAATATGTACTGCACTTTCGTATAGGCTGTTACAGCTTCTTCCCTTTTTACTGCCTTCATTGCAACATAGGTCTTTTCCATATCATAAAACATTTCTTCTTTTATGATTTCATAGTGGTTTTGAATCAAAAATTCCCTTACTTCATGAATTTCAGACTGGGGTTGCAGAATCAACGTTTTCCCTTTTATGATTAAATCCATCCGATGTCTCAAAATAGAGACCATCAAAGGCCCTCCCATTCCGGCAATAACATAAGTATCTGCCTCTTCTTCCGAAAGTTCTTTTAAACCATCGGAAAGTCTGGTTAAAATCTGTTCTAAAAGCCCAGAAGCCGAAATATGCTCTTTTGCTCTTTCCAAGGGACCGGGATTTACATCCATGGCAATGGCTTTTTCACAAATCCCCTGCTCTACAAGATAAATGGGAATGTATGCATGGTCCGTCCCAATATCTGCAACCACACTGCCTTTCTCTACCATACTTGCAACGGTCAAAAGTCGTTTTGATAATTCCTGCATATTTACTACCTGATAAAAACTGCCTCTTCAAATATACGTTCTCTTTATTTTAATTATAACAAAAACAACATTTAAACTAACAGTATCTTCTATCCTTCCTATTTTACTCCAAATAATCTTTTAACTTTCTACTTCTGCTTGGATGTCTTAATTTTCTTAGTGCCTTGGCTTCAATCTGACGAATACGCTCTCTGGTAACATCAAATTCTTTTCCAACTTCCTCTAAGGTACGGGCCTTTCCATCATCCAGACCAAATCTTAAAGTAAGAACTTTCTTTTCTCTTTCTGTTAAAGTATCCAATACTTCCACAAGCTGCTCTTTTAATAAGGTAAATGCTGCTGCTTCTGCCGGAACAGGTACATTTTCATCCTGAATAAAATCACCTAAATGGCTGTCCTCTTCTTCACCAATCGGTGTTTCTAAAGAAACCGGTTCCTGAGATATCTTTAAGATTTCTCTTACTCTATCCACTGGCATATTCATCTGTTCTGCAATTTCTTCCGGAGATGGTTCTCTTCCTAATTCCTGTAATAATTGTCTTTGAACACGAATTAATTTATTAATGGTTTCCACCATATGAACCGGAATTCGAATGGTACGAGCCTGATCTGCAATGGCTCTTGTAATCGCCTGGCGAATCCACCATGTAGCATAGGTACTGAATTTGTAACCTTTGGTATAATCAAATTTTTCAACGGCTTTAATCAAACCTAAATTACCTTCTTGAATTAAATCCAAAAACAACATTCCACGTCCGACATATCTTTTGGCAATACTAACTACAAGACGAAGATTGGCTTCTGCTAATTTTTTCTTTGCCTGCTCGTCCCCATTTTCCATTCTTTTCGCCAATTCAATTTCTTCTTCTGCACTAAGAAGTGGAACCTTACCAATATCCTTTAAATACATACGCACAGGGTCTTCAATGCTGATTCCATCCGGTACTGAAATATCAATTTCTTCGGTTTCTTCAATATCATCAAAGGACATATCGTCTGCATCGTCTTCTGTAATGGTTAAAACATCTACTCCATTTTCTTCTAAATATTCCAGAATATGCTCCATCTGTTCCGGAGAAAGTTCTATTTCACGAAAATATTCGTTCACTTCTGAATATTCAAGAACATTTTTCTTTTTCTTTGCAACTTCCAAAATCTCCTTTAATTTCTCTGTCAACTTTACTTGTGCTTCATCCATTGTTTTGACCTTCCTTTATCTCAATTATAATTATTACATATTTTTATGGATTTAAAACCAGATTCAGTTTCAAAATCTCCTTCTTTTGTTGCATTAACTGCTGACATCGGTTCCAATCTTCTGTATTGGCAAGTTCATGCTCAATACTGCTTAACTTCACCTTCTTTACGATATCCGTAAGTGCCTTATCATTATCCTTGGCATCCGGCTCAAGTTTCAAAGTCGTTTGAAAGATATCTGCAGCTTTCCTTTGTTCCTCAATCTGGGTATATTGATTTAAAATAGCTGCGGGATTTACTTCTGCTTTCTCATTATATTGTAAAAACAGCTCCTCAGCCAAATGGTGAAAAAATGGTTCCAAAAAATCTTTCGGAGTAATCAACTCCTTTAATTTATCAAACAAAATCGGCTGGTTAATATACCAGGTCAATAATAATTTATATACATCTTCTGTCTTATCCGCTTTTTGCTTTGCTCTTTCTTCCGCCTGAACCTCTTTTATCTGATTTTGAATTTCTTCCCTTTGAACTACCTGTCCATAGGAATTTACCAGATTTTCTAATTCCTTTTCCGGCAGTTGGTATTGATTCGATACCGCCTGTATATAGCTTCTTCGCTCCAAAGGTTCCGGTATGGTAGCTAATTTTTTGGCAACTGCATGATAAAAAGCGGTTTTGTTTTCCGGGTCAGTAAAATCGTACTTTTCAGATAAGACTCTGACTTCAAACATTATACTGCTTTCTGCCTTTTTAATTCGCAGTTCAAATTCTTCCGGTCCTAAGTTTTTCATAAATTCATCCGGGTCTTTATATGGCTTCATATTAATAATTCTTGCCTTTATACCCACCTCTTTTAAAATCGGAATGGCTCTTAAAGCAGCCTTTACACCTGCCCCATCACTATCATAGGCAAGATATACCTGCTCCGTATAGCGTTTTAACAACATAGCCTGCCTTACCGTAAAAGCAGTACCCAAGGATGCTACCGCATTATCAAAACCATACTGGTGCATGGAAATCACATCCATGTAACCCTCACATAAGATATATCCATCCCGCCGGGAACTTTTCGCCAGATACATTCCATATAAGTTTCTGCTTTTATCAAAGATTTTGGTTTCGGCTGAGTTCAAATATTTAGGTTCACCCTCCCCTAATACTCTTCCTCCAAAACCGATTACTTTTCCCTGTAAATCCAAAATCGGAAACATTACACGGTTCCAGAATTTATCCATACCACCCTTTTCATTGATGGTAACCAAAGCAGAATCCTTTAATAAATCGTCTTTATACCCTTTTTTCTTTAAATATAAATACAAATCATTGTTGTAAACATCAGAATACCCCAATCCAAATTTTTTTATGGTTTCTTCTGCTAGTCCACGCTGTTCAAAATAAGCCCTTGCCGTATTTCCTCTCTGACTTTTTAATAAGAGATAAAAATAATTGGCAGCCTCTTTGTTTAACTCTTTTAAAGCAGATTTATAATCCGCTTCTCTTTTTTCTTTCTCCGACAATTCCTTCGTAGGCAAAGGTAAATGAACTTTTTCTGCCAGATACTCAATTGCCTCCGGAAAAGAATAACTCTCATATTCCATTAAAAATGTAAAGACATTGCCACCAACACCGCAACCAAAGCAATGATACATCTGCTTTTCTTTACTAACTGAAAAAGATGGAGTTTTTTCATGGTGGAATGGACAACATCCCATCCAGCTACTACCCTTTTTTTTCAAAGAAACATAACTGGAAATAATATCTACAATATCATTTTCAGAACGAACTTGTTCCACAAATTCATCAGAATAAAACACTCCATCACCTCATTTCAACTGTTCTTGCTACTTATTTCCATGATTTCGGTTCAAAAATGCTCCGAAATACAGAAATGGCATAATTATCTGTCATTCCTGCAATATAGTCACATACTACCTGTTCTGCTTGTTCTCCTTCTACTAGCATCTCCTGATACTCTTTCGGTAACTCATTTAAATGTTGGAAATAATATTGATACAACATTGTAACAAGTTCTACCGCTTTTCCTTCTTCTCCTTTTGCTACCGGACTGGTATACACATTGGAAAACATATACTTTCTTATTCCCACCATAGCATTGGAAACCTGCTCTGACATTACAATATCACTTTTTTCGTAAGAATTATTTATAATATCTGAAATCATAGTATTTAATCTGGATTTCGTGGTATTTCCCAAAATTTCTTTATATTCTTTTGGAATATCTTCTTCACAGATAATCTTTCCACGAATGGCATCGTCAATGTCATGATTAATATATGCTATCTTATCACTTAACCGTACCACTTTTCCTTCCAAAGTAGAAGGCATGGACTTTGTCTGATGATTTTCAATTCCATCCAGTACTTCAAAACACAAATTTAATCCTTTTCCTTTTTGCTCTAAACGTTCTACCACACGAATACTTTGTTTACTATGCTCAAATCCAATTTCTTTTGCCACATGATTCAATGCTCTTTCTCCGGCATGTCCAAAAGGAGTATGTCCTAAATCATGTCCAAGGGCTATGGCCTCCGTTAAATCTTCGTTTAGCATTAATGCCCTGGCTATGGTTCTGGCAATCTGCGACACTTCCAAAGTATGGGTAAGTCTTGTCCGATAATGGTCCCCTTCCGGTGATAAAAAAACCTGAGTCTTATGCTTTAACCTTCGAAAAGACTTACAATGAATAATTCTATCCCTATCCCGTTGAAAACACATTCGCATCTCGCAAGGAACTTCTTCTCTTTTTCTTCCTTTTGATTCTGCACTTAAAGTTGCATATGAACTTAAAAATGTTTTTTCTCTTAGTTCATTTTTTTCCCTTAGTGTCAATATTTTTCCTCCTCTATTTTCTCCCCAAAAAACGTGTCTATATATAATATTCAACACGAAATTATTTTTCCCTTTTTTTATTTCATAACAAATTCAAGGAATTTCTAACATCATTCTCATATCTTAACGCTATAATAAGTGTTATAAGAAATAAAAAATGGTTTCTACTCCTATATAAGAAGTAAAAACCATTTTTATTATATTAATTTCACGAAACCTTAAAGCATCATTCCCTATCGTACTTTAAACTGTTTGATAGATTCTGATAATTCCTGCGCGTGTTCTGATAATATCTTGGCGGTTTCTTCAAGCTGTACTACCATATCTAACTGTTTTGCTGCCGCATCATTTACTGTAGTAGATGCACTTGCATTTTCTTCTGAAACTGCTGATATATTTTCGATAGCAGCCAAGGTCTGGATTCTAGCAGAATCAATTTCCTGCACACTGGCTAAGATATCTTCTAAAGCCTCAGATAACTTTTTAATCTGATGATCAATGTTTTCAAATGAAGTGGTAGTACTGCTTACCGCAATTTCCTGCTCATGTACGATTTCCTGCGCTTCCATGGCAATTTCCACTGCTTTAGAGGTACTATCAACGATTTCATCAATAATTTCTTCAATCTTGTTTGCAGAAATAGAAGATTGTTCTGCTAACTTTCTGATTTCATCTGCAACTACCACAAATCCTTTTCCTGCGGCTCCGGCTCTGGCAGCCTCAATCGAAGCATTTAATGATAATAAATTAGTCTGTTCTGCAATGTCATCAATGGCACTTACAATAGCACCGATAGAACGGGATTTTACTTCCAATAATTGGATGGTTTCAATCACATTCTTAGTAATAGAAGTAGTTGACTGTGTCTTTTTATTCAAGCTGTCCATATTATAAACACCATCGCCAACCGCACCTGCTGTTACATGAACAATTTCATTGATAATCTTCGTATTCTGATTTAATTTTTCAAGTTTATGGGACAAGGAATCCATCTGGTTCAAACATGACACAGATTCATCTGCCTGTTGATTTACACCAGCCTCGATTTCTCCTGCAGCACCATGGATATGGTCTGAGGCATCATAAATAACGGTAGCAGAATTTGTTACTGCATCTACGGAATCCACAAGATTCTTAGAAATACCCTCAACCTTCGCAATTAAGTGCTTGGTATGTGCAATCATGCTGGATAAGCCATTGGCAAGAATATGGAATTCATCCTTCTTCTTTGTCGCTACTGTAACTGTTAAATCTCCTTCTGCAACCTTTTTCGTCTGCTTCAACATATGAGAAATGGCAGAGCTGATTCCAGTGGATACAATTAATCCAATCAAAGATGCAAAAATAACTGCAATAATAACAACCAAAATGGTGGTATTTTTAATTTCAATGGCTTTCGCTGTAACTGTAGTTTGAGGAACTAAAGTAGCAACACATGCCGTTGTTCCTTTGATTTTACTAGCTACAAAAATATAAGATGCCCCTTCAAACTCTACGTCTTTTGTAATAATTTCTTCTTCAGAGCTTAAGAAATCCTGATAAAAACTCTTATCCGCAAAAATCGTTTTTTCTACTTCTGTTGAAGTAATTTCATATCCATCCTCTGTAATAAGAGCTGCATAACTACCTTCTCCAGCTTCTAACTTTGTCAGCAAATCTAACACTAACGCATTATCCAAATCAACAATCAGATAACCTTCTGAACTTGGCATTCTACGAATCATTCGGAAAGAATAGTCTGTGGCTAAAACACCTGATTTTTCATCAACACTTTCTAGTTTTCCAACTAAAAAATATCTGGAATTATCGGAATCTGCCAGTTGTCCTGCGGTAGACGATGCCACTTCTGAATAAGTAGCAATGTCATCATCATAATTATTTCCAATCGGTGTAAAAATTGATGGTGCTTTATCCGCAAGCACATGAACACCCGTTAAAAATGAAGTACCGGAAATATTAGTACGAAATTCTGCCTGATAAGTTTCATACCTTCTCTTTTCCATTATCATGCCTTCTAATTTACCGTTTACATAATCATCAATCTCAGAATTATTTATGTACTGGTTGTACTCTGCGCGAACCGTATTTACAATAAAATATAAATACTCACTAGTCATACTGATAGATGTTTCTGAAGAATCCTTATAAGAAGAATTCAAACTATTCGCTGCTTTCGTATAAGAAGTAACACCTAAAAATACAATAAAGCAAACAGGAACTAAAATCGCAAGTAATAATTTCGCCTTAATACTATTGATAAAACGTACCTTACCTGAACCCTTGGTAGTCTTCGCTTCCAAATTAGACTTTGCTTCTTTTTTCTTTATTTTCTTACGCTCTTTCTTATTTTCTTTCAATTCGGTTTTTGTACTTTCCTTTGCTTTCTTTTGCTTGTCTTTTGCCATACAATCACCCTCCGTCGACAATTTAAAAAATTCATATGTACCCCTACACATCAATTTTTATATATAATACATTTTAACATATTTCGTGCCAAGCCTCAAGAAAAATTCGTGGATTTTTAAACAAAAGAAGATTACTGGTTACTGCTCACACATGAACAGCAACGAAAGAATACAGTACAACATAACAAACAAAACTCCAGATATTAGACTGTCTTTTCTAACATCTGGAGTATGCTTTATCATAACTGCGCTTTTATTTCTATTTTTTTAAAACTACCACGCTATATGCAGGTAACACGATGGTGTTATCTTCCTGCATTTTAATTTCTGTTCCTTCTGCAGCCTCAACTGCCCCAACAATTTTATATTCTCCATAGACAGTCTGGTCTAACAATACAGACTTTTCTTCCTTTGCAAGATTCATTAAAATTACAATATCACTGCCATTATATTCTTTCTTAACGGCACAAATATTAGTGTCTGTTACTTCATCTAAATAAGTAACTGTACCTCTTGCAACCTCTGGATTCTGATTTCTAATCTTAATAATTTCTTTATAGAAATTATAGATTGAATTCTCATCTTCCATCTGTTCTTCTAAACTTCCATACTTATGCTTAACTGTCTCCATGGCACTTGGACCATCACACATTCCCTCAGTGGATTCATCTGAGGACCAATACATAGGTGCACGTTTATTTTCATCTCTTCCGGAACCTGACATTCCCAATTCTTCACCATAATATAAGAAGGCATTTCCTGACATTAATAAATTCATTGCACCAGCCATCTTAGTTTGCTGCTCTGCAAATTCACCATTAAAATATCCCGCTGCTCTTGCCATATCATGGTTTGTAAAGAATGGGGCATCGATATAATCTGGATTTATAGCAGATAATTTTTCTTGAACGGTCACTGTACTTTGACCATATTTTTGTCCAGTACTCTGATATAAACTACTTGTGATAATACCACTGGAATCAGCAAAAGCAAAATTAAATACACTGTCAATTCCGCTTTCATAATATTGTGAAAAGGTACCAAATTCATTCCATACCTCTGCGACAATATAAGCATCTTCATCAATACTCTTTACATAGTCATTAAACCAGGATAATACTTCAATATTCTTTCCTGTCTGTCCGGAATAATATTCCTTTGCTGCATCTAGACGGAATCCGGCTACACCTAAATCCATCCAATACGATACAATGTCTTCAATTTCCTTGCGTACTGCCTCATTGCCTAAATTTAAATCAGGCATTTCACTCCAGAATGGTGCTTCATAATACCACTGGGTCCCACTTACCTGGTAATAGCTGCTACCTTCCGGTTCTCTTGTAAAATGATAGTAATCTACATACGGACATACCGTAGCATCCGGTTCTTCCCCTGCTTCTAAAGTCTTAAGATAATCTGTAGCAGTCGTAAACCATTCATGTTTTGAAGAAGTATGATTAATTACCAAATCAATGATAACATGGATATCTCTCTTATTGCATTCTTCCATAAATGCTTTAAAATCATCCATTGTTCCATAGTCCTTATCAATATCATAATAATCTGTTACATCATATTTATGATATGTGGTAGAAGGCATAATTGGCATCAACCAAATACCATTCATTCCAAGGTCTGTATCTGTAGTGTCATCACCATCATTAATATAATCTAATTTTTCTGTTAATCCCTTAAGGTCACCAATTCCATCTCCATCGCTATCATAAAAAGAATAAACAAATACTTCATAATAATTACGATACTTATCATCAATGATATTCAAAGGGATTTCATTTTCTTTTTCTTCTTTTTGCTTACTTCCCTCACCTGTTCCACAACCCGTCAAGAACAATGCAGCAGTAAGTACCATTGCTAAAAATTTTTTCATATTACTCTCCATTTCAAGAATTATTTCTTTCCTATTTTAAAATGGATGTATGCACACACATACATCCATTTTGGTATAAATTCTTTAACCCTTTACGGCACCTGATAAACCATCCACATAGTATTTCTGCATCTTAATAAATAAGATAGATACCGGAATGGATACTAAAACAGAACCTGCGGCAAATTGTGTAAAGAACTTATATATATATTCTCTTTCCAGTAAACTCCATAAACCAATCGCTACAGTGTAACAACTTGTATCCGCGCCACAAATAACCTTAGCGAAGATAAAGTCTAACCACGGAGCCATAAAAGATGTTAAAATTGTTTGTACAATAATTGGTTTTGATAGTGGAACTGTAATCTTCCAGAATACCTGAAACTTTGTCGCACCATCGATATATGCTGCCTCATCCAAAGCTTTAGGAATGGTATCAAAGAAACCTTTCGCGGTATAGAAACCAAGTCCGGTACCTGCGGAATAAACAATTACTAAAGCCAATAATTTCAAATTACCTTCAGTTAAACCAATACCCTTTAAGATATAGTACACAGCGATCATAGACATGAATCCTGGGAACATACCTAAAATCAAGGCAATATTCATAAATGTTTTACGCAACTTAAAACGTAATCTTGACATTGTGTACGCAACGGATAAAGTAAAGAAAGTTGAAAAAATACATGTAAAAATTGCTACGATAAAAGTATTCAAAAACCATTTTGGGAAGTTAATGATACTGGTATCTGTAAGAATATTCTTATAATTATTTAAAGTATAACCCTTTGGTAAAATATAATTTACCTGTGAACCACCTTCCTCACGGAAAGATGTTAAAATTACCCATAAAAGCGGAAGTACCCAAATAATTGCCATAATGGAAAGAATAATATGCACAACTAAATTAGAAGCAAACCTTTTTTGTGACATAGATTTTGTCTTGGTATTATTACTCATTATTGGAATTCCTCCTCGTTTTTATATGAGCCGGTATTTCGATATACGGCCAGTGAACAAGTAGCAGAAAGAACGAAGATTAAAATACCGATAACCGCACCATAACAGAAATCCGAGTTATCAATCGTTAATTTATACAGCCATGTAACCAGCAAGTCCGTCTTACCTGCTGTTCCTCTATAGTAGTCAGAAGTTTGTGGACTACCACCACTTAATAAGTAAATTACATTAAAGTTATTAATATTACCAATAAATGCTGTAATCAAACTTGGTGCTGTAATAAATAACATATATGGTAATGTAATCTTCCAGAATGTAATAAATGCATTAGCACCATCCACCTGTGCAGATTCATATAAATCAGCAGGAATATTCTGAAGTACACCAGTACAAGTCAACATAGAGTGAGGAATACCTACCCATAAGTTTACAATGATAATGGTAACACGAGCCCATGTAACATTAGTAAAGAATGGAAGGGACTCTGACTCACCTATCAGATTCAGATTACGAAGCAATACATTTACTGCACCTTCCGGTTGCAACATCGTTCTAATGATAAGCAATGATACGAACTGAGGTACTGCAATAGTTAATACGAAGATAAATCTCCAGAATGCTTTAAAACGAGTACCCTTACGATTAATTAAAATCGCTAAAATCATACCAAAAATATAATTTAAGAATGTAGCAAAAATCGCCCATACAATCGTCCAGCCAAGTACCGGCCAGAATGTCTTACCAAAGTCACCACCAAAGTCAAGAGCTGTTTTAAAATTCACAAGACCTACCCAGTCAAAAAGCTTACCTGGAACCGGATGATCTCTATCATAATTGGTAAATGCCATTAAAATCATAAATACCAATGGCATTATGGTAAATACAATAATACCAAGCAATGGGAAAAATAAGAATGTCTTATGCATATTCTTATTAAACAATTGTTTTACATCATCTAAGAAAGTTGGAATTTCTCTATATTCTCTCTTTAAAATGTACACATGATATCCAGATTTTACAGTTTCTCTCCATACAAAGAAGAAAGTAAGAGAAATGAATATGGTTATAACACCATATAATAAACATAACATGGAGTTATCGCCAAATACAGTTTCCATCAAAGAAGTTTCTGGATTCAATCTAGTTCCTTGTTCTTGTGTACCTAAAGTAACCAAATCACCCAAGGCACCAAATCCAAAGGTAACCATATAGTAAATATATGCCACCTCAACAGCTAAGAAAATCAAACCTTTTATTATCTGTTTACGGCAAATATTACTAAGTCCCATAACAACAGCACTTAATTTACACAAGATATCACCTTTAGTTAACGCTTCTGTTACCGGTATCTCATAAAAAGGACTTGGTTTTTTCTTTCCAAAAATAGCCACGTCATTTCCTCCTTAATATAATATCTTTGTGATAAAAATGCTTCACTAGTCATTACACTAATGAAGCATTCTTATTAACATCTAAATCAGATGAATTATTAACACATCACTTTGAATTATAGTCCAGAAGCAACCATATTTTCAGCCATCTTCTTAGTCTTTTCTTCAGCGTTTCCGTCGTTTACGTCACCATTTGCTAATTCTTCACCCATAGTTCCGAATGGACCCCAAACGTTGTTCATTTCTACGATCATTGGTTGAGGGAAAGAATTTTGCATTTGTTGAATTTCAACTGCTGCGATATCGCTTCCTGTTTCGATAGATGCGATAGTTGGGTTGATTTGTCTAGCTTCGTATCTAGCTTTTTGAACTTCTTCACTTCCTAAGAATACAGCTAAAGCAGTAGCAGGAGCCTGATTTCCTCTTTCAGAAGTCTTAGAGTTAACACCGATACACTTAGAACCACCATATGGTCTCATTTGGCTAGTAGTACCATTAATAGTTACAGTAGGAGCAATAGCAACACCCATGTTATCTCCTAAGATACCCTTGATATCGTTAGCAGACCAAGAACCAGTGAATACTGCGCTACATCCTTGTGATAATGGATCTGGACCCATATCAGCAACTACAAAGTTAGGATTCTTTACTAATTCTGCAAGATACTTAGTAGTAGCAACACCCATTTCATCAGCAAAACTTACGCCAGCAGATGCATCACTACCAGCTTCACCAAATAAAGTACCGTTAGCTAAGTAGAATGCTGGCATATTCCAAGAATTCTTTAATGGGAAAGCAACCTTTCCTTTTTCAAGCATAGTTTCTAAAGACTTAACATCTTCTTCAGAGTAAACTGATTTATCATAGTACATGAACCAAGTGTTAGAAGTGAATGGTACACCATATACCTTTCCATCATAAGTTACAGTGTTCATGAATCCTTCATCATTAACAGCAGCGATTTGATCTTTGTAAGTACCAGCAAATTCTGCTACAGCACCAGCTGATACTAAAACGTTCATCTGGTCATTTGCAAAGTAGAATACGTCAGCAGCTGCATCTAAGTCCTTAGTAACTGTATCTTTTGCATCACCTTCTGAACATACACCATAAGTGAAATTAATTTCCCATTCTGCATGAGCTTCATCAAAAGCTTCACATTGAGTCTTTAAGAATTCTTGTTCTTCCTGTGGTCCCCATACAGTTAAATCAACTGTAGTAGTTTCAACAGTACCGCCATCTGCTGTACTTCCGCCGCTAGTGTTTTTAGCTGTAGTAGATTCTTCCTTATCTCCACAAGCAGCAAATGTTCCTGCTAGCATCATTGCTGATAATCCAACAGCAACAAATTTTTTCATTTTTCTCATTTTTCATTACCTCTTTCTTTTTTAAGTTAATTGGTTTATGTAGTTAAAATGGAACTCTCGCTTGTCCCATACACCACCTATAGAATATCATTAAGTTGTGAGTTTGTCAACAAAATTATGCAATTTTGTTGTGAATTTTCACATTTGATTCTTTAAAATCGAATCTTTTATTGTGCTAAATCACTACTCGAACATCATTTCTTCACAACTACTAGTGATTATAGTACATTTTTAAGTATGTGTCAATTATTTATTTTATATTCTTGTTATTTTATCGTCAAAATAACGGATAAATCGCATTTATCCGTTATTTCTATTGTCACATTATACCCACATTCTGATAAAACAACAATGTTTCAAAGTAATTTTCCCTATTTAAAGTATTCTACACCTGATTCAAAAATACCTTGATTCTGTTCTCCATAGATATTAACTGCAACCATATCTCCTCTTCTTTCAGAGTGAGCCATTTTTCCTAACACTCTTCCATCCGGACTGGTAATACCTTCAATCGCCATATAAGAGCCGTTAATATTATATGCTTCATCCATAGTTGGATTTCCTTCTGCATCCACATATACTGTAGCAATTTGTCCATTCTGAGCCAGTTTGTTAAGCCATTCTTTATTTGCAACAAATCTTCCTTCTCCATGAGAAGCCGGAATAGAATATACTTTTCCTAATTCAGCCTTTTGTAACCATGGAGATTTATTGGTAACAACTTTTGTATAAACCATCTTGGACTGGTGACGGCCGATACTGTTCATGGTAAGCGTTGGAGAATCTTCTTTTTGTTCTACGATTTCCCCATATGGTACCAGACCTAATTTAATAATTGCCTGGAAACCATTACAGATACCAAGTGCTAATCCATCTCTTTCATTTAATAATTTCATTACTTCTTCCTTAATCTTTTCATTACGGAAAGCGGTAGCAATGAATTTACCAGAACCATCTGGTTCATCACCTGCAGAGAATCCACCTGGGAACATAATAATCTGTGCATCTTTGATTCCATTCGCAAAAGCATCTACAGATTCTCGAATGCCTGCTTCTGTCATATTACGGAATACTACGGTTTCCACTTTTGCACCGGCAGCTTCAAATGCCTTGGCAGAATCATATTCACAGTTTGTACCAGGGAATACAGGAATAAATACTTTTGGTACTGCTACTTTATTCTTGCAAACATAAATGTCCTTTGTATCATAAAGTGCTATATCAATCTTTTCTTCCTTCACATCAGACACCGTTGGGAATACGTCTTCCAATTTTTCCGTCCATGCCTTAATTGCCTCTTCCATATCAAGTTTCATATCCTGATAAATAAATTGTGGTTCTGCCACAGTTTCACCAATTACAGTATATGGAACCTTTAAAGAAGCAAGAACTTCAGGTTTTACTTCCAGAATAACAGAAGTATAATCTTTCGCTGTTAATTCTTCTTTAGATAAAGAATCATTTATTTTTACACCAATCTTATTACCAAACGCCATTTTGCTGACAGCTTCAATGATTCCACCAAAACCTACAACATAAGAAGATAATACTTTCTTCTCTTTGATATCCTCAAATAATTTACCGTAAACGTTTAATGCGTCTTCGTAAGAAGGAATATCATACTCGTTCTTTTTCACATCTACCTTAATTAACATGTTACCAGCAGATTTCAATTCGCTTGTAACTACATTTTTACCTTCTGCAACATCTACAGCAAAGGAAACCAATGTAGGTGGAACATCAATATCGTTAAAGGTTCCTGACATACTGTCCTTACCACCAATAGATGGAAGTCCTAAGCCCATTTGAGCATCATATGCACCAAGAAGTGCACTTAATGGTTCACCCCAACGTTTTTCATCATTTCCTAAACGCTTAAAATATTCCTGGAACGTGAAACGAATCTTGGTAACATCACCACCAGCTGCTGCAATTTTTGCAACAGAGTTTAATACTGCATAAACAGAACCATGATATGGACTCCAGCTTGATAAATATGGGTCGAATCCGTAACTCATCATCGTAACAGTATCTGTCTTTCCCTTTAATACAGGCAATTTTGCAATCATTGTCTGAATCGGTGTTAATTGATACTTACCACCATATGGCATAGTCACTGTACCTGCACCAATGGAACTATCAAACATTTCAACCAGACCTTTTTGTGAACATACATTTAAATCACTTAAGGTATCAAGCCATAACTTCTTTACATCTGTTTCGTCTGTTTTTGTCTTAAAATAATTCTTATTTTCATCTGGCATAGTAACAACAACATCTGTTTCCTGATGCGCCCCGTTAGTATCCAGGAATGCTCTGGAGATATTTACAATCTCTTTTTCTCTCCAAATCATTACCAGTCTAGGCTCTTTTGTTACTTCTGCAACTACAAGTGCTTCTAAATTTTCTTCTTCTGCATAGCGAAGCATCGCATC
Organism: Lachnospiraceae bacterium; assembly: GCA_017416505.1. The sequence continues at coordinate 111,901 of JAFQCI010000147.1, forward strand.
TACATCTTTTGGGTCCACTACAACTGCCATACGTTCCTGGGATTCAGAAATGGCTAATTCTGTTCCATCCAAACCTGCATATTTCTTTGGTACTTTGTCAAGATAGATATGCAAGCCGTCTGCCAATTCACCAATAGCAACAGAAACACCGCCTGCACCAAAATCATTACATTTCTTAATTAAAGAAGCTACTTCTTCTCTTCTAAACAAACGCTGAATCTTTCTTTCTGTTGGTGGATTTCCTTTTTGTACTTCTGCACCACAGGTTTCAATAGAAGATTCTGTATGAGCTTTGGAAGAACCTGTTGCACCACCACAACCATCACGTCCGGTACGTCCTCCAAGTAATATAATCATATCTCCCGGGTCTGAGTTTAATCTCTTAACACATCTTCTTGGAGCAGCACCCATAACTGCACCAATTTCCATTCTCTTAGCAACGTAATCCGGATGATATACTTCATTTACCAAGCCGGTTGCCAATCCAATCTGATTACCATAAGAACTATAACCATGTGCAGCACCGGTTACAATCTTTCTTTGTGGTAATTTACCTTTTAAGGTCTGGTCTAAAGATTTTGTTGGGTCTGCAGCACCAGTTACACGCATTGCCTGATATACATAAGAACGACCTGACAATGGGTCACGGATAGCTCCACCAAGACAGGTAGCAGCTCCACCAAATGGTTCAATTTCGGTTGGATGGTTATGAGTTTCATTCTTAAAGCTTACTAACCATTCTTCTTCCACTCCATCGATTTCCACTGGAACTACGATAGAACAAGCATTGATTTCGTCTGACACTTCCATGTCATCTAATTTGCCATCTTTCTTTAGCTTTTTCATAGCCATCAATGCAATATCCATAAGGCACACGAACTTGTCATCTCTGCCTTTATATAACTCATCTTTATTAGATAAGTAACTTTCATATGTTTCTTCCATGATTTTTTTGTAGAAACCATCTTCAAAAGTAACATTCTTTAACTCTGTAGAGAAAGTAGTATGTCTACAATGGTCAGACCAATAAGTATCCAAAACACGAATTTCTGTCATGGAAGGGTCTCTGTTTTCTTCTTTATTAAAATAGTTTTGAATATGAAGGAAATCCTTAAAAGTCATAGCAAGTCCTAAAGAATCATATAATTCTTTTAACTTTGCTTCCGGCATATTTTTAAATCCATCAAAAATTAAAACATCATCAGGTTCTTTAAAATCGCTTACTAAAGTATCCGGCTTTTCTTCTTTTGCCTGTCTGGAATCTACAGGATTAATACAATAAGCCTTAATTCTTTCTACATCATCCTGACTCATGTTTCCTTTTAATACATAAGTAGTAGCAGTTTTAATGACTGGTTCTTCTTTTTCATTTAATAACTTTACACATTGTTCAGCAGAATCTGCACGCTGGTCGAATTGTCCAGGCAGGTATTCTACAGAAAATACGACTTCATCTTCTGAAACCGATATTTCCTCTTCGTACAAAATATCTATCGGTGGTTCACTGAATACAGTTCCCAACGCTTTTTTATAGGTTTCATCTGAAAGATTTTCAATATCATAGCGAACCAATACTCTCGCTTCTTTCACATCAATCCCTAAATAACTCTTTACTTCTTCTAATAATTCGTTTGCTTTTACAGCATAGTCTGTTTTCTTTTCCACGTAAATACGCTTTACATTGCTCATAACTAACCTCCGTAAGTTGTTTTGTACCATCTTATAAATATCATAAGATAGCATTTTAATGATACTACGAAACCGTAAAAAAGTAAATTGATTTTGTAATCTTTTCTCGATTTTAGGTTTCTTTCATCAAAAAAAAGACGCAAAAGCGTCTTTTTTCATTATTAGCCGATAATCTTTTCTACGATAGCTACCAGTTTTTCAGGTTCAAATGGCTTTGGTATAAATTCATCTGCACCAAACTTAACTGCTTCCACCATCTTAGTCTTTTGACCTGCTGCAGTAACCATAATAGCTTTAGAATTCGGATGACTTTCCTTTATTTTCTGTAAGGCACCGATACCATCTAAAACCGGCATAGTAATATCCAAAGTTACTAAATCCGGATTTAATTCATCAAATAACTTAGCACCTTCTTCACCATTTGCAGCTTCTCCCACGATGGTATGTCCTGCAGACTCTAAAATACTTCTTAAAATTTTTCTTGATGTTCTTGAATCATCAACAATTAAAATATTTGCCATTTATATTTCCTATGCTGCTATTACTTATATAAACATAATCAAATAGTCGCATTTTTCCTTTCTAATATTTTCTTAAGCCTTATATATCTTTCCTACTCAACAATTACCTTCTTGTCCAAAGAAAGAACCAACTCAACCTTCTTTCCTGATAAGAAAATAGGTAAAATGTATAATTTATTAGAACGAATTGCCTGTACATCCATAGCCATCATCGGTGGATGCATATCAACATCAATTTCCTGCTCGCTTAAACTAGATGCAAATAAACCATTGGTTGTATTAATAAATTCACAAATAGAATCCAATACATCTTCGTCTACTTCTGTAAAATCTTCCTTTGCAAACTGAGAACCGATATGAATCAATCCTTCTGGTTCTCCTACAAAACCAACAAACAAGTCATGGTCACCAAACATACTTTGGCAAGCTGCTTTGTTTATATTGATTTCTTCTTTTATGTATAACTCTTCCATCCTAATTTCAGTGTCAATAAAACGATTTAAGTTACGGACCATTAAAGATAAATAGTTTTTGGTTAATCCCTGTGCTTCTTTTGAAAATAAAGGAACTACTCTGTCCAAATCACTACTCTTTAAATCTTCTAACTCTTCCTCTGTATATCCATAAGCATTCTTGAAGTTTTCTAAATGCTGATTCAATTGATTCATGTCCATAAGACCTTCTTCAGTTATGGTCTGTACAAATTGTAGATAAGCATCCCCTTGTTTTTTCAATAACTCTCCAACCTGTTCCTCGGTTAAATAGCCTTTCGTTACAGCAATATCTCCAAAACGCTTATCCATCAGCGTTTGTAATGTGTTTACTTCATCTGCCTGTGCCTGGGTCATTAATTTCGTTTCCACAGCCAATAAACCCAGCTTTACTCTGGCACTTTTTTGTTTTTCCATTACGCTGTCACATTCTTCTTTGGTAATAACATTTTGTTCTACTAAATACTTTCCAAAATATAATCCAAACATATCGTTCCTCCTTATTCCACTCATCTAAAGACAATTATAGCTTTATTTTTGAATAATTGCAACCTATTTTCAAACATTTGTCATAATTCTTCATGTCATTGAATAAATTATAAAAAGGACAATGATTATTTGAGGAGAGGTTTGCTTATGAATAAATCAACAAAAATTGTAGTTTTACGGGGACGTGAGCTTATGTATACCGGAATCTTCGTGATTCTTGGCATTATCCTAATCTTACTTTTAATTCTCATGTTTTTCCCTAAATCTTCCAAAGAAGAAACTACTGCAAAATATAACCCAGGAATCTATACATCTACCCTCACATTAGGGGATTCTACCTTAAATGTCGAGGTTACAGTGGACGAAAATCATATCAAGCAGGTAAATCTGGTAAATATAGATGAAAGCATTACTACCATGTATCCCCTATTAACACCAACTTTAGAGGAAATCAATGAAAAGCTAAGTACTACAGATAATCTTGATGAATTGGGAACTTCCCAAAATCAATACACGAACATATTATTAATTCAATCCATTAAAAATGCTGCAAAAAAAGCAGAAATCAAAGAATAAAACACAATAAAAAAAAGAAAACACAGAGGCTTATATTAACCTCTGTGCTTTTTCTTTATCCTATTACATCTGACATATCATACATACCAGAAGGTTTTCCTGCTAAAAACTTAGCTGCACTTACTGCACCTTTTGCAAATATTGCCTTTGAATATGCAGTATGCTTAAATTCTACTACTTCATCCATGCCGGCAAAAATCACTTCATGTTCACCTACAATGCTTCCACCTCGCACTGCACTGATGCCCATTTCTTTTTTCTCTCTTGCTTTTCTTTCCTTGCTTCTATCAAAAACATATTCGTATTCATTATCCATAGCATCATTGATAGAATCTGCCAAAGCCAAAGCAGTACCAGATGGTGCATCCACCTTTAAATTATGGTGTTTTTCTACGATTTCAACATCAAAGCCTGCTGGAGCTAATGTCTTAGCTGCTTCTTTCAAAAGCTTTAATAACATATTAATTCCTAAAGACATATTGGCAGATTTTAAAACTGCTACTTCTTTACTGGCAGTATATACTTTTTCTAATTGTTCTTCTGATAATCCTGTGGTACATAATACCACTGGCATTTTCTTTTCTACTGAATAATCTAAAAGAGCATCCACTGCCTTTGCAGAAGCAAAGTCAATAATTACATCTGCAGCTTCCTTGCATTCTGTTAATGAGGCATATACCGGATAATCATTTTTTTGTTCCGTACAGATATCAATTCCGGCAACAATGGTACAATCTTCATCCTGTGCTACAATGTTAGAAATTACCTGCCCCATTTTTCCATTACATCCGTGCATTATTACCTTTGTCATAAGTCAAACTCCTATTCTACTACTTTGATTCCAAGCTTCTTCATTTCCTCAGCTAATTTTGCTGCGTTCTGTGGTTCCATTTCTGATAATGGCATTCTTAATCCACCAGCATTCATACCCATTAAATTCACTGCCTTCTTTACAGGAATAGGGTTTACTTCACAAAATAGTGCATCTACAAGCTTCATATATTTTAACTGAAGTTTTAAACTTTCCTCTGTTTCACCTGCTAAATATTTTGCAACAATATCATGAGTTTCTCTTGGTACAACATTTGCAAGTACAGAAATAACACCTTTTCCGCCAAGAGAAAGAATCGGCACGATTTGGTCATCATTTCCGGAATAAATATCAATACATCCATCTGCCAAAGCTGCAAGTTTTGCAACCTGTGAAATATTACCACTTGCTTCTTTAATACCTACAATCTGGTCTACATTTTTCGCTAATGTCACAGCAGTTTCCGGTAAAATGTTGCAACCGGTTCTACCCGGAACATTATATAAAATCATAGGCAGGTCTGCTGCTTTTGCAACTTCTGTAAAATGAGCAATCAAACCTTTTTGAGTTGCCTTATTATAATAAGGTGTTACTACTAAAAGTCCATCTGCACCATATTTTGCTGCTTCTTTTGATAAGTATACTGCTGTTTCTGTGCAGTTAGAGCCGGTACCCGCAATAACTGGTACTCTCTTATTTACATGTTCAATACAAACTTTAATACATTCTAAATGTTCTTCATGAGATAACGTAGATGCTTCTCCGGTGGTTCCACAGATAATAATTGCATCTGTTCCATTCTCAATCTGAAAATCAATTAATTTTCTTAATTGTTCATAATCTACAGATAAGTCTTCCTTAAAAGGTGTAATAATTGCTACTCCTGAGCCTGTAAAAATCGCCATGTTAAATTCCTCCCTTAAAAAAATAAAAAAGGTCGACATACGCGCCGACCTAGAACACTATTTCAATAGCAAATCTAAGTAGCACTCCATCTTTCGATGACAGTTACATAGCTCTTAACTATGTACCCAGCAATACATACGACGAATATGTAAAACTTCGGCATCTTTTCCTTTCCTTCCACTTCCCTGATTTCGCCAATCTCTGTGGAAGTACTGATAAAAAATGCGCCTCTACTAAAATGATTTAATTAATAGAATGGTATCACTACTATCTCCTATTGTCAAGTGATTTTTCCTCAGATTCATTCTCTTTTTCATTACAGGATTCAATTTCATATACATTCTCTGCTATCTGGGCAATGGATTTTGGGATTTTCCTTCCTGTCAGCATTATTTCAAGTTCATCCGAAGGATATAACAAAAGCTCATATAACTGGGCTTCAGAAATCACTTCATTGTCCACCAAACCTAATACTTCATCCAAAATCAGTAAATCACATTCTTCAGTATCCATTACCTTACGAACATAATTCAGAGCATTGATAATTTTAATATTCTGTTCTTCCTTTTCTTCCTTTGTTAAATCTTCGTAATTTTTCGTTCCGGTTTCAAAAGACAACACTTTTAGTTCCGGTTCTAACCTGCCTATCATTTCCTGGTTATCATATAACTTTCCTTTTAGGAAGCTTACCAGAATCACCTGTTTCCCTTCACAGATTTTTTTCACAGCATACCCCATGGCAGCCAATGACTTTCCTTTTCCATTACCAAAATACACCTGAATTTTACTCATTTTCTCACACAGCCTTTCAAATGAAACTGTTTATTCCAAACACTCCATTTTACTAACAGAAACTTCGTAAGCAACTTTACTTACGAAAGTATCTTCTCCTACTTTCTTTTGATATTCTCTGCTTTGTATTCTTCCATACACCGCAACATGTTCTCCTACCTGAAGTTTTCCTGCAAATCTTGCATTTCTTCCCCAACAGATACATGGAATATAATCTGATTTTCCATATGCCCTGTTTACTGCCAGCAATACATCTGCAATTTCCCTTCCTAATGGAGTCATTCGATACACCGGCTCCTTGCAGACATAACCATCAAGGTAGATATGATTTGGTTTTCCTATTACTTCATCGTCGTCAAGTATGCGAATTTCTCGCACAAATAAAGATAATATCAGTTTATTATGTCCATTTTCGTGTTTATTATATGACCTAAATTGCCCTTTTGCTTCAATTTTCTTGCCAACGATATTTTTCGAAACATCAATCAGACGGTCTGAAACCATGTAAGGAATTACATCACTTGCATCGCTAAGACGTTTTACCAACACCTCAACCACATAGAATCCTTCTCCAAATACTTCATGGCTAAAAACAAAATCCGAAATCACCTCTCCGGCAATAATCGCTTGGTTGTTACAAAAAATCTTATCAGTCATTTTTTTCTCCCTTCTATATGTACAGTATTTCTAACACATTTTGTGTAATACTATAAATATGCACACATTCTAAGGAGTAGAACCATGAGTCCTCGATGATTCACGACATATCTTGCACCGTCCTATTTAGCGATTGTGTTCATAAATTATTTTCTTCTTTTTTCATTCTTTTTTCTATATATTGATAAAATTCTTCTGCTAATTCTTTTTTCCCTATCATACTGACAGCATAAGGTATCTGATTTACTTTAAATGTAATCACATCTATCTGCATCGTTTCATCAGGATGAATCAAATTTAAATCCTCAACTTCATCATAGGAATAGGTAAATATTCCCTTTTTATTCTGGATGATAATTTTATCTTCCTTAAGTTCATACTTAATGCTATAAGCGGATACCTTAAAACTTTCTTTTATAATATAGTAACCGAACCCTAAGCCACCCACAACAAAAATAGTGGAAAGAATCATATGTTTACTACTTCCCATTATCATACTGATAAGTCGTAGCAAAGACAATCCAAAAAACAATATTCCAACGAATCTGAATGCGATTCGGTTCTGCTTTCTCTTTTTTTGTTCGTATACCACCGTTTTTTCACCTCCATCCACTCTCATAAAAATATATCACTTTTGAAAATAATCTGCAAGAAAATATTATTATTTTCAGTTTTTCCTTGTCTGCTCACTTTTCTTGTGTTAGAATGTTATGCGTTGTAATATTAGGAAACGTAAATATAAGAAAGAAGGATAAAACAATGATAAGAGAAGATGTAAGAAACATCGCCATTATTGCTCACGTTGACCACGGAAAAACCACCCTTGTAGATGTATTATTAAAACAAAGTGGTGTCTTTCGTTCCAATCAGGAAGTAGCAGAACGTGTTATGGACTCCAACGACATCGAAAAAGAACGTGGAATCACTATTTTATCAAAGAATACGGCTGTTATGTACGGAAATACTAAAATTAACATTATTGACACTCCTGGACATGCTGATTTTGGTGGAGAAGTAGAACGTGTTCTTAAAATGGTAAATGGTGTTGTTTTGGTTGTAGATGCTTTTGAAGGTGCTATGCCTCAAACTAAGTTCGTATTAAAAAAAGCATTGGAACTAAATCTTCCGGTTATCGTTTGTGTAAATAAAATTGACCGTCCGGAAGCCAGACCAGAAGGAGTTATTGATGAAATTTTAGAACTTTTCATCGACCTTGATGCTTCTGAAGAACAATTAGATTGTCCTTTTATTTTCGCATCTGCAAAAGAAGGAATCGCTTCTTTGGATTATAATGAGCCTGGAACAGATATGAAGCCATTATTTGAAACCATTATCGACTACATTCCTGCTCCAACCGGAGATGAAAATGCTGCCACACAAATATTAATCAGTACTATTGATTATAACGAATACGTGGGACGTATCGGCGTTGGTAAGGTAGATAACGGAACCATTAAAGTAAATCAGGAAGTTGTTATGGTAAATGCCCATGATGAATCCGTAAACAAAAAGGTTAAAATAAGCAAATTATATGAATTTGATGGTTTAAACAAAGTAGAAGTAACAGAAGCTACCGTAGGTTCTATCGTTGCTATTTCCGGTATTGCTGATATTCACATCGGAGATACTTTATGTTCACCAGAAAATCCTACTCCGATTCCATTCCAAAAAATTTCAGAACCTACCATAGCAATGCACTTTTTGGTAAATGACAGCCCATTGGCAGGTCAGGAAGGTAAATTCGTTACATCCAGACATTTAAGAGAACGTTTATTCCGTGAATTAAATACTGATGTTTCCTTGCGTGTAGAAGAAACAGATACTACAGAATCTTACAAAGTATCCGGTCGTGGAGAATTGCATTTATCTGTATTAATTGAAAATATGCGACGTGAAGGTTATGAATTCGCAGTAAGTAAAGCAGAAGTTTTATATAAGACAGATGAAAATGGTCAAAAATTAGAACCTATGGAAATCGCTATCATTGATGTTGCAGATGAATTTTCCGGTACTGTAATCAGTATGTTAAATCAAAGAAAAGGTGAATTACAGGGAATGTCTACTACAAACGGTGGATATACCAGATTAGAGTTTTCTATTCCTTCCAGAGGTTTAATTGGATTCAGAGGCGAATTTTTAACTGCTACCAAAGGAACTGGTATTATTAATACCCTATTTGATGGATATGGTCCATTTAAGGGCGAAATTCAATACAGAAAGCAAGGCTCTTTGATTGCGTTTGAAAGTGGCGAAACCATTACTTACGGCTTATTTAATGCTCAGGAACGTGGTACTTTGTTCGTAGGACCTGGCGAAAAAGTTTATGCCGGAATGGTTATCGGACAAAATGGAAAAGCGGAAGATATCGAAGTAAATGTATGTAAGAGAAAACAGCTTACCAATACCCGTGCTTCTGGTTCTGATGACGCATTAAAGCTTACTCCTCCAAGAATTTTAAGTTTGGAACAAGCACTTGAATTTATTGACACTGACGAACTTTTAGAGATTACACCAGATAATATCCGTATCCGTAAGAAAATTCTTGACCCTACTTTAAGAATGCGTGCTAAGAGAAATATGCAAAATTCATAAAATATAAAACAAGACTAATGAACTCTCGGAATCTTGAGAGATAACACCAGAAAAACTCTGGTGAGGTTCTTTGAAAAGCAAATATTATATGTAGAACAAAAAAAATTGCATGAGAAACAAACATAGCTTTCACTATGTTTAAAAAAGTGGTATTATAGTTCATAGGATTATGCTATATCCAAAATCAACTTTTGTAGGGTGAATTCAGATGGCAAATCCCATGCATCCAGATGCTGTAACATCAGGATGTGATAGAGGCGGCAGTACCACATCTTAGTAGATCGGTGTCTGCCGTCTTCTAATTTAAAATCTATTTTCTCACGTTTATTGGAACGTTCTGCAGATGTTCTTGCATTATATTCAAGTTTCCATTCTTTGCTGCTTCTTGGCGGATTGTTAAATAATCTCGGATTATCATTCATAACCAGATGAACAGTACGTCCGTATTTGGCATCAGAGCATGGATTGTCACAGGTACAGGAAATACAGCCGTTTTTCTTACTCATTTTAGGACACTTAAATTTCATTCTTCCTTTGGCAGTTTCAACACCATCACGATGCATACGGAAGCCGGCTTTGCAGACAGGAACACCGTCTTCATCAATGGTAAAATCATCTTTGTAAACAGGTGGTCTGCCACCTTTTCCGTTAAGGTCGATAAAAGGTGTTATATTTTCGCGTTTGCAGTACTGGTAATAAGGCATTGCATCATGAGCGGAATCCAAAAGAAGTTTGGACACTTTATAATCAGGAAGAAACGCTTTCATCTGAAAAAAAGCATACAGAAAGCCATGGGAGTCATGTTTGGACGCACAGGAAAAATGAGGGAATACCGGAAGGTCACTCTGGGAATCCACAAGCATATATAAATCATATCCGTGGTAAAAACAGTCACGTGAAGAATCCCAGCCGATATCACAGTCAGGCTGGGAAAAGTAACGGTCGCAGTTACAGTTGGCAACACCGTTTTCCTTACAGTCACAGATACGTTTTTTACGTTCACGATGTGAAGTAACAACTGGTGTTCCGTCACCAGCCAGGGCAAGTGATTCGTTATGAATAAGTCCCTTGGAAACCGAAATATCAAGAAACTCTTTTTTGTAGATTTTAAAAAGAAAAGCATAAGGCTGTTCTTCAGGGTGGAAGTCCGTATTTTCAAGCTGTGGAAGTAGTTCTGCAACCGTAACTTTTTCAACAGAATCCGCTTTGGTACCTTTTTCTTTAGGTTTTTTTACCTTGGATTTTAAAGGATGAATGTGTGGGGACAGATGACTGGCATCAGAATTCCACAAGCGTTTTATGAAGTCGTAAAAGGTACCAACACCGGGAGTATTACCAACTTCAAATCCACTGAGAATGGCATAAAGAGGATTCATTTTAAGCTGGGCAGACCATTCGGTTAAAGAAGTGACTTTAAAATCAATGGACAATAAATAAGAACGCTGCATGCAGGAAGGAGTTCTTGGTGCAGGTCCGAATTTAGAGTATTTATCAGCCATAAATTCATCCGTATAGGATAAATCAAGATTCCAGAAACGTTCAATAATATCCCATGTAGAACGTGCAAGATCATCAGGATTAGGATAATATTTACGAAGATTAGTAGCAACAAAGTTTTGGTAGTCAGCATGACTGCCACAGTTAACAGGTAACATAAAAAACGCCTCCATATCGAAAAATGACTGCCGCCGCAAGCGACATATCCTTAATCAATAGGCGCGAAGCGCCGCATTTTTTGGGACGCTTGTCAAGTGTTTTTTGTAAAAAAAGTGGGGGATTTTATAAAAAGAGGAATTTGAAAGCTTTATATTTACTAGCTTAAAGATTCCGAGAGATTATACTAAAAGAAAGGAGGATACATCATAGTTATGGAGAAAATTGCTAGTTTTACTGTAAATCATTTAGATTTGCTACCTGGTATCTATGTTTCCAGAAAAGATACCGTAGGAAATGAAATCATTACTACTTTTGATTTGCGATTCACTCGTCCAAATTTGGAACCTGTATTAAATAACGCTGAAATTCATACCATTGAACATTTAGCTGCTACTTTTTTAAGAAATGATTCCAAAATCAAAGATAAAGTAATCTATTTCGGTCCAATGGGCTGTCGGACAGGTTTTTACTTTATCTTAGCCGGTGACTATGTTTCTTCTGATATTGTAGATATCATGATTCGTACTTTTACTTTTATCAGTGAGTTTGAGGGAGAAGTACCTGGTGCCACTCCAAGGGACTGTGGTAATTATCTTGACATGAATCTGCCCCTTGCAAAATATATCGCAAAACGCTATCTTGAGGAAACACTTTTAAAACTTACCCCAGCCAACTTGAATTATCCAGCATAAATAATACCAATAATCAAGTTTAAAAGGTTAAAAAACTAATTTATATAAAAAAGAATACTTTCTTTCATTTGTGAGATACTAAGCAGGTAATTAATCATAACATGAAAGGAAGTATTTTTTATGCGTAGTAGCCAGGAAGTTTATAAAGAAGTTGCGGAAGAATGTGATTCATACACAGCAGTAAATCCTCAACATGAAAATGCTTTTAGAAACTCTGCAAAGGAAGTAAGTTGTCTAAGCTGTCAGCACTTTTCTGCCGACGAACACTGTGAATTAGATTTATATGACAAAATCGTTGCCAAACTATAATCGCTATTTTATAGCAATAAAAAATGAGGGAAATCTTCCCTCATTTTTTATTGAATTTATTGCATTTCTTCTGAAGTGCTTATTTGCTCTGAGTAATTCGTAGAAGTCTGTGGTACATCTGTTATAGTTTCTTCTGTGGTTTCTTCTGTGGTTTCTTCTGTGGTTACTTCTTCTGTTGCATTTGAACTAGAATCTTCTGTTGATAACTCTTCTGAAGAATTTTCGGAATTATCTTCCTCACTCGCCAATTCTTCTGTAGTACTATCCTTAGTAGTAGTCAAATCTTCGTCAATCAGAATATCATCTTCATCCTCTGTAGACACAGGAGTAGTATCTTTTGCAGCCTCTCCACCATTCCCCTTATTTGTATTATATCCTTCGATACCTTGACTATTATACTTATCTGAGATAGGTCCATCAAAACTATTGTCCGCTTCAGTTACAGTTATTTCATCCTCTAATTCAGATTCTGTATTAGAAGCCAGGTTCTCTGTATCGGACTGCACTGCTTCCTTGCCCTTAAAATTATAATCCATAAGAGGAAATACAATAAATATTGCAAGGATAAGCAAATCAACAATAGCCATAGTCATAACTGATAACAATAATTTTTCTTTTTTTAATTTTTTCCAAAAATCCATTTTCATTTCCCCATACGACTAAAATCACAAACACTCTACTTCGAACTACAAATCAGCAAACATTTCACAACTATTTGTTTTTAACGTCCTTCAAAGCCAGACTAATCTTTCCGGAACGGTCAACATCTAATACATGAACTATTACTTCATCACCGATATTAACAACATCCTCAACTTTTTCTACTCTTTCCTTACAAAGTTTAGAAATATGAATCAATCCATCTTTGTTTGGTGATAATTCTACAAATGCACCAAATGGCATAATGCGTACTACTTTTCCTTCGTAGTCTTTTCCTACTTCTATCGGGTCAACAATTGCACGAATCATCTTAATTGCTTTTTCTATGCCTTCCTGTTCGATGCAGCAAATATCAACAGCTCCATCTTCTGAAATATCGATTTTAACGCCTGTTTCTTCAATAATGGCATTAATGGTCTTTCCTTTTTGTCCAATGATTTCACCAATCTTTTCTGGGTCTACTTTAATCTGTTTAATCTTTGGAGCATATTTTCCAACAGATTCTCTTGGCTTATCAATGGCCTTAGCCATAACTTCATCTAAAATATAAGTTCTTGCTTCTTTTGTTCTGGCAATAGCTTCTTTGATAATTTCATTGGTTAATCCATGAATCTTAATATCCATCTGAATTGCAGTAATACCCTTATGTGTACCTGCAACCTTAAAGTCCATATCTCCAAAGAAATCTTCTAATCCCTGGATATCTGTTAAAACAATGTAATCATCATCTGTATCTCCAGTTACAAGTCCGGCAGAAATACCTGCTACCGGTCTTTTAATTGGTACACCTGCTGCCATAAGTGACAAAGAAGATGCACATACACTGGCTTGAGAGGTAGAACCATTGGATTCCATAGTTTCTGATACCGTACGAATCGCATATGGGAATTCTTCTTTTGAAGGAAGAACAGGAACCAAAGCTCTTTCAGCTAATGCACCATGACCGATTTCACGTCTTCCAGGACCTCTTGAAACTTTAGTTTCACCAACAGAATATGCTGGGAAATTATAATGATGCATATATCTTTTTTCTGTTTCTGCTACATCCAGACCATCTAATTTCTGGCATTCTGATAAAGGTGCTAAGGTACATACATTTAAAATCTGAGTCTGTCCTCTTGTAAACATACCAGAACCATGAACTCTAGGTAAAATATCTACTTCCGCTGCCAAAGGACGAATTTCATTGATGGCTCTTCCATCTGGACGCTTATGGTCAACTAAAATCATCTTACGCACAGTTTTCTTTTCATATTGATAAATCGCTTCACCTAAAATCGCAAGCCATTCTTCATTATCAGCAAACGCTTCTCTTAATTTTTCATCAATTGCCTTAATATTTTCTTCACGAACTTGTTTTTCATCCGTAAATACTGCTGCTTCCATTTCTTCTGGAGGAACGATTTCTTTTATTGCTTTAAATAATTCTTCCGGTACGGAACAACTTTCATAAGAATGTTTTTCTTTTCCGCATTCTGCAACAATTTTCTCAATAAAAGCAATAACCTGTTGATTTACTTCATGTGCCTTAAAGATTGCCTCTAACATCTTATCTTCTGGAATTTCATTCGCTCCAGCTTCAATCATAATTACCTTTTCTTTTGTAGATGCAACTGTAAGCTGTAAATCAGATACTGCCTTTTGAGCTGCATTTGGATTGAATACAAATTCCCCATCTACTAAACCTACCTGAGTGGTAGAAGTTGGACCATCAAATGGAATGTCTGAAATTGCTGTTGCAATGGCAGAACCAAGCATTGCAGTTAATTCCGGTGCGCAATCCGGGTCTACTGCCATAACTAAGTTATTCAAAGTTACATCATTTCTATAATCCTTAGGGAACAATGGACGCATTGGTCTATCGATAACACGGGAAGTTAAAATCGCATTTTCAGATGCTTTTCCTTCTCTTTTATTAAATCCTCCTGGGATTTTTCCTACTGCATATAATTTTTCTTCATATTCTACACTTAATGGGAAGAAATCAATTCCTTCTCTTGGCTTGTCTGAAGCAGTCGCTGTAGATAATACCACAGTTTCACCATAATGCATTAAAGCCGCTCCATTCGCCTGTGCTGCTACTCTTCCAATATCAACACGTAAAGTTCTTCCAGCAAGTTCCATTGTAAAACTTTTGTACATATCTTATTCTCCTTTTCACCTGCAATTCTCATAACTTTTATTATACCATTATCCATTTAGAATTTCTACTATTTTTTTCAAAGACAATGATAATAGCTATTACTAGCACTGCCGTAACGGCCAAACCTCCTTCTGCCCCAAATGTGCCTCCATTGATGATATTAGCTTTTTCCTCACCTAACACAAACAATGGTTCCCCCATATTATTTCCACTTACTTCAAAACCAAATATATTACCCTGTAAAAAATTCCATATGGTGTGAATTGCACAAGCTCCTGCAATTCCATCATCCGCCATGGCGTAAAGTGAAGCAAATATACCAAACAGAATGATATTAATAATAGCTAACAGAGTCACACCTGCATTCAGCATATGAAACAATCCAAAGATAACTGAATTTACAATGACTGCAGTCCAGAATTTTTCCCTTACAGATAATCTTGACATCAGGTATCCTCGAAACATTACTTCTTCATTCATTCCTTGCAGAATAAACCCTCCAAAGAACAACAAACAGCTTCCAAAAGAAAACTTAGGATTGATTCCGCCAAATTCAATGCTGCCACTTCCTAAATTTAAAAGTACTACAGTTCCAAATAATAAAAGTCCTACGCCCAATCCCTTGAAATATTTCGAAAGAAAATTTTCGGAAGAAAATCCCAAAGAGCGATAACTTCTTTTTTCTGCAAAATGTCCCCAAAGCAAAAAGGTCAATGTGGCAAAAATCGTAGAATACAAAGCAACCAGATAAAAAGAAGCTGGCAATTTACTCATTAATTTCATAGTTTTTTCATAAACAGAATCTATATAGCTTTGCATAATCTCTTTCATAGATTCTCCTTCAAATAAAGAAAGTTCCTCTTTTCCATCATTTGATATGGATAAGGAGCCTTGATTTATCTGATTTAATATTTCCTCTTCTGCGTTGTCCTCCCAATTATCAATTTCTCCTGAAGATTCAATATCTGCATCCAGCCATTCTAAAAAGGCCTCTAGCTTTGCCATGCTCTCTGCATTTGTTCCATAAGCACTATAAGATTCCACATCATAAGAGGGATAAGCAGAATTCCCTTCCCCTGTCCCTGTTGTCCCTTCTATGGTAATAGAAGAAATTGGATTCAAAGAAGATAAATCCATCTCCTTGATAATAAAAGACACCAAAGAAACCATCTGTAAAATCGTCGGAATTACATTTCCTACTATAAACAACACAAAAAATATAATCACTCCAACGACAGCATTCTTACTTCCTCTCGCTTCTTCACTCCCCTCCATCCATTCCGGAATCTCCATATCAAACATTTCCTGCATTTTACTCATTTCATTCCTCCCCTTTTCTTGATAGAAAACTACCTTGCAGACACACTGCAAGGTAGTTTATAAGCCTCAATGATTCACTCATAAAAAAGAACCACATAAAACCCTTTATCAAATTTACCTAAAACCAAAGCCTTAGTCCAGTTTATCATAACGTAACCGGTATTCTAAAAATTCATCCACTGGTAATGGTTTCGAAAAGAAATATCCTTGTACCAAATCGCAACTGCTTTGTTTCAAGAAATCCAACTGTTCCTGAGTTTCTACACCTTCTGCAATTACCTTTAAATCAAGATCCTTTACCATAGCTACGGAATGCTGCACGATCTTCTTTCCTTTTTCTGTAGATAATACTTCATCCAGGAAGCCTTTGTCCAGTTTTACTACATCCACTGGCACATTTTTTAGCATATTCAAAGAAGAATATCCAGAACCAAAGTCATCCATATTCAGCAAAAATCCATATCTTTGTAATTCATACAACACCTTATACAAAGAATCCGCATCATCCAAAAACAAACTTTCAGTAAGCTCCAGTTCCAAAAAACGTGGTTCAATATCATACTTCCTGGTTAACCCTACTACTTTTTCCACCAGATTAGAATTGTAAATATGATATCTGGATATATTAATTGACAATGGAATCGGAGAATAACCTTGATTCATCCAATCTCTTAATGTTTTACAAGTCTGTTCCCAAACATACTCATCCAGCTTTAAAATAAATCCGTTCTTTTCAAACAAGGGAATAAAAATAGATGGCTGAATCATTCCTTTGGTAGGATGTTTCCAGCGAACCAAAGCCTCCGCACCTACTACCCTTTTTGTCTGAATATCATGTTTCGGCTGTAAGTAAACTACAAACTGCCCATCTCTTAAAGCACTTCGCATTTCACCTTCAATTTCTCTGTCCCGCATCATCTGCACACGGTACATATCATTAAAAAATGCATAGTTTTGAAGTTTACTTCCCTTAATCTGTTTTCTTGCAATAGAAGAACGGTCATACATTAAATTCGTAGGAAGGCTTGTATCATCCACCAATAAAATACCAAAAAAAACTTCAACTTCGTATTTCTTTTGATGATTCTGGATTAAAACGGTTAATTTGTTAATCCAGCGGATTACCTCATCTTCATCCTGGTAACCCATCATCATGGCAAATACATCGGAATGCATTCTTCCGTATATTACATTTGGTTCAGCCTTAATTCGTATAATATCTGCAATAAACTTGATTAGACGGTCTCCTTCTAAATTTCCGTACATATCATTAATAATCTTTAACTGGTCAATATCCAAAGAAATCATAGCATAATGTGGATATTCGTCTCTTCGAAGCATTTTATTACACTCACGATAAAACTTATCCATGTTATAAATTGCTGTCATGGAATCATATTCTGCCCGATACTTTAAAGTTTCATATGCTTTCATATATTCATCCACATTATTAATGGTACCTACTACCTTTTTAATACTGCATTCGTCATCATCGTTATAAACATTGGTAAGCATCCACTTACACCAGGCATATTCACCAGTAATCTTATGTTTCATACGAACTGTAACTTCAACATTGGATTTTCCTGTCCTATATTCATCTCGAAACGCATGGAATTTTGATATATCTTCAGAATGAATAATAGAATCTTCCATCACAATATCCAAAATATCTCTGCCTCGATATTCTTCAATATAATCCTCTAAAAACTTCTTCGACACATACCGGATATTGGTCTTTGCGTTCCATTCAAACATAATGGTATTTGTACACCCCAATAATATCTTATAATTATCCTTATCCACATAGTCCTCATCATTATAATCAAGATAAATGCACTCTTCCATAGGAATCTCCCTTTTCTTTTCTAACAGATATAATAGTAATTATATCATAACTACCATCTATTATCAAACAAAAAAACCACGAAAAAACAACCAAATCATTGCTTTTATCTACTACATCATTCACAATTTTATAAGCTCAGACTCTGAACAATAACCTCATTTTCCTACGATTCGTTAATGTAAATTCTCTTTACTCTTCTTGTAAAACGACAGGATAATTCATAATTAAAACTGCCGGAAAGATTCCCTACCTCTTCCATTGTAATTTGCGCCTCGCCATCTCTGCCAATTAAAGTTACCTCATCTTCTACTTTCACATCTTCGATATGCGAAACATCTACCATCATCTGGTCCATACAAACTCTTCCTATAATCGGAGCATACTGACCTTTAATAATCACTCTTCCCACGGAAGACAAACTTCTAGGATATCCATCTGCGTAACCAAAGGTCAAGGTGGCAACCTTCATTCTTTCCTTCGCAACAAAGGTAGCTCCGTAGCTGATTCCACTTCCCTTTTCTACAAAATGAACATTTCCCACATGTGCCTTTAGGGTGAAAGCAGGTTCTAAATATAACTTACTTTTATCTACTTCTTCCGAAGGATACATACCATAGGTAATGATTCCTGAACGAACCATATCATATCTGTGATGGTCAAATTCCATAATTCCTGCACTGTTACAAGTATGTTTTAATGGAATCTTAATTCCTTCTTTTTCCAGTTCCATAACAAACTCATCAAATCGTTTCATCTGCAAATAGGTATATTCTTTGTCTTCCATGTCAGCACAGGAAAAATGGGTGAAAAGACCTTCTAATTCTACCATAGGAAGTGCCTTCATCTTCTTTACCAGTTCCACATCTTCTCTGGTTGTTTTAAGACCAATTCTTGACATACCGGTATCCAGGGCGATATGTATTTTTCCTATTTTCTTTAATCTTTCGCATTCCTTCGAAAATGCACAGGCAGTTTCCATAGAATAAATTGTCTGGGCAATGTCATTTTTTATCAATACCTCGTATTCCGAAGGAGAGGAATATCCCAAAATCAAAATAGGTAGCTTAATCCCTGCCTCTCTTAATTCCAACGCTTCTTCTACATCCGCAACACCAAAATAATCTACAATGGATTCTAATTTTTTACAAACTTCTACTGCACCATGACCATAGCCATCTGCCTTTACCACTGCCATAACCTTTGTTTCTTTTGGAACAAGCTGTTTTACCCGCAACATATTATTACGAATTTTATCCAAATCAATGATTGCAAAACTTCTACTATATTCTGTCATTTTTTTGTACCAACCTCAAGCGAAACTGCTTGCACATCATTTCCTTTCTCATTTTTTCACCAGAATCATTCTTTTATCTATCCTTCACCACAATTTTAAAATGCCTTATTGGGCAAATTATTTTGGTATGCTTGCTTTCATCTTCATTACCTTTTCTTTTGTTTGCTCATCCTTACCATATCTTGCCTCTTCATAACAACTTGTCATTTCCTTCATCTTATCCTTCGTCTGGCTTTCCACCAACTCTTTAAGTTCTTCCGGAGTCAGATAATCTTTTAAGGCAATTACCTGTTTTTTCTCATAAAGCTTCATTCTCTTATAATATAATTTTCTGATTTTTTCTGAATTGCTTAGGGTAAATCTTGAAAACAAAGAACCTTTCTCTCTTTCCCTTTTCATAATTTTAACCCTTTTTTCTTTTTTTATTTCTTCCACTTCATCAGAATCCATTAAATTTTTATTCATATACTTTTTGAAAAATTCAAAAATGGCATAAATTAGCAATAAAACACAGGCAACAATCGCCACCACACAAAGAACATTAAATACTATTTCTAATATTTTTAACAACATTTCATTCTTTGGCATCTGGTCTTCAAATCCCTCACCAAAAAAATTCTGCTGCTGACTTTGTTCCGTAGTGCTTACCTCTGCTTCCTCTTTCACCGGAACTTCCGCCAGACTAGAAAACAATTTCTGTAGCAATCCAAAGAAAAAAGCTCCAATAGCATCTGTTAAATTTTCAGGTTTTGCTAAAATCACAATAATGATAAGCAAAACCAATACTCCTGTCAAGATAGATAAATACATATTATGAATCAGGTTTATTTTCTGATATGGAAAATGTTTTATTTCGTTTTGATTTTTCAAAAACTTGCTGTAATTATTAGAATATTCTGCTGCAAGATGGAGCAGGTAATATAAAATCCCCATTCCGCACACAAGATAATAATATTCTTTTGTAACATTCTGTCCATAAATTCCCATAATTAAAAATACCACCATAAATCCTAATGGCATTTCTTTATAAGGTTTTGCACCTTCCTTTTTCCAAAAATAAAGGGACTGCAATAACTGAACCACCCAGAATACCACATACAGAACCGTACAAAAACCATCCAGATTCATCAAAAATAAAAGTGCCAATACCATGACATGAAGTCCTATAAATGCCAAAAGATGTTTTATGTATTTCCGAAACAGATAGACCAAAACCACCATAGGAAGCAATTTTATTCCTTCCAGATATGGCACCATGTGGTCGGGATAATATACATTCTGGAACGTTAAAAACAACAAATAATAAAACAAAACTTCCATTATGACATAAGATATTTCATGTAGGCAATCTAACTTCTTAGTCATTCATTGTCACCTCCCATGGATAAACGTCCTTTTGATTGATTTCAACGGCAAAGTCCTTAAATTCCGGTACTATCCATACCATCGGTACCTTTTCTTCCTTCTTTCTTTGATACCAGCCAAGTGCTTCTTCACTTCTTTCATTGGAAATTAAGATAAAAAAGGTATTCTGTTCCTTATTTACTTCTTTCTCACATAGTTTCAAAAAGTCCCCTGGTTGATTTTTGTTATCAATTCTTGCTAATTTTTTCAATATCATATTCATATGAGAAGCAGAAGAACCTGTTTCCACCATAACCGGTTCTTTCGTAATCAAATCAAAGGCATTGGTTACAATTCCCAATGGTACAAAATCCCGAATAAATCGATTTGCCAGGGTGGCAGCTATCTTTATGGAAATTTCCTGTACTATGTCCTGATGAAACATCGTATGGGTATTCATATTCACAAGTATCTTTACATCATAATTGGAAGTAGGATAATAGGTATTTACCTGAAGTACATTATTTCTGGCTGTACTCTTCCAATTAATATTCCGGTAATTATCATAGGGCTGATACTCCCTGATTCCCTTAAATTCAAAAGGGTCTTCCACCAAAGACTTTTTCGCCATATATTCACCCAAAATCGTCTGATAGGTCACTTCGAATTGTGTCATATCCAAGAAGGAAGGATATACATACAAATAACATTGATTTTTACTGTTTTTCGCATAACTGTGTTTCATAAATAAGTCTTTTGAAATCAAATCCACATTGGAAATTCCATAATACCCCCTCTTTCCTGGTGTAAAGGGAAGCTTTCTTGTTACAATTTGATTTCCCATAACTGAAAACACGTCATTCCGATAAAACTGGTCCGTCACACAAACATTGTCCAAATCTTCGAATACAAAGGAACGGTCTGTCACAAACTTCACACTCAAAATTGGCATAGGTAGTATTTTTTGATTGGTAATCTCCTGAAGCAACGTCACAGTTTCATTTTCAAAAGCTTCTTCTTTGTCAAAAGATAATTTCACCTCTACGCCCTTGTCCCAATATTTCGCATAGATTCTTTTTTGAATCCGGTACAGCAATAAGATGATAATAACTGTAATTATCAGTAACATATGACCCCAACCTTTCCAGTTTATTCACTCCAGTTTTCCGTTGGCACTGCAGTACCGGATAAAATTCCATCCAGAATGCTGTCTTCTGTTTTATTGGATGCCACAGAAGAATATGTAATCATTCTATGCGCCATAACCGGTTTTGCTAATTTTTTCACATCCTCCGGTATTACATAATTTCTATTATTCATAGCTGCATAAACTTTTAACACTTTTACAAATGCCAAAGTTCCTCTTGGACTTACTCCAAGAGCAACACTAGGGTGATTTCTGGTAGCTTGAACCAGATTTACGATATATTCTTTTAAGGAAGGATGAAGAAATACCTCCTGGCATTCCTTTCGCATTTCCATTAAATCTGCTTTGGTGCAAACCGGCTCTAAGCTATCCATTGGGTTTTCAATCATAAAACGGGATATCATATGAATTTCTTCTTCCTTATCTGGAAATCCCACAGATAATTTCATCATAAAACGGTCTAATTGAGCCTCCGGCAATGGAAAAGTACCGGCTGTTTCAATCGGATTCTGGGTAGCAATTACTAAAAAAGGTTCTTCTAGAGCATAAGTAACCCCATCTACCGTTACCTGTTTTTCTTCCATACATTCCAAAAGACTGGATTGGGTTCTAGGTGTTGCACGATTGATTTCATCTGCTAAAATAATATTTGCAAAAACAGGACCTTTGATAAACTGAAATTCTCCTTCTTTCTGACGGAAAATATTCATACCAGTAATATCAGAAGGTAATAAATCCGGCGTAAACTGAATACGGCTAAAATCCGCACTTAAGGATTTTGCAATGGCTTTTGTCATTACCGTTTTTCCTGTACCCGGTGCATCCTCCAGCAATACATGTCCCCCTGCAATCAAAGATGCTAAAAGCATTTGAATGATTTCATCTTTTCCTACAATTACCTTTCCCACATTTTCCTTAAGAGTTTTTGCTACTTCATATGTTTTTCCCATAAGTTTAACCTCTTTTCCGTTTTCATTTCAGTTCGTTTTACTGTAACTACATATCATTTTTTATAAATTTTCTCTTATTTACGAATTCAGATTCTTCATTAAATTTGCCATTTCAATTGCAGTACATGCCGCATCATACCCCTTATTTCCAGCCTTTGTTCCGGCACGTTCAATGGCTTGTTCAATATTATCTGTAGTAACTACACCAAACGCAATTGGAACATTGGTTTCTAAACCAACGCTGGCAATTCCCTTTGATACTTCTGCACAAACATAATCATAATGGCTGGTTGCTCCTTTAATCACTGCCCCAACACATACAATAGCATCATAGTTTCCTGATTTTGCAAGTTGTTTTGCAACCAATGGTATTTCAAATGCTCCCGGTACCCATGCTAAGGTAATATCGTCTTCTTCCATTCCATGACGAACCAAGGCATCCTTTGCTCCTCCAATTAATTTTGATACGATAAACTCATTAAATCTGGCTGCAACAATTGCCACCTTCAATCCACTTGCTACTACATTTCCTTCTAATGTTCTCATTTCTTTTCCCTTGCAGAACTTTTTTCTGCTTATCCTTTCTTTTGCTATATTATTTGTAATCTGTCATATGGTTCATTTTATGTTGTTTGGTTTTTAAATAAAAAGCATCTACCGGATTTGCCTTGATTTGAATCGGAACTCTTTCTTTAATGGTAATTCCATATCCATTCAGTCCGCTGATTTTACTTGGGTTATTGGTCATTAGTCGTAATTCTTTCACACCAAGGTCATGCAAAATCTGTGCTCCGATTCCATAATCCCTCATATCAGCCGGAAAACCAAGTTTAATGTTCGCCTCTACGGTATCAAGTCCCTGTTCCTGCAATTCATATGCTTTTAATTTATTAATTAAACCAATGCCACGGCCTTCCTGACGCATATAAACTAATACGCCCCTGCCTTCTTCCGCTATCATCCTTAATGCTTCTTCCAACTGCTCTCCACAGTCGCAACGCATAGAACCAAGGACATCTCCGGTTAAACATTCCGAATGCACCCGGCATAAAACTGGTTTGCCATCTTTAATATCTCCCATAACAAGGGCAACATGGTGTTCGCCATTTAAACGGTTTTCATAACCATAAATATCAAACTCACCATATTTTGTCGGCATCTTCGCCTTTGCCTTACATTCCACCAGACTTTCCAGTTTTAAACGATAGGCGATGATATCTGCAATGGAAATCAGTTTCAAATTATGTTCTTTTGAAAACTCAATTAACTCTGTGGTTCTCATCATGGTACCGTCTTCCCGCATAATCTCACAACAAAGACCACAAGGCTTTAATCCGGCTAATTTCATCAAATCCACCGTTGCCTCTGTATGACCGGCACGTTTTAATATACCACCTTCTCTGGCTTCCAAAGGAAACATATGCCCCGGTCTTCTGAAATCCTCCGGCTTTGCATCATCCTTCACACACTGTATTGCAGTAAGGGAACGCTCTACCGCTGAAATCCCTGTTGTAGTATCCACATGGTCAATGGATACGGTAAATGCCGTCTGATGGTTGTCTGTATTGGTAGAAACCATCTGGGAAAGCCCTAATTTATTCGTCAGCTCCTTATCCATGGGCATACAAATCAAACCTTTGGCATAACTTGCCATAAAATTAACGTTTTCTGTAGTAGCAAACTCCGCAGCACAAATGCAATCTCCTTCATTTTCTCTATCCGGGTCATCCACCACCAGTATGATTTTTCCTTGTCTTAAATCTTCCAATGCTTCTTCCACTGTACTAAAATCTGACATTCTTCTATTCTCCTATTCTAATCCCTGATAATTCGTGATACAAGAATCCTCTTAATCCTCAATATTTACCACATATCTTGTAAACCAACACTAACATGGCTAATTTAGATATCCATACTCTCTTAAAAAATCCTCGCTTAAGGAAGATTCTTTTTTCTTATCCTGAAAAGCAATAAAATGTTCAATGTATTTTCCTACCATATCACATTCAATGTTCACTCTATCCCCGATTTTCTTATAGCTTAAGCTGGTTTCTTTCCTGGTATGCGGAATAATGGATACATAAAAACAATCTTTTTCCACCTTTGCAACCGTAAGACTGATTCCATCTATCGTAACAGAACCTTTTCTTACCACATATTTTAAAATTTCTTCCTTGGCACCAATCCCATACCAGAATGCATTATCTTCTTCTTTTATCTCTAAGATGCTGCCCTCACCATCAATATGTCCGGAAACAATATGTCCACCAAATCTTCCATCAGCAGCCATGGCTCTTTCTAAATTTACTTTATCCCCAGCCTTAACATCACTTAGATTGGAACAGCGTTTGGTTTCTGGCATAACATCCGCTTCAAACTCATGGTTTCCAATATAAACCACCGTAAGGCAGACTCCATTCACAGCAATACTATCTCCCAGTCTGGTTCCTTCCAGCACTTTACCTGCCTTAATTACCAGACTGGTAGGTTTTATTTTTGATATCACACCAACTTCTTCTATGATTCCTGTAAACATTTTTCCACCCTTCCTATGATTAATATGTCATTTTGAATCACGGTACATTCTATATCCGCCAGTTTTACAGCATCTGCCATTTTCTGAATTCCTTCTCCCTCCACAGGAGATAGGGCATCTGCCCCTCCAATCAGTTTAGGAGCAATAAAAGCATATACTCTGTCCACCAGATTTTCCTGCAGGAAAGAACCGTGAACCCTGCCTCCGCCTTCTACCAGTATGCTGTCAATATTTCTTTCCCCTAACTTTATCATCAGTTCAGGTAAACGGATTTCATTTTCCATTTCTATTAGTTCTACCCCAAAAGACATAAGTTTTTCCTTCTTTTCTTCCTCTGCCTTTGTAGTAACAACTATGGTTTTTATTTCTTTCGCCGTCTTTACAATATTGCTTTCCAATGGAATCCTTAATTTCGAATCCAGAATAATTCTTACAGGGTTCACTCCGCCTTCCATCCTACAATTAAGCATAGGGTCATCCTCCAAAACCGTATGAATCCCCACTAATATGGCTTTATATCGATTTCTAAGAACCTGTACATACTTTCTGCTTTCTTCTGATGTAACCCACTTAGAATCCTTGGAAACGGTAGCAATTTTCCCATCCAAAGTCATTGCATACTTCATAGCAATAAAGGGTCTTTTTTTATTGATATAATGAAAAAAGACTTCATTTAATTTTAAGGCTTCTTCCTTCAACACACCAACTGTAACATCGATTCCATGCTTTCGTAAAATCTCAATTCCCTGTCCACCCACCAAAGGGTTTTCATCCACACAGGCAACAATCACCCGTTTTATCTTATGTTCTATAATTGCCTCCGTACATGGGGGTGTTTTTCCATAATGGCAGCAAGGTTCTAATGTCACATAAAGTTCTGCACCTTCGGCACTTTCCCTTAAAGAATTCAGTGCATTTCTTTCCGCATGAAATTTACCATACTCTTCGTGAAAGCCTTCGCCTATTATTTCCCCATTCTTTACTACAACACACCCTACCATAGGGTTAGGAGCCGTTCTTCCTTCTCCTTTTCGAGCTAGTTCCAACGCCCGTTTCATATATTTTATATCTATTTCTTCTTGTGTCATCCTGTCATTATCCCTCCTTTTCCTGATAAATGAAAAAATCCCTGAAAACTTCAAGGGTATAAATCAAGGAATCTAAAAAATACTAAAGTTGTCCATAGTTTTAAGACATCTATTTATATTTTACTTTATTTTCTTTTCTCCTTATACTTCTCTCATCCAGACTTTACTGTCGGCTTTGGAATTTCACCAAATCTGCACCATGGCTCGCGGGCTTTACCGCCGGTTAGGACTTTCACCTTACCCCGAAGTTTATCTCATTATACCTCTAATATACTTCAATTTCAAGATGTTTCATAAAAAGCCCCCTTGAGGCTTTCATCAAAATATGATAAACTTCACCTTATCATAATGAAACCATCGTAACATAAAGAAAAGGAAACAAAACCATGAAACAACTATCCATAAAAAGGATGAATACGATTGCTCTTTTCACCGCCTTACTATGTGTAAGTGCATATATCGTAATTCCCTTACCCTTTACTCCGACGCCAATTACGACTCAGGGAATTATCGTATATCTGATTGGAATTTTATTATCCCCGTTTGAAGCATTTATGACTATGATTCTCTATATCTTACTAGGAATCATAGGCTTACCTGTTTTCTCCGGAGGCAGGTCAGGATTGGGAATTTTGTTAGGACCTACCGGAGGATATATCATTGGCTTCACTATTTCCGTTGTTCTCATCAGCCTCCTGAAAGGAAAAAAGAACAATGTGAAAAGATATTTTCTTTTAATTCTCTTGTTAGGGTTGCCTATTACCTACCTTTTCGGCTCCTTCTCAATGAGATACCATATGAATTTAAGGGGAACTAAATTATTTTATGTCAGTGTACTTCCCTTCCTTCCACTGGATATCATAAAAGCTATCTGTTCTGGCACATTAGGTTTTACTCTAAAGAAAAAGCTCCGTAATATCTAATTACGAAGCTTTTTTCATACCACTAATATGCTAATTCATAATGACATCTTCCAAGGTAAGAGTTGTCAAATCTTCTTCCTTGCAGACCGGTAATGTCACCAGACGATTCGCCTGCTGGTTAATTACCTCATCCAGATAATTTCTTACATCTCTGGCATTACCAAAATTCTTATCTTTATTTAAAACCCAGTTTGAAAAATGCTCATTCACATACTGCAGTGCATCTTCCGTTACTTTATAATCTAATTCAGAAGACATTTTAATAAAAATTTTCATTAAATGCTCCTGGTCATAATCATCAAAAACGATTTTTCGGTTAAATCTTGACTGCAAGCCTGGGTTTGCGGCAATAAATTCTTTCATTTCATTTTCATATCCTGCGGCAATTACAATAAAGTCGTCCCGGTAATCTTCCATGCACTTATTTAAAGTATCAATGGCTTCCTGCCCGAAATCTCCTTCTTTTTTACCATTGGTCAAAGAATACGCCTCATCAATAAATAAAATTCCGCCCATTGCCTTATCCACAACTTCTTTTACCTTCGCTGCAGTTTGACCCATATAGCCTGCAACTAAATCCGCACGGTCCACTTCCACTAATTGTCCCTTTGATAAAATTCCAAGAGAACAATATATTTTTGACAAAATTCTGGCAACCGTAGTTTTTCCAGTTCCCGGATTTCCAACAAAAATCAGATGTTTTGCGATTTGTGGAGTTCTTAGACCACTTTTCTTTCGCATTTCACATACTTTCAAAAGATTAATCATATTTTCCACTTCCACCTTAACGGAATTTAGACCAATCAATCCATGAAGCTGTGCAAGAAGTTCCTCTAGTGGTTCAATCTGCTCCTGGGTTGTAACAGTACCAGTAAAAGTATCCTTTTGAGCATTTTGAGAAGAAGAACTATCATTTCTTCCCGTATCAAGAGGAATAAATTTCTTATCTGATATATTGTTTTGACTTTTTGATTCATCTAAATTAATAGGAATAAACCGATTAGATCCCGGATTTATATTCGTATCATTGATTCCAAATTCTAAAAACTGTGTGGTGGAATCTGAAATAGCATAACGCTGTTTTTGAAGACGGTTGATGTTACTTTCCAACATTTTACAATAGCGGTCAATGTTTTTTATTTCCCGCAAATCCATCTCACCCTTGGTTCTCGCCAATTCCTTTCCAACTTTGATAAAGGTTTCATAATACATTCGAGTGGCATCATAATAAGTATTATGATAAAGCAATCCTGGTATTCCTTCTACATCCAAAAAATACTCCAAAGATTCCGGCGGATGGCTTAAAAAATCATCCGAAAATACCGTTTTATCTGTGACTCCCTGAAACAATGTTTCCGGTGTATAGTTATATCCCAGGTATTTATTGATATATCGTACTTCTTCTCTGTCCGGTTTTCCATCCGACATGGTAATATAAACCATAAAATGAAACAAATCCTTTCGAAGGAGTTGATATACACTTATAGGGCCATCTTCAGCCAATGTATTAATTTGAATACTTTTTGCTGTTTTCAAACAATTCTCTAATAAATATCTAGTTTCAGATTTCATATTTTCACCAGACCTTTCAATCTCAAATCTGTTATATCTGTAAAATACAATTCAAGGTTTGAAAGAGGATATGATTCACTACATATCTCGGACTAATATGTTAATACTTCGTATCCTGTTTCTGTAACAGCAACAGTGATTTCCCATTGTGCAGAAGGAAGTCTGTCTTTCGTATATACCGTCCATCCATCTGATTCATCAATCTCCACTTCATGACTTCCCATGTTTACCATAGGCTCAATGGTAAATACCATTCCCGGAACCATCAACATTTCTGTTCCCCTTTGTGCTACATAACTGACAAAAGGTTCTTCATGAAATTCCAGCCCGATACCGTGTCCTCCGATTTCTACAACTACACTATATCCATTTGCCATAGCATGCTCGTTAATTGCTGCAGCAACATCTCCCAAAAATCCCCATGGTTTCACCTGTTGCAACCCAAGTTCCATACATTCTTTCGTAACCTGAACTAACTTCTTCTTTTCCTCACTTACTTCTCCAATCAAAAACATTCTAGAAGAATCCGAAAAATAACCCTTATATTCCGTAGAAACATCAATATTTACGATATCTCCTGACTTTAAAACCACATCTTTGCTTGGAATGCCATGACAAACCACTTCATCAATAGAAGTACAAACGCTCTTCGGATATCCTTCATAATCTAAAGGAGCAGGAACTCCCCCACGTTCTACCGTCATCTGATATACAATATGATTAATTTCTTCTGTGGTCATTCCCTCTTTTACTACCTCTTCCAGGTAATCTAAAACTGCAATGTTAATGACACTGCTTTCTTTGATTCCTTGAATTTGTTCCGGGGTTTTAATCATATGGTGTTCTGGAACAATATGCCCCTTTCTCTGATATGTTGCTATCTTATCATCAAACTGCAAATGGCAGGCTTTATATTTTCGACCACTGCCACACCAACAAACATCATTTCGTCCTAATGTCATATCTTTCACCCTATCTATCTTTCATTTTATCAAAACTGTAAATCTAAAATATTAAAAAATAAGCTTTCATTCTTATTGCAACATAGAATACTCAAACGCATAATAGGACAATTTACATCCTTCTGAAATCTCAGCAGGAAGCAAGGCTCTCGCCACAAGCTTTAACTCTCCATCTAGGTCACTGACATTTCTAAGATTTGCATAATCACCATCTATGGTTGCCACTTCATAAATAATTTCTTCCATCAATCAATTCATCTCCAAATAAAAAGTCCGTAAATTTCTTAAAACATAAAATAAGCCATTACGATACTTCCTAAAATAATACGATACCAGCCGAACACTTTAAAATCATGTTTTTTCACATAATTCATTAAAAACTGAATGGCTAACAAGGATACCAAAAACGCACTTAGTAATCCGAATGCTAAAATAGCATATTCTTGTGTGGTAAAACCAAGACCCAATTTTACCAATTTTAATAAACTGGCACCAAACATCGTAGGAATCGCTAAAAAGAAGGTAAACTCTGCTGCTACAGTTCTTGAAACACCAATCAGCAATGCCCCTACAATCGTCGCACCGGAACGTGATACACCCGGAAAAATAGCTGCGATTACCTGAAACATTCCGATAATCACTGCAGTCCTATAAGAAAGTTCTCCTATGGAATTCACCATCGGCTGCTTCTTTTTATTCCAGTTTTCAATCAAAATAAAAAATATACCAAAAACAATCAAGGCAATAGAAACTGTTTGGTAATTATAAAACTTCTCCTCGAAAAATTCATCAAACAAAACACCTATAATAGCAGAAGGAATCACCGCAACAATTACCTTAAACCACATGGAAAAAATATCTTTTCGTATGATATGTTCCTTTCCTGCTTTAAATTGAAATGGAAATATCTTTTTCCAAAACATAATAATAACTGCAAGGATAGCTCCCAACTGAATCAGCACTAGAAATACTTCCCGAAAATTTTCGGACACATCCAATTTAATAAATTCATCCAATAAAATCATATGCCCCGTACTACTTACCGGAAGCCATTCTGTAATTCCTTCTACAATTCCAAAAATAATTGCTTTTAAATATTCAGACATTCTGCTACCTTTCGTCTACTTATTTTTTTTACAAAAAAAAAGCTTCTGATGGGACTCAAACCCACGACCTACTGATTACGAATCAGTTGCGCTATCGACTGCGCTACAGAAGCATGTGTTACACAACTGATATTATACAATTAACACAAAAAAAAGTAAAGCTTTTTTCCTTTAAATTTTTAATGCAATACAAATGAATGCTAATATAAGCAAATGCACAGGATAAAAACAATAAAAAACATACTTCAAAGAACTTCCCCGTTTTCCATTATATTGATTAACAAATATTAGATTTACAAATGCAAAACACTCCATAACACCACAAGAAAGCAGGGCTAACACACCAAATCCCATTCTTTTCATTTTATCCTTACGGAAAAAATACATAATAAGAATTGTCAGAACTCCTCCTGCGGCATAATCCGTTTTGAAAAGAAATGCTCCTACCATAAAAATAACAGAAATCAAAATACAAAGTAAAATACATATGCCTTTTTTTCCACTATATTTCTTCTCAATCTGCTCCAGGCACATCATTGCAAGTAAACCTAATAACAGGGTAAAAAATACATTCTGCCCTTCAAAAGAACAAATTGTATTTCTTACTGCCAAATCAAAAGGAATTTCTGAAATCAATGCAAAAATCCCTAATCGCAACGCATATTTTCCCTTGTTTCTGGTATATAAAAAACCTTCCACCAATAAAAAGCAAAAAATAGGAAAAGCAATTCTTCCAATGCACCTCATTATCGTATATGCACCAAACATCAGAATATGCTCTGAAATATAGGCATCCCTTTGCTCCATAGTAACGATTCCATTTATCAGCATTTCATGATTCATGCTACGATAAAGCAAAGTAGCCGCAATATGGTCAATCAACATGGTGATAATCGCAATCAGCTTTAATGTACTGCCTGTCATTCCTCTTGCATCTTCTTTTGGATTCATTTTTGCTTCTCCAGTCTTTCCTCTTGTTCTTTACAAATTATGTGTTATCCTTCCGTCAATGTTTCCTGTTTCTGGGCAGTGGCAAAATATTTAATGATATCTTTTCTTGTAATAATTCCTACAAAGAAATTTCTGTCATCCACCACAGGAACAAAATTTTGTTCCATTACTTTTACCAACAATTCCTCCATGGTTGCCGTAATCGTTACCGGTGCATTGAATCCTTCCCGAAGAATCTCCTTCACCTGACAACCTTCCTCTTCCTTTAAATCCACCTTTTCTTTTTCTAAAAGATGTCTTAAAAAATCCCCTTCTGTAATGGTTCCAACATATTCCCCATTTTTAGATAACACCGGAATCGCCGTATATCTGTGGGCACGCATTTTTTCTAACCCTTGACGAACAGAATTGTCCTCATAAATACAAGACACATTCGCCTTTGGCGTAAGCCAAAATAAAATATTCATACTCAAAACCTCCATAGATATTGCATTGTCCGTAATACTTCCTAAATCAAACAATGGAAGGAGTGAACCTTCCATGCCACCCCTTATTCTAAAAAACTATGCCATTACCTGAAGTCTTTGAATCACATGGTCTTTCATAATCAACTGATAATGCTCATTCAAATATGCCAAAAAAGTTTCTTCCGCAGAAATTAACTGTGCATATTCAGATATCAACAGGCATAAACTTCTGGTTTTTTCTATAGTTTCCTTCCCTTGTTGAATCACAAATAAATACTCTTCCCTATCAACACTTCGGTAAAGTGAAGTCTTCAAAAGTCCCTCTGACTTTGCATGCAATGCAAATTTTTCTACTGCATCATAACTCTTAAAGCGATACACCGCAGTAAATGCCTTTCTTGATACCGGCTTCGTTTCTGGTTTTTCCGCATTCTCATTCCCATTGGACTTTTCTGCTTCCTGCTTTACTCCCTTAGTATCAAAATCTGGAATTCCCGCTTTTGCTATGGCACTTCCAATCATTTTCTTAATCTGGTTTGCCATATCACTAGAACTTCCTTCTTTCTCATCCTCTATGGAGAAGGTAATCGCCAGTTCATTGTTTGGCAATGGTGCCACCTGTAAAGCCAACATTCCTTCTTTTATGTCCATGTCAAATTCTAATGCCGCAGTTTCAATCATTTCTCTTAAAAAGCCATGGATTTTATATGGATTTTTTAAAAAATCATTCAAACCAAAGCCACGTTCTTCTAAATCTTCTTCTGTTAAAATACATCTTAATGTAGTATCATCGATTTTTTCAAATGTCATAACAATCAAGTACCTTTCAAAATCAAATGTATAATAGTTTATTTTTTACACATCATATTATATTTACACTTATTTCAAAGTGTATTATACAATCATACATTAAAAAAAACAAGGTTTTATTCCACATCTACGTAAGATACGTTTTCCATGTTCCGAATTACTTCCAATGCAGAAGATAACATGGATTTTTCAGATGAAATAGAAATTTTCATTCTTACCTCACTCATATTCTCTTCCAACATCAACAACTCTGTCTGATTAATATAAATATGCGATTTTTCCAATTCTATTTTTATTTTTTCTATGGTTTCATCAATTTTTAAAAGCCGTACCCTTAACACTTTATAATACTTTCGTTTTCCCATAATATTTTTCATTACTTCAAGTGTCACATAAATAAAAATCGTAGCCAGAATAGCACCGGAATATAAACCAGAGCCTGCTGCCAGACCAATACATGCTACTGCCCATAAACTGGCAGCCGTAGTCAGACCTCGTACACTAAATCCATCTTTTACAATGGTTCCTGCGCCTAAAAAACCAATTCCGCTAATTACCTGTGCCCCCAAACGTGCCGGGTCCATGTTTGTCATCTCATAATATTGATAGAAGAGGTATTCCGATGTAATCATTACCAATGCTGC
Organism: Lachnospiraceae bacterium; assembly: GCA_017416505.1. The sequence continues at coordinate 145,848 of JAFQCI010000147.1, forward strand.
CGATATCCCCACCAGGACGTGGGTTCTTAACCCAGCAGGACGGTTTACATGTTCACGCTCTACCCCAATCAGACCGCATAAAACTGCTGTTACCATCAATCTTGGTATCATTCGTAAAAAAAACATAATCTCCCAATTATCACGAATTGCATTGATGATTTCTTCCATAAACACCCCTCCCAAGATTCTTTTCTTACTTATAGTATACAAAAATCGTCACTTGTTGACAATGTCTTTTTTCTACGAATCTCTTACTTTTTCATTTTCTTTTAGTTTTTCTTGATTAAAAATACATCTTAAAATATAATAGAAAAGAATTTTCGTAACATTACGTTTATGAAGCATCAAAACAAGAGGGAAATGATTTTTACGGCAAAACAGTTTAAAGCATAGAAATCTCATATATATGCGGAACATAAATTAAAATGGAGGATTAGAATGACAAATAAAACTATGATGCAATACTTCGAATGGTATCTGCCCAATGATAAGTCATTATGGCGACAGGTGACATCTGAAGCAAAAGAGTTAAAAGAATCAGGAATTGATATGCTTTGGCTTCCTCCTGCATATAAAGGTGCAAACGGACGAACCGACGTAGGCTATTCTGTTTATGATTTATATGATTTAGGAGAATTTTATCAAAAAGGAAGTACTGAAACAAAATATGGCTCCATGGAGGAATACCGAAAAGCCATTCAGACTTTGCATGATAACGACATAAAAGTCATTGCAGATATTGTGCTTGGACACAAAACAGGAGCAGACGAAACAGAAGACGTCATTGCAGGCATTGATGATTATTTTGACCGCACCAAAAGAATTGGAGAAGAGAGAAAAATCCGTGCCTGGACACAATTTAAATTTTATGGAAGAAGAAATAAATACTCTTCTTTTAAATGGAATCATCATCATTTTCATGGTGTAGATTATGATGATTTGAGCCATACCAATGCCATTTTTCATTTTCAGGGAAAAGAATGGGATAACGAAGTGGATGATGAACTCGGAAATTATGATTACCTTTTAGGGGCTGATGTGGATATGAGTGAGCCTGAGGTTATCGAAGAACTTACCAAATGGGGACATTGGTATACTGATTTTGCAGATTTAGACGGTTATCGTCTAGATGCAGTAAAACATATCAAGTTTGAATTTTATAGAGATTGGCTGCTTCATATGCAGGAAGCCAGTTCAAAAGATTTGTATTCTGTTGCGGAATACTGGTCACCGGATTTGAATAAATTACTGCATTACATTGAAACAACCAAAGGCAGAACCAAGGTTTTTGATGTTCCTTTACATTTTAATATGTATCAGGCAGCTACCAACCCTCAATATTATATGGGAAACCTACTGAATGATACTGTGTTAAAAAACAAACCGGAATATGCCGTAACCTTCATTGATAACCATGACAGCCAGATTGGACAAGCGTTACAGTCCTGGATCAGCCCTTGGTTTAAACCCCTCTCCTACGCTCTGATTTTATTGCATAAGGATGGGGACCCTTGTGTCTTTTACAGTGATTACTATGGAGAAAAACAAAATCATTTTCCTCCGGTCAAACACTTAAAAACACTATTGAAGCTTCGAAAAGAAAAAGCTTACGGAAATCAGTATGATTATTTCGACCATGAACACATGATAGGTTTTACCCGTAGCGGTTGCATTGAGAAACCCGGATCCGGTCTTGCAGTTGTTATGACAAACCATGATGCCGGATTTAAAAAAATGTATATTGGAACCGAATATGCAGGCAAAGAATTTATTGATGCCTTGGGAGAATTTGATTCTTCTATTACTGTTACTATTATGCCAAATGGATATGGAAAATTCTTAGTAAACGAAAAATCCGTTTCTGTCTGGGTATTGAAATCATAGATAAATCTATACCATTACTTCACCAAAGAAGTAACTACTTCTTATTTTCTTCTTGATTTATTTCAAAAAAGTAGTTACTATAGTATATTAGAATAACTTAATTCAAAAGGAGATTAACGATGAGTAATAAAGAAATTCCTTATAAAATTTATCTAAACGAAAATGAAATGCCAAAACAATGGTATAATGTTCGCGCAGATATGAAAAACAAACCAGCTCCACTTTTAAATTCTGCGACCATGAAGCCAATTACCTTTGAAGAATTACGTCCTGTTTTTTGTGACGAATTAATCAAACAGGAATTGGATGATGTAAATCCTTACATTGATATTCCGGAAGAAATTTTAAAATTCTATAAAATGTACCGTCCTGCTCCATTGGTACGAGCATATTGTTTAGAAGAAAAACTAGGTACACCTGCGAAAATATATTACAAATTCGAAGGAAACAACACCAGCGGCAGCCATAAATTAAATTCCGCCATTGCCCAGGCTTACTATGCAAAAAAACAGGGCTTAAAAGGTGTTACCACTGAAACAGGTGCCGGACAATGGGGTACTGCTCTATCTATGGCATGTTCTTATTTTGATTTGGACTGCCAGGTATATATGGTAAAGGTTTCTTATGAACAAAAACCTTTCCGTCGTGAAGTAATGCGTACATATGGTGCGAAAGTAACTCCTTCTCCTTCTGAAACAACAGCAGTAGGACGAAAGATTTTAGCTGCTCATCCTGGAACTACCGGAAGTTTAGGCTGTGCTATTTCAGAAGCCGTAGAAGCTGCTTCTTTACAAGAAGGTTATCGCTATGTTCTTGGTAGCGTATTAAATCAGGTTTTACTTCACCAGACTGTCATTGGTTTGGAAACCAAAACTGCATTAGAAAAATACGATATCACTCCAGATATTATCATTGGTTGTGCCGGAGGCGGCTCCAACCTTGGTGGTTTGATTTCTCCATTTATGGGTGAAAAATTACGTGGCGAAAAAGATTACCGCTTTATTGCTGTAGAACCAGCATCCTGTCCAAGCTTAACCAGAGGTAAATATGTATATGACTACTGCGATACCGGAATGGTTTGTCCGTTATCAAAGATGTATACCTTAGGAAGTGGCTTTATTCCTTCCGCAAATCATGCCGGAGGATTACGTTACCATGGTATGAGTTCTACTTTAAGTCAGTTATATGATGATGGTCTTATGGAAGCAGTTGCAGTTGAACAAACTTCTGTTTTTGAAGCTGCACAGTATTTCGCACGTATCGAAGGAATCCTTCCTGCTCCTGAAAGCAGCCATGCTATTAAAGTAGCCATTGACGAAGCGAAAAAATGTAAAGAAACCGGAGAAGAAAAGACAATTGTATTCGGCTTAACTGGTACAGGCTATTTCGATATGATGTCATATCAAAAATTCAACGATGGCGTAATGAGTGATTACATTCCTACGGACGAAGATCTTCAAACTGGATTTGCTGGTCTCCCAAATGTAGAAGCCTAAGTTATTAAGAAAATTTAAATTCCTGGTTTTCAGGTATAAAAATAGAACCAAATCATCAAAAACCTTTCTTGGTTTTCCTATGATTTGGTTCTATTTATTTTAATTTGAAAATAATTCATTCAGGTCATAAGACATATATTCCATGCCCTCTAAATCTTTAAAAATTATCTTCTCATCTTCCAATATCAAATATCCCCTTGGGCTGTTTTCTTTCGGAATGGATACAGAACCTGGATTGAGATAAAGATACTCTCCTATTCTCTCACATTTTGGAACATGGGTGTGACCATGAAGCAGGATATTTCCTGCTTTCATAGGGGGTAATTGTTCTTGGTTATATTTATGCCCGTGAGTTGCAAATATCATGCGGTTTCCAAGATAAAAAACAGCATATTCTGCTAATATAGGAAATTCCAATACCATCTGGTCTACTTCACAGTCACAATTTCCCCTGACACACAATAATTCTTCTGCCACAGAATTTAACATAGAAATTACTTTCTTTGGTTCATATCCTTTTGGCAAGTCATTTCTTGGTCCATGATACAAAAGGTCCCCTAAGAGTAACAATTTCTCTGCCTGTTCCTTTTGGTAACAGGAAAGCAGTTTTTCACAGTAATACTGGGAGCCATGGATATCAGATGCAATCATAATTTTCATAGATAATACATCCTCGCTTCATATGGTCTTAATACTGTTTCCTTTTCTATATCCTTATAATTAGAGATTAATAATTCTTTCTTTCCCTTTAATGCTTCCGGTATTTCAATGCTGACTTCTTTATCATAGAAATTACATAATACCCATAAGGTTTTTCCTTCAAAGGTTCTTGTATAGGAGAATAACTGGTTATTTTCAGGATATACCAATTCAAAATCTCCTTCCACAAAGACAGGGTATTCTTTTCTAAGTGCAATTAATTTCTTATAATACGAGAAAATAGAATCCGGGTCATTCATCTGGGATTTTGCATTGATTTCCTTATAATTTGGATTAACATCCAACCAAGGTGTACCTGTCGTAAATCCGGCATTGAAAGAATCGTCCCATTGCATTGGAGTTCTCGCATTATCCCGGCTTTTTGCATAAAGGGATGCTAAAATCTCTTCATCACTATATCCTCTTTCCCGTCTTTCCTTTATCATATTAAGGGTTTCAATGTCCCGATACTGCTCTAAGGTAAACTTGGAATTTGTCATTCCTAATTCTTCTCCTTGATAGATATAAGGAGTTCCCTGCATACCATGTAAAATCGTTGCTAACATCTTCGCAGATTCTACACGGTACTCTTTATCATTTCCCCATCTGGATACGATACGAGGTAAATCATGATTATTCCAAAACAAACTGTTCCATCCAATGTTATGAAGACCTTTTTGCCATTTTGCAAGAACATCTTTTAATTTTTGTAATTCCAGTGGAATAAAATCCCATTTTTCCTTTCCTTCTTCCTGGTCTAATCCAATATGTTCAAACTGGAATACCATAGAAAACTCACTTCCATCTGGATTACTATAAAGTTTGGCACGTTCTAAATCTGCTCCCCAAGCCTCACCTACTGTAATCAGATTGGCTCTTTGGAAGGTTTCCCGGCTTAACTCCTGCAAAAAGTCATGTAATTTCGGTCCATTAATGGTAATATGATTGTCTGGTTCCTTTGCAATCTGGTCGATAACATCCAGACGGAATCCTTCAACACCCTTATCAATCCACCAATTAATCATATCATAAATTTCTTTTCGAACCTTAGGATTTTCCCAATTCAAATCCGGCTGCTTTGGAGAAAACTGATGGAAGAAATATTGTCCCAGTTCAGGAACCCATTCCCATGTTGTACCACCAAACACAGAACACATATCATTTGGAAGTTCTCCTTCTACACCGTCTTTAAAAATATAATAATCATGGTATGGATTATCTTTACTCTTTCTTGCTTCTTTGAACCATGGATGTTCATCAGAAGAATGGTTCAACACCAAATCCATAATAATTCCAATGTTTCTCTCTTTTGCTGCCCCAATCAGTTCTTCCATATCCGAAAGACTTCCAAACAAAGGGTCGATATCTTGATAATCTGAAATATCATATCCATTATCATCCTGTGGTGATTTGCAGACAGGGGATAACCAGATAGCATCAATTCCCAATTCCTTTAAATAATCTAATTTCTCGATGATACCTCTGATATCACCCATTCCGCTTCCGGTACTATCCTTAAAACTTCTAGGATAAATTTGGTATACTACTGCCTTTTTCCACCAATTTTTTTCTCTCATAAATCACTTTCTCCTAACTATCATATTTTTCATTACTGTTCATACGTGAACAGTAACTATTTTTCTTCTGAAAGAGCTGCCATCAATTCTTCCCACTGTGTCATAATTTCCAATATCTCTTCTTCTAAGGCATCAATTTCTTCTTGTATCTGTCCTAATTTCACATAATCAGATTGATACTCTTCTTTCAGCAAATCCTGTTTCTTTTGTTCGCATTCTTCTTCTTTTTGCTGCATCTCATCTTCCAGCTTTTTAATCTTTCTTTCCATCTTCGCCTGTTCTTTTCCAGGATTATAATACGTCTTCGATTTCTTCGGCTTATTATCATTATCCCCAGAAGAGCTATTTTTATCGCTTTTATCCGAGGACTTGCTATTTACCAGTTCTCCTGCTTCTGCCAGAAGTTTTTCACATTCTTCTTTATATTGCTCATACCCAAAAGGATACAAAGTAGTATTATGATTTTCAAATACCAAAATTTTATCACAGACTTTTTTAACAAAATATCTGTCATGAGATACTAAGATTAAAGTACCGCTATATTCCCTAAGCATGGATTCTAATGTTTCTTTTCCTACAATGTCCATATGATTGGTAGGTTCATCCAGAATCAAAACATTCGGTTCTCTCTTTAATATTTTACATAACGCCAGTCGGACTTTCTCTCCTCCGGAAAGCATGGATACCTTCTTAAATACATCTTCCCCGGAAAATAAAAATGCACCCAATAAATTTCTTACCTCTGTCTGGGTTAAATTTGGAAACTCGTCCCAAAAATCATCCAAAACCGTTTTTTCACTGGTATATTGTGCCATTTGCTGGTCGAAATAGCCAATTTGAACATTGGCACCAAACTGAAACGTACCTGAAATCTTTGGTATTTTTCTCATAAGGGTCTTTAAAAATGTAGATTTACCCAATCCGTTTCCGCCGATAATTCCTACCTTTTCTCCCTTTTTCACTTCAAGAGAAACCTTAGATAACACATCCGTATATCCTATTTCCAAATCCCTTACAGATAATACGTCTTTTCCAGTTTCCACTGTAGGTTGGAAATTCGCATGAAATGTCTTATTATCGTATTTGTCTGGTGCTTCGATAACATCCATATGCTCAATTTGTTTTAATTTGGAACGTGTCATAGCGGCCTTCGTAGGCTTATTTTTAAACTTATCTACTATCTGCTGTAATCGTTCAATTTCTTTTTGTTGAGCTGCATAATTTTTCTTTTGCTGTTCATAATTAATTTTTTTCGTTTCTACAAAACGGGTATAATTTCCCGGATATCGTTTGGTCGTCCCATATTCGATTTCATATACCACATCCGCAATATTATCTAAAAACATTCGGTCATGGGATACTACCACGACTGCCTTTTTATAATCTTTTAAATATTTTTCCAGCCATTCTACGGTAGAGATGTCCAAGTGGTTTGTAGGTTCATCCAAAAGTAAAATATCCGGCTTAGATAATAACAATTTTATAAAAGCAATCTTCGTCTGCTGTCCACCGGAAAACTGACTCAAAGGCTTTTTCTTATCTTCCTGTGAAAATCCGAATTTTACAATGAGCATTTCATACTCTTTTTCATAAAAATAGCCCCCAAGATTTTCAAAATTCTCCTGAAGTCTTGTAAATCGTCGAATTGTTTCTTCCTCATGATTATGCTCCATAACGGCAGTCAGTTCCTCCAACTGAGCCTTCATGGTTTCTATTTTATGAAATGCCTTTCTGATTTCCTGCTCCATGGTAAGAGAAAGGTCTGAAAATGCCATCTGCTTCAAATAACCAATTTCCGGATTGCCGGATTTTGCGATAAAAATATCCTCATCACTATCTCTTTTTGCCAAATCCACTTCCCCGGCAATCAGTTTAAGAAAAGTAGTTTTTCCACATCCATTTCTTCCTACCACTGCGATTTTTTCTGTATTTCGTATTTCAAAATTAATATTTTTCAAAATAACATCGCCGCCAAACTGCACAGCTCCATTACTAATCTGATATAACATAATCTATACCAAGCCTAGGAGAAATACTATCTCCTAGAAAGCAAACACAAAGGGCAAATGGCGTGTTTGCACAAAATTTCCTTTCTCCAATTTTTCTTTCACCCTTACTTTTCTCTTTTGCGAGCATCAGAATAAATATAAGATTTCAACTCATCCATATAATAATTTAAAATCAAGTGTTCCGGAAACTGAATTTCCTTCATCAAATCCAAAGCATAAGAATTCGCACCTACATTATGGTCGGCATGAGCATCACTCCCAATTATCACTGGATAATCTTCCTTCGCGCATAATTCCAAGATTTTTCTATCATTCTCACGGGCATTTTCTCTCCAACTGGTAGGTGATAAGGAATTATTGTTAATTTCTAAAATTTTATGATACTCTTTTGCTGCTTTTACCACTTCCTTATAGTCCAAAGGAATTCTTCCATCATCGGGATGCCCAATAATATTCACATAAGGATTCTTTATTGCTCCTATGACTGCCGAAGTATTCTGTGCCTTAGTTCCTACATTGTATCCAACCGTATTATGGATGCTGGCAATGGCAATGTCCAAATTCGCTAACAATTCCTGGCTCATATCCACAGACCCCTGATAATCAATAATATTTAGTTCCACTCCCAATAACAATTGTACTCCATAATAGGAACGATTCGCATTCCATAAATTCTGAAAATATATTTCACTGCAGGTTCCAGGCATTGTCATAGAATGCTCTGTAATTCCCAACAAGGAAATTCCTTTCTCCTTTGCTGCCTTCGCCATTTCCTGTATCGTATTATAAGCATGTCCACTGGCTATTGTATGGGTATGCAAATCTACCTGATAAGATTTTTCGTACATTTTAATCCTCCGTTCCAAGAATGTCAAAAGATTTATCTTTCCATCTACATCCTGATTCGTCATCCTATTATGAAATTTTATCACATGAAATTCTAAAAATCAACTCAGTACCAACAGTTCCAGCAGAATCTAACCGGTTAGTATAATTTATGTTACTGTACAGACAGCACCAAAACACTTGCTGTTTTGGTGCGTAAGAACGTGATTCAGGAGTTCGCAGGCCCCTTTTGCGAAGCAAAACTTTAAATGAGCCTGCGAATTGGTACTGTTTACGAGGTACGAGTGAACAGTAACTAATTTATGAAGCAGTCAAAGAATCCTTATCATATACTATATATAAGAATTTCCATGAAACAGGTGATATTTTTTGTTTTGGCAAAAAGAAATTGGCATTGACTTTGCATATGAACGCAACCTATACGGAAGAAACATTACAGTTGCCATATTGGATACTGGTATTTATCCCCACCAGGATTTTCTTACCCCTTCCAACCGAATCCTTTGCTTTCGTGACTTTGTTTCTTCCAGAATAAAGCCTTACGATGATAGCGGTCATGGTACGCACGTTGCGGGAATCATTGCTTCTGGCGGCAAATACAAAAATTATTATATTGGTGCCGCACCCATGTGTAATTTGGTAGTTCTAAAAGTGTTAGATGAAAAAGGCAATGGAACGATTTCCAGTTTCTTTCGTGGTATAGATTGGATTCTTGCACATAGGAAGGAATATAATATCCGCATTGTCAATATTTCTATCGGCACCAAACCAACTAATCAGACAAAAGAAGAAAGTTCTTTTATTCAAAAAGTAAATTCTCTTTGGGATGCCGGAATCATTGTAGTAGCTGCTGCCGGAAACGATGGACCAAAAAACAATAGTATTACCACTCCGGGAATTAGCAGAAAAGTAATTACCGTAGGTGCTGTAGAATCAAATCATAATAAAATGACTTCCTACTACTCCGGCAATGGACCTACCGACTCCTGCATCATCAAACCAGAATTAGTAGCTCCCGGCTCCAACATTCTCTCCTGTTCCGCTTCCCCTTCCGGTTACTTTACGAAAAGTGGCACCTCTATGTCCACCCCTATTGTTTCCGGCTGTATTGCCTTATTATTAGAAAGCGAGCCTGACCTGACCCCAAAAGAAGTCAAATTAAGACTTTATCACAGTACCAAAGACTTAAAACTCCCAAAATCAAAACAGGGCTGGGGACTGCTTCAGATAAAAAAACTACTCTCATAATCCCATGATTCGAATACTATAAGTAAATTTTACCACTCCCAAATACTTTGAATCGTTAGGTTTCAATGCAATTTTTGCAAATTTACAAAAAACATGAAACTAACCAAGCTATATCGCATATTCATAAAGTGTAAACCAATTTAGGAGGCACTTATATGAGTGATTTAGCAGCAACAAATTGTGGAGGTTCTTGTTGTGAATCAAACGGTATGGGAAGTAGCTGGATTATTATCCTGTTATTACTTTTCTGCTGTGGATGCGGCGGCAATTCTAGAAGCGGAATGGGCTGCGGATGTGATGACGGATGCGATTCTTCCTTCATTATTATCTTAATCTTATTACTTTGCTGTGGTTGCGGCAACAACAGCAGAGATAACGGAATGTGTTGCTAATCAATAAGCCATATTTCTATTTGGCTGCCTAAAAAGTAGTCAAAAAAAGAGGGGCAATGAATGATATCATTCATCTGTCCCTCTTTATCATTATCATTCTAAAGTTAAAATATTTTTATCTAAAATCATATTACAACTTCAAAAATGATTCTCGTTCACTTATCATAAAGTTTACGAAATTTTTAAAATTATTGGTAATTAACAATCTTACCAAATTCAGCCTTTAAAGATGCTCCACCAACTAATCCACCATCGATATCTGGTTTTGCAAATAATTCAGCTGCATTTCCTGCATTTACAGAACCGCCGTATTGAATACGAACTGCTTCTGCTGTAGCTTCATCGTACATTTCTTTAATGCACTGACGAATTGCACCACAAACTTCCTGAGCCTGGTCAGAAGTAGCTGTTTTACCAGTTCCGATTGCCCAGATTGGTTCATAAGCAATTACCATAGAAGCAACTTGTTCTGCTGTTACACCATCTAAATCAGACTTAATCTGTAAACGAATCCAATCTAAAGTAACACCCATTTCTCTTTGTTCTAAGGATTCTCCACAGCAAAGAATTGGAGTAAGACCTGCTTCGAAGGCTTTCTTTACTTTCTTGTTTAATAAAACATCGTCTTCCTTGAAGTAATCTCTTCTTTCAGAATGTCCCAGAACAACATACTTAACACCAGCATCTACTAACATTTCAGCAGAAATTTCTCCAGTGTAAGCACCTTTTTCTTCAAAGTACATATTTTCAGCACCAACTTCAACATTAGTTCCCTTTAATGCTTCAACTACAGGAACGATATCGATGGCTGGTACACAGTACACAACATCAACGGTATCAGAAACAACCAATGGTTTTAATTCTTCTACTAATTTTACAGCCTGACTTGGAGTCATGTTCATCTTCCAGTTACCGGCAACAATTTTCTTTCTAGCCATTTTAATTTTCTCCTAATTTCGTTAAAATTTACTTATCGTTAGCTGCTGCTACACCTGGTAATTCTTTTCCTTCTAAGAATTCTAAAGATGCTCCACCACCTGTAGAAATATGAGTCATCTTATCTCCGAATCCTAATGTATTAACAGCTGCTGCTGAATCACCACCACCAATGATAGTAGTTGCATCTATTTCAGCTAAAGCCTTTGCTACTGCGATAGTACCTTTTGCAAAGTTAGGCATTTCGAAACATCCCATAGGTCCGTTCCAAACAACTGTCTTTGCTTCTTTTACAGCATTTGCAAATAATTCTGCAGTCTTAGGTCCAATATCAAGACCTTCCATATCTGCTGGAATTCCTCCACGTTCTACTACTTTGAAGTTAGCATCGTTTGAGAAATCATCAGCAACAACAGTATCAACAGGGATTAATAATTTAACTCCCTTTTCTTCTGCTTTCTTCATCATGTTAACAGCATATTCTTTGTAATCTTCTTCTAATAAAGATTTACCAACTTCTTCTCCAAGACCTGCCATGAAAGTATAAGCCATACCACCACCGATGATAAGAGTATCTACTTTGTCTAATAAATTTTCGATAACAGAAATCTTAGAAGAAACCTTAGCACCACCAAGAATTGCTACGAATGGTCTTTCTGGATTGTTTACTGCATTTCCTAAGAAATCAATTTCTTTTTGCATTAAGTAACCAACTACTGCTGTATCAACATATTCAGTTACACCAACGTTAGAACAGTGTGCTCTGTGAGCAGTACCGAAAGCATCGTTTACGAATACATCAGCTAAACTAGCTAAATCCTTGCTGAATGCTTCACCGTTCTTAGTTTCTTCTGCACGGTAACGAGTATTTTCTAATAAAATAACATCTCCATTTTGCATTGCTTCTACAGCAGCTTTTGCATTTGCTCCAACTACTTCATTATCAGCAGCAAACTTTACTTCTTGTCCTAATAATTCAGTTAATCTCTTAGCTACAGGTGCTAAAGATAATTCTGGCTTTGGTTCTCCCTTAGGTTTTCCTAAGTGTGAGCAAAGAATTACTTTACCGCCATCTGCGATTAATTTCTTAATGGTAGGTAATGCTGCAACCAAACGGTTTTCATCTGTAATCTTTCCATCTTGTAAAGGTACATTAAAATCACAACGTACAAGAACTCTTTTTCCATTTACATTAATATCATCTACTGATTTTTTGTTAAGCATGATTATGCTCCTTTCTAGTTCATAAATTTAAAAAGAATCCGGTCCCATAAGTCAAACTTAAAGACCGGACCCCTACTTCGGATCTTATAAATCTTTAGCCTTCAAAAAAACAATTAAGCTAATTCAGCAAAGTATTTGATTGTTCTAACCATCTGGCTAGTGTATGAATTTTCATTGTCATACCATGAAACAACTTGTACTTCATATAAATCATCAGCAATCTTAGCTACCATAGTCTGAGTAGCATCGAATAAAGAACCGAATCTCATTCCAACTACGTCAGAAGAAACGATTTCTTCATCATTGTAACCGAATGATTCAGAAGAAGCTGCCTTCATAGCTGCATTGATTCCATCAACAGTTACGTCTTTACCCTTAACAACTGCAGTTAAGATAGTAGTAGAACCAGTTGGAACTGGAACTCTTTGTGCAGAACCGATTAATTTTCCATTTAATTCTGGAATAACTAATCCGATAGCTTTTGCAGCACCAGTTGAGTTAGGAACGATATTAACAGCAGCTGCACGAGCTCTTATTAAATCTCCCTTTCTGTGTGGTCCATCAAGTACCATCTGATCACCAGTGTAAGCATGGATAGTAGACATAATACCAGATTGGATTGGAGCATAGTCATTTAATGCCTTAGCCATAGGAGCTAAACAGTTAGTAGTACAAGAAGCTGCAGAGATGATAGTGTCATCTGCCTTTAATGTACCTTCATTTACGCTATATACGATAGTAGGAAGATCATTTCCAGCTGGAGCTGAAATAACTACCTTCTTAGCACCTGCATCGATATGAGCTTGAGATTTAGCCTTAGATACATAGAAACCAGTACATTCAAGAACTACGTCTACACCGATTTCTCCCCATGGAAGTTCAGCTGCATTTGCCTTAGCATAAATCTTAATTTCTTTTCCGTTAACTACGATTGAATCTTCTTTAGCTTCAACAGTACCTTCGTACTTACCTTGAGAAGAATCATACTTTAATAAGTGAGCTAACATCTTAGGATCTGTTAAATCGTTGATTGCTACAACTTCATATCCTTCTGCTCCGAACATTTGTCTGAATGCTAGACGACCGATACGTCCAAAACCATTAATTGCTACTTTTACTGCCATGATTTTAATTCCTCCGTTTGTTAAAATTTTATAATACCTGTAACCAGGTTATTAGCAATAAAACATTTGATTGTTAAACCATTATCAATTGCACACATATATAATAACCAATTTACAAAAAAAATTCAAGTCCTAAATGAAAATATTAACAACATTTTCATTCGGCTTTTACTGTTTTCCCTCATTGACATTCCCAAAAACCTATACTATAATTCATGGATACCGGAGTCAGAACCTTGCCTTAGCTCACAGCTCTAGAGTGAAAGCACCCTTTGACCCCATGATACCTACGAATTGCTTTGCACTTTGTGCTGTCGCAATTTATATTTATATCAGTATATTTTGAACGAGTTTAGAAAGGTTGGTAACAACATGATAACTGCTGATTTCCATACACATTCTCTTTTTTCCAGTGATAGTACGGAAACTTTAGAAAACATGATATCTTTTGCAAAAAAGAATCAAATAAATACCTTGTGTATCACAGACCACATGGACTTGGATTATCCTGTAGATGAAAAAGGGAATGATTTTTTATTAGATTTAGTTTCTTATACAGAAACCATCACTAAATTAAAACAAAACAACACCGAGATTGAAATCCGCCTTGGTATTGAGCTTGGCGTAATGGACTATCTTGCTCCTAAACTAACTACCTTGGTAAAGCAGTATCCCTTTGATTTTGTCATTGCTTCTTCCCATCTGGTAAACGGAATCGACCCCTATTATCCGGCATACAAAGATAAATTTCCGGGTAACTTAGGGTATGCAGCTTATTTTCTTTCCATTCTGGATAATGTAAAGGTCTTTGACGATTTCGATGTATATGGGCATCTGGATTATGTATGCAGATACATTCAGGTTCCTTACATCCCTTCTGATTTTACTGACGTTATCGATGAGATTTTAAAAAGAATCATCGAATTAGGTAAAGGAATCGAGGTCAATACTGCCGGTCTTTCCAAAGGACTTCATTTTCCACATCCTCATCCATATATCTTAAAAAGATATTTAGAATTAGGTGGCGAAATTATTACCATCGGCAGTGATGCCCATGTTGCCCAAAACATTGGTGCATATTTCCAAGAAACCGAAAAACACCTTTTGTCTTTAGGCTATAAATATTACGCCACCTATAAAGACCGAAAACCTAGTTTTCATAAACTCGGTTAAGTTTCCTAACAATCTTTTATCGTAATTACGTTTTTAATCAAGGCTTTTGTATCCATTTTATCACTTTTTATCTCATAAGCACTTTTCAGAATCTTTTCTGCCTGAAGTGCTTTTTCTTCTTCTTCGTAGTGTAAAATGGCAAAAGCCTCTCCTTTTTTCACCTGTTTGCCATCGCAAGACAACAATTCAATTCCCGCTCCTAAATCAATTTTATCTTCCTTCTGCACTCTTCCTGCTCCCAAAATCAAGGCTGCTTTTCCCACTTCTGTAGCATCTATGCAGTTTAAATATCCTGTATCCTCTGCAAGCACCATTTTCTGCTTGGATGCCTTCTTTAAGCCTTTTCCTTCATATACAGATTCTTTACTTCCACCTTGACTTTCTACCCATTCTGCCATTTTATCCAATGCAGAATGATTTTTAATCGTACTTTTCACTTTTTCATATGCCAAAGAGATTTCTTTTTCATAGCCGCCAGTAACCATCATCCATGCTGCAAGCTGCAAGGATAATTCCTGTAACCGGCTTTCTCCTTCTCCTTTTAAAACTGAAATCGCTTCCTGTACTTCCAAGGAATTTCCAACCATATTACCTAAAGGCTGATTCATATCTGTAATCAAAGCTACCGTCTTTCTTCCAGCATCTTCTCCGATTTGAACCATGGTTTTGGCAAGCAGACAGGCATCTTCCTCCTTCTTCATAAAAGCACCGGTTCCACATTTTACGTCTAAAACAATGGCATCCGCACCTGAAGCAAGTTTTTTACTCATAATACTTGAAGCAATCAAGGATATATTGTCTACTGTGGCAGTTACATCTCGTAAAGCATATATCTTTTTATCCGCAGGAGCCAGATTTTCCGTTTGCCCAGCAACACATATATAATGCTGGTTCACATTATTTATAAAGTTCTCTTTTGTCATAGCAGTAGAAAATCCAGGAAAGCTTTCTAACTTATCGATTGTTCCTCCTGTATAACCCAAACCTCTTCCTGACATTTTTGCAACCGGAATGTTAAGAGCAGCTAACATTGGGGCTAAAATCAAGGTGGTTTTATCCCCAATTCCGCCTGTACTATGTTTATCCACTTTTACTCCCTGAATCCGGCTTAAATCTAACATTTCTCCGCTAGAAGCCATGGCAAGGGTTAAATCCACAGTTTCCTTTTTATTCATTTTTTGAAAATAGACTGCCATAAGAAACGCAGACATTTGATAATCCTTAATTTCCCCTTGGGTATAACCCGTTACAATGTACTTTATCTCTTCTGTGCTTAAAACAAAACCATCCCGTTTTTTCTGAATCAAATCATACATATTCATAGGCAAATCCTTTCTTAAGGTATCACACCCCATTTATTTTCTTCTGATGTCATTATTTTTCGTCATTTACCAATAAAAATCCATGCATCTTCTAACATAATTTATCCATAAAACTTTGCCCAATTTTTAAAGTTTTCGTACCAAAAATTTCTGCAATACTTTGTCCAATGTCTGCGAAACTATTTCGGATGCCAATATTAACACCTTTTTTTATGGACTCTCCATACAACAAAATCGGAATGTATTCTCTCGTATGGTCTGTTCCCTTAAATGTTGGGTCACAGCCATGGTCTGCATTTATAATCAACAAATCCCCTTCTCTCATTTGCTCCATGAGTTCTTCTAATCTGGCATCAAAATCCAAAAGCCCCTCTAAATAGCCCTTTGCATCCCTACGATGTCCCCATTTTGAATCAAATTCCACAAGATTCGTAAAAATAAGACCTTTTTCAAGATGTTGCATCGCTTTTAAAGTTTTATCTACTCCGTCCATATTATCTTTCGTATAAATGGTTTCAGAAATTCCTTCTCCATCAAAAATATCATGAATCTTACCAATTCCTATTACCGGAATCCCACTTTCATTTAAATAATTTAAAAGATTCTCTTTCTCCGGTTTTACAGAATAGTCATGTCGATTGGATGTTCTTACATAATTTCCGGAGGTTCCGATAAAAGGTCGGGCAATGACTCTGGAAACACTGTTATCTCCCACCAAAAGTTTTCTCGCAATATGACACATTTCATATAACCGCTCCAATGGTATCACTTCTTCATGAGCTGCAATTTGAAATACACTATCTGCCGAAGTATAGATAATGGGATATCCTGTTTTCACATGTTCGTCCCCTAATTCTTCAATGATTTTGGTTCCGGATGCAACACAATTTCCAAGATATCCCCCTACATTACATCTCTTTATAAACTCCTGCATAATTTCATCCGAAAAACCATTAGGATAGGTTCGGAACGGAATCTTCGTATGAATCCCTACCATTTCCCAATGACCTATGGTAGTATCCTTTCCCTTTGAAATTTCTTTCGCCTTGCCATAACACCCAATACATTCTGTTTCTTTTCCCAAAGGCAATGCGGCATCAATCTTTCCTAACCCCAGCTTTTTTAAATTTGATAAATCGATTCCCTCTTTCTGTTCCAATACATGCTTTAACGTAAAAGCACCTTCGTCCCCATATTCTTTCGCATCCCCTAAAGCGCCAATTCCAACACTATCCAGAATTATCCAAATCACTCTGTTTATCATAATCCGCACCTACTCTCCATGTTTATTTATTAAAATAGTATACCATATTTTACAGTTTCATTCTACCAAAACATTACTTGACACTACTATTTTTTAGAGTTATATTTAAATGTGTCGTTTTTTCGACAAAAGCCCTATTTTTAAGAACGGAGAATACAATATGGAACAATTTAATACCCCTGCACAAATTATTGATAACAATATACAAGCTGGTATCAACAAAGCAAATCTTCCAAAGCTTAAAATGATTTTGCTTGGTTTCATTGCCGGTATGTTCATTGCTTTCGGTGGCGAAGCCAGTTCTTTAGCCATGCATGGTATAAAGGATGTCGGACTTGCCAGAACCATAGCCGGAGCTATTTTCCCATGTGGACTTATGCTGATTGTTTTGGTTGGAGGCGAACTATTCACTGGTAACTGCCTGATTTCTATGGCTGTTTTTTCAAAAAAAGTTCCTTGTTATAAAATGATTTCTAATTTGGTTATCGTTTATTTCAGTAATATGCTTGGAGCAGCATTTGTTGCATTTTGTGTTTACTTTTGTGGTCAATTTGATTATTCCAACGGTGGTTTAGGTGCATTCACCATTAAAGTAGCCCTAGGAAAGGTAAATATAGCCCCGGAAAAAGCACTCGTTTCCGGTATCTTATGTAACATTTTGGTTTGCCTTGCTATTTTCATGGCTGGTAGTGCGAAAGATGTTGCCGGAAAGATTTTAGCTATCTTTTTCCCAATTTGGGTATTCGTAATTTCCGGATTCGAGCATTGCGTTGCAAATATGTTTTATATCCCAGCAGGTATTTTTGCCGCACAAAATGATACCTATGTTGCAAAAGCTGAGGAACTTTATGGTATCACCACAGAACAAATTGAAAGCCTTACCCTCTCCGGCTTTGCAAAGAATCTATTTCCTGTTACCATTGGAAATATCATGGGCGGTATGATTTTCGTAGGACTTATATTCTTTTTGATTCATAAATCAAAATTGGTAAATAACCAAAAATAAACAACTCTTAAGAGTATGTAATACTTCTTAGTATAAAATAACAGAGTATGTAGCCATATCATGATACATACTCTGTTTTTTATTGCAAATTAAGGGATTCCGATTGTTTTTGCTATGATGAAAAGGTAAATTAAAGTTACATTTTCATACACTCTTTCTACTTCATCTTAATTATTATCTCCAAGAGAAGGCTTTGACCTTTTTTCTCTCGGATGTGCCTTAGCATAAACTTCCTTTAATTTTGTGTTGTTCTCTAAATTTACATAGATTTGTGTTGTGGCAATATCAGAATGCCCTAACATTTCCTGAACTGCATGTAAGTCTGCTCCATTCTCCACTAAATGGGAAGCAAAGGAATGCCGAATCATATGTGGAGCAATTTCTTTTTCAATTCCTGCTTTTTTAGCATAAAATTTTAATATTTTCCAAAAGCCCTGTCTTGTCATCTGCGTACCATAACAATTTACAAACAAATAATCACTGTCTCTGCTCATTTGCTCTCTGGAAGATTTAATATAAACATCCAAAGCCTGTAATGCTACAGAATCCATAGGAATGACTCTGGTTTTGGCATTATCGTTACACACCAAAAATCCCATCTGCAAATTTACATCTGACAACTTTAAATTAATTAATTCCGACACTCTAAGACCTGTGGCATATAATAATTCCAACATTGCCTTATCCCGAAGGTCTTTAGGTCTATCTCCCTGTGGCTGTTTTAATAACAGTTCCACTTCCTCCATAGTAAGGGTTTTTGGTTTCTTTTTCTCACATTTCGGTGGTTTTAACTGCACTGTAGGGTCTTGCTTTATTTTTCCTTCCCTCAATAAATACAAAAAGAAAGCTTTGATGGATGCAATATTTCTGGAGATAGTCGCAGAGGATAACCCTTGATTTTCCAAGTAAAGCACATAAGAGTTCAGATTCGTATCACTGACATTTCCAATTCCTATTACTTCCTTAGCATCCATAAAAGAACAGAATTTATTCAAATCTCTCCGATAAGACATTACCGTATTATTGCTTGATTTCTTTGTATTTTGCAGATAGCCTGTAAATTTTTCTATCTCATCCTTCATCATTGGTTATACCTCTTTTTCGTGATATAAAACAATTATAATACAATTTTTCTCAAAATCAAATACTATTTTTCTTTATTTTACCTAGGTTTCAACAGATTTTTTCACGTCCATCAACATCTTGTAATATTCTCCCTTTATCTCATATTTTTATACTAGATATTGACATGTTGAATCCACAAGGGAAAAAAAAATTGTTCCAATGCAATACCAAATAACCAGAATAATACTACCAGGCCCCATACCATTCTTTTTTTCTTCACCTTTTCTGCATCCGCATAAAGATACAATAGTTTTATTGCAATCCCATAGCAAATAAAATGTGGAAAGTATAGCATCAAAGTATAAATTCCTCCATACATTCCTAAACGCATCATCATAACCGACAGATACATACCTAAAACAGAAGCAAACAAAAAGGTAAGAATACGAACTATTATTTTCTTTGAAATCGCAACATACAAAACCAAAATAAAAAGCAACTGTTTTAGTCTTTGGTCAACGATACACAATATATCTTTCTCTTTCAAACTTTCCGGGAACTGGTCAATATAAATATTGAACTGTTCTACGATATTCCCGTTACCCCGAACCAGCAAATTTACCCCGACACACCCGAAAATAATGCCAAGAAAAAAAATAATCCATAATTTGTCCAATCTCTTATCTTGTTCTTTCATTTTGTTCTATCCCACGTCACCCAGTGACACCGTTCATTTTTCTTAATAATCCTATGCCAAAGAAGTCCAAAATAGAACAAGGTGTAATTGCTACCCTTTTATCGTAACAATTACACCTTGAAACAAATTCCATATCTCAATGATTCCCAACATAACTTGCAAATTTCCACTAGCATAGCTAGATACCACATTTATATCTCACCAGTTTGCAAGCTGCATCCATTGACCTATTAATCTAATTTTTCTGCTTTTCTATAACAAGCTTTCGAAGCTTGGAATAAGGCATTTCTTAATCCACATCTTTCTAACTCTTCCACTGCTGCTATAGTAGTTCCTGCCGGAGAACATACATTGTCTTTTAATTTTCCAGGATGCTCTCCTGTTTCCAAAACCATCTGTGCTGAACCTTTCACAGCCTGGGCCGCAAATTTATATGCCTTATCTCTAGGCAGACCGTAGCGAACCGCACTGTCTGCTAAGGCTTCAATAAACATATAGACATATGCCGGAGAACTTCCACTGGCACAAATAACTGCACTAATCAAGTTTTCTTCTACTATCTCAAATTCTCCAAAAGACTCGAAAAACTGCTTTAGAGTTTCCTTTTCTTCTTCTAAAAATTCATGATTGCTATAACAGCCTGCCGTCATACCCTCTAACACCATGGCAGGAGTATTCGGCATTACTCTTAAAATCCGAATATCTTTTTCAAATCTATCTTTTAATTCACTAATAGTCACATTTGGTGCCAATGAAATGATAATTTGTTCTTTTGTTACTTCATTCTTAATTTCATCAATGACATTTTGATAATATTGCGGCTTTACTGCCATAATAATATATTTAGCTTCCTTCACACAACTTAGATTGTCTGAAACATAGGTTACACCCAATTCTTTTTCTACCGCACCAGCCTTTTCGGAATTAATATCAGTAAACAAAAACTTATCCTTTGGCATCACCTTAGTTGCTCCTCTTAACATGGCATAGCCCATATTTCCAATTCCAATAAATCCAATTTTGTCCATTTTCTTCACCTTTCACGCATAGATTTCAAGCGTTTTCCTTTCGTATTTTAATTAAGAAAAAAAGTCTTAGAAAGAAACTTTCTAAGACTTTTTATTAAACTCACATTCGTTTATTTCGCATAGTCGGTTACCCTGAATTCACGAATAATATTAACCTTAATTTGACCTGGGTATTCCAACGAATTTTCAATTTGCTTTGAAATATCTCTAGCTAATAAAACCATTTCTGAATCACTAACCTGTTCTGGAACTACCATAACACGAATTTCTCTACCTGCCTGAATTGCAAAAGTTTTGTCAACACCCTTAAAGGAATTTGCAATCTCCTCTAATTGTTTTAATCTTGTTGTATAAGTTTCTAGTGTCTCACGTCTTGCACCTGGTCTTGCGGCAGAAATAGTATCTGCTGCCTGAACAATACATGCAATTAAACTTTCAGGTTCTACATCGCCATGGTGCGATTCTACAGCATTAATAACAACTGGAGATTCTTTATACTTCGTACATAATTCAACACCAATCTGAATATGCGAACCTTCCTTTTCATGGTCAATGGATTTACCAATGTCATGAAGTAAACCTGCTCTCTTAGCAAGTTTTATATCTACACCAATTTCACCTGCCAACAATCCACATAATTGAGCTACTTCAATAGAATGTTTTAACGCATTTTGTCCATAACTAGTTCTAAATTTCATCTTACCTAGTAATCGAACTAATTCAGGATGAATACCATGAACACCAACTTCCAGTGTTGCTTCTTCACCTGCTTCACGCATCATAGTTTCTACTTCTTTTCTCGCCTTTTCTACCATTTCTTCAATTCTCGCCGGATGAATACGTCCGTCCAGAATTAATTTTTCCAAGGCAATTCTTGCAACTTCTCTTCTTACGGGATCAAAGCTTGATAACACAACAGCTTCCGGAGTATCATCAATAATCAATTCTACTCCTGTCATAGTTTCCAAAGTACGTATGTTTCTTCCTTCTCGTCCTATGATTCGACCTTTCATTTCATCATTTGGTAACTGCACCAATGAAATCGTAGTTTCAGACACATGATCTGCAGCACATTTTTGAATCGCATTTACGACATACTCTTTCGCCTTTTTACCAGCTTCTTCCTTCGCTCTGCTTTCTAATTCCTTAATCATTATGGCTGTTTCATGCTTTACATCGTCTTCTACTTGTTTTAATAAAAAATCTTTTGCCTGTTCAGAGGTTAACCCAGAAATTCTTTCTAGTTCCTGCAGCATCTTACCGTGAGCTTCTTCAACGTCTTCTCTTTGTTTTTCTAAAGTAGCTTCTTTTGCAGATAATCCAGCTTCTTTCTTTTCCATCATTTCTGCTTTTCTGTCAAGTGTTTCTTCTTTTGCCAACACTCTCTTCTCATACTTTTGAATTTCAGCCCGACGTTCCTTTATTTCCTTATCCAAATCATTTTTTGCTTTCAATGATTCTTCCTTGGCTTGAATTAAAGCTTCTCGTTTTGCTTCTTCGGCTTCCTTTTTAGTTTCATTGGCTACTCTAAGTGCTTCATCAATAATCTGTCTACGTTGAACTTCAAGATTCCCCATTTCTTTTTCAACAAAGTTCTTCCGTATGATAATTGCAGCTACAGCACCGATTGCACAAGCCACCAAAGCAACTATTACTACTAGTATCGGATCCAACAGGAGCACCTCCTCTATTTAGTTTTCATTGTACAAGGACAACATATAAATTTTATACTTTTTTTCATGCTCTGTCAAGTATTGTTCCGATTATTTTATGCAAATTGTTGAATTTCCTTCAAAAATACAATTATTTTTCAGCTAAAATTCGAACATAGAAAAAACTTCCACCCACCTTTTGATTTCAGCCTTTTCGCTCTCTGGACAGAAAATTCTGAACCTCTTCATATGAAAAACCATTTCTTATAAAGTATCGCATTACCTTCATTCTTTGTTTTTCTTCGTGTAAGTCCACCTGAGAAAATCGTTTTTCATATATTTTTTCAATTTGTTCTTTTTCATGTTCTTCTACATCTTCAAGTAGTTCGTCCAACAGTTCTTTCTCCACACCTCGTTTTGAAAGTTCTATTCTTAACAAACGGTTCCCTTTTTTTCCGGCATTGGCTTTTACATAATTAGCAGCAAATCGTTCTATATCAATAAAATGATACTCCTCTGCCCATAAAACAGCCTGAGTTACCACCTCTTCCGGATACCCTTCCTTCATCAGCCGCTCCTTTAATTCCTGGCTTGTTCTATCTTTATACTCTAAAAGGGAAATTAACTTATTCTTACACCGGGGAAATAATATATTCTCATATATTTCATTCAACTTCTCATCCGAAATTTCTTCATCCTGCTGAAGTTTTAAACGTTTCACCTCATTGGAATATAAGAAAAATTGAAAAGTATCATCAATATATACTTTTATCTTTTTCTTTTCCCATGGCATTAGTTTAGTAATGTATTTTTCCATTCCTATCATATTCTACTGATTAAGCTTCTAAATCCATTCAGCTTATTCCTTTGTTTCCTCTGTTTCTTTTTCTTTTTTAGCGTCTGCCTTTTTAGCATCAGCAGTTCCCTGTTCTTCTTTTCCTGCCTCGCCTAATCCATACTGGCTACGGACTGCCTGCTCAATTTCATCGAATACTTCCGGGTGCTCTTTTAAATAAATCTTCGCATTTTCTCTTCCCTGACCGATTTTCTCACCCTTATAGGCATACCATGCACCACTTTTATTCACAACATCTGTATTAGCTGCCAGGTCTAATACATCTCCCTCTCTGGAAATACCCTGACCGAACATAATATCAAATTCTGCTTCTTTAAAAGGAGGTGCAATCTTATTCTTCACAACTTTGATTCTGGTACGGTTTCCGACTACTTCTCCACCCTGCTTTAAGGATTCAATACGACGCACATCCAAACGAATGGAAGAATAGAATTTTAAAGCACGTCCGCCAGTGGTGGTTTCCGGATTACCAAACATAATTCCCACCTTTTCACGCAACTGGTTAATAAAAATAACGATACAGTTAGATTTACTAACAATGGCAGTCAGTTTTCTTAATGCCTGGGACATTAATCTCGCCTGAAGACCTACATGGGAATCTCCCATCTCTCCATCAATTTCTGCCTTAGGAACCAATGCCGCAACAGAGTCCACGATAATAATGTCTATAGCACCGGAACGCACCATGGTTTCGGTAATTTCAAGTGCCTGTTCTCCATTATCCGGCTGTGATATATATAAATTATCCACATCTACACCGATATTCTTAGCATAAACAGGATCTAATGCATGTTCTGCATCAATAAAACCTGCAATACCTCCTAATTTCTGTACCTGAGCCACCATATGTAGTGCTACGGTAGTCTTACCACTGGATTCAGGACCATATACTTCTATAATACGTCCCTTAGGTACACCACCTAACCCTAAAGCAATATCCAAACTTAAAGAACCAGTAGGAACTGTTTCAATGTTCATATTTGCCTTAGAATCACCTAATTTCATAATAGAACCTTTTCCATATGCTTTTTCAATTTGAGCCATAGCGGCATCTAATGCTTTTAATTTTTCTTCTTTTATCATATTTTCTTCTCCTCAACAAACTTATGTTCGATTATCATGATATGA
This sequence comes from Lachnospiraceae bacterium, assembly GCA_017416505.1. The sequence continues at coordinate 170,474 of JAFQCI010000147.1, forward strand.
TAATACAATATTTTTAATGAACTGTCAACCTCTTTTCACTTTGTTATCCCATATTATTTTGAATTTACTTGATTTGCCATAGAAACAGCCACAGAATTTAATTTCATCAAAGATTCTAAACTTTAAGAATTGTCATAAATCACAAAACTCACTACTTTATTTTACACATAGCACTTTCATTTTTCAAGAGCATTTTACATTATCACTCAAAAATCGTCCTCTGAATCATACTATTACGCATTCTAACAGTTACGTTTGTTCTGCTTTTTTCCTTGTTTTTCTTATACTTTCATTGACTTTTCAATATAGGTATGCTAAGATGAAACGGATTTTAAAATAAAGGAGAATAATTATGGGTCTACAATTAGTAAAACAAGTTCCATCTGCTCAAGAGATTAAAGATAAATATCCAGTAAGCAAGGAATTACAAGAAGTAAAAGCTCGTCGTGACGAAGAAATTAAAAAAGTATTTTTAGGTGAATCAGACAAATTCTTAGCTATCATCGGACCATGTTCTGCTGATAATGAAGATTCTGTATGTGATTATGTAAATCGTCTTGCAAAAGTTCAGGAACAGGTAAAGGACAAGTTAATCCTGATTCCTCGTATCTATACAAACAAACCTCGTACTACCGGTGAAGGATATAAAGGAATGCTTCATCAACCGGACCCTGAAAAGGCTTCCGATTTATATGATGGTATTATTGCAATCCGTCAAATGCACATTCGTGCTATGGCAGAAACACACCTTACTGCTGCTGACGAAATGCTTTATCCTGAAAACTGGCAGTATATGGATGATATTTTATCTTATGTTGCCATTGGTGCCCGTTCTGTTGAAAATCAACAACACAGATTAGTATCCAGCGGTATTGATATTCCAGTAGGTATGAAAAATCCAACCAGCGGAGATTTATCTGTTATGATTAATTCTTGTATCGCTGCCCAGGGAAAACATACTTTCCTTTTCTCAGGATACGAAGCAAAGACTTCTGGTAATCCATTGGCTCACTGTATCTTAAGAGGTGCTTTAAATAAACATGGACAATCCATTCCAAATTACCACTACGAAGATTTGGTTTTATTAAAACAATTATACGATAAGACAAACCTTGCAAATCATGCTATTATCGTAGATGCAAACCATACAAATTCTGCAAAGCACTGGGAAGAACAACCTAGAATTGTAAAGGAAGTATTACATTCTATGCGTCATTCTGAAGATATCAGAGCATTGGTAAAAGGTGTAATGATTGAAAGTTACATAGAAGATGGCTGTCAGAAAATCGGAGAAGGCTGCTACGGTAAATCCATCACTGACCCTTGTTTAGGATGGGAAAAGAGCGAAAAATTATTATTAGAAATGGCTGAATTACTGTAACATTTCTTAACAAAAAAGGAGTTGCGTACCAATTATTAGTGCGCAACTCCTTTTTTATTCAGAGCATTATTCTGTTTATTTTACTTCTTCTTTTAATCGTTCCAAAATAAATTTCAAGGCTTCTTCCACCGACTGACTTCGTACCTGGCTTCTATCACCGGAAAAAATAAATTTCTTCACCTTTACTGTTTCCTGATAATAACATCCCATATACACCAAGCCTACCGGTTTTTCCTTTGTTCCTCCTGTAGGACCTGCAATACCTGTAATGCCTATGGCAATATGAGCATTGGATGCCTTGGCACAGCCTAAAGCCATTTCTTTGGCAGTTTCCTCTGATACCGCTCCATACTTATCCAGAGTTTCTTCTTTTACTCCTAGTATCTTATGCTTTGCCTCATTGGAATATGTGATGTATCCTCCATCAAACACTTCTGATGCCCCGGAAACATTCACTATAGTTCCTGCCAAAAAGCCTCCTGTACAGGATTCTGTCGTAGAAATTTTTATCTTTTTTTCCTGCAAAAGTTTTACTACCTGTTCTTCCAAACTTAATTCTTCCATCTTTTTCTCCAACCTTCCCATTTTTCACTTATCAAGGTCGCAACTCCTTATCAAGCCTAAATCATTCTCGACATTCTTGTAAACCGTCACTAGTATAGTTAAATTTTTACGCTTCTCCATCTTTTAAAACATTTTTATTCTTAATCAGATAGTCCACTAGAGAGATTACAGTCAATGCCAAAGCCAGATAGATAAATACTGTTTCTAAAATATCCATGACCGGATTAGAAAAATCAGCTAATAGTAAAACAATCATAACCATCTGGGTTACAGTCTTAATTTTTCCCCAATAGCTGGCCGCAATCACAACTCCATTATCAGAAGCGATCAAACGAAATCCACTGATGATAAATTCTCTGCTAATGATTACAATGACTACCCATGCAGGAATTTTTCCAAGAGGAATCAATGCAATCAATGCGGCTGATACTAAAAGTTTATCTGCTAAAGGGTCCATAAATTTCCCAAAATTTGTAATCAGATTATACTTTCTTGCAATCTTTCCATCCAGCATATCCGTAAAACTTGCAAGAATAAAAATAGCCAATGCAATCCATTTTCCTGCCGGAATCCCTTCTACCAGCAAGGCAATCAGGAAAAAGGGAATCATAATCACCCTTAATATGGTTAGTTTATTCGGTAAATTCATATATAACATCTCCAATCAAATCATATTCTTCCGCTTCTTTTATTTTTACTTTCACAAAAGAACCTGAAATTATTTCTTCCTCCGAAGAAACAAATACATATCCATCTACGGTAGGAGCATCCTTATAACTTCTTCCCACATAAACATCTTCATCAAAAAGATATCCTTCAATTAGTACTTCCAATTCTTTTCCTATCATATTTTGATTTAAATCATAGGAAACTTCTTGTTGTAACTGCATGATTTCTTCTTTTCTTTGTTCTTTTATTTCTTCCGGCACCTGATGTTCAAACTCTGCAGCCTTGGTGTCCTCTTCCATGGAATAAGTAAACACTCCTAAACGGTCAAATTCCATTTCATCCACAAATTCCATAAGGGCTTCATGTTCTTCCTCAGTTTCCCCTGGAAATCCGGTAATTAATGTAGTACGGATACAGATATCCGGCATAGCATTCCGTAATTTTCCGATTACTTCTTTTATCTGTGCCTTTGTAGTTCTTCTTCCCATTTTCTTTAAAATAGTATCTTCACTATGCTGTATCGGCATATCGATATAGTGACAGATTTTTTCTTCACTCTTCATCACTTCAATCAATTCATCGGTAATTTCCTCCGGATAGCAGTAAAGAAGACGTATCCATTCTATTCCTTCGATGTTACATAACTCCTTTAGTAATTCTGGTAACATCTTTTTCTTATAAATGTCTTTACCATACAAAGTTACTTCCTGAGCTACTAAAACCAGCTCTTTAATGCCTTTTTGTGCCAGTTGTTTTGCTTCTTCCAAAACTTCTTCCATAGGTACACTTCTATAATTTCCACGAATAGACGGAATAATACAATAAGTACATCTCTTATTGCACCCTTCCGCAATCTTTAAATATGCCATAGAAGTTCCTGTGGTAACAATACGTTTGGTTAAATTCTTAGGAAGATATTCTAAAGAATCATACTTATTCTTTTTATCATTTTTCTTCAGACATTCTAGTGCCTCAAGTATGGAATCATAACTTGCAGAGCCTAAAATAATATCTACTTCCGGGATTTCCGCCTGAACCTCTTCTTTATATCTTTGTGCCAGACATCCGGTAATAATAATTCCCTTTAAAAGCCCTTCTTCTTTTTTCTTTGCATATTCTAAAATGGTAACAATGCTCTCTTCCTTGGCATCCTGAATAAAACAACAGGTATTTACCACAACCACTTCTGCTTCCTCTTCTTCGTTGGTAATCTCATATCCCTGTTCCTGGACTAATGCCAGCATTTTTTCCGTATCCACCAGATTTTTATCACATCCCAGTGACACAAATAAAATCTTCATTCTTCTTCCATGCCTTTCTACTTCATATTCGCAGCTTCTACACAATTATTCATAAGCATTGCAATAGTCATCGGTCCCACGCCGCCTGGTACTGGTGTAATGTAAGATGCAACCGGCTCTACACTGTCAAAATCAACATCTCCGCATAATTTTTGATTTTCCATGCGGTGAATTCCAACATCAATTACCACAGCACCTTCTTTTACATAATCTGCAGTCACCATTTTCGGTCTTCCTACTGCAACGATTAAAATATCTGCTCTCTTGGTTACTTCTTTTAAATCCTTAGTCTTAGAATGGCAGATAGTTACCGTTCCATTTTCTCTTAATAAAAGCAAAGCCATAGGTTTTCCTACAATATTGCTTCTTCCCAACACGACACATTCTTTTCCTTCAATTTCAATTCCGGAACGTTTTAATAACTGGATTACTCCGGCAGGAGTACAGGAAACAAATCCTTTTTGTCCAATGCTTAAAGCTCCTACACTTTGAGGATGGAATCCGTCTACATCCTTCTCTGGTGCAATGGTCTTAATAATATCGTCTTCACACATATGTTTTGGAAGTGGAAGTTGTACTAAAATTCCATGTACACTATCATCCTTATTTAATTTTTCAACCAGTTCCACCAATTCTTCCTGGGTAGTTTCTTCTGGCAATTCATATGCTAAAGAACGAATTCCAATATATTCACAGGCTTTTTTCTTATTTCCAACATATACACTGGAAGCCGGGTCATTTCCCACCTGAATGACTGCAAGAGTTGCCTCCATTCCTTCTTCTTTCTTCTTTGCCACCAATTCTTTTAATTCATCTTTGATTTCTTTCGAAATTTGCTTTCCATCAATTAATTTTGCCATTTCAATCCTCCATATTTGTATTCTTATCTCTTCACAACATATCTCGATTAAAATAAACCTGTAATGACTCCATTATCATCCACATCAATGTTATATGCTGCCGGAGTCTTTGGTAAACCTGGCATCGTCATAATGGCACCGGTAATAACAACGACAAATCCGGCTCCTGCAGACACATATACCTCATTTACATGAATATCAAAACCTGTCGGTCTTCCTAATTTTTTCGCATCATCAGATAAAGAATATTGATTCTTTGCCATACAAACAGGCAAAGTTCCAAATCCAAGGCTGGTAATCTGCTCTAATTGTTTTTTCGCTTTTGCAGAGAAAGATACCCCATCTGCACCGTAAATTTCTGTAGAAATCTTTGTAATTTTTTCTTCTAAAGATAACTCATCTTCGTACAAGAACTCAAATTCACTCTTCTTTGTTTCTAATGTCTTTAATACAGCATTGGCAAGGTCTACACCACCTTCGCCGCCTTCACCCCAGACATTGGCAAGAGCAAATTCACAATCTCTTTCCTCACAGAATTTTTTAATAAAGTCTAATTCTGCTTCTGTATCAGACACAAAACGATTTAAAGTAACAACAATTGGCACACCATACTTCTTTAAGTTTTCAATGTGTTTTTCCAAATTCACAATACCCTTGCTTAAAGCATCGATATTTTCTTCGGATAAGTCAGCCTTAGCCACTCCACCATTGTACTTTAATGCACGAACGGTAGCTACAAGTACTACTGCATCTGGTGTCAAACCAGATTTTCTACATTTAATATCAAAGAACTTTTCAGCACCTAAATCAGCACCAAATCCTGCCTCTGTTACCACGATATCTGCTAACTTTAATGCCATCTTAGTAGCACGTACACTGTTACAGCCATGTGCAATATTAGCAAAAGGACCACCATGCACGAAAGCAGGGGTATGTTCCAAAGTTTGAATTAGGTTTGGTTTTAAGGCATCCTTTAATAAAGCTGCCATAGAACCAACTGCATTAATATCTTTTGCAGTAACCGGTTTTCCTTCGTAGTTATATGCAACGATAATATTACCAAGTCTTTCTTTTAAGTCCTTCATGTCTGTTGCAAGACAAAGGATGGCCATAATTTCTGAAGCTACTGTAATAACAAAATGGTCCTGTCTTACGAAACCATTATTCTTTCCACCCATACCAATGACAATATCTCTAAGAGCTCTATCATTCATATCCACACAGCGTTTCCATACGATTTGTCTGGTATCAATTCCTAATACATTTCCTTGTTGAATATGATTATCTAATAAAGCTGCAAGTAAATTATTCGCAGAGGTAATAGCATGGAAATCTCCGGTAAAATGAAGATTTAAATCTTCCATCGGTACTACCTGGGAATAACCACCACCTGCTGCACCACCCTTAATACCAAAACAAGGTCCAAGGGAAGGTTCACGAAGTGCAATGGCTGCCTTCTTTCCTAATTTACACAAAGCCTGTCCTAATCCAACGGTAACCGTAGTCTTTCCTTCTCCTGCAGGAGTAGGATTAATAGCTGTTACCAAAACTAATTTACCATTTTCATTGTCTTTGATTCTATCAATTAATTCATCACTAAGTTTTGCTTTATATTTGCCATAAAACTCTAACTCTTCTTCTGTAATGTTTAATTTTGCTGCAACCTCTTTAATATGCACCATTTGTGCTTCTTGTGCGATTTGAATGTCTGTTTTCATTTTCTCACCATGTATCCTCTCTTTTTTATTGCTTTTTCTTCTTAATAAAAATAGAAGAAAGATATTCCTCTGCTTAGTATAGCAAAAAAATATCTTTCCGTCTACGAAATATTTTTTAATTACTGTAACTGTTCACACTGAACAGTTACTAATTACTTCCTTCTGATTCCATCCACTGCATAAATTCATCCATAGTCATAAGAATTTTTCTAGGTTTAGTTCCTTCTTCCGGTCCTACTACACCGGCTTCCGCAAGTTGGTCCATAATTCTGGCGGCACGATTAAAACCGATTTTATATACTCTTTGCAACATTCCAATGGATGCCTTTTCTTTTTCAATGATGAATTTTGCTGCCTCTATGAAATATTCATCCCTGTCATCATCCTGAGCCTTTCCGGCAGAAACTGTCGCAGCCTGGGTGATTTTTTCGGAAATATCATCATTATATTTCTTTCCTTCATTCTGGGTTTTAATGTATTCCACTACATCTCCCACTTCTTTATCCGATACAAAGGCACCCTGCACACGAACCGGTTTTTGATATCCGGATGGGAAAAATAACATATCTCCCTTACCAAGCAATTTTTCTGCACCATTCATATCAATAATGGTTCTGGAATCTACACCTTGAGACACCGCAAAGGCGATTCTGGAAGGCACATTGGCTTTAATCAGACCAGTGATAACATTTACGGAAGGTCTTTGCGTTGCAATTACTAAATGAATTCCCGCCGCTCTGGCTAACTGAGTCAATCGAACAATGGCATCTTCCACTTCTCCTGGTGCCACCATCATTAAATCTGCAAGTTCATCTACAATGATTACGATTTCCGGAAGTTTCTTAAGCTTGCTTTCTTCTCCCACTTCCTGATTCACTTCTTCTACCTTCTGATTGTAACCTTTCAGATTTCGAACGCCATAATCGGAAAATTTCTGATATCGTTCTGTCATTTCAGCAACCGCCCAGTTTAAAGCACCGGCAGCTTTTTTCGGGTCAGAAACTACAGGAATTAAAAGATGTGGTATTCCATTGTAAACACTAAGTTCTACTACCTTAGGGTCAATCATGATAAGTTTTACATCATCCGGATGTGCTTTATATAAGATACTCATAATCAATGTATTAATACAAACCGACTTACCGGAACCTGTCTGACCTGCAATCAGTAAATGGGGCATTTTCGCAATATCCGCCACAATGGTTTTTCCGGCAATATCCTTTCCTACTGCAAAAGCAATATTGGATGGATGTTTTCTAAAATCATCGGTTTCAATCAATTCACGATAAAATACCGTAAGATTTTCCTTATTTGGCACTTCAATACCAATGGCTGATTTTCCAGGAATCGGTGCCTCCATACGAATGTCTGCCGCTGCAAGGTTTAATTTAATATCATCCGTTAGTGATACGATTTTACTTACCTTGGTTCCCGGTTCTGGCTGCAACTCATAACGGGTAACCGTAGGTCCGCAACTATAATCTGTCACTGTTACTTTTACACCAAAATTTTCTAATGTCTGTTGCAGCTTTTGGGCTGTCTGGCGAATGTGGTTGATATCATTTTTTTGTAATTCCTGAGATTTCGCCAATAGACTAAGAGGTGGAAACTTATAGTTCACACTTTCTGTAAAAGTAACCTTTTCAGCATTCTCTTTTTCTACATTTTTCGTAGGTCTTGGTGCGGTTGGTATGGCATCTTTTTGAGTTGTAACCGGTTTTTCAATCGTCTTTTTATTTAGAATCTGTTCTTTTTCACTTAATTTTTCCTTTGGTTTTAACTTTTTAAGAACTTCTCTTGCTTCTTCTTCCGACTCTGTAAATTCATCCGGTTCTTCCTTAAGTTCCACCATTTTTGGTTTCTCTACGGTTGATTCTTCCTTCCAGTCAATCCCTTTACTTTCTGGTGTTTCCTCCTTTGTTTCAAGAATTGGTTCTAATTCTTTCGTAGTTTCCTGTTCGAATTTATCAAAAATAGAAGGGGCTCTGTCCACAGTTTTTGGACTTGGTTCCATTTCACGAACACTTTCCTTTTTAGGGCTTTCTTCCATTTCATATTCCATAGTAATTTCTTCAATGGCAGACTTTGATTTTCTTTTCCCTAAAATACCTTTCGTACTCTGTTCTTCCTCCGGCTCTGCTGTTTCATATACCTTCATGGAATGGTATAAATCCTTCTTTCCCTTTTTCGCTCTGGCTCTTTCCAACTCATTTCTAGCACTCTCTTCTTCTAAAGAAGTTTGAAGTTTCTTTGCACCTTCCACTACCTTCCGGCTTCCTGTATGCATTACCTTTACAACAGATTTTTCCATGGTAAGTACTGTAAAAATAATGATGGAGATGATTACTACTAAAAAGGTACCAGCAACTCCCAGATATTCGGAAAGAAATTTAATAATACCTCCTCCAAAAAATCCGCCTCCCCATTTATGTTGTTTGGAATATTCAAAGGCTGCTTTTGCTGATTCCGGTTCCATGCTTACAAACATTTGGAAAAATGCACTTACAAAAACAGATAATAAAAAAGCATAACAAACCTTTTTTACCGCTTGAAAATGAAAAGCATTGGATACCAAAAAAGCAAACACAAAAAAGAATACAAATGGCATCACAAACTGAGTAATTCCAAATACACCAAAGAAAAATCCACTAATGGTATTTCCAACCTTGCCACAGATTCCAAAGGAACTTAAAAACAAGAAAAGACAGATTCCTGCAATCACCCAAAGTATGATTTCTCCATAATAAGTCACTTCATTTTCTACCGGTTTTGAAGTATTTTGTTTTGCTCTGCTTTGACTCTTAGAAGCAGTTCTTCCTGTTTTCTTTCCACTACTCTTTTGATTTTGCGTTTTTTTTGCTACCGGTTTCTGAGTCGTTTTTTTATTGCCAGACCCAGACTTACCGGAAGTCTTTTTCTTACTCTGTGTCATTTTTATAACTCCTAACTAAACAAATACGAAATGGCAGACAATGGATAATACTCCCGCCACTGCACTATATAATGCAAAATATTTATATTTTTTATCTTTTAGATAAACGGATACCATCTTATAAGCAAAAAAGCTTAAAACAGCAGAACCTAAAAATCCTATCACTGCTTCTGGAAGAGAAACGCTGAAGGAACTATAATCTTTCACGATACACTTATATAAAGTTGCTACAAACCAGCTTGGAAGATATAATAAAAAAGAATATTTAATGGAAGTATTCTTTTCAAGTCCCACCATTTTCGCTCCTACCAGACACATTCCAAGTCTTGAGCAGCCTGGAAAAATGGAGCATGCCTGAAACAGACCTATTATCAATGCATCCTTATATGTCATAGTTTTTAAACTTTTTTTGCCCTTCTTTTTTAAGTCAGAAGAAAACAAAAATAAAGCTGTAATCAACATTCCTATCCCACTATATAACAGATTCTGATCCCATGTATCTACCTTTCCCCTGAAAATAAGTCCAACAATACAAAACGGAATTAAACTAATAAAAAGAGAAATTGCCAGTTTTTGAAATCGATTACTTTCCACCCTGTCGTATGTAATGCTCTTTTTCAATACCTTTTGGGAGAAAAACATAACAAGACTTCGCATTTTCATCCATAAAAATTTTCCGCCCTCAATGATAATTCCTAATACATCCTTATGATATACCAGACATATCACTACAACAGCACCAAAGTGCAAAAATAAGTCGAACAATACGCCCGGTTCCTTATAATTCAATAATTCCCGCAATAATATATAATGCCCTCTGCTGCTTACTGGCATAAATTCCGTAACAGCCTGTACTAGAGCCATAATAAGAATTTTAAATATTTCCATCTGCCTTACCTCATATGTATGTATTTTGTGATGCTATAATAAATGTTATTGAATCAATCATAGAATTCGTAACTGTTCATATGTGAACAGTTATTAGAATTTTCCTTTTGACAATCAAAAGTATTTTACTATTTTTCCTTTCCGAATTCAAGGTATTTTCTCCTTTTCCCATGTTTTTTCTTATTCTCTTTTGTTATTTTATATGATACAATGACGATAAGAAACAAAAATAAACATAACGATTTTTTCGATTTCTAGATAGAATTATGAAAGGAAATTTTGCAAATATGCTTTGCAAAGAAATAAAATGAACATTTCTCTTATTATTTTAAATAAAAAACCTGAAAAATACTACATTCAAGCCATAGAAGAATATATGAAAAGACTTTCCAGATATGCGAATGCAGGATATACCTTTATCAAAAAAGAAGCGGATTTTGAAAAATGCTTAAAAAAACCATCTTACGTTTTTGCTGTAAAAACCGGCACTTCCACTACTTCTTCTACAGATTTCGCCAGTACCATTCAGAAACTTTCCCTACATGGTACCAGCGATATTTCTTTTTTAATTGGGTTGGAACCGGAAAAATACGATGATACACTTTTTCTATCCTGTCAAGAACTTTCCCCCTCCCTTACCGGAGTGGCACTTTCTGAACAGATTTACCGGGCTTACCGCATATTAAATAATGAACCGTACCATAAATAAGAATTTTTGTGCCATGCTGTTACATAATAACAACAATTTTCAATATCTTGATACACTTTATTTCCACAAAACATATTGCAGTTAAAATATGAATAATATATAATAAATATAGATATACAAAGAAAATAAGGAGTGATATTTATGATGTATCCATTTATGACACTTGAAGATAATACTGAAATAGTACATTCTGATTTTTTAGATGATGGTCGTGTTAAAGTATATATAGAAAAACCAGATGAAAAAGATTGTTTTCATCATATGACATGTTATCTTCCAAAATATGAATTAGAAGACATATTTGGATTTAATGCTGAAGAAATAGATTATTATCTTGAAATCATTCATTCAACAGCACATCTTATTATGGAATTTTCTAAGGGAAGGGGATTTGAAAATGCCTCAGGTTTTTAAAATAGGTTCGTATTGGGTATACTTTTGGGCAAATGAAGGAGATCCGAAAGAACCTGTTCATGTACATGTATCGCAAGGAAATTCTCAAGCAAACGCAACAAAAATATGGATAACAAAAGCCGGAAAATGCCTATTATCCAATAATAATTCAAATATCCCAAATATTGCACTTCGAAATATTATGCGAATCATAGAAGCTCGTAGCACCGAAATTATCAATAAATGGTATTCCTTTTTCGGAGAAATCGAATATTATTGTTAAACTTATAAAAGAAGTGGGGTTATCCTTAAACTCCACTTCTTTTTCATTACTTATTACTCTTTCTATTTTTCATAAATATCACAAGACCAGAAACAACTGCTAGTATGAAAATAATGCAAACTACCACTATCATTACATTTCCTTGATTTTCTGTTTCTTTTTTCTTACTTTCTTCATCCAATTCTTCTTGAATTTCTTTCTTAATTTCTTCTATTTCTTCCATTTCTTCTTTTTCATTTTCTGTTAATTTTACAGCTTCGGATTCAGTAGGTGTTCCTGCGTTTGAGTCATCATAATCGTTAAAAAAGTTATAGATAGAACCTGTATGTTGCCAGTAAGCATATTGCCATTCCCACACATCAACAATCGCATCGTAAACAACATCTCCGTTTTCCCTCTGTTCTAATCGCTGTTTTTCTCCAGTCAATTCTTCTATAAATTCATTTGTATTTGCATATTCATAATTAATCATTTTGCTAAACGGTTTAATATATGTAATATAGTAAACAAATCGTTCTATTTCTTTCATATTATTCCATTGTTCTTCTGTATTCATTGAATCAGCTTCTAAATAATATTCTTTAAACATAGGACCACTATATAATGCCAAAAATGAGTCAAAATTTGAATCGTTTTCTATGAAGGCAACTTTTTCTTCAAAATTTTTAATAACACTTTCTGCCGTTGGAAGCCCTGTTGAAGGATCTATCTCCATTTCCTCATCTTGGAAAATTTCTATTTCTGTATTCTCCTCAATAGTTTTAGTGTCAGCAGGAATAACATTAAATATTAATTCAACTTCTTCGCCTTCGATATCATATTTCTCTGCAAGGTCTGTACCATATGTATCAGTACTTTGAAAATCAGCACTCGCCAAAAAAGTATTATCACTAAGAACAGTCAAATTTTTTGTATATCCGTTTTCTGTTGTTAATGTTACTGTCGCTCTTACCTGCGTTTCCTCGTATTCCAAAGTAACCTTAATTTCTTCATTAAAACCATCAGGTACATTTGCCTTTACTACGACATTCGTTTTTTGTTCCACTTCAAAAGTTGTTGTTTGACCAGCTATCACTGGTTTCGATATCACCGTAACAACACACATAGCAACTAAAAACATTGACAATAATTTCTTTAAAATCTTCTCCCTTTTTTAGATTTTCTTCTAGTTTCCTTTCCAAATCAACCGACTACGTAATCCTTTATCTTTACGTCTGTAATTCAGAAAAATATCTTCACAGACACAATATTTACATGAGTATATATGCGCACATGTAATATTACTATATTTTTCTACACATTTCAAGTTACTCTTCAATCGAATAATATATAAATAGATTGGAGGCATTTATCATATGAAAGATATTGAATTCGGAAGCATACGTTTAAAACTTAGCGAATTAATGGAGAAACAAAATATAAGTATAAACAAACTGGCTTTTCGTTCTGTAATGCAACGAACACAATTAAAAGCCTATAAGAATAATAACATCCAACGAGTTGACCTTGCTGTGCTTGCTCGCTTGTGCTATGCACTTGATTGTGACATAAGTGACCTCATCGAATACATCCCCCCAAAAGAATAAATACCAATAAAAAAATAAGTGAGAGTTTATTATTAGATTCTCACTTATTTTGTTGATAATGAAATATACCAAATTTTATAAGTTTCATACACTAAATTATAGCATTCCCTCTTTTGATACGTATTGACTTTATACGTATTATATATTAAAATGTACGTGCAAGGAGGAAATACAAATGCCAATAAAACCAATCGAGATGGAAAAGGAAATCCTTGCTGATGGGTGGATGTTAAAAAGTCAGACCGGCAGTCACAGACATTACATACACCCAACAAAACCTGGTAAGGTCACAATACCGTTTCATACAAAAGACCTGCCAAAAGGCACTGAAAATTCCATCCGGAAACAGGCGGGGCTTAAATAAGCCCAACCTGTATTCTCTTTAACAGGAGGTAGATTTTTATGTTATCGGTATACCCAGCTTGCTTTTATAAAGAAGAAAATGGATATTCTGTTATTTTTCCTGATTTAAACTATCTTGCTACTTGTGGAACTACATTAGAAGAAGCAATGAATATGGCTGTTGATTGTTTAGCCGGATTTCTTTATTCCAGTCAAAAAGATAATGATGTTATTCCATCCCCATCAGCACTGAAAGACATCAACTTGACAACAGTTGCAAAAGAATTAGACTTCGATTCTTTTAATGAAGACTCATTTGTTAATATGGTTACCGTTGATGTTGCTGCATATGCCAAAGAACATTTTGAGAAGTCTGTAAAAAAGACTCTTACTATTCCGGCATGGCTTAACAAAGCTGCTTTAGAGCAAAATATAAACTTTTCTCAAGTTTTACAAGAAGCACTCATTTCAAAAATACAGGCAAAATAATTTACCCCAAAGATTATCATCTATTTTTCTTAAGTCAAAAAAATAATATATCCACTTCTTAAACACATATTTATTATTCAAAAAGAAGGTGGCACGCCAAACCAGCTCTCCACCTTCTTTTTTAATTCTACATTTGTTTTTCCTTCTTTTTGCTATAAGGCCTATCACCATGATTACTGAACCACGTGAAAATAATGCCTTATGCTTAAATGCATTTATTCATGATGTTTACAATCCACAAATCACTTCCGTCAACATTACCCTCATCAGCTGATGTGGAAAAGTCATTTTTGAAAAACTAAGTTTAAGTTGCGCTTTTTTTATAAGTTTATCCCAAAGTCCTAAAGAACCACCAATTAAAAATACCATTCTTCCAGAGTTTTGTTCCTGCATTCGAATCAGACTCTTTTTTAATTCTTCCTTTGTAATCTGTTTCCCTTCAATACAAAGAGCTATGATATTATCATCCGGTCTTAAGAACTTTTCTATTTTTTCTCCTTCTATTTGAATAATTTTTTCTTCTTCTTTCCGACTTGCTCCATCTGGAGTCTTTTCATCCCCTACCTCATACACTTGAAAATGATGTTTTTGATTTATTTCATCGCCCATTTTTTTCATGGCATTTCTATAAAATTCTTCTTTTATTTTTCCTACACAGATAATTGCAATATCCATTTGCATCTCCCTCTTTCGTTTAGTTCCTGTTTCCTTGACTTTTCCAAAACAATTTTTTCGCTATTACTTTTTTGGAAAAAGTCATGGATATGCATTGTGTAAAACAAATTATGAGAATCAGTCCAAAATGAATTCTTGGATGCATTATGGCAATAACTAAAAAGAGAGCCAATAATACATACCAAATTCCAATATTAATTTTCTTTGTATTCATTTAAATTTCCCTTTCTAGACCTGATTCAAGCATAATTTTTCTATATCTGCTAACAATCAATGGTATTCCTTTATCAATCCAAAATTCACCACTCAACTGTCCTGATGACATCCCACCATGCGAAAATTCTTCAACATAAGGTCTTACATCTGTCCGCAAATGTTCCCCACAAACATTATAAAATATTTGATAAATATCCTCTGTCAGACTTTTTTCTAAATATGGAAACTCAATCTTACTAAAAAACATTTCAAGATAATCCCAAAAATATTTATCTCCCCTTAGCCCAAACTGAGTTGGGCGTTCTAAAAACAATTCTGATAAATATCTCGCCATACCTCCCCCTCCTCATTTATAATGATATTGTCACATTTTCACTCTTAAATGTTATAATCGAAATCTCTTTTTCATCAATCATCACCATACGTCAATTTAAAAACTTTCCCGGCAACCACTGTGCTATTAATATCACTAGCATGAAATTTTGATACGCATTATAATTCCATAAGTAAATGTGTTCTATGGAAAAATTACTTTCTTGCAACACTACGCAAAACATCAACACAAATAAAATACTCCATACTATCAGATAAGACACTATAAATATTCTTCTTATTGCCCTACTTTCCTTCATTGTTCTAGAATACAAAATTATAAATCTCACTATTATGCATAACATACTGCCAAAAAAACCAAACAGAAACAGAAATAAACTTTTTCCGGTAAGATTCGTATCGTTGCTCTGAGCTACTGTTAAAATAAAAACAACGATACAAGTCATAACAAATACAAACAAAGTTGTAATTTCATCTATAAACTTATATTTTTTTATCATTTTTATACCTCATTACTCTCCAATATAAGAATGTTTCACCATGCTTTGTATTGCTTCGAATAAATTTTCACCTTTTTCTATTTAATCTTCCCACAACAAGTAGCGTAATTATCAAAAATTACAATCCGCCAACTTCACATTGAACAATTATAAAAATTTATCTGCATTATAATATCAAATTCATATGATGTCAACTATAATTAATGTTTTCTACATGCTTATTAAAGAAATATCTTATTTCAAGATAATTTCAAACTTTACATAATATTTTGCGCGAAATAAAACAAATCAAAAAAAGCTGCCACATTAATGCTTTTATGAATCATTAATGTGACAACTCATCCTTTCACAGTACAAAATTAAAACTTACCAATCATTTCTACCATAATTGACAGGGAATCAAATTTTCCATATTTAAAAGTAACATTGTTATCATTTCACTAACTCCCAGGTTTCTCCCATATCTTTTGTTACAAATTCAAAATAACATTCTTCTTCGCCCCCAACTCCTTTTAATGTAAGTTTTGCCTGCTGATTTGAATTTTCTACTTTTTCTAATGCTACCCCATTAATATATGAAAATTCTTCTTTCTTCGGCACTTCTAATGCTATAGGATTCCAGGTAATTCCAGCATCTTCTGTCTGATACAAGTAAGCTTCTTCCCCATAATTTATTGTAGTCATAAACCCACATGTTTCAGTAAAAAATAACATATCTTCGGGCTGATTACGAATTACTGTAGACAATTCTGCCTGCTCTTGAAATGTTTTTCCTCCATCTTTCGAAATAAATAGTATTTTATTCATTTTTCCCGCTGCCGGGTCGGAACAATATAATAAATACCCTATATTCTCATCGACAAAAGAAAGAAACGTTTCATTTGGTCCCCCATATTCTTTATAAGGTACAAAAGTTTTATTCCATATCCTACCACTATCACCGGTATACATAACAACAATTTCTTCTAAATCAGAAAAATATGAAAGAAATGCACATTCTTCATTTATAAAAAATGTATCAATCTGCCCTGATATATCACTTATATCTGATAATTCCAAAACAAGCTCTGCTTCCTTTAAATTATCACCGACACGATAAATTTGATTTTGAGCATTAACAAACCATCCATACTGTACAGTGCTATTTTCTGATATTATTTCTTCAGTATTTTCTAGATTACTCGTTTCATTTGTTAGATCTTCTGTTATTTCAGTTTGCTCTTTTTTCTCTGAACACGCACAAGCAAAAATCATCAAAAAGCAACATAGACTAAAAATAAGTTTTTTCATTATCACTCTTACCACACTCCTATGTCATAAATTGAATCTGTAGCAGCATCATAATCTTTTCTTTACCCCAAATATGTCTATTCATTACGAACATCTTTAACCCCAGTATCATCTTGTCTCTTCAACGAAACACCTATACAACCTATAATAATTATCAAACTGACTATAATATTTAACCAAAAACCGATTTCTGCATATGCCAGTGTATAATCATTAAAATTTAAGTATGAGTATTCACAATATAATATTATTCCAAAAGGGACAATTTGCATAAACAAACAAATCATTCTGTTCATTTTTCTCATCCATACGCCTGCACAAAACATTATTACTGCTATCAAAAAGGCAAGTTTATGATGAGCAATAGTCGCCCATCCATTTTGGACTCTAATTCCTTCAATCTCATAAAATTCCAAAAATCTTATCATTATCAGCAGAAAAAATATACCTGTCAAAAAAATTTTTCGCTTAATTGCCTGTTTTCTATCTTCTGATACGTCCATATTTTACTCCTTTACTTTCAAGTGTCTCCCAACCGTTAGTATCTGAAGATACCCAAGCATTATAATTTTTAGTATGTTGTGCTACCTTATAATTGTACCATCCATCTAATGGACTATTATTTCTATCTGTTACAAAGCCTATATGGTTCCAATCACCATCATTTGACTCATCATAGCCAATAAAATCACCTTTTTGTATATTACTTGAAAAAGCCGAATGACTTGTAGAAGTATATCCCACTCCCATGTACTTTGCAAATGTATCTGCTCTAATCCATGAAATAGAATGATCATGTGTAGTGACAAATAAAACTTTAGACACTGTATGCCACCAACCTGAATTCTCGCTATCATAAACTACTTGAGCTACACCACCATTTTCCAAAATTTGAGATGCAAAATTTGTACAATCTGATGAAAAATATTTATAGTCATCTTCATTGGGCGATTCTGCATATGTCGTTGCATAAGAAATACCAGCATCTATATCAAATCCTGCTATTACTGATGTTGTGATTGCTTGTTCATTATTTAAAACACTTGATTGTTGATTTAATGTAAGATATGAGTCATATGGCAACAATAACAATATATCAGCATTCTGTGTAACATCAGATATACGAGCATTAGAATTTATACTATAAATTATTTCATCGTTTCTTTCTTCATTTTCATAAATATCGAAAAATTGTCTTAATTGCCAAAGTTCATCATTTTCCTCATTGTACCATTCAGGACATTCTGGTGAATCAAGCATCTCATACATCGCATTATAATATTGCTGCCAATTTGCGTCAGAAATATCTTCAAAACCATATTCATCCTTCAATAACTGAATTACTTCATTATCTGAAATTGCTGACAATGCTTCTTGTTGTGAATCAAAAGTACAATACAACGGAACACTTATATTTCCAACATTTATATTTTTCTTAACAGAAATATTTCCTATATTCGATATAAGTTCTGGTGCTTCCCAATTCACATTAACTTCTTCAATGCTTACAGCCCCATTACTACTTCCCATGTTGTATTCTTCTCCAGCTTCACTGCTTTCGGCAGTAGTATAGTTTTCCGTCGTAGTTTCATTATCTGACCGTTCCTCTGCCATAACTGTCACATTTCCTAGAGCTAACATCCCCATCATAGTTATTGTTAAAATTTTTTTCGTTTTCTTTAACATTTTGAGTCCTCCTATCTTATATTACATTTTTTAGTTTTCTCGTTTAATTTTGTGGATAAATGATAATGTTGAAATATGTATACGCACATTTCATAAACACTGATATCATTTGATAAATAACTAGTCTTTTGTAATCATCCTCTCTAAAAATCAAAAAAATCACAAGTTGCTTTTAATTCAGATAAGACATTCCTACAATATCTCATTTTTACCATAGTAATATCTCTCCCATATTGTTTAAAACCACCCCATATGATACTCAACCAGTACTAGCATTCTCTTGATAAAAAAAAAATGTCATCAATAACAAGTCTAAACTATATAATACAGTTGTGTTAATACAACTGTATTATATAGTTTATTTTATACTATGTCAATGTTTTTTTCTTAATTAAAAACAATATAACAATTGACATAATATAAAATAATGTTTATATTATAATATATAATTAGTAAGAACTTTTAAACTTAGGATTGTACTGTTTAAATCATATTAAATTTTAAGAATTACGGAGGAAACTTTATGTCCACTCTATCATTAACAAACAACGAGTTAGAAATCATGGAATTAATGTGGAAAATGAAAAGACCATTATCAAGAACAGAAATCATTGATTTATCACCTGACCGTTCCTGGAGTGCGAGTTCCATTCATATTCTGCTTAATAAGCTACTAGAAAAAGAAGCAATTGAAGTAAGCGGCTTTGTTAAAACAAATAAAAATTATGGAAGAACCTATTCGCCATTAATTACACAGAATGATTATATTTTATCTTCCTTAAACCAGATGAAACAAAGCTCCTATTATAAATCAAAATCCACTGCTACTGCTTCCATATTTGCTGCTTTAATTCAAGACAGTGACATTGATGATGAACTAATTGACGAACTGGAAAAAATACTAGAAGAAAGGAAGAAACAGAATTCAAAATGAATATTACCATTTTTTCATTTATCATGTCTGTAATATGGTGTGATATTTTTGCAGTTATGATTTATGTTTTCTTTAGAAAAAAGAAATTTATCATCTATTTTAATGTTTTACCAATATTATTTTTAATCTCGATTGTACTATTACGTCTGCTTGTGAGCATTGAATTTTCATTTACAAAAATTATACATTCCGATACGATATTTCTTTGGGCTATGCGATTTTTTAAATTGAAACCCTTTCAATTTTTATCCGATTCTTTTACTATTCGGATAATTGATATTTGTTTTATCATTTGGGTGTTTGGTATTATTTTTTTCTTATGTAAAAACTTTATACAGGATATTCATTTTAAATATCTTATGTCCAAGGAGCAAGTTACAGAAAATGAATGTATCTACTCCATAATGAATCAAATTGCAGGTAATCGTGCTGAAAAAATACGTGTTATTGAAACTACTTTAGTGAATACTCCTATGATAGCCGGACTAATGAAACCAACAATTTATCTACCAAAAATCGTACTGTCTGATAAAGAATTATATAATATCCTGTTACATGAATGGACGCATTACATTCATAAAGATATATGGATTAAATTTTTACTAAAACTACTTTGTACTATATATTGGTGGAATCCGTTTTTATATCTTTTAAAACATGATATCGATGATACTTTGGAAGTTAAATGTGATTTATCCATAACAACTAAAATGACAGAAAACGAAAAAACAGAATACTTAGAATCCATATTAAAAGTCGCTAAGAGTCTTCATTCTAAAAAAACTTTAACTCCTTCGATCAATATTGGATTTATAACGCAGAAAAAAAATCATTCATTGAAGGAAAGGTTTAACTACATATTGGAATATATTCCACCAACTACTAAGCAAAAAATTAGTACTGCCTTCTTTTTTGGAACTTTCTTTTTGTTTTTTCTTAGTTCCTACTTATTTGTGATTCAACCTTATGCAGCACCACCAAAAGAAGTAGAGGGTATTCCAACTTATACTATAAACCCCAGTAATTCATACATAATAAAAGATAAAAATGAAATTTATTCACTTTACATAGATGGTCAATTTATAAACATTGTTACCTTTGAGGATATACAAAAAGAACCATTCGTATCTTTGAAGATAATTGAAACGGAGGAATAATATGTTCAATAAAAAAATTTTGTCACACATTGTATTATCATTCTTATTAATTAGCGCAAGTACAGTAACAGTATCTAACCCAGATATCATCAAAAACCAGCTTATTTATGATTCCAATATCAGTATTGTTACTCCATGTGCCGAAGAAACCGAATGGGTATACCGATTCGTTGATGGTCAATATCAGAAACGGTTATGGTCTATAACATATGAAAAATGGCTTACTGATTGGATTGTCGTATGATAAAATAACTCTCTTACTATTTACATACGCAAGTGGTAATTTTTATATTTAGCACTAACAACTCAATTATTTTTCCATTTAAAAAGGACTGTTTCTTTAATGAGTTAACATTTCGACCATTAAAAAATCAGTCCTTTTTAGTTATTTTATTTTCTTGCCATATCCACTATTACGAATCTCTTCGATTCAACACAGACAATATTCTTAATACCTGCATCAAAGAATATAACACACCTGCTACATAAGTAAATGCCGCAGCCTTCAATACTTTCTTAGAACCTTTCATTTCATGTTCCTGTAATACATTAGAAGAATTTAATATCTTCAATGCTCTTTTGGAAGCATCAAATTCTACCGGTAAAGTTACCACCTGGAACAAGAACGTCACAAAGAAAATTAAAAATGCAAGTTTTAATACAGCTTGATAATTATCAATAAATAAAGACACTGCAAACAAACCGTAAGACATTTTATTTGCAAAATTCACTACAGGAACCATTTTGGAACGAATCACAACCGGAACATATTCTGTAGCGTGTTGAATGGCATGACCACATTCATGAGCAGCAACACTTACTGCTGCAATGGACGTTCCATGATAATTCTCTGTCGACAATCTTACCACCTTATGTCTTGGGTCATAGTGGTCTGAAAGTTCCCCCGATGTTTCTTCCACTCTCACATCATTGATTCCAAACTGTCTTAAAATACTGGCTGCAACCTGTGCTCCAGAAAAATGACTGCTGTTTTGTATTTTCATGTATTTCTTATAAGTAGATTTCAAAGAAGTACTTGCAAAAATACTAATGAAAAAGCAAAGTAGCATCATTAAGGTAAAAAACTCATAACCCATATTTATTCCTCCTTACTCATACTCCAAATCTTACAGACTTGCTTATCCTTTTTCTATAACATTCCTTCCAATGTTACACGGATTGCTTTAATAAAGTCTTCGCTGTTTACGACTTTCACATTTTCTAATGTAGTAATTAAAGCTAAATCCTTTGTCATGGTTCCATCTTCAATAGTCTTAATGGTTGCTGCTTCTAACTTATCTGCAAATTCCATTAATTCCTTATTTCCATCTAATTCTCCACGTTTTCTTAATGCGCCTGTCCATGCAAAGATAGTTGCAACAGAGTTTGTAGAAGTTTCTTCACCCTTTAAGTGCTTGTAGTAATGTCTTTGTACAGTACCATGGGCAGCTTCATATTCATAGTAACCATCTGGTGATACTAATACGGAAGTCATCATTGCCAAAGAACCAAATGCAGAAGATACCATATCACTCATAACATCTCCATCATAATTCTTACAAGCCCAGATATATCCACCTTCTGACTTCATAACACGAGCAACCGCATCATCAATCAAAGTATAGAAATATACAATTCCTGCTGCCTTAAATTTTTCATCATACTCTTTATCATAAATCTCTTGGAAAATATCCTTAAAAGTATGGTCGTATTTCTTAGAAATAGTATCCTTTGTTGCAAACCAAAGGTCTTGTTTTGTATCTAAAGCATAATTAAAACAGCTTCTTGCAAAACTTTCAATAGAGCCGTTGATGTTATGCATCCCCTGAACAATACCTGCTTCTTTAAAGGTATGAATGGTTTCCTTAAGAACAGTTCCATCTTCTCCAGTGAATACGATTTCAGCCTTTCCAGGACCTGGAACCTTCATTTCAGAACCCTTATAAACATCTCCATAGGCATGTCTTGCAATGGTGATTGGCTTCTTCCAGTTCTTTACACATGGTTCAATGCCTTTTACAATGATTGGTGCTCTAAATACAGTACCATCCAAAATCGCACGAATAGTTCCATTTGGACTCTTCCACATTTCCTTTAGATTATACTCATCCATTCTTGCTGCATTTGGAGTAATGGTAGCACATTTTACAGCTACACCATATTTCTTTGTTGCAAGTGCAGAATCCACTGTTACCTGGTCGTTTGTTTCATTTCTATGTTCCAATCCTAAATCATAGTACTCTGTATTTAAGTCGATAAATGGTAACAATAAATCGTCTTTGATGAATTTCCATAAAATTCTGGTCATTTCATCTCCGTCCATTTCAACCAAAGGTGTGGTCATTTTAATCTTTTCCATGAATACTTTCCTCTCTTTCTTAGTTATGAATCTAGTTTTTTTATTTCCATGATACCTGTGCGGCCCAAAGTCATACTTTTTCATGCAAGCATGAAAAGTCTGACCTTTTGACCCTGGTATCATTTTAGTTATTTCTGTTATAGTTAATCAGACAACCCTTTAAGATAATTTCTCTTTCATCGTCTGTTAATTCTCCAACCTTTAAGGTCAATTCTTTCATTCCCTTATTTACTACATATGCCTTAATTTCTTCTGTCTTATTTGCAATTGCATCCTTAATATTAGGAACAAAGATATAATCATCCACATCAAAGTCATAATCTTCTTCCATAATAAATGGAAGCATACCCCAGTTAATTAAGTTAGAACGATATCTCTTTGTAGCATACTCTTTTGCAATGTTTGCCCATCCGCCTAATACCTTCTGGCAGGAAGCAGCCTGTTCACGAGCAGAACCATCACCTGGTTTTACTGCGAAAATAGTAGAACCAATTCCTGTATTTTCTGAATTTACCTGAGGATAAGAGGCTTTGATCGTATCAAATACTTCTTTTAAGTCTGGTTTTGCTTCTACCGGACATTTGCCTTCTTCTCTTGCCTTTTCTGCTAACTGAATATCCTTGGCGCGTCCTACATAAGCAGGGTCTTTTCTTGATAAAGTAAATTCAGCAAGTCCTAATGGATTTGAACGGTAAGAAGAAGTTTCACCAGATGGAATTAATTCGTCTGTGGTTGTAACAGGGTCATGAATTACGGATGCCATCTTTAATACTAAGTTATCTGTCAAGGCAACCATAGTAGGCCAGTCTACAATATTAGGACCAAACTTGATTTCAACACTTGGGTCTGCCTTTCCTACTCCATTAAATACTCTGTTTTCATAAATAGTCTTATCGAAGAAATATTTTGGCTTTGTGAAATCAACATCCACGTCAGTAGCTGCAGTTAAGTAACCCTTATTGGCTGCAGTTGCTGCGATAGAACGAGCATCCATCAATGCAACAGAAGCAATCTGTCCATTTGTAACCTTAGAACCTTCTCTGTTAGGGAAGTTTCTGGTAGAATGACGAATACTTAAACCATTATTAGCAGGAACATCACCTGCACCGAAACATGGTCCACAGAAAGCAGTTCTTACAGTAGCACCGGTAGCCATTAAGTCTGCGATTCTTCCGTTCTTTACTAATTCCATAAATACCGGCTGAGATGCAGGATAAACGCTTAATGAGAATTCATCTGCACCAATAGAATGTCCTCTTAAAATATCTGCTGCATCACAGATATTTTCAAATCCACCACCGGCACATCCTGCGATAACACCCTGTTCTACATATAATTTACCATTCTTAATCTTATCTCTTAAAGTGAATTTAACCTTATTATTATCAAGAGAAACCAATGCTTTCTTTTCTACATCTGCTAAGATATCTTCCAGATTTGCATTTAATTCTTCAATCGTATATACATTGCTTGGATGGAATGGCATAGCAATCATTGGTTTAATCTTTGATAAATCAACATAAATCATACCATCATAATAAGTCACTTCGCCTGGATTTAATTCCTTATATTCTTCCACTCTTCCATGAATATCATAGAATTCCTTGATTTTATCATCAGTTCTCCAGATAGAAGATAAACAAGTGGTTTCTGTTGTCATAACATCAACGCCAATTCTGAAATCAGCACTTAAGTTAGAAACTCCATCACCAACAAATTCCATTACTTTATTGTTTACATATCCATTTTTAAATACGGCTCCAATAATTGCCAAAGCAACGTCCTGAGGACCTACGCCCTTTTGCACGTTTCCGGTTAAGTAAACACCTACCACACCTGGCATATTGATGTCATAAGTCTTTGAAAGAAGCTGTTTTACAATTTCCGGTCCACCTTCACCTACAGCCATGGTTCCTAATGCACCATAACGGGTATGTGAGTCAGAACCTAATACCATCTTACCTCCACCAGCTAACATTTCTCTTGCAAACTGATGAATGACAGCTTGATGAGGTGGTACATAAATTCCGCCATATTTCTTTGCACAAGAAAGACCAAACATGTGGTCATCTTCATTTATGGTTCCACCAACTGCACATAAACTGTTATGACAATTTGTAAGAACATAAGGTACTGGGAACTTTTCCAAACCTGAAGCTCTGGCAGTCTGTATAATTCCAACAAAAGTAATATCATGGGAAGTCAGGCGGTCAAACTTAATCATCAGCTTGTCCATATTATCTGATGTATTATGTTCTTTTAAAATTCCATATGCAATGGTATTCTTAGCTGCTTCCTGCTGGGATACTGCTTTATCTCCTAATTTACTTTCTAATTCGGCTCTATCTTCAATGATTTCTTTTCCGTTTACGAGATAGACACCGCCATCGTATAATTGAACCATAATATAATAACCTCCAGCTAAATTTTTTATCAGTCCACATTGTAACATAAAAATAACAAAAAAAATAGTACAAAATCATTTTTTCCATGGTTTTATAAAATTTATTAAAAAAATCCGTAAATTTGTTGGCTTTATATTTAAAAATATGCTATACTTCTATTAGTATTTGTGTACGAAACTATTTGGTAATTGGAGGCAATAACTATGAAATTTGATGAAGCTTTTGAATTTGGTGTATCCACCATTTCATATCAAATAGAAGGAAGTCCGGAAAGTAAAACCATTTGGGATGATTTTTGTGCATGGGATAATGCTACTGCAGATAACAAGGATGCGAAAGTTACCTGTGACCATTATCATCATGTGGATGAAGATATTCGTTTACTTACTGAATTAGGAATTGATTCTTATCATTTTTCCATTTCCTGGTCCCGTATTTTTCCGAAGAGAGGAAAATACAACGAAGAAGGAATGGTATGGTATAAAGACCTTTGTATCAAGTTGACGGAAGCAGGGATTAAACCTGTTATTACTTTATTCCATTGGGATTTACCTGAATGGTGTCAAGAATTAGGGGGCTTTTCTTCTAGAGCCGTATTAGAACATTTTTTACAATACTGCCATAAATGTTTTGAAAATTTATATGAATATGCAGAACGATTTATTACCATCGCTTCTCCTGCAAACTTCACATTATTAGGTCATTTATTTGGCAGCCACGCCCCTGGAGTCAAGAATGCGAATACCGCATTGGAAGTTATGCACCACCTTCTTCTTTCCCACGGTGCAGCAGTAAAACTATATAAGAAATTAGGTAAAACCAAACCGATTGGTATTAATTTAGGAATCGTACCTGCCTATGCAGCCAGTGAATCCTATCGTGATAATTTAGCAGCAGAATTTTACGATGGCTTTGTAAATCGTTTGTTTCTGGAACCATTGTTTAATGGACAGTACCCAAATGATATCTTAAGTATGATGTCTTTGGTGTCTTCTACAGACTTTTCATTTATTGAGCCAAATGACATGAATATGATTTATAATTCCTGTGATTTTGTTGAATTATCCTATGACAAGCGTTGTAAAATCAAGTATAATACAGAACATCCATTACGTTTTCATAAGATTCTTTCTAAAGAAGATAAATCTATTACAAAGTGGTCTACAGACTTAGAGGGATTGGTAGATGCCATTGAAATTTTAAGAGATTACACTACTCTTCCACTTTATGTTTCAGTCACTTCAAGGAATAAAGTGAAAACTCCTACTCAAAACGGCATTAAGGATGGAAAACGTGCGGATTACATAACAAGTCTTTTGGATTGTATTTCTTCTATATATAAAGAGCAAAAAATTCAAGGACTTAGTTATCGTTCTTTCCTTGACTGCTTTGAATGGGAATTAGGATATACCAGCCAGTCCGGTTTGGTTCAGGTAGATTTTGATACTCAGGAACGAATTCCTAAGGAAAGTTATTATGCTTATCAAAAATTCTTAAAAACAAAAGAGACTAAATAATCTTTTTCTTAAAAACAGATGCACCTGCATCTGTTTTTTGTTACTTTTCACAATCCTTCTCACGAAGTTATCACTTTTAAAAATCTTCGATTTATACAATGTGACAATTTTCAATTTTTTATGCTCTAAAAATAACGAATTTTTTGCTAAAATGTCTGATATTTTAGTCTGTTTTTTCACAATATATTGTGTTACCATTTCTTACCTACACAATATTTAGTAGACAAACAAAATCAACTATGCTATAATGTCAACGTCCAAAAGATATATTACTGTTCACATATGAGCAGCAACAAATAACATTTAGCAAGAATGAACGGAGAATGAAAATGATAGTAATCAAAAGAGACGGACATACTGTTCCATATGACCGTCAGAAAATTATCACTGCCATTAAAAAGGCGAATGCTGAAGTGGAACCAGCAGAAAAAGTGGATGATGAAACCATTGAAAATATAGTAGAGGGAATTGAATCCAAAAACAGAAACCGTATGTTAGTGGAAGACATTCAGGACATCATCGAACAGAATTTAATGGACCGCAAGAAATTCGTATTGGCAAAAACCTATATTATTTATCGTTATACCAGAGAATTGGTTCGTAAAGCAAATACTACCGATGATTCCATCTTAAGTCTAATTAAAAACAGTAACAAAGATGTCATGGAAGAAAACTCAAATAAAAATGCTACTGTTGCATCTACCCAGAGAGACTTAATTGCAGGAGAAGTTTCCAAGGACTTAACGAGACGAATTTTGTTACCGGAAAAAATATCAAAGGCTCATGAAGAAGGTATTTTACACTTCCATGATGCAGATTATTTTTTACAACCAATTTTTAATTGTTGTCTGATTAACATTGGAGATATGTTAGATAACGGCACTGTCATGAATGGAAAATTAATCGAAAGTCCAAAAAGCTTTCAGGTTGCTTGTACTGTAATGACCCAGATTATCTCTGCTGTTGCCAGCAGCCAGTATGGTGGACAATCTGTAGATATTCGTCACCTTGGTAAATATTTAAGAAAAAGCTATAACAAATTTAAAAAGAATCTTACTGAAAAATACCAAGGACAGTTACCGGATGATTTGATTGAACAAATCGTTACCGACCAGTTAAAAACGGAACTAAAATCTGGTGTACAAACCATCCAGTATCAGATTAACACTTTAATGACTACAAATGGTCAATCTCCTTTTGTTACGTTGTTCTTAAATTTAGATAAAGATGACCCATATATCGAAGAAAATGCTATGATTATAGAAGAAATTCTTCGCCAAAGGCTAGAAGGAATTAAAAATGAAAAAGGAGTATACATTACTCCTGCTTTCCCTAAATTAATTTATGTATTAGACGAACACAACTGTTTAAAGGGTGGTAAATACGATTACATCACTGAATTAGCAGTTCGTTGTTCCGCAAAACGTCTTTACCCAGATTATATTTCTGCTAAGAAGATGCGTGAAAATTATGAAAATAATGTATTTAGTTGTATGGGATGCAGAAGTTTCCTATCTCCTTGGAAGGATGAAAACGGAAATTATAAATGGGAAGGTCGTTTTAACCAAGGTGTTGTAAGTATCAATCTTCCTCAAATCGGTATCATCGCAAAAGGTGATGAAGATTTGTTCTGGAAACTTTTAGATGAACGCCTTCAGCTTTGTTATGAAGCCTTGATGTGTCGTCACCAATCCTTAAAAGGCATCTTATCCGATGTCAGCCCGGTTCACTGGCAATATGGTGCTATTGCAAGGTTAAAGAGTGGAGAAACCATTGACGAATTATTAGAAGGCGGCTACTCTACTATTTCCTTAGGATATATTGGTTTATATGAAGTGACTAAACTTATGACAGGTCAAAGCCACACCACTCCAGGCGGATTAAAATTTGCCCTAAAATTAATGAATACTCTTAGAGAATACACAGACCGTTGGAAGGATGAAACCGGAATCGCTTTTGGTCTTTATGGTACTCCTGCAGAAAGCCTTTGCTATCGTTTTGCACGAATTGATAAAGAAAGATTTGGTACCATTGAAGATGTTACAGATAAGGGTTATTACACAAACTCTTATCATGTAGATGTAAGAGAAAAAATCGATGCTTTCAGTAAATTCACCTTTGAAAGCCAGTTCCAAAAAATCTCTTCCGGTGGTGCCATCTCCTATGTAGAGATTCCAAATATGCATAATAACATCGGAGCTTTAGAGGAAGTGGTAAAATTCATTTATGATAATATCCAGTATGCAGAATTTAATACAAAATCTGATTACTGCCATGTATGTGGCTTTGATGGTGAAATCATTGTAAATGACGACTTTGAATGGGAATGTCCGAATTGCGGAAATAAGGACCATACCAAAATGAATGTTACAAGAAGAACCTGCGGTTACTTAGGCGAAAACTTCTGGAATGTTGGTAAAACAAAAGAAATCAAAGCAAGAGTACTGCACTTATAAGACAATATTTTAAGGGTATCAAACTTAGTTTGGTACCCTTAACTGAATCAGGTTATTCAGTACCCTGACAGCAAGTGTCAGGGTACTGAATGTACAGTAACCCTAAACTGTAACTGTTCACGCGTGAACAGTTACTATTGGTTTTTGCATGCAAATTCGCTACGCGAAGCAAAAACCAACTCCTGAATCATGCTATTACGTACCCTGACAGCAAGTGTCAGGGTACTGAATGTACAGTAACCCTAAACTTTCTATGATTGGATTGGAGCTTTATTATGAATTATGCTGATATTAAATATTGTGATGTTGCCAATGGTCCCGGCGTCCGGGTATCTCTATTTGTAAGTGGCTGTAACCATCACTGTCCGGGCTGTTTTAATCAGGTAGCCTGGGATTTTAATTATGGTACTCTTTTTACTTACAGCACCATGGAAACCATTTTCGGATACCTTGCACCAACCTATATCCGTGGCTTATCTTTATTAGGAGGAGAACCTTTAGAACACGCAAACCAAATTGCCCTTCTCCCTTTTCTAAAAGAAGTAAAAAAGCGTTTTCCCCAAAAGGATATCTGGTGTTATACCGGCTATACCTTAGAAACTGACATTTTAGGAAAAATGGTTTCTGAATGGGAAGAAACAAAAGAATTGTTATCTTATATTGATATTCTGGTAGATGGACGATTTATTGAAAAAGAAAAAGACGTTACTCTTCGTTTTCGTGGCTCCAGAAATCAAAGAATCATTGATTTAAAAGAAACTTTAAAACAAAATCAGACCGTATTATGGGATTTATCAAAGAAATAGAAAGGATATTACTATGTTACATTTTAACGTACCGATAAAAAAATTAAAAGAAACTGCCATAATTCCAAGCTATGGTACCAATTTCTCGGCTGGAGCTGACCTTTATGCCTGCATTGATGCTCCTATTACCATTGCTCCAGGAGAAACCTTTTTGGTTCCAACGGGAATTTCCATAGAAACCCCAGAAGGATATGGTGCTTTCCTTTTCGCAAGAAGTGGGTTATCTACCAAAAAAGGGCTTGCTCCTGCCAATAAAGTAGGTGTTGTAGATTCTGATTATCGTGGTGAAGTAAAAGTTCCTTTATATAACCAGAGCAATGTACCTGCTACCATTGAACCTCAGGAAAGAATCGCACAAATGATTTTTTTACCATATGTGGCTGCTAATTTTATTGAGGTAGAAGCTCTTTCTGAAACCGTACGTGGAGAAGGCGGCTTTGGTTCAACCGGCACAAAATAAGAAAAAGGCTGAAATAGAAAGGAAATATTTTTAAAGGATATCATATGTCAAACCAAAATGCATACGTTATCCTTTCTTTTATCCTTTCTGCTTCAGCCTTTTTATATGCCAGGTACATTACTATCTGGATTTTTCATATCTTTCCTTTGTTTCCAGAACCCTGCGAATCGAATCATATTTTTCTGATAAAGTTCCATCCACTTCTGGAATATCTAAAGAAATGCAGATTGCATTTACCACACTATCATTTAAATCGTTTCTCATAATATCCAGTAATTCGATTTTTCTCTTCATACTTTTCGCATCCAAAAATGCCATTAATTTATCCGCTTCAGACTCTGCCTTCTTTTCATTATTTCCCATTCCAGGCTTACTTTCTTCTGCAAAAGGAGGTTCCACCTTTTCAAAACGGTATTCCTGAGACACTTCCGGATATTTATCCTTATCTACCTTGCTGATAAACATTTCATAAGGTCTTGCACATACCTTATATTCTCCGTACAATGCCTGATATACCACCAATGTTTCATCTGTTTCAGAATGATGTGCCAAAGTAATGATTTGATAATAATTCCCCTTAAAATGTCGGTAAAATTCCCCTGCCTTCACTTCTCTCATGCAATTTCCTCTTTTCTATGTAATTTTCGACTCATTTTGTTACTACTTTATCATATTTTATGGAAAGCCTCAAGTCCAAATCTTTCCTTTTCTTATATCCAAATATTTTTCTAGCTCTTGTAATTTGCGCTTCTTTTATGTATAATGAGAATGGTTGTTTGTGCAACAAACCAATCGATTGATTTAATTCATAAAAATGGAAAGGATTTAATTTACCTATGAACGTATCATCCATTTATTCATTAGATAATATACAAACAGAAACCAAAACCACCTCTACTCAGGTTAATAACGAAGGAAATTCTTTCTCTTCTTATCTTTCCTGTACGAAATCGTTAGAAGATATTTTTCAGGAGGCAGCAGCAACTTATGATGTACCTGTTAATTTATTAAAAGCGGTTGCGAAAGCAGAATCCAATTTTGACCCTAATGCAGTTTCCTGCTGTGGTGCCCAGGGCATTATGCAGTTAATGCCTGCTACTGCTTCTTATCTTGGAGTCGAGGATGCTTTTGACCCGGAACAAAATATCATGGGTGGGGCAAAATACCTTTCAAATCTGCTAAAAACATACGATGGGGACATTACACTGACCCTGGCTGCTTATAATGCCGGAAGTGGAAATGTAAAAAAATACGGTGGTGTTCCTCCATTCAAGGAAACTCAAAATTATATTAAAAAGATTTCCGGTTATTTAAACCAGGATTTTTCTTTGGATACTATAATTTATTCAAGCAAAAATAATACTACTTCCTCTGCCGTTTCCAACTCGCAAAACACTGTTTCGAAAAAGAACGTTACTTCCTTGGTTTCTAACACTAGTTCCAAGGATTCCTCTTCCTATTCTTCTACTGGATTATTAGGAAGTGTTTCTTCTACTCGAAACCTTATCTCTGATTTAAGTTTTAATTATGAAGACTATATGCGTTTTCTTGAAGCTTATAGCGGATTATCTTTATTGGAGGAAGAGGAAGAAGAAACTTCAACTACTTATAATACTGCAAAAGAAATATTATCATCCTCCTCAAAATGGAACTTTTTTAATGACAATACACAAACAACAACCATTTAGCCAGAATACCATGATTCATCTGGTCATTACATATAAAAACTGATATTACTTCCCTTGTTTTTATGCTTATTTAAAAACAAGGGAATTTTTATTCTATTAAAAACCTTTTAATTCCTCAGAAAATCAAGATGTCAGCTATAAAACTCTACGCGAAGCAAAAACCAACTCCTGAATCATGCTATTACGTACCCTGACAGCGAGTGTCAGGGTACTGAATGAACAGTAACATAAAACTACCGCCCTTTGCTTTTACATATCCAGATTCTACATATCAAAAAAATCATCATCTGACCATATCACCAAACCTTCAAAATCCATATTTTTTATCTAAACCCCTTCCAAACTGACCTTATTAATTTTATCAAAATTGAATATTTCAAAATAGCCAGATAGTTTTATAATGAAACCAAAATACCACAGAAATCATTGCATTTTATAAAAACAATGATGCTACAATCATTTATCAAAAAAATGGAGGATTTGTTATGAAGGAAAACAGATATGAATTAAACAAACAATTAGCACAAATGTTAAAAGGCGGAGTAATTATGGATGTTACAACACCAGAACAGGCTAAGATTGCGGAAGAAGCCGGTGCCTGTGCAGTTATGGCGTTAGAAAGAATTCCTGCTGATATTCGTGCTGCAGGTGGAGTTTCCCGTATGAGTGACCCGAAAATGATAAAAGGAATCCAAGAGGCAGTATCAATTCCCGTTATGGCAAAATGCCGTATTGGCCACTTTGTAGAAGCTCAGATTTTAGAAGCCATTGAAATCGATTATATCGATGAAAGTGAAGTTCTTTCTCCTGCAGATGATAAATACCACATTGACAAAACACAATTCAAAGTTCCTTTCGTATGTGGTGCAAAAGATTTAGGAGAAGCACTTCGAAGAATTGCAGAAGGTGCTTCCATGATTCGTACAAAAGGCGAGCCTGGCACCGGAGATGTTGTACAGGCAGTAAGACATATGCGTGCAATGAACTCAGAAATCCGAAGAGTACAGAACCTTCGCAAGGATGAATTGTTTGAGGCTGCAAAACAATTACAGGTTCCTGTTGAACTACTAAACTATGTCCACGAAAACGGAAAATTACCAGTAGTAAATTTTGCAGCGGGTGGTGTTGCAACTCCTGCAGATGCAGCCTTAATGATGCAGCTTGGGGCTGAAGGAGTATTCGTTGGTTCTGGTATCTTTAAATCCGGTGACCCGAAAAAAAGAGCTGCTTCCATCGTAAAAGCTGTAACAAATTATCAGGATGCAAAGCTGATTGCAGAATTATCCACTGACCTTGGAGAAGCTATGGTTGGAATTAACGAACAGGAAATCGCATTATTAATGGCAGAAAGAGGGAAATAAATGAAAATCGGAGTGTTAGCAGTACAAGGGGCTTTTATAGAACATGAACATATGCTTCACAGTATGGGAATCGAAACCTTGGAAATCAGACACAAAAAGGATTTAGAAAATGATTTTCAAGGCATCATCCTTCCTGGAGGAGAAAGTACCGTTATGGGAAAACTCCTTCTGGATGCTGATATGATGGAAACATTAAAGACAAAAATCTCTCAGGGATTCCCAGTCTTCGGAACTTGTGCCGGCTTAATTTTGCTGGCAAAAGAAATATCCGGTGAATCAGGACATTTACAAACCATGGATATTACAGTAAAAAGAAATGCCTACGGTAGACAGTTAGGAAGTTTCTATACAGAGCAAGAGTTTAAAGGACTAGGAACGGTTCCCATGACCTTCATCCGAGCCCCATATATTGAATCTGTAGAAAAAGATACGGAAGTTCTTGCTACAGTTGATGGTAACATAGTGGCAGCAAGACAAAAAAATCAGCTTGTAACCGCCTTCCATCCTGAACTTAATTCTGACACCCGTATTCACCAATACTTTATTGATATGATTCAAAATAAAATTTAATTTACCATTACTTTCAATAATTCTTCTAACAAATATCACATTCCTATTCTTATAAAAAAGAAAGGGAATGTGATATTTGTTACTGTTCACATGTGAACAATTACTTATATTTTGAATTTAATTATTTTTCATCATATCCTTTCATTATTGTTTGATTAAATCTTATAATATACCTATGATAGAAAAAATATTTTCTATTTCTTTCCATGAAACAATATATTCATTTAAAGCATCTTTTCCCTTGTCTGTGATTTTATAATACTTTCTCTGTGGTCCATTTGACACTTCACTATAATACATATCTGTTAATTCTTCCTTATTTAGTCGCCTCAAAATAGCATACAATGTACTTTCTTCTGTCTCTGGAAAAAACTCTTGAAGTTTTTTTATAATATCATACCCGTATCTATCCTCTTGTTTCAAAAGTTGTAAAATGCATATATTTAATATTCCTCGTTTTAATTGTGAATCCATATTTCATTTATTCCTTACAAATTCTTTTTTTAGATAAAGCAAAACATAAAATCATCGTTTCAATATAAATGCCAACACTTCCTAATATAAAACTTATATACTCTGATACATCATAAAGTAAATGCAATTGATTCATCATAAAAAATAGTAATGATACTACACCAGAAGTATGTAACATTGTGATAAATGTACCTTGTTTATCTCGCGCCATCTTATATATAGAAAAGTATATGTTCACTAAAAATAAGAGTATCAATGCAACAACACTAAGCATTGCACATATTTTCCCTATGTATATATATTTACATTTTGGCATAATAAAAATTTGAAATGCTAGTACCATTATAACACTTCCCAAAATTATTATGTTTTCTATTTTAACATTTTTATCCTTTAGCATATATGTATTATACTTTTTACTTATTGTTTTCATTCCAAGTAAAAAGTATATAAAATTTATGACTACCAAAAAGCATAAATAATTCACCGGATTTTCAATACATATCTTTAATAATACTATTTCTGATAAAAAAAACATTATATTAAGCAATAAAATTTGTATTGTGACATTATGAATAAAAATATATATTTTTGATGAATTACTTTTGTTCTCTAACAACAAGTTTTTTATTATTTTATTCACAGGCTCTAAATTAAGACAAATTTCTTCTTCACTTTTCCCTTGCAATGTTTCATTTGCAAACCATTCCTCATAATCATTTAAAATATTTGCAACCTCAACATCATTATAATGGAACGCTAATCCAAAACTCAACTCATTAAAAAATCTTTGTTTTGAAACTGTTTTCTCCATAAAGAATCCCCCTTCTTCTCTACTGTTCGTCAAACAGTAGTTAATCAAAAAAAAATTAAATGTAAGCAACATTAAATCTTTATTGCTAAAATCGTACTACTGTTCAATAAACAGTAGCTAATTTTAATATAACCCATATTGATAACTTTGTCAAGCAATGCGAAAAGTTTTTATTCCTCAGAGCTGACACATATCTGTGCAAGAAGTTAATTTAACGTCTCCTGAAGTCATCATGGGGATCTATAATCCCTATCACTATCAAAGGAAAACAAATTAACTTTATCGGTAAAGTTATTGCAAAAATCAGAGTATTCCACGCGAGTTCAAGAATAGATTCTGATATTGCCATAAATAATCTGTAAAAAAAGTTTTTCATAATACCTCACACCTTCCAAAGCTTGACGATTACTCTTTTATCCTTCTTCATGGACCGTTTTGATGCCACGCATAATAACATCATATTGTGTTTTGCTTAATTTTTTACAACATTTTTTAAGAAGTTCTTTATCTTCTTTTGTTGCTTTAATTTTAATCTGTTCTGATTTTGGGTTGTCGATTTTAGTCCTACCAGTTCGTGGACTTCTACAACACTTATTTTTATCCAAAAATATTTCCACATTTATCACATACAAATCTACTTACTTTCCTTGTAACAGCTTCCCTAACAACTTCCTCTTCGTGATTATAGACTGTGAACGGTTTAAACGGATTCATGTTTAATGTAGTCTTACCCCTTACTTTCCTTGGTAAGACTACTTCCTCTTCGATATAAACATGATAATGAGTCCCTCCGCATCTTGGACACTTTATTTGTTCCCCGTTATAATCTGGAACTTTATCTTTTATCATGTATGGTGATATATAAACAAATACCAAAGCGGCTATAATTAGAATAGCAACAATATATTCTCCCATTAGAATCCCTCCCTAATAATATATAGTTAAATATTACCATAAGAGTTAGATATTCGTCAATTACTAATTACTAAATGCAGCGGCGAGGAATAAACTTTTTTATTTCACCCAAAAGCGGCCTACCATAAAGCCGCTTTCTTTTATTGAAACAAACTTATAAACTTTTCCCAGAGATTTTTCGATTCTTTTTCTTCCACCACTTCTTCTACTACTTCCACTTTTTCAATAGAAGCTGTCTTCATTACAAATTGCACACTTTTTACTTTGGTATTTTTTTCTGATACAAAAGATACCACCTCCACATCACTTCCAGATAGGGAAGAAATCAAGGAATCTACAGTATCACTTACCTGATTGCTGATATCAGCTGTTTTATCAGCAAACTCACCGGTTCCTTCTTTTAATTCTGAAGTTCCATCATAAAGTTTCTTCACCGCATCCTTTAAGGTTTTTACAGAACCATCTAAAATTCCGGTATTTTCATACAAAAGACTCACATTTGAATTTAAGACTTTCGCACCTTCTACTGCTTCCCCTACTGAAGCTGTATACGCTTTCAAACCTTCATAAAATAAGCTATAGTTATCCAGTTCTTCTTTTATGGCTGTTACATTGGCTGCCACAATACCATATAACTCCTGCGGTACAGCATTTGCATTTAGTTGCATTAACAACCCTTCTAAAACCTCAGAATAATTTTCCGGCATAAGGGTTACTTCCGGCAATCCATTCTTGGCAAGCTCTGAATTTAACATCATGGAAGATGCCTTACAAATCCCTTCAAATGCACTATAAGCACCATTTATCAATTCCTGATTCTTTTTCGTAATGTCTGAAAGCCCACTATATAAATCATTCGTTCCATCTTTTAATTGTCCCACTGTGGAATAAAGTTCTGTGGTTTTCTCTTTTAAAAGCCCTGTCGCATCGTAAAGCTCTTTAGTACCATCATTTAATTCATTTGAACCGTTGTTAAGGGTATTAACGGCACTCACCATTTCATCTACTTTTTCCTGAATCCCAGTATCATCAACATCTACATCCAAGCTAAGTTTTACACCATTAATAGAGATTCCTTCCATTTCAAAATCTTGAACTTCCGCCGTAATCTCAATGTTCGTACCTTCTCCTAGAAGAAGTCGTAAGGAATAATACCATTGACGCTCCCCTAAGCTAAAGCTTAGGGGATTCTTGCTTCTTAGACCTCGTAACCTACTATCTCCACAAGCGTGTATGTTCGGGTTCGCCCAACCCTACATCATTATTTATGCTTTACGATACAATCTGGAACTCGTCAGAATTGCTAATTATATCTTATGATGTGACTATTCTTTTGCCTTCGGCAAGAATATTATCGGCTGCATTTTCATCTCTGTCGTGAAATGTACCACAATTAGGGCATGTACAATACCTTACAGACAAATCTTTAGTGGCAATATTCTTATACCCACAACAATTACAAGTCTGAGAACTAGGATAGTAAGTATTGATTTTTACATATTCTCTACCGTATCAATCTGATTTGTATCTTAGCTAAAAAATCTATTTTACTTCATTAAACCTACCTAAACTTATAAACCACCTTAAACCTTTTTAGAATCAATATCATTAATATTATTTTGTTCTGTACTATTTAATTTTACCTTTTTATATCTTGCAACAAAATACCGAACTAGCATATAAATAGCTGTGACTACAGCTAAGATTACTGCACTCACTTCTAAAATTATAATTATAAAACCAAAAATACATATGTAACAAAATACCCCTAATACTCTACTATATTCATCAGTAAAATAAGGAATAGGTAATCCTAAATTTATAAAGTATACTAAAAAACATAATGTTATTATTAAATGTACTGCTAAGTACACTAAATAAATTTTATTTCTAAGCATACTTTTATTTAAAGCTTTAATTTTTTTCATAATAATCAACTATCCTCTCGTTTTCTTCATAATGAGCAATCTTATCTGCAAGCATAATGTTCCACAAAAATCTACAACAACCAAAACATTTCTGAAAGAAAATCTGCTGTTCCTTATTAGGGTATAATCTAAATTTGTAACCTTTCATTACTCTATGACAATGCAGGCTATCAATCTCAAATACATAAGAATCATTTACAAGAGATACCCCTTTGATTTCTATACCAGATTCACAAAAAGAGATAATATCTAAAAATGAGCAGGACTCAATAACACCGTCATTGGTGTCTAATACATCATACAAATTATTTGTTTTAGATACTATCTCAAACATATTAGTTCATCCTTTCCTCATATTCTAAGATTTTCTGTATCATATACAGAACGTGTTCTGGTGTATTTCGCTGACCTTGTTCCCAGCTTTGAACAGCTCGAATACTTAAATGAAATTTTTTGGCGAACTGGCTTTGACTCAAACCAGTTTGTTTTCGTAACTCTAAAATTGTAATAATCTTCATATAATAATTATAATACATTGTGTCACTTTTTGCAACTTTATCTCAAAAATACTTTATAATTCTTGAGTGTTTTACTTACCTTGATTTTCAATATAAGACTTCAAAGTTTCCTGACTAACATTACCGATAGAACTGATGAAATATCCATCTGAGAAAAAGGTCTTTTCTTTCCAAAAACATTTACTAAGATATGCAGGATATTTTTCCCATATATGATAGGAAATATATGATTTCATAGTTCGCACCAGATTAGAAAGATTTATATTAGGTGTGGTTTCAATCATATAATGTATATGGTCTTTATCAACTTCCATGTAATGAATAGTCACATTGTGTTTTTGACAACTTTCTAACGATAATCGTTTTACATCTGCAATTATATTAGGT
Source organism: Lachnospiraceae bacterium (assembly GCA_017416505.1). The sequence continues at coordinate 210,038 of JAFQCI010000147.1, forward strand.
GATGATAACAACTTTCTTCTGTATTTACAGACGAAAATTAGATGGTATTGTAAAAGATATTTGCTATGACTTCCAAATTTATATGCATTTGCCATAGTAACTAACTCCTTTCCAAGTAATCTTTAAAAAGAGTAGTTCCATATTAACCTTTACAGAACAAATTTCGCAAAACAAAGCCCGACTTAGGTCGGGCTGATAGGCGTTACATCCTCGAAGCTAAAGCTTCGAGGTTTTACCGCTAAAATTATAAAAAGAATGAAAAATCCTAATAAAATCTGATTCTGATGATTTACAATGCCAGTATAAAATCTATACAGATATCCTTCCTGGGACTTTTTATTCCTTGAATGTTTTTTCGATTTCATCACTATCCTGCTCCTTTCCATAATCCCCAATCATCCTGGCTATAAATTGCCCTGGATAATTTTGGATAAAGTATACAGAACAAAATTTTAAAATAAAACGGTCAAAACAACAGATTTGGGTAAAATACGGACAAAAGTAGTGTATTTGATGGTCAAATTTCAGATATGCCCCACAAATGTCCATCATTGTCCATTGAAGAATTTATGGGACAACTGTATAATAAAGAAAAAAAAATTGGAGAACCATATGAAACATGAAATCACATCCCTAAATACAAAAAAGCACTTGCTGCATCTTTGAAAAAGTCAATGAGAGAGAAACCATTTTCCAAAATTACAGTAAGTGAAATTATAAAAGACTGTGGCGTAAACCGTAAAACACTTTATTATCACTTTTCAGACATTTATGCTTTATTAAAATGGGTATTTGAAGAAGAAGCCATTGAAGTGGTAAAGCATTTTGATTTAGTGTCAGATTATGAAGATGCTATTTATTTCGTCATGGATTATGTAGAAAAAAAAGATTATATTATCAGTTGTGCTTACGACTCTATTGGCAGAGAGGAAATGAAACGCTTCTTTTTTGCCGACTTTTTCAGTGTAGTTTCTTCTGTCATTGATGCTGCCCAGAAAAAATTAGATTTTGAAATAGAAGCTGATTTCAAAGATTACATTGCGAAATTCTATACCGAAGCCCTTTCCGGTATGCTCATCGACTGGATAAAAGAAAAGAAATGTCGTGATAAAGAAAAAACCGTAAAATATCTTACTACTATCATTGCAACCGCTTTAGAAAGTATGGAAAAAAAGGATTCCCATTAAAGGAATCCTCGTATTTCATCATTTTACAAACTATATATACTTATTGAAAATAATGGTTTAAATAAACATTAGGTTCTATCCTACAGACTCCACACCATAAATCGTAGCTATCACTTCAAACCCTTCTCCTCTATCAAAAAATGAAATATCTCCATTATATTTTTCAATTACCTTTCGAACGCTATTTATTCCCCGTCCATGGTTATATTTATCTTCTTTTGTAGTAAGAAGTTGTTCATTTTTCTCTGGAATTTTTGTGTTCTGTATGATTAACAACATATTTCCTTCTACCATTTTATTTTCAACCCGGATATATCTATCTTCTTTTGGTAACTTTACGCAGGCTTCAATGGCATTATCTAATAAATTTCCATACAAAACTCCAATATCACCATAATCCAGACCTATTTTATTAGGAATGCTAATGCTTACATTTGTTTCAATCCCTGCTGCTTTTGCAACTCCCATTTTGATTTTAATAATCGAATCTACAGCAGAATTCAGAGAATAAGAAGAAGTATCCACTTTTCTTAATTCTTCATAAATAACATCAACCTGCTCAGAAAGTTGAGCCATATCTCCAGTTTCTATACAATAAACCACTCCATACAGTTTATTTTTCAAATCGTGTTTCAGATTTTGTACATATTCATTTTTCTTTTCAAGTTCATTGTAATAAATCTCTTTATAATACATTTCTTTTCGATATTTCTCAGTTTCGTATCGTTTCCGTTCTATCATATATAGCATAAAACAATAAGTTGCTATACCAGATATCATCAGACTAATGCACATGATATGACTATTCCGGCTCGTGGACTCCATCATAAGATTTATAATAAAACAACTATTCATCACCAGAAAGATAAAAATAAGAAGTATTCCCCACATCATTTCTTTTGGAAACTTTGAAAAATGTAACTCTTTCGAAACATAAGATTTGCAAATGAAATAAAAAACATTTCCACGAACAAACGATACTAATGCTGCTACAAAATAATATATGTACCATTTCTCTGAATTCAAATTAAAGTTTATGGAATTTAATAGGATTAAGCCAAGAAAGTTCAGCACAATTCCAACACCTAGATAAGCAATAATATGAATTACCTTAGACCGTTTATCGCCTTCAAACAACATTGAAAGAATACATAGATTTATGAGTAGCGCCAATAGATTCACGAAAGGAGAGCCTATTCTATTAATTCCCGACCATACAATTGCAAGCACCACAGACAAAGAAATAATTAACTTTTTAGAGATACTCTTCTTTTTTTGGAATGTATTTTGATAATACCAAAAAACAGCCAAATCATACAAATGAATCACAAACTGTATGATTAACTCCATCTTTACACCAACCTTTTCATAAATTCAGAACTATTGCTTTTTTACAATACGAGACATATATTCCAATACTCTGTCAATAAAGGCATCCTTTTGTTCCTTGTTACAATTTGCTATATAATACTCTACATCAAAATCATTCTTCATACACGAACCTGCTACCAAATAAGTAGGGTCTATTCCATATTCCTGCAATAAAATCAATAGCTTTGCCGCCGACAATCCTGTAGCTCCTGACTCATATTTTCTATAATGCTCTTCTGATACTCCAAGAGAAATTGCAAATTCTGCCTGGGTACGTCCCAAATTTGTCCTAGCTTCTCTTAATCTCTTTCCTATTTGTATATTGGCATTTTTCCTGATATTATCCATATTTTGCACCTCCGTATGAATAAAATCATATCAACGTAAGAGCAAAATATACAGAATATAAAATAACCCAGAGTTATGTATTTTTTAACCGAATATCGGTTATTTTTATGATATCTACTCGAAATGATAAAATCATAAGTCACTTTACGTAAAAAACCTCAAACGTCTATTATTAAACATTTGAGGTTACAAATAAAAAAAGCGCGAGACGGGGATCGAACCCGCGACCCCCTCCTTGGCAAGGAGGTGCTCCACCGCTGAGCCACTCGCGCAAATAATAACTATGAACTTTTTGTTCTCACGAACAATTAATATATTATCATAAAGGCATATCTCTTGTCAACACTTTTTTATATAAAATAACCATTTATTTAAAACAAAAAACTGACAATCCTGTTTCTCTCATCACATTATTGTCAGTTTTTATGTTTTATTTAACTACTACGTTTTGTTATGATTTATGAACATTATTGCTATAATTATTTCTTGTTACTATCCTCTAAAATGCTTCTTACATGATTTTGTAACAAATTATCTGCAGAATCGTAATAATGCAATGCCTGTAAGCTTTCTTTTATCTTTTCGCATATTTTTTCCATAAGAAGAACCTTTTTATCTGCTTCATTGATTCCCTCTACAAAATATGCGTTACCGCCCCAACTATCCTGCTGACCATCCATTAATAACAATTCTTCCAAATCTGCCTCTACTTCTCCCAGAATCGGAAGGTCCTTTAAACTAATCATGCTCCATTTATAAAATGGAGTATATTTCTTATTCAGCAAATGAATCAAGTGGACACAACTGGTAACAAATTCACCTACCGCCATTTGAGCGATGGCAGGCTGATTTCTTAACATCATTCTTTGATAATTATACTGACCACTTTGTGACATTTTAGCAACCTCTGCCGCAATCTTTTTTAATTGACAAGGCTTGCTGTAATATCCCGCAATTCGGTTACGAATCCGTGTAAATTCTCCAAAATCATCCCGGAATACTTCGCCATTTATAGATAGGCTTAAATTACATTCATCCAAATCTTCATATTCAAACTCATCTAAGAAAGAACGGTCTGTTTGAAGAATTTCCCGATAAAATCCTTCAATGGTCTTAACACCTGTTCTGCTCTTTCCCTTTTTGGTTTCTAATCGTTCAAAACCTAAATACCTCTTCGGAAGCTTTTCATATTCCTCTTCCAAAGCTGCACCAATCATTTGATAATCTGCATTGGTAAGCCACAAAATGAATCCTGGTCCAAAATCATGGTCTCTGGAAATTTCATCATCATATCCATAACATTCCGAACCATAACCTACCAGACCTACTGCTATTTTATCTGCATACTCCTTAAATTTTTCCTCAATCATTGGTTTTCCATATTCCAGATAATACCTCTTACATAATTCCATACCTGAAATACCCAAATCCAGACGTTCCATTACGCCTTTCGCCTTATCCAGAATCAGCTTTGCCCGCTCCGTTTCACCCAGTTCTTTTAGAACTTTCGCATACTTTTCACAAGCTGCCGCATAAGCCTGGTCCTCCCCGACGTTTTGCTTCATAATCTGTAACGCTTCTTCATAATATTTCTTGCAATTATCCAACTGTCCCAACTGATAATATGCTTCACCCATGGTACACAATGCAACACCATAGTTTCTATCCTGATTTTCTTCCGTTGCATGATAAAGTTTCAACGCTTTCTTTAAGTGGGTAATGGCTGTTTCCACTTCTTTTTTCTGAAGATAAGTATCTGCCAGTTTCGTATGTATCATAGAAACTTCAGAAACATTATCATTCATGGTCGCAATCTCCAGAGCTTTTTTCAGACAAACTATCGCCTGATTCCATTGTTTTAATTCCTGATACAATACGCTCATGCTGTGATACAAACAGCCCCATCTGGAATCATTCTTTTCCAGTTTTCCTTCAAAACAAGGGAATACTTGCAGATAAAAACTTCTGGCTTCTTCTAATTTATCCGCCATTCGATAAGCCGATGCCACATTTAATAACAGACTGCCATATTCTATATTTCCTTCCAATTCTAAATCTTCCGCTAATGTTAAAATCTTCTCACAAATCTTGATACTGTCTGAATATCTTCCTACGGTTTTATAGTAAGTTACTAATTCGTTTAATAAGGAAATCAATGCACCTGTATCTTTTTCTTCCATAGCTTCTTCTGCTTTCCCAAGCAGGAAAGGCTCTATGGCATCCGTCTGTTTTAATGTAGATAAATAATCCAATTCTTCTAAAACGCATTTTATATCCATATATACACCCTCCATTCCAGGGATACCCTCTAATCTCACCCCGCTATGCTATAAAGGCACTTTTATCTGTAAAAATTTCCTACAATAATAGAACCAGTCCCCAATCATTTATATGGACAATTTAAAATAACATTATTTAGCGAAGTTCAATTCAATGTTCCCCATATCATTGGTTACTTCCAACGGAATTTCTCCTTCTGATTTATGTGTGGAACCATAGTCCTCACCGTTAATCGAAAGTTCTCCCATATCTATTTTAGCATATATTTCATAGGATTCAACAGGTTTTTCGAAACTCATTTCTACATTTCCCATATTACAATTTACTGTTCCTGCATCGGTTAAATCTATGCTATGAATTTCCACATTTCCCTTATCTGTCTCAACTTTAATTTCCCCCGTGACTGCTTCTTCCATCACTATATTTCCCATATCTACATCAATATGAATCTCTTCTGCAAAGCATTTCTCAAATTCCACACTGCCCATATCACAGCTAACATCTAAGATAGAAGCATTTATTTCCTCCACATAAAGACTTCCCATATCTACTTCCATTGTTATGTTCTCAAATGTCGCATCTTCCGGATAATATATTTTTACTGTATTTTCTCTATCATTCGCATATCCAAAACCAAAATTCATAAAAATAGACTCTTCTTTTTGTTTTATCACCAATGTATCATCTTCTACTTCATATTGTAAAATACCGGCACACTCCTTAAATTCAACATAATAATCATCCGAAGGAACAAATTCGATATTACTGCTTTGAAGGTCGATATTTATGTTATGAAACTCCTCTACCAAAGATTTTTCCAATGTTGTGGTTTCCTGACTAATTTTAAACTCTCCATCCGTCCAAACCACAAGGGTAGAAGCTCCTAATTTCAATGCAAAAATTATCATTGCTGCTCCTAGTAACATCAAAATCACAGCAGCAATACACCATCTTTTAACACTCTTTCTCATGTTTTTTCCCTCCCTTTACGATTTTAGATATAAACCATGTAATCGCCTTTATAATTAACTTTATAATCTGAATTGTTAATAGAACTGCTCCTATGCCAAATCCCGTCATAAACAAACTGCATCCAATAAAAAATACGGTAGTAATAGGAGAAACAGCAATCAGACTAATTCCTACTACAAAGGAAATAATTCCTACTCCTAAAAAACATATATCCACAACTGCAACCGAAAAACATACTGCTACCAAACATATAAAAAGTGCAAAGATAACAGCAACAACAGCAATTGCGAATGGAAATGCTATAGGCGCCGCAAAAATGCCTAATATAATCAGCCACACATTTGTTGCCATACTATTCTTTTTCTTTTCTTTCGATTCCTCCTCCGCATAACCTGTTCCCTGACCTACTACAGCCAAAGACTTTACTGCACATTCCCGGATAATACCATTCGCTACTTCCTTAGGTGAACCTAATTTTTCAATTACTTCCTCTGCATTTTCTCCGGCTTCTTCCAGGTATTCTCTATAATATTGCATTGCCTCTACCCGTTCCACTTCCGGTAGCTTTTTCAAATTTCGCTCTAATTCTGCTAAATATTCTTCTTTACTCATCTATTTTCCCTCCTATCAATTCCTCAATTTTATCTCGGTATGAAATCCATTCCTCTTTATAATATCGGAATCTCATCCTTCCCTCCTGAGTAATCGTATAATACCTTCGATTTCTCCCATTAAAAGGCTGGTCATAAGTACTTACCAATCCTTCTTTTTGGAGCCTGCGTAAAATCGGATATAAAGTAGATTCTGAAATATCAAATACTTCCTGAATTTGCTTTGTTAATGTGTATCCATAGGCATCTTCTTCTTTTAATACCGCTAAAACACAGGTATCCAATAAAGGTGTTCCTAATTGAAATATCATATTATTCCTCCCATCTAATATTATATATCATATAATATTGTTTTAATATAATATATTACACTACCAACAATTTGTCAACACCTTTTTCAACATATAAAAACAAAACTCTGTCCTAACGTGTTACTGTCCACTCGTGCCTCGTAAACAGTAACGACCTAACAACATCGAAATTTCCTACAAAACAAAAGAAAAAAAACCGTGGTGAAACTCACCACGGTTCATATGCATGCTCTTACATTGGAATTAAATCTAAATGTAATTTCTTAATTACCTTTAAGGTATGACTTCTAAAGTCTTCCGCATCATTTAAATCTAACATCTTATCTTTATCCAGTTGTTTTTCCATTAAAGCCTTAATCCAGTCTTCCAGATATTTTCTAACATAAGCAACATTTTCTTCACTCTTATTGATTAAGAACTTATCTACATTATTAATATAGGTAATAACATTGCTTTCCTGCTTTGCAGCAGTAGAAGTCTGATTACTTTCATCCGATAATTCAATTACTTTACCAGTCTTAGTAATAATGACTCTCTTGCTTTGAGTATCGTCTTTCTTTTCTTCCGGAGCCTTTCTACTGATTAAGATTTCTACTGCCTTAATCAAACAAGCTACAGAATAAGTACGTTCCTCTGGTGTCTGCTTGTCCACACCCTTATCCAGATACTGATTCCATAACCATTCTGATTTATAAATCATTTCAGAAAGGTGAGGATGTCTAAGAAGTTTTAATGCATCTTGTTCAGAAGGACTTAACTTATTACCAAACAAAGAACCTTTTTCATTGCTTTCCTGCACATATCTGGTTCCCAGCTTAATTTCTCCGTAAGTCTTCAAGAACATCTTTTCTGCTTTCTTTGTATCATAATTAGTATTAATGATATTAATCTTACCATTATTCAAACCATGTTTAATCATTTCATCTGCTGCAATAAATACAAGATGTTTCTGTCTGTCTTCCAATAACTTCTTAATTTCAAAGTTCGCCTTATTCTTTTCTACGATAGAATTCTTACGAACCTTGAATGCTTTTATCTTTTCCTTAATACTGAACAAATTCTTTAATAAAGTAGGATTACTATTTACATAGGTTCCTGTCCAGTTTAATTCCACATACTGATGTTCAATACGGTTCGATAATTCATATACATTATATCCATCAAATAATACATTCAATGTAGTATATAATAATTCAAGGATTTCATATTTTTCTTCCCAGGAATGAGAAGAAACATCCTGATTTACCAATGCCTTAATTCCACATTCATAGAAAATCAGATTGTATTCATATAATCCTTCAAAAATATTACTCTTATCTGTTAAGGACTGACCTGCACCTAATACCTGTAAATTCTTCTTCATAACAGGTTCGTCTTCAATAAATTTATATACCTTCTTAATGAACTGAGATACTTCCGTAATCAATCCATCGATACGACGGTTATAAATATCCTGCTTTGAAATAGCAGTTACCACTGCTCTGTTTAAGAAATTCGTATACTGCGCATTATCACAATGACGAATCAAATCCTTAAAGCTATCATATACTTTTAAGTTATCAATTGGAATAAATTCTGCATTTAAACCATAAAACTCAAAGGCTTTCTCATAATTTAAGTTACGGACAAATTCATTAAATAATCCCATACTGAAATGTAACTTATAATCACTTGGTACATTCTCATCTTCAATCAGATAATCATATAATACTTCAAGGTTATTCAGGTATGTTTCCGGAGAACGAATTTGTGCTGCAACATCAATATCCATAACAACACTGATTAAATCCAAATATCCCATAATTGCCTTATCAAAGCATTTCGGTCTTTCTTCGATTTCTAATACCTGGAAATATGTATTAATCAATTGAGGAGCTATCTTTTCCCCAATCAATCTCATGGCAACTTCAAATTTTTCACATTGATATAAATAAATCAACCAAATACTATAACGATATACACCGGATACCGCAACTGGTGCATCAATCTGATTCGGGTCAATATCACCATACACGAACTTAAATAATGGTTCAATCCAATCTTCGATTTCATAGCGTTCCGGTTTCTTTATATATTCCTGAACAAAGTCTGATAACTCATATAACTTCGTACATGAATTTCTCGTTTCATCATCTACATTAACTGCAGATAAATCAAAATCATTTTCTTTTAAATAATCGATAACTAATGCATAAAAACCTTCTTCGACCTGTTCATTTAAAAATCGAAATAATAGGCTTTTATTACTAGAAGATGCAATCGTCAGCATACTATTCTCATTTGTAGCAGAAACGCTAGCTGGTAATGACTTCATTTCCTCTTCCTCCTAACACATTTAGCAATTATGTATAATTTTTTAAACCATGTAGTAATATTAGCACAAATTCTTCCTAATTTCAAGAAAAAGGATTTGAAAATCGTAGATTCTATCCAATGTTTTTTGTGCAAAATTACAATAGACTAAAATTTATGGCAAATTTTAGTCTATTGTAAACAAATATTAAACTCAGTATCTATGCATTTCCACAATATAATGATACCAAGGCTACAAAGTGTATAACAATCCGTAGGTATCATGGGTTCAAAATGCCTTTTGCCCCCAACATCATATAATTTAAAATGTAATAAAGAACTTTCCAATAAATAAAATAGATAAGAATACTGTCAAAGCAGATACTTCTTTTGCTTTTCCAGTACAAATCTTAATAACGGAATAAGCAATCAGACCAATTCCAATACCATTTCCGATACCACTGGTTCCAATCATAAAGATTAAAGCCAAAATCACAGGAATAGTTTGTGAATAATCATTATAATCTATTTCCTTTAAGGAGCCCATCATCAATACACCAACAAATACAAGAGCTGCCGAAGTAGCCGGTGCAGGAATCAGCGCTGCAATCGGTGCAATAAACATAGAAGCTAAAAACAACAATCCAGATACCAATGCTGTCAAGCCTGTACGACCACCCTCTTCTACACCTGAAGCAGATTCAATAAAGGTAGTAACCGTAGAGGTTCCGGTACAAGCTCCGGCACAGGTAGCCACTGCATCTGATAGCATTGCTTTGTTCATATATGGATAATTCCCATCTTTATCTAACATATTGGCTTTCTTAGCTGTTCCATATAAAGTTCCGATAGTATCAAACATATCCACCATGCAGAAAGAAACAATCGTCATAATGGCTGAAAATGTTCCAATCTTAAACAAACCTGAAAAATCGAATTTAAAGAATGTAGTATCTAACATATCCTGAAAAGGAGGAATAAAAGATGCACCCTTTAAAGAAGCAAAAGGATTATTTCCCAAAATGACAAACTGTGAAATCCAATATGTGACACTGGAAACTACCATACCGATTAAGATAGAACCCTTCACCTTACGATACCCTAACACAGCCATAACAAAAATTCCAATAAACATGGTAACGACATATAAAACCATAAGCGGATACTGGTCCCCCAAGGCAGCCTTTGTAGCACTTGGTCCATCCCCAAAGAAATTGTTCAACATATAATAAACATTGCCTTCTGAATCATAAATACCTGCATTGGTAGTAAGACCTACATTTACCAGCATAAATCCGATACCAGCCGGTATTCCCAGTCTTACTGCCTTTGGAATAGCATCTACAATCTTTTCTCTTACTCTTAAAACCGTCAATATGGTAAATAACACACCCGAAATCAAAATGATAGACAACGCAGATTGGAAGCCTTCCACATATCCTTCATAATTTTCATAAATAGTGCATCCTGCAATACTGATAACCACAGTGGCAAAATAAGAATTTAATCCCATTCCCGGAGCCAGTACAAAAGGCTGTTTTGCATAAAATGCCATAATCAAAGTTCCCACACCGGCAGAAATAACCGTTGCAAGGAACACCGCATTCCATAATGGAGTACCTACTGCAAACCCTGTCAAAAGATTAGGATTCAACGCAATAATATACGCCATTGTCATAAACGTAGTAATTCCGGCTATTACTTCTGTTTTTACTGTAGTATTGTTTTGTTTTAGTTTAAAAATTTTCTCAAGCATCTCTTACTTATATGGTATCATCAAAATACCACATACTCCTTTCTCCATTGATACATTACTCAATTCCCAAGGCATCCTTTGCCAGGCGGTCTGCCATATCATTATATTTATCATTGGAATGTCCTTTTACTTTTACAAATTGAATCTGTATTTTATCTTTTATGCTGTCATAAAATTCTTTGTATTTTCTGGTACCTTCTTTCGTGGTTTTCCATTCATTAAGACACCATTTCGCAATCCCTTCATAATCATGATAAATCACCAATTCTTTGATTCCATGCTGCAATGCGTATTCCATAGCCGCCTTAGCTCCCATAATTTCTCCTGCAACATTTCTCATAAGTGCCAATTCGGAATCCTCAAACTTTTTCGAAAAACAGTACTCTTTGCCGTCCTGTAAAATCACCATTCCATATGAAAACTCTTTTGTATGTATATGGTAACTTCCATCCACATAAGCAATCACTGCATTTTCATGGGAAACTACTTTTTTCGTACCAGAGTTTAAAAACTCTTCCGCATCTTCTTTGGATGTAAAACTTTTATATGATGCTCCGGAAAAACCATCCACCTGTTTCTTACATTCGTCCCAGGTAGAAAAAATACCCGTTTTTCTTCCTGCCCTTACCGCATAATATTTGACTGCCATACAACCAATTACCTCTATTCTTCAATATCAGAAGTACAATGTGGACATTTCACTGCATCAATCGCAATTTCTGACTTACAATATGGACATTTTTTCGTAGTAGGAGCTGCTTCTTCCTCTTTCTTTCTAGGTATTTTATTTATCACTCTAATCAGCATAAATACAGAAAATGCAATTAATAAAAAGTTAATCACTGCCTGAATAAAAGAACCATAGGCAATGGTTGCCTCTCCTACTTTAACAGATAGAGCAGAGAAATTAATTCCTCCTAAAATAAGTCCCATTAATGGAGTAAAAATATCATTTACCAAAGAATTTACGATAGCAGTAAAAGCACTACCTACAATAATACCAACTGCCATGTCAAGGACATTTCCTCTGGCAATAAATTTTTTAAATTCCTTTAGCATAGTATATCCACCTTTCTTTTTTTCATGAAATATTCCTTTATTTTTTACTTTTATCTTTTTTCGTTTTCTTAACCAAAAGAACAAACACAATATAAAACATAACCAGGACAAATGCAATCCCTGCCAAAATCAATACCGGTTCCGGTATCTGATTCAAATCAAAGCATCTTACATTAATCCACATCTGGTTAATATTTACACTTGCTTCATCATCAAAATAATTCATAACCGCAGAACGCTCAATAACTTCCTTCGTTGGATACTGTGCAAACAACTGTCTTTTCATTTGTTCCTTAGGTGCAACAATAATATACTCTCCATTTTCTTCTTCTGAAAAAAAGTAATCAAGATTATATTCCATGGTTTCTTCTTCATCTTCTGCACCGTAACACCAATCCACATAATCAAACATGGTGCTGTCTTCACCGCCTGAAATTACAGAGGTATATCCGATGTAATACATATTTCTTACTGCATTATCGGGACGGGATACAAAATTGACAAAAGCTTCCGCTGCCTGTTTCTTCGCCTCATCCCCTTGAATACCGTCCTTTAACATAACCCATCCATCAAACCAAAGATTCGTAGATTCTTCCGGTACTGCATAATTTAAATATAATCCATCTTCCTCTGCCTGATCCAAAGTATAAACCGCATCTCCGGACCATTGATAATTAGCGACAATTTTCCCAGTAACCATGTCGGATTTTCCAGAATCAGTTTCAAAGGAATAAACATTCTCTTTTATATCCTTTAGAATTTTTTCCACTTCGTTTATGGTTTCCGGTGTAACATCATTCATGACCTCGGATAAATTATCATGATAATCTGCATCCTGAACAAAGTCTTTCTCTAATAATAATTCTCTTTTATAAATACCAAGGGCTGCAAAATAAGCATCTCTTACATTATCCTTTATGGTTACTTTTCTATTATATTTTTCATTGGCTAAAATCGACCAGGTAGAAGCATCTTCTTCTGGTACTTCCTCAGGATTATACACAATCCCTGTGGTTCCCCACATATATCCTGCTGCATATTTCGCCCAGGTTTCGCCTCCTATTTCATTGGATTCAAAAACCTGACGGATATAAGGAGATACCCCTTTTACATAATAATTATGTTCTTTTTCCTCATCAAAAAACTCATCACTGTATGGCTCTAGCTTTCCTTTTACCATAAGCTTCATAATCATATATTCTGATGGACATACCAAATCATAAGTATCTCCAAGATTCAACTGGTTGAACAAATCTTCATTGGTACCAAAAGTAGAATATTCCACTTCTACACGTACTCCATACTCCTCATAGTACCATTGTTCAAAATCCTCAATCATACTATTTTGTCCAATAATCACATTGTCCTCAGATAAATCAATGGCTTCCTCTTCGTCCCAGTCACCTTCGTCAATGTATTCTTCCCAATTACAGATTCGTAACACCACGGGTTCTTCTTCCGAAGAAGGCGTTCCTTCGTTTTTATCTGCCCCTAACACCTCTAAAGGCATCATAGTTTGAAACAACAACATAGCAAAAAGACAAAAAGCGGTTAATTTTCGTTTCATGCTTTTTCCTCCTTTTTTCTAAGTGTCGAAAGATTCATAACAACCACAACCAGTACAACTGCAATAAAAATAACCGTAGACAATGCCCAAAGTGCAGTTTTAATCTCCGTTTGAGAACCTCTGGTGGCATTTACCACATAAGTACTTATGGTATCAAAGGTAGCCGGTTTTGTATAAGTAGTGATAAAATAATCATCCAATGACAAAGTAATTGCCAACATAAATCCAGATAAAATTCCCGGAATAATCTGTGGAATCACCACTTTTATTAGCGCCTTGGAAGGGCTGCAACCTAAATCCAAAGCTGCCTCATACAAGGAACTATCCATCTGCTTTAATTTCGGTATCACAGAGGTATAGACAAAGGGTGCTGATAAGGTAACATGCCCCACCAGTAAAGGAATAAATGTATCCTTTTCCATTCCTAATACAATGATTAATAGAACACAAATAGAAAAACCAGTTACTACATCCGCATTAATAATAGGTATCTGATTGGCACTATGAATGACGGTTTTTACCGTTTTCTTGGAATAATAAGTTCCAATGGCACCTACAGTTCCAAGAACCGTAGCAACCAAAGCAGAAATAAGTGCCAAAGCCAAAGTTCCTCCTATCATATTCCGAAGTTCCTCTGTGGTAAATAAGGTAATATAGTTATCCATAGAAAACGAACGAATGGCTCCAATGGTAGTGGAATCCGTAAAACTATATACTGCAAGGAGCAAAATCGGAACATACATAAATAGTAATGCAAAACCAAGTATCAATGTGCTTATTATTTTTTTTATCATAATGCTCCTCCCTTCTGCTCACCTTGTTCTTCTGACATTTTTCCAGTTGCAAGAGTAACAATTAAAATGATAGCAAGAAGTATAATGGCAATCATTGAGCCATTATGCCAATCATATGCACTAAAGTAACTTCCTATCAAACTTCCCATGATATATGTGCTGTTATAAAGCATATCAAGTACAACATAATTCGTCATTGCAGGAAGAAATACCATAGTAATACCGCTGATAATTCCAGGAACCGACAAAGGAAATATTACAGATAAAAAAGCTTTTACCGGTCCTGCACCTAAATCTCTGGCTGCCTCTAATAAATTATGGTCAATTCCTATGATAGTAGAATAAATCGGCATAATCATAAATGGTAAAAAGTCATAGGTCATACCAATGACAGAATTTAAAAACGGATGAAATGCCAGATTATGTTCAATGGCAGTTAAAATCTCTTTTAATGCTGTGACTCTTAAAGTGAAGTTAATCCACATCGGCATCACAAATATCATAAGAACAATTGCTTTATTTTTCAGATTGCTTTTCGCCAGAATAAAAGCCACCGGATAAGCAATCAAAAGACATACTACTGTAGTAACAAAAGCAAGCACAAGACTATATACCAAAGTTCCCATGGTATTGCTTTTGCTAAAGAAGTTGATAAAATTTTGAATGGTGATATGTCCATTTGCATCTGTAAAGGCATAGTACATCAATACCAGCAATGGCACAAACACAAAACAAAACAGATAAATTGCATAAGGAATACAAAGCTGTTTCCTTGAAAAACGAATTTTTCCCATTTTTTATGATTCTCCTTCGGCAAATAGTGTAAGCTTAATTTTATCTTTTGGAATAATGACACTGACATAATCATCTTCATTCCAAAGGTCTTCATCATCAATAATAAAGTCTTCTTCACTCTTGGTTCGAACCGTGTATTTGTAATGGTCACCTTTATAAATCAAGGAAATAATGTTACCACATGTTCCACCCGCCTCAGCATCATCGCTCATAGATACATCCTGAATTTCGATTTCCACCTTAACAGGAACTCCTGTTAAATCAAGTTTTTCTCCATCCTTAGTAATAAGATATCCTTTTTCATCCAAATGGGAACCTGGATATAACTTCGTAACATCACATTCAAATTCACCATCGGCAAATGCCACCGTATTATTCTTGGTAATAACACCTTGAAATTTATTGCTGATAGCTTCCGGTAACATAACATGTATCTCGTCAGGACCGATTCTCATTCCTATTTTCTTCCCAACTTCATAAAACTTGGTATTTTGGATAACGATTTCATTTTTTCCGTCTTCCACAATAATTTCATAATGCATTCCTTTGAAAATAACAGAAGTAATGGTTCCTGTAATTTGTCCCTCTTGTGGTTCTGTAATCATAATATCTTCTGGTCTTACTACAACATCCACTTTCCTTCCAATTGGATAGTCATCCAAACATTCAAACTCATAATCTAAGAAGGTTACCTTCTTGTTGTCTGTCATTTTACCAACGTAAATATTACTTTCTCCAATAAAGTCTGCAACAAAGGCATTGCTAGGTTCATTATAGATTTCTTCCGGAGTTCCTATCTGCTGTACGATACCATCTGACATTACCACAATCTTATCGGACATGGTAAGTGCCTCTTCCTGGTCATGGGTAACGTAAATAAAGGTAATTCCCAGTTTTTCATGCATTCTTTTTAATTCCAGCTGCATTTCCTTTCGCATTTTTAAATCCAATGCTCCTAAAGGCTCATCTAATAATAAAACCTCCGGCTCATTAACAATGGCTCTTGCAATGGCGATTCTTTGCTGTTGTCCTCCGGAAAGAGTAGAAACTCTTCTGTTTTCGAAACCTGCAAGGTCTACCACATCCAGTACATTTTTTACCTTCTTTTTAATTTCTGCTTTCGGAAGTTTTTTTAGTTTTAATCCAAATGCAATGTTATCTTCTACATTCAAGTGAGGAAACAAAGCATATCGTTGAAACACGGTATTGATGGGACGTTTATTGGGGGGCAGATTACTGATATCCTTTCCGTCCAGAAGGATTTTTCCTTCTGTAGGCAATTCAAATCCAGCAATCATTCGTAATGTGGTAGTTTTTCCACAACCGGATGGCCCTAAAAAGGTAACAAATTCACCTTTTTTAATCTGAAGATTAATGTCTTCTACTATTACAACATCTCCATCATAACTTTTCATGATGTCTTTCAGTTCAATAATATACTCTTGCTCAGCCATAGTTTCCTCCTTTTCTTCTTGTGCATAGTGTGCAAGCACCCTATCTGCCTGTTCATTGATGGACTTTTATAACAAAAAAACAGACGGGCAGGCCTTATGTCAGACCAACCCTGTCTGTTTATACGCACTACATAAATCTAATATTTATTACATATTGGTTTATATATCACTTTATTAATTTACCAAACGTACCTATTATATCAGAATTATGCCTAAATGAAAAGAAAAATTTATATTTTTTCTCTTGACAATGCCAAATCGAAATTTATCGTAAAATTCAAGGTCAAAATACTGATAAAACTGCCTCTTATACACTGCGAAGGATTTCATTACTATCCAAAATAATGGTAAACGGTCCATCGTTTAATAATTCCACCTTCATATCTGCCCCAAACTCTCCTTGTTCCACTACAGGAATCTCGTTTTTGCATTTTTTAATAATATATTCATACAATCGATTTGCTTCCTCCGGTACTCCGGCATCCGTAAAGGATGGTCTGTTTCCCTTTTTACAATTCGCATATAGGGTAAACTGTGAAATCAACAATAACTCACCATTTACATCCTTAAGACCTAAATTGGTTTTTCCATTTTCATCTTCGAAAATTCTTAAATTTACTAACTTTTGAACCATTTTATCTGCTATTTCCTCATTATCTCCCTGTCCTATACCGATTAATACCATAAATCCTTTTCCAATCTTTCCCCTTACTACTCCATTAATGGTAACAGAAGCATGGGCTGTTTTTTGAATGACAAATTTCATCTTAATCCTCCAATTCGGAATAATTATATATTTTTTATTTCAATACAGTTTTCGATTCTTGAAGTATATCACACAAGAATTACTACATCAAGTAATGGAATCGTTACGGTTTGCACGTGAATAGTAACAGTTACTGTTCACTCAGTACCCTGACACTTGCTGTCAGGGTACATAATAGCATGATTCATGAAATCACGCCATTTACCAAATAAATCCTGTATCTTTATAGATTTTTTTGCCGTTTTATGGTACGATATATATAACTTTTTTTGAGGAGGAACGTAACATGAAAAAATATAGTGAATACTCTCTTTTTAGTATTTTCGGCTTTGTCGGTATTGTTATCCTGTTCGTTGGATTTTATCAACTGATTAAAACCACCACTTTCAACAAAACCGCAGTATCTACCACTGCTACCATCACAGATATCAAAGTATATGACTCTGGTGATGATACTGAGCATCAGGTATTTGTCTCCTATGAATTTGAAGGGCAAACCTATGAAAACATACAACTTAACGGATATTCTTCCACCATGCACGAGGGAAAAGAAATCACAGTCTATCTAGATCCAGATTCCCCAACAGATGTCAGGATAAAAAGCATGGAAGTGCTTGCAACCATTATGCTGTTTTTCATGGGAATTCTCTTTTTCCTGATCGGATTTTTTGGTCTTTTCAACAAAATAAAAGCTGCACACCGTAAAAAATACCTGTTAGCCAACGGTAAAGTCCTTTCAGCTACAGTGGATAATATTTATCGTAATACAGGTTATAAGGTAAATGGAAAAAGTCCATTTATCGTTGAATGCAAATATATGGATGAAAATACTGGTACAACTTATCGCTTTAAAAGTGAAAATATTTGGACAAATCCAAATAACTACCTCGAAATAGGTAGTCCAATTAATGTCTATGTAGATTACGAAGATTATAGTAAACATTATGTAGATACAGAAAACACAGGCACAGGAAAAATTGTAGATTTTACATAATACCGAATTTTATTCATAGGAATGTTTTTATACTAAAAAAAATTTTTAAGGGCTGTCGCACCAAAGAAAATAACAAGTTTCTTTATGCAACAGCCCTTTTTATCTAGGATTTCACTGCCCAACGTAACTTCGTGGACTTTGCTCTTGGATTTCTATTACACTCATTTGCAGAAGGTCTTATAACATCTTCCGATATTTCACTATAAACTCCTGCTTTTTTCAACTGCTTCAAGGATTTTTTCACCAGTCTGTCTTCCCCTGAATGGAAGGTTAAAATCGCAACTCTTGCTCCGGAATTTAAAACCTCCGGAAGTTTTTCCAGAAAGCTATATAATACCTCAAATTCACTGTTTACATCGATTCTTAATGCCTGAAACACTCTTGCACAGGATTTTTTTATAGCCTCTTTCCTGTCTTTTTGTGGTACACAGACCAATGCTTCTTCAATGGCATTTTTTAAGTCAGTGGTAGTTTCTATTTTTTGTCCCCTGCTCATTTTCTGAAAAACAACTTTCGCAATTTCTTCTGCATAAGGTTCATCAGAATTGTCAACCATCATACCAATAAATTCTTCCTTTGTAATATGGCTTAATCGCTGGGCTGCAGATTCTCCATGTTCCGGGTCTAAGCGTAAATCCAACAAGCCTTCTGTTTTATAAGAAAAACCTCTTTCCGGATTGTCTATCTGCATAGAAGATACCCCTAAGTCCGCCAAAACAAAATCGAACTTTCCTGCTTCCTTTGCCACCTCATCAATATTCGCAAAATTCGTCTGTTTTATGGTTAAAATCTCAGGTCCAAATCCCTTTTCCAAAAGCCGTTTCTTCGTTTTTACTATTTCAATAGGGTCTACATCCAAAGCATAGATATGGCCTTTTTGATTTAAGCAATTCAACATGGCGGCAGTATGACCTCCATAACCTAAGGTTGCATCTAATCCCTGTTCCCCCGGCTGGATTTTTAAGACCTCTAATATTTCATCCACCATAATGGAAATGTGCATTCCCGCCGGTGTACTTCCCTTTTTTATTACTTTTTCAATAGTATCCGCATATTTTTCCGGCTGAGCCTCTTTATATTTTTCATGAAAAGCCCTGGGATGCGTTCCCTTATAACGCACACGTCTTTTATGCTCTGTCTGATTTACCTGCTCGTTCTCGTGTTCCAAATTGCTCATTTTCATCCTCCATCTTAGAAAATATTACTTAATGTCCTCTTATTACATTTCTTCCTGTTCGCTGATATTTCTTACACCAGATTTTTTCATCATTAATAAGATGCCAGCATTTGCTGCTACTAAAATCAAAAGAAAGATAGCCGCATGATAGCTGAAATCCGAAGATGAATTTCTTAATAGTAAATATCCTCCCACACATACAATTGCCACAAAAGCGATGACAATTGCCATGGAGTAAAACATATTATAGTTTTCCCGAAGGGCACTCATTTCATCATCCCATACCAGTTTCGGCTGAATGGAATCAATATAGATTCCCATATAAGATACAAAAGTAACAGACAGCAGACACAACAAAGTATAAAGCAAGGTATGCATAATCGGAACCTTTATTACCACACAAGCAGGCAACATATAAACTAACACCCCTGCTGTTGCAAACACAATCCCTACTACAGTTTTCACATTCCATTGCACCTCATAAGATACAGGTATGTATTTCATAAAGGGAAAATGCTTGCCTTCCCTGGATATGGCATTGGAACTAATGCTGTTCAGTGAGGCGATAAAAGCCGAAATCCCCACAACAAAAACGATGCATAAAAGCTGCATGGAAGACTCATTCTGTTCATACGCCTCCCTTAGCATCTTTAGAGTGAACTCTTTGCTCTGAATCTTATATGCGGCAAATACAAAAACAGGCCATATAAAGTTTACTACAATACTATGGGTAAAAAATGCCGGAGTCCGCACTAATAATCTTAGTTCTTTCATAAAATAAGAATATGCCGGGCTATGCTGCCTGCTTTTTTCTATTAACTGTTCCAAATCCTTCGTCTTTTTCTTTTCCGGCATGGAAGAAAGTCTGATTAACCCCTTCATGTATAGTGTTTCTGCTAATAATAACATAATACCAACAGCCCCTGCATTCAACAAAAGAAATTTAAGAAAAGCAAATAAACTTCCTTTCTGAACACTTTCAATAAATAAAGGAACATTTGGAAATATAATATCCAAAAATGAAAAATCTCTTTGATTTCCGGAGGCTAATTCTAAAATTGCCTGTTCAAAATCAATATCCTTTATAGAACCGGCACCTGCAAGTATCAATAATAACAATCCAAATACTAAAAATATGGTGACTTTTTGTATCATGTCCTTATTTTTAATAAAGCTGGTAAAACTCATAACCACCATACATAAAACAGCGGAGTATACCATAGGAAGTATGGTCAAGGTTATCACACCAAATACAGAAATAAACCATTGTAACAGGTTCATACCCGTTCCGATTCCAAATCCAATCAAACAGGCCGCAATAAATATAAACTGCATAACATTCTCTCCCACAAAGGCAGCGGTAAATTTGGATGCCACCATCTGGCTTGCCCGCAGAGGCCATGGAAGAATGTATTCGATATCATTGGAAAAATAAAATTCATTTAATACTACCTGAAATCCAAAAATTGCAGTAAAGAGGCAGATAGCATGAAATATCAAACGGATTCCAAAGGTTTCACATCCAATGGAAGCAAGCTGTTCCGCCGTAACTTTTACAAAGAAACCTGCAAGAAATGCAACCGGAAGCATAATTCCACATAATGCAAAAACAGAAAGTATTACTATCATAACCTTTCTTCTTTTATCCTGAGGTTTACTCATGGAAAGAGAAGCTATCAGAGTTTTGGTAAGTGCAATATAACTATTCATAGGCCGTCATCTCCAAAAAGATTTTTTCCAAATCCATATCAGGATGTTTTATTGTCAGTTCCTCTAAAGTACCATAAAACAAGGTTTTACCATGATGAATAATGATGACCTTGTCACATAATTTCTCCGCCACTTCTAATACATGAGTGGAAAACAAAACAGAATTTCCCGCATCTGCATGCTCTCTCATCATGTTTTTCAGGTTATAAGCTGATTTAGGGTCTAAGCCTGTTAATGGTTCATCCAGAATCCAGACCGCCGGGTCATGTACCAATGCTGCTGCCACCATCATTTTTTGACGCATTCCATGGGAATAACTTTGCATCTGCTGGTCTAATACTTCCGTTAGTTCAAATCGTGTGGCAAAGGTTTTAATCCGTTCCCGCCTTACCTTTGTGGGAACCTTATAAATATCTGCAATCAGATTTAAAAACTCAATTCCTTTTAAACGTAAAAACATATCAGGATTATCTGCAATGTACCCAATTTCCATTTTTGCTTTTAACGGTTCCTTTTTCATATCAAACTCATTGATAAAAATAGAGCCGGAATCCGGTTTCAAGATACCCGTAAGCATTTTTATGGTAGTGGTTTTTCCGGCTCCATTCGGTCCAATAAAACCCACGATTTCACCATCATTTACCGTAAGATTTAAATGGTCCACCGCTTTCACGTTGCTATTATAAGTTTTTGAAATATCTTCTATTCGAATCATATGTACCACCCCGTTTTTTCGTCTATTACTAAAATTATATCCTATAAACGCTTTCTGTTCAATCAAATTTCGAATCTAAAGGAAAAAACGGGAGTTTGACAGTTGAAAATTGAAAAAAGTATCTCAAAGCCTTGAAATAGGCGTATTTTTTTTGTCAAATTTCTTGTTTTTAGGTATGTTATTTTATGTTATTGTGTGGTATAATAAGAATCGGAGGGATGCTTATG
>JAFQCI010000148.1 GCA_017416505.1 Lachnospiraceae bacterium
ATCAAAGTATTATTTTTATATAATATAGGTAGAAATCTTACGAAAGGAAAGGTCACATAAGTTACATATGGACTTTTGTGTATTGGGAAAATTCTATGAACGGCAAAAGATATATTAAAAACTTAACGATTTTTTGTTCTCTGATTCCAGCCATAGTATTAGGAATCTTAGGGTATACCTTTATTTCCATCGAAACGAACAAAAACTTTCTTAAAAATCTTGAGGAATCTGTTTCCACCTATCAAACAGGATTCCTGACGAAACTCGAAATGCAAAAAGAAAAAGTAGATTCCCTTAGTCTTACCAATGAAGTGGGTAATCTTTTATTAGATTCTTTAAACTGCTTATCGATTCAAGAACTAAAAGAATTAGATAAATCCAAGGTAACAAAGCTTTTAGTGGAGGCTTCTTCAGAATATGGTGACTGTATCGAATACTCCTTGTATACTTCAGAGGGTACTTTTCTTACGGGTTCTTCCAGTATAAAAAACTCCCTGAAACCGGAGGAATGTGAAGCCGCTTACCAAGAATCCTCCATTAGTCTTTCCCAGGATTCCGGTTCCCTTCGAATTCTTTCACCGATTATCAGCCACGAAACTACCGTAGGTTATCTCTCTGCTGATATTTCCAGTGAATATTTTAAGGAGTTTCTTACCAAATCCAATGACGATAAGATAATCAACACCTTCCTTGCTACCAAACAAGGAGAATATGTTCTTCTTACCAGTGAAGACAACACGAAAAACTATACGATTTCTACCCAGCAATTAAAACAAATATATGCTGACTATTATACCAATCAGATAACCAGCGGAACTACTTCCTTCCGAAGCATTGGAAAATCTATGTTAAGTGCCTATTCCATCATTCCGGAATATGAATGGGTTTTTGTTGCAAATACTCCGCACCTGACGATATCTGATTTTTCCCATACTATCTTACTATTGTTTGTCTGCTATATTATTTTAACTGCCTTTGTTAGTTATAAATTAGGAAAACGCTTTGCAAATACTATTTTCAAACCGGTTTCCGATTTAAATGAAGCTATGGATGCTTTTATTTCCAACAAACCGGATTATCAATACGAAAATGATTCCTTCGAGGAATTTAAACAGTTGTCCAGCAGTTATCAATTACTGGCTGCTTCTATTTCCAAAAAGAATGTAATTTATTCTAAAATGTATGAAGCATTTATAAGCAATGAAGAAGAAATCAAAGAGGAATATTCCCATGTTGCAAAGCTTGCATACCGGGATGCCTTAACAGGTTTAAACAATCGTCTGGCATTTATGAATTATGCGGAAGAAATTATAAAGGACTCTAACCAGTCTACAGACCACCATGCCATTCTTTTTATCGATTTGGATAACTTTAAAAATGTAAATGATACTTTAGGACATGATTATGGAGATAATCTTTTAAAACAGATTTCCGCTTCTTTAAGCAGCTTTACAAAAGAAGGGGACATCTTAGCCAGAACCGGCGGGGACGAATTCCTATTCTTTAAAAAGAACATCGAATCGGAACATGAATTAAGTGATTTTTGCTCCTCCCTTTTAAACCTTTCCCGTATCCCAATCCAAATCAACGAAGAAACCCTTATGGTTTCTATGAGTATTGGTATTGCAAGGTATCCGGATAACGGTATCACCGTAAAAGAATTAGTGAAAAATGCGGACATTGCTATGTATACCGCTAAGTCACAGGGACGTAATGATTTCAGATTTTTCAATTCTACCATGGAATCTGAAATTAACCGTAAAAAGGAAGTTATCGAAATCCTTCGGGAAGCCATTAAAAATCATGATTTATACCTGGTTTACCAGCCACAGGCAAGCGTTCATACCGGAATTATAACAGGATATGAAGCCTTGATGCGTTTGGAAAATCCTGTACTTGGCTTTATTTCCCCGGCAGAATTTATCCCTATCGCAGAAGAATGCGGACTGATTCGTGAGTTAGGGGACTGGGCATTATATGAAGCCTGCCGCTTTAATAAAAAAATCATGGACCAAGGATATAAGAACATTGTAGTTTCCGTAAACATCTCTCCTACCCAGTTAATTGGAGATTCTTTAGTCCATGTGGTACAGGATGTTTTAGAGAAAACCGGATTACCTCCGGAATTATTAGAATTAGAGATTACAGAAAGTATTTTGATGGATTCTATTGACCATAATTTATACATTATCGACTGCATTAAGGCTATGGGCGTAAAAATCGCTCTGGATGACTTTGGAACCGGTTATTCTTCACTAAATTATCTTACCCGTATTCCAATTAATACCCTAAAGATTGATAAGAGTTTTATCGACCGTATCGTAGTCAATGCAAAGGATGAATACATCGCAGATACCATTATTACCCTGGCTCATAAAATGGATATTGCAGTAATTGCAGAAGGGGTAGAAGAAATTGAACAGTTAAAGATTCTTCAAGAGCAAATGTGTGATATACTACAAGGTTATTTCTTTAGTAAACCTTTGCTGGAAAAAGATTTCGAAAAACTGTTAGCAGAAAACTGTCAGAAAATAATGGACTAACAAAAAAAGCTATTGCAAACAATTTGCAATAGCTTTTTTATTATAATAAACCGGATGATTCACCATGATATAAATATCAAAAGTAAACCACTCACTGATATGGTATTATCTTAAATCAATACATATCCTCATAATCGTCATACATACCGTTTTCGTAAGCCTTAGTATAATTCACATTATTCGCCCGCTTTACCTTTTGCTGCGGTCTTTGCTTTTCTGTCTTTTTCTTACTTTCTTCTTTTTTCTTAATGGTTTTTTGCTCACGTTCTAAACGCTTAATGGTCTCAAATTTATCAGTTTGAAGTTCCTTTACCTTACTACCTGAATCCTTTGAGGAAGACTGACGGTGTTTTGCTCTTCCTTCATTGTCCAAATCTTTGTCTTTGTTATAACCGGTGCCACTGTCCTTTCGGAACTTTCCGACATTATTATTACTTCTCTCCGGTCTTCCCTGCCCCTGTGACTTAAAATTTGGCTTTCGCACTCCTTTTTCTCCTGTCTGAGTACCTCTTTGTGTTGTTTTTGTGTCATACTGGCCTCTTTGTCTACTTTCGCCAGCGGAATCGCGTGTTACCACAATCGTTTCTCCTTCCGTATCCCTCGAATTTCTATTATCCTTTATTTTTTCACACAAGTAATATTTTATTATATCTTTAGAGAATGTCAATAAATTTTTTTAATTTTCACAAAAATTTTATAAATTTAATACCATCCTAACTCCCTTTTCCCAGTGTTTAGGAAATACCTTTCTTCTTTAAAAGACACTTTACACTGTATGGCTCTAGTCTATTATCAAATTCTTTCTCAGTAAAGATATCGAAATACTGTCCTTCTAAAGAAATGGTATCTTCTTTCTCGTTGTTATAAATTAAGATGAGCATTTCCTGGTCTTTGTATTCCTTTTTTAATAAAATCAAATTTTTCTCATTGTCTGTTAAAAGCGGGATAACATCCCCTCTTCTCATAATTTCCTGTTCTTTTCTAAGAGAAATCCATTTCTGATAATAAGAGAAAAGCTCCTTATCCTGCCTTTCTTCTTCCCATACCATTCCTCTTCTGCAATCCGGGTCTTCTGCCCCTGTCATTCCCACTTCATCTCCATAATAAATCATTGGAGCACCGGTCCATGCCATTTGAAGTGCTACTGCCATTTTTAATTTTCTCTTATCCTCATGACAAGCAGTTAAAAATCTGGCACAATCATGGCTGCCTATCAGATTCCATAACATAGACACTGCAGTATTATGATAATTTCCTCTGACAAAACCCAAACGGCTTGAAAAATCCTCAGCTTTTCCCTGTTCCTTTGCAATCCATTCTGTCACAGCCGTATGGAATGGATAATTCATTACGGTATCAAACTGGTCGCCCTGCAGCCAGGCAGAAGAATCATACCAGATTTCTCCAATAATAACAGCATCCTTCTTATGCTTCTTTACTTCCTGTCGAAAGAATTGCCAGAATCCAGGTGTTACCTCGTCAGCAACATCCATTCTCCATCCATCAATTTGAAAATTTTCCATCCAATATGTTATCATCTTACTAACATATTCTCTTACTGCGGGACAATCCGGATTTAACTGTGGCATTCCCCCATAGTAGGAAAATGCACCATAGTTAGGCATTACCCCTCTTTCGATAGGGCCAATAGGAAATTTATGAATCTGAAACCAGTCCTTATATTCTGATTGTTCCTGTTTCTCCATGACATCTCGAAAAGGTGCAAAGGTCCATCCGGAATGATTAAATACCCCATCTAGAATCAATTTCATTCCTCTTTTATGAAGCTCTTTTGTCAGTTCTTTTAAATCCTCTTCTGTTCCAAAATCAGGGTCTATCTGCATATAATCTGTGGTGTCATACTTATGATTAGAAGGAGCTTTAAAAATCGGTGTAAAATATAATATCGTAACTCCTAAATCCTGAAGGTAGTCCAGTTTTTCTGTAATTCCTTGTATGGTACCTCCAAACTTATCTGTATAATAAGGTTTGGCATTCCAATCCGTTAGTCCTTCCTCTTGACCAGCTTTCACCAATGCTTCTCTTTTTGAACCACGGCAGAATCTATCTGGGAAAATCTGATATACAATTCCATCCTGCATCCATTCCACCGGTTCAAATAATCTTGACCTTCTTGCATTATTAGGTATATCATAGATAAATTTTAAATCTGTAATCGGCTCTTCAAAAAATTCATACACGCCATAGTAACATGGCTTCTTAGACGCATCGATAAGTTCAAAATAATACTTAATTACCAGTGCATTACTTTCCACTTCTCCCTCATAATAATCAAATAAGTGGTCGGTAGCGACTTTTTTACATGAAACCTTGGTAGTATCTTTCTTTCCGTTAATATATAAATATTTATCTGTTACAATGATATTTACTTCCTCTACATCGTTCTTTTTGGTACGTATTCGAATTACAAAGCGATGTTCTCCTACACAAAATGCGTATTCTTGATTCATCTTGTGAAATACTGCTTCTCTTACCATTCTTTACACCCAATTTATCCTTTCATCGACTTTTCTTTCAAAGCTATCTGTTATCCAAGTATCTTTTTGTTACTGTACAGTAACATCTTTTTTCTTATGGCTGCATTCTTTGTCTTTTTCCCTCATAAGCCAGAATCGTTGCTGCAATGGCTGCATTTAAGGATTCCACACCACCGCTCATAGGAATTTTAATTTTTTTATCCGCAGCCTCTGTTAAATCTTCACTTAACCCATTCCCTTCATTCCCAATAAAAAAGGCAATAGGTTTTTTCAAATCTTCCTGATAAAAATCTTTTCCCTCCAAGTGGGCTGCATAGGTTGTAATCTTTTGTCTTTTCAACCATAACACCAATTCTTCCATATCCTGATTTAAAACGAAAGGAACCCGGAAAATTGAACCCATAGTGGCACGAATTACCTTAGGATTAAATAAATCCACGGTGTCTTTGCTTAAGATTACAGCCGTTACTCCCGCAGCCTCAGAACTTCGAAGAATCGTACCTAAATTTCCCGGGTCCTGCAGATTTTCCAGTACCATTATCATAGGATTTTCCTGCTTTTGAATTTCTTCCAAAGTGTACTCCGGCTGCTTTACCAAAGCCAGAATCCCCTGCGGTGTCTTTGTATCTGAAATCTTATCAAACACCTCTTTTGTCACCAGTTCGTAGGGCTGACCCTTTACCATATCCAATACTTCGTCTTTTTTTAATGAATAATATTCTTCACTTACATAAAACATAGGTTCCCATGAGGCAGGAATCTCTTTGCAAATCCGGACTCCTTCCACCAGAAAGACACCCTGCTCTTTTCTGTCTTTACTGCTCTTGTTTAATTTTATAATATTTTTAATCTGTTGATTTTTGATTGTTGTTATCATAATATCGTACCCTTATATGGATTTTTTCACTACCTTTACGTTCTTTTCACCAAACTCCTGAATTAAGCTTTGCAACAGCTCCTCATCTTCTCTGACACTTAGGTTAAATGGCAGAGTTTTGGCCTTTCTTTCCTCCCGAACATAAATTACAACGGGATTATTTCCTGGAAATTCCCAAAGAATATCGTTTAGTTTCATTTCCTTTTCTTTGTATTCTTCCATATTGGTAAACTGAATCCATACTTCCTGTGGCATCTGGTCAAAGGCAACCATACGCTCCAAGATTAATTTACCGCCATCTTCGGAAATATTGGCTCTACCCTTAACGTATACCTTCTTATCCATTACCAGCAAATCTTTAAATTTCTCATACACCTTCGGAAAAACGATAACTTCCACGGTTCCCACCAAATCTTCAATCTTAATAAATGCCATATTCTGATTATGCTTGGTTAATTTATAAGTAA
Organism: Lachnospiraceae bacterium; assembly: GCA_017416505.1. The sequence goes on from JAFQCI010000148.1 coordinate 6,386, forward strand.
TGTCACAGATTAAACCTCCCAGAATGTAAGTTTCATTATCCAATGCCATCACATTCTCTGTTTCATCATCCAGCATAAAATCCGTGGTGTAGGCAGTCACATTCTTCACCAATTCTTCCTGATATTCCTCCAAAGGATGTCCGGTGATATAGCTTCCGGTAACTTCTTTTTCAAAGGCCAGCAAGTCTTCTTTTGGCAATTCTTCTACATCCGGGTACTTTATCTGAAAATCTTTCTTTTCCTCTTCCCCTAGTAAATCCATCAAGGTCATTTGCCCTGCCATAGAATTTTTCTTTTCTTTCGTAATTTCATCCACCAAAGTAGTATAAGTAAGCAGCATTTGGCGGCGGTTTACTAAGAATCCATCAAAGGCTCCTGCTTTAATAAAACTTTCAATAGTACGTTTGTTTACTTCCTTACTGGAGAGTCTCTCAATAAAATCCGATAAATCTTTAAATTTTCCAAATTCTTCCCTGTTTTTCACAATCGACTCAATGACATTATGTCCCACGCTCTTTAGCGCAGTCAATCCGTATCGGATATTTTCCTGTGAAACACTAAAACCACTAATACTTTCATTAATATCCGGTTTCAGCATTTCAATTCCCATCTTCTTACACTCAATAACATAATCCGCTACTTTTTTCGGATTGTCAATGACAGAAGTAAGCAAGGCAGCCATAAATTCTACAGGATAATAGTATTTTAAATAGGCTGTCTGATATGACACCACTGCATAGGCTGCTGCATGAGATTTATTAAAAGCATATTTTGCAAAATCCGTCATTTCATCAAAGATATGATTCGCCACTTCCTCTGAAATACCACGATTCACACAACCTGGAACGTGTTCTTCTTCGTTTCCATATACGAAATTCTTACGTTCTTGTTCCATTACATCTGCCTTTTTCTTAGACATGGCTCGCCGCACCAAATCGCTTCGTCCTAAGGTATAACCTGCCAGTTCCATAACGATTTGCATAACCTGTTCCTGATAAACAATACATCCATAGGTAGGTGCCAATATCTTCTCCAACTGTGGACAGGCATATTGAACCTCCTTCGGGTTATTTTTTCCCTTAATATACAAAGGAATAAAATCCATAGGACCCGGGCGATACAAAGAAATCCCTGCGATGATATCTTCTAAACTCTTTGGCTTTAATTCCTTCATGAAGGATTTAAAGCCTGCGGATTCTAGTTGGAACACACCCTCGGTCTTTCCTTGTCCTATCATTTCAAATACGCCTGCATCTTCATAGTCAATGTCATCTATGTTAAATTCCGGATTCTTCTTTTCCTTTATCATACGAACTGCATTTTGAATTACAGTCAGGGTTCTAAGCCCTAAAAAGTCCATTTTTAACAGTCCCAACTGCTCAATGGTCGTCATGGTAAACTGCGTTGTTATGGCATCTTCTGCCCCTTTAGACAAAGGTACATATTCATCAATGGGTCTTTGTCCGATTACCACTCCTGCTGCATGCATGGAAGTATGTCTTGGCAGACCTTCTAAACGTTTCGCCATATCCACCAGATAATGCACATCTTCTTGTTCTTCATATGCCCTTGCAAACTCCGGATTGGACTCAAGTGCCTTATCTATAGTAATGTTTAGTTCCTGAGGAATCATTTTCGCAATGACATCCACCTTGGCATAAGGCATATCCAATGCCCTTCCCACATCACGAAGCACACCTTTTGCTGCCATAGTACCGAAGGTTACAATCTGAACTACCTTATCCTTGCCATACTTTTCTACTACATAATCAATGACTTCCTGTCTTCGCTCGAAACAAAAATCCACGTCAATATCTGGCATGGAAACACGTTCCGGATTCAAAAAACGCTCAAATAAAAGACTATAACGAATCGGGTCAATATCTGTAATTCCAAGACAATAAGAAACAATACTTCCTGCAGCAGAACCTCTTCCCGGTCCTACTGCAATCCCATGATTCTTCGCATAAGCAATGAAATCACTTACAATCAGGAAGTAATCTACATATCCCATTTCCCGTATGGTATTTAATTCATAGGAAAGTCTTTCCTTTAACTCTTCCGAGGGTTCTTCGCCATAGCGTTTATTTAGACCTTCCTCACACAATTTCTTTAAGTATCCATAAGCATCATAAGGTGCCGGAACGTCAAATTTCGGTACCTTCTGCTCCCCAAATATAATTTCTACATTACAACGGTCTGCGATTTTACCTGTGTTCTCCAAAGCATCCAGAGCATAAGGAAATAATTCCTTCATTTCTTCCGGAGATTTGCAGTAAAACTGTCCTCCTTCATAACGAAGGCGGTCTTCATCCTGCACCTTTTTCCCAGTCTGAATACATAGTAAAATATCATGGGCTTTTTCATCTTCTTTATAAGTATAATGAATATCGTTGGTAGCCACCAATGGAATTTTCGTATCCTTAGAAAGCCGCAACAACCCACTATTTACCTTCTGCTGTTCCATATATCCATGGTCCTGCAGTTCCAAATAAAAATTACCCTCACCAAAGATTTCCTGATATTCAAAAGCCGCCTTTTTCGCATCTTCGTAATTATCTTTCTTTAAAAAAGTAGAAACCTCTCCTGCAAGACAGGCACTTAAGGCAATGATTCCCTCATGGTATTCTTGTAATACCTCTTTGTCCACTCTGGGTTTATAGTAAAATCCTTCCGTAAATCCCTTGGAAACAATTTTCATCAGGTTATGATATCCCTTATCATTTTCCGCTAACAACACCAAATGGTGATACCGTTCTTCTCCCTTTACAACCTCTCTATCAAATCTGGAACCAGGAGAAACATAGATTTCACAGCCTATAATCGGCTTTACCCCTACTGCTTTGGCTTCCCGGTAAAAATCTATGACACCATACATTACGCCGTGGTCTGTAATAGCCATACTATCCATTCCCAGTTCCTTCGCCCGTTTCAGTAATTCTTTAATTTTACAAGAGCCATCCAACAAACTATATTCCGTATGCACATGTAAATGGCTAAATGACATGGTGTTTCCTCCCTTTTTCTAATGGTACTGTTATTTTCCCGAAGACTTTTTTTTCTTCTTCCCTTTTATTTCCGGTATTAGTTCTCTTTTAATGTATCTTAATGTCTTTTCTTCCCCTTCTTCAGCCAGCATATGCAAAAGCTTTTCTAATAGCTGTTTTGTATCCGGGTGCAGACTATAATGGTCCCGACCTTTTTCATAATAATCTAAAGGAAAATAATCTTTATAATTTCCCCTGTTATAATTTTTACTTGCTGCTACACGGTCTAAAAACATCTCAACCACATATTTCTCCGGCATCTTACACCCTGTAAGGTGATTGACTCCCGGAACATAATCCGTCCAAAACTCCCAATGATGCTTATTCCGTCCCTTGTGATGCAGCCAGGCAGAAGAATATCCTATCTCTTCCCTTTGAGCATTGTTGGGACTGCGTTTTCCTGCCTGATAATATTTCGCTCCCACTAAAAACTCGCTGGGTGTATATTTTGATAAATCATGTAACAATCCCTGCTTATATAATCCAACTTTAAAACAATATTTCATTACCATAAATTTATGTCGGTTAATGGTTTTTAAATGTCCTAATATATCCACTGTTCTACGTCCTTTTTCCTTTTATTTATTCATCTTATCACATAATCTTATAAACTGCAAACCTCAGTAACGAAATAACGTAACCTGACAGCAAGTGTCAGGTTACTGAGTGAACACTAACCTTTCCTTCGCTAATTACACATATCTATCATAAACCACCATAATTCTTCCTTTTTTGGTTTCACCACATATCTGCTTAAAACAGATTTTCCCAAAACCTCTCACACTGATGATACTTCCTTCTTTCACCTTGACACTGTTATTTTCTATCACCGCATAATCCATGAAAACCTTTTTATTTCGAAAATATTCCAAAACTTCTTTTCTGGACAACTTAAACACAGCACAAATCAAGGCATCCAAACGCAACGAGGCCACAATCACTTTCTCCTCTTTTAAAGTAGGACTGCATTCTGCTAAGGATAGTTCTACCACCTCACACTTTACGTTGGTATTTCTGACCTTTTCCAGATGTTCCAAGATAAATTTTGTAATACTGCTTTCACAATATACATAGGCAAACTTATCCTTTACTATAATATCTCCTATCACATTTCGCTCTATACCAAGATGCATCATTGCACCCAAAACATCTCTATGTGAAAAATCCTTTGCAAATTTTAATAACAAAGGAGAAACCTTAATTAATTGAATGGGAAACTCCCCTTCATACCCCAATTCTTCCGAATTTCCAAAGCCTATCATTCTTCTTTCACAGTTTTCATTTCCTCCGAAAATCTGATAGGAATAGGCAGAAAACTCCTCTTTTCTACTCAAAAAACAGCTAAGTTCTTCCGGATTTAAAAAATGTGTATAGGTATACAAATTATTACAATAGGATTTCTCTGCTAAATCTTTCATTCGTTTTATGAGCCATTCCTGTTCCATACCTTCCTCCATTCTTGATTCTTAATCTGTCTTTTACCACTTTTAGTTACTGTTCACTCGCCTCGTAAACAGTAACAATTCGCAGGCTCATTTAGAGTTTTGCTTCGCAAAAGGAGCCTGCGAACTCCTGAATCACGTTCTTACGCACCAAAACAGCAAGTGTTTTGGTGCTGTCTGTACAGTAACCACCTTTACTTTATAAAATATCTATAAAGTTTCTTTGCTTTTAAAGTACAATAAGCCGATGTAAACTTAACCGTAGTCCCTCACGGTCATAAGCACATCAGCTTATCTTATTTATTGTTAATGATATGGCATTCCTAAAGCCCACTCAGTATTGGTTGGTATCTTTCGGCATACCCTTCTTTTCTAATTTTGCCTCTACCACCCTCTTAATCAGGTAATAAATTACGGCAAAGGTAGGAACACCGATTAACATACCCATGAAACCAAAGAGGCCGCCTCCAACTAAAATCGCAAACATAACCCAGAAAGGGGATAAGCCGGTGGAATCTCCTAAAATCATAGGTCCAATTACATTACCATCCAACTGTTGAAGTAAGATAATAAAAATACCTAAATAAATACCTTTTTTTAAGTCAACCAGCATAATCAGAACAACACAAGGAATACCTCCAATGAATGGTCCGAAGAAAGGAATCACATTAGTAACACCTACAATTACACTAATTAACATCTTATATTTTTCTAAATCCATAAAAGAAACGCCTGCGTAACAAAGCATACCAATAATAAAAGAATCGATTAACTTACCATTAATAAATCCACTGTAAGTTCTATGGCAATGCTGCATGATTTCAAATAAAACACTGGCTTTCTTTTGTGGCAGGAAAGCATAACACATTTTTCTTCCTACTTTTGCAAAATGGTCTTTGCTTGACATTACATAAATCGCAACAAAAATACCGATAAACAGGTTCTTTAGCACATTAAATACACTAATTAATCCGGAAGTAAAGGAAACTGCAATTACATTTAATGTATTTAACAACTCTGTCTGCATCCAGTTTTCCAGATAAGTAATGGATGTATTAAACAAACTATTCACAGCCCGGTTAAATTCTGTATCTTCTGAGAATTTATCATTTACCCAGTTGACTAATTTATTCATCTTATCTGGCAATTCCGTAATGATTTCCTGTGCACTGGAAATAAACTGTGGCACTACGGTCATAACTAAGAAAATCACAATAAAAATTCCAATACAGATAGAGAGTAAAATCCCCATATTTCTGGCAAATTTACGATAGCCATGACCTGGTTCTTTTTTTAATTTCAGCAGCCTGATTTCTACGAATTTTTCCACAGGATTTAGTAAATAAGCCATTACCACACCTACTATAATTGGCTGTAATACTTTAATGGCCTCCTTTACTAAAACTCCTACTCTGTCAATTCGAAATAAGAAAAAGAAAAAAATCATAGAAAGAACAATCACCAAAAAGCTTCCAATGTTCTTTTTCGTTAATCTCCAGTTAAATGAATTATTCTGTTCATTTCCCGCTTCCAAGATTGCCTGATTGCCTAATGACATCTTTTGAAAATCTACTGCTTGTCCTTGTACTCCCTCCTCAGGGCTAGCTTCTACTAAAAGACCACCCTGCCGTTCCGCTTCCTGGGTATCCATATTTGCATTATTTTCTTGTTCTTCCTTTTCCATAACTTTTGCTCCCTGCCTTTTATTTTCTCATTTTGACTAATCTAATTGACTTAATTCATCCAAAGTCTTTCCATATGCAGGTAAAAACTCTGTCATAAAAATTTTAACTTCTTCTAATTGTATTTTTGTAAGCTGCTCATATATGGTATTCTTTGCTGTGGCAAATTCCTTATTTCCTGCGTTTTCCTCTTCAATACATTTAATATAAGCAGATAGCTTATCTGCTCCCTTCACCAGTTTCCACAACATAACATCTTCTTCCTTAGGGAAAAAAATACTGTCATAAGAATCCCGCATATCCTCTGGCAACATAAAAAGTAACTTTTCACAAGCTACTTTTTCTACTTCTTTATAAGCATCTTTTATCTTATCATTAGCATATTTCACGGGAGTCGGCATATCACCTGTTATTATTTCATTGGCATCATGATAAAGTCCGATTAAGGCTGCTTTTTCTGCATTATAATTCTTCCCCAATCTCTTGTTTCCTATTACAGCCAAAGCATGAGCCAGCATACTCACTTCCATGGAATGCTCACTGATGGTTTCCTGTCTTGCATTACGCATCAATGCCCACCTGTCAATATATTTCATTCTTGACATCATAGCAAAAAACTGGTTCATTTAAACTTCCTCCATTACAGAATTCTATTGTTACTGTTCACATGTGAACAGTAACATTCTATCTTCTTAGACTTACAACCTACTTATAGACTGCCTTCATCTACTATGTAATTTATGTGTGATGTAATACCAGTTCTCCCGGATGAACATTTGCAAAATCAAATGCATTTACTGTAAAATTTTCAAAATCCAGAGTCTGAATTTCATTGGTTAGCAAGTCCCAGTTCTTAGGTACCCAGGAACTTCTATAGTTTCTGATTTTGCCTTTATATATTCTGGATAATTTCGGACAAATCCGGAAATCCTTAGGACGCACCAACCCACAACTCTTATGAAATAAATCAATTCCACTTTTCTCAAGTATATAAGCAACAAACTGTGAACAAAAATATTGTGTTTTACGCACAACTGGTCTATGTATCATGGCTCCTACAATACCCAGATAATTATAAGTATATATTTCCTGATTATCTTTAAATACCTGTATTTCCTCTTTTAATCTTTCATATTGTGAGTCACTTACCTCCAGGGCATAAATACTGCACTTGGTTTCTTTAAATTTACCAAATACACCTTTTTCAATGTCTTCTTTAATAAATCCATTATTCCATGGATTATTTACTTTCTTTCTTGCAAAACTATACATTTCCCTTAATTCTACGTCTAAGGCAATGGAGGCATGAGCATATGGCTCTCTGGTATACCACCGAATGAGTTTTGCCGGAAAAGTAGACGTCTGTGACAAAACTAAAAATACATACTTTCTATCAACTGAATTATTTTGAAATCTTGCTTTTTTCATACTTCTTGTTCCTCTGTTCCTATCCTTGCTGAGCTATTTTTTCTTCATTGTTTACAAGCTCTTTTAAATCCCTCATCTTATTTTTAATCCGTTCTGGTGTCGCCTTATCAACTAAAATACGACTAATCCAACGTTTTGAAACCTGATACTGCCCACATCTTCTAGCAATGTCTGCCATAATGCACATTACTGTTACCTGGTCCATACCACACATTGGAAACGGCTCATTGGAAAAAGCCGCATCAAATCCGGCATACGCCTTCACTAATAACGTATTTTCTTCCTTTAACAGTTCCTTTTCCAGCTGCTTTGCTTTGACTCCATCTGAGGAAAGATTTTCTCTCTTTCCTCTTAACATCCATGCGAGTTTAAGACAGGTATATGCTTTCTCGCTGTCTTTTCCGCCTTTTACGACCGTACAAAGCAATGCCATTTTATGTCTTAAAATCGCCTCATCATAGGAATATACTTCTAAATTATTATTTATCCCTTTAAAACTTGTAGTAATTTTCTCTTTCACTAATTTTTGTTGCCGCGACATAATATTAGAGAAAAACTTAGTTAATGCAGCATATCCACACTTTTCACAAACCACCGCATCGTATTTTAAAGGATCCATCTTTTCATAAACCGGCCTTAAATCTGTATCAATGGCTGAGGAGCGAAGTTTTCCAAGCCGAACTGCCAATATCTTATTTTCATGGTCACAAACCGGGCATTGATATGTCTTTAGAAAAAGCATCTCTTCCTCATGGAATTCCTCCACTTTTTCTTCTTTTTCTACTTCCTTTGTCTTTTTTTCCTCGAATATCTCTACCTCATCTAATGAATCAAATCCTAGTGCCTCTAAGCCAGAAAATAAATTCATATCACCCACTACCAATACCTCCATTATTTGTCTTACATTCGTAAATGAACCGCCCGCTGGCTTTTACTTCTTATAAGAGCTTTTTAACGAAACGATTCGATTAAATACAAGATTTTCTTCTGTACTGTCCTTCGTATCTACGCAGAAATATCCATGACGTAAGAATTGGAAACGGTCCAATGGCTTCGCATCCTTTAATGCAGGCTCCATATAACATTCTTTCATCACTACCAAAGAATTTGGATTTAGGTTCAATGAACCATCCTCATTTAATTTTCCTTTTTCTTCATCAATAATATTTTCGTATAATCTTACCTCTGCCTTCACTGCCTGGGACGCATCTACCCAATGAATGGTTCCTTTTACTTTTCTTTCTGTAAATCCGCTTCCACTCTTAGTGGCAGGGTCGTAGGTACAATGTACTTCTACCACATTTCCATTTTCATCTTTTACAAAATCGGTACAGGTAACAAAATACGCATTCTTTAAACGTACTTCATTTCCAGGGAATAATCTAAAATATTTCTTTGGAGGTTCTTCCATAAAGTCTTCTCTTTCAATATAAAGAACTTTAGAGAATGGAACCTGACGTTTTCCCATTTCTTCATTTTCCTGATTATTTTCCACATCAAGGTATTCTACCTGACCTTCCGGATAATTATCAATTACCAATTTAATTGGGTCTAAGACTGCCATCATACGATTGCACTTCATTTTTAAATCTTCACGGATACAGTACTCAAACATAGCATAATCTGATGAACTTTGTGCCTTAGATACTCCGGATAATTCCATAAACATCTGAATGGATTCTTTTGTAAATCCTCTTCGTCTTAAAGCACTTAATGATACCAGACGAGGGTCATCCCAACCGTCTACAATACCATCTTCTACTAATTTTTTAATATATCTCTTACCAGTAATCACATTGGTAAGATATAATTTTGCAAATTCAATCTGCTTTGGTTTGTTTTCAAATTCTAATTCATTGATAACCCAGTCGTAAAGTGGTCTGTGGTCTTCAAACTCTAAGGTACAGATAGAATGAGTTACCCCTTCCACTGCATCTTCAATAGGATGTGCAAAATCGTACATTGGGTAAATGCACCATTTATCCTTTGTATTATGATGACTCATACGGGCAACGCGGTAAATAACAGGGTCTCTCATGTTAATGTTTCCGGAAGCCATATCTATCTTAGCCCGCAATACCTTAGAACCATCTTCGAACTCTCCATTTTTCATTCTTTCGAACAAATCCAAGTTTTCTTCAATGGAACGGTTACGATAAGGACTTTCTTTTCCCGGTTCCTTTAAAGTTCCTCGATATTCACGAATTTCATCTGCTGACAAATCGCAAACATAAGCTTTTCCCTTTTTGATTAGCTTTACTGCACCTTCATACATGGCATCAAAATAATCAGAAGCATAAAAAATATGGTCTTCAAAATCTGCTCCTAACCATTCTACATCCTTACGAATGGATTCTACAAATTCCGTTTTTTCTTTCATAGGATTCGTATCATCAAATCTTAAATTAAACTGACCGCCATATTTCTTCGCCAGCCCATAATTTAATAAAATCGATTTGGCATGTCCAATATGAAGATAACCATTTGGTTCCGGTGGGAAACGAGTTACAATCTTCGTACATTTTCCTTCTTCCAAATCTTTTTCAATGATTTGTTCTATAAAATTCTTAGATACTACTTCATTTTCCATAATCTTTTCTCCTAATTACGTATAGTTTCTCTCTTTTTAAGTTCACTTTCTCATAATTTCCATTTTAACATGAAATGGCATATATTAAAAGAGATTTTTTTTTGAAATATAAAAAAATCGTTACTGTTCTCGCAGTTACTATTCATACCGTGACCTGGCAACAAGTGCCAGATTACTTGATAACACGATACAGGAGTTGTTTTTTACATATAACATTTTTTGAATCTATTTTTGGTATAATTTTTTGTCATTGTTTCATCAAAAATGTGTGTTTAACTCACTTATTTTATCAGAAAAATGTGTTTTTTATCTTATAAATCATAAGAAAAATGTGCGAAATCAGATTGAAAAATTCAGAAAAATGTGATAGGTTATATTTTATAAGGAGGCTGATTTTTTTGAAACGAAATGCAATTCAAGATTTGATAAAATGGAAATCCGATGAGGAACGAAAACCTTTGGTTTTAAAAGGTACAAGACAAGTTGGCAAAACCTGGCTTATGAAAGAGTTTGGGCAAAACTACTATGAGAGCTATGTCTACTTTAATTTTGATGAGGAAGATGAACTCAAATCTATTTTTGAGACAAATAAAAATCCTCAGCGCATCGTTGAACTCTTGTCATTGATTTCCGGTAAAAAGATTCTTCCATACGAGACACTCATCATTTTTGATGAAATCCAAGAATGCCCAGAGGCACTAAATACACTCAAATACTTTAAGGAGAATGCGAACCATTATCATGTTATTGCCGCCGGAAGCCTGCTAGGCACACTCCTTGCAAAACCGAAGTCTTATCCTGTGGGTATGGTAAATCTTCTTGACATCTATCCGCTTACCTTTGATGAGTTTCTTAATGCCACCAATCCAGAACTTTATGCCTATTATGACAACATTCAAAAAAACCAACAAATAGAAGAGATCTTTCACAACCGTCTCCTTGAAGTCTACAACAATTATCTTATTATCGGTGGTATGCCTGAATGTGTTAATTCTTGGATAAAGCATAAGAATCCGGAAAAAATATCTCAGATACAACGAGAACTTATACAAGTCTACGAAAACGACTTTTCAAAACATAACGGAAAAGTCAACAGCGGCCGTATTTTAATGGTTTTTCGCAGTATCGTCACGCAACTGGCCAAATCTAATGAAAAATTTATTTACGGAGCTGTCCGGGAAGGTGCCAGAGCACGTGACTTCGAAGAGGCTATCGAATGGTTGGTTTCAGCCGGAATGCTCTACCGTGTCCACAATGTTTCAAAGATGGAGCATCCACTTTCTGCTTTTGATAAATTAGACCAATTTAAACTCTTTTTATTTGATACCGGACTTCTTAAACACATGGCAGGCATTGACAATAGTGCCATCCTCTTAAAAAGTGACTATCAATTCAAGGGACCACTTACTGAAAACTTTGTTCTACAACAACTTCGTGGCCAGTTCGAGGTAGAACCCCGCTACTTTTCAGATAAAAACTCTGAGATTGATTTTGTTCTTCAATACGGTACTAAGATTATTCCTGTTGAGGCAAAAGGTGGAGAAGATAAATCTGCACCATCTTTTAAGAAGTACATTACCAAACACCAGCCGGAATATGCACTACGCTTTTGCAAACGTGGTTATCGTAAGGATGGATACATTACAAATCTTCCATTGTACCTTGCTCGAAAAACAAAAGAACTGTTATGATACAAAACTTTTTTCTCCAATGTCAAAGGGACACTTACTATATGAAGTGTCCCTGTAACTGCGACTATAAGTCATCATCATTTATTCTATTGTTTTTTCTACTTCTTTTGCAATCTGAACCACAGGTGCTTCTACACCGGTAACATTAATATTTCTGGTAACCTGTGCATCATAACCCTTCGCCTTAATCAAGTCGCTTAAATCCACTCCTGTTACTTCCTTCATGGATTCAAACACCTGAGCCATAACCCCTGTTACATTTCCTGCAACATTATTTACACCGGAGCCATTTCCATTATCCATAATTAAAATCTTATCAATTTGTGATAATGGTTGTGCAATCTTTCCTGCCATATCCGGTAATACCTGAATCAACATTTCGGCAACGGCTGCACCGGTATATTGCTGGTAAGCTTCTGCTTTCTTCTGCATGGCTTCTGCCTCTGCAATACCCTTGGCACGAATGGCTTCTGCCTCTGCCTTACCTTTCTGGCTGATAACATCTGCTTCCGCCTGACCGGTAGTTTTAATCGCTTCTGCTTCTGCCATGGCTCTTACTTTCTGTGCTTCTGCTTCCGCAATGGCAAATTTCTTCTTAGCTTCTGCCTCTGCTTCCGCTTGGGCAATCTTACGATATTTTTCGGAATCTGCCATAGTCTGTTGCTTTTCTTTTTCTGCAATGGCAGGTTCTACTACTTCTGCACGAAGGCTTTCCTTCTTACGTTCTGCCTGTTTTTGTGCAAGTTCGATGTTCTTTTGTTCTTTTACGATATCAATTTGTACCTGGGCTGCTTCGATATCTTTTTGTCGTTCCTGCTTTAATAATTCTGCATCCAACTGAGCCGCAATAACTTCCTTCTGGGTGATATTCTTTTGAATATCGTAAGCAGCATCCGCCTTCGCTTTCGCAGCCTGTTGCTCCTGCATATAAGAAGCTTCCTGCACCTGTTTTAACTTATTCGCTTCTGCGATTTCTGTTTCTGCCTGTAATCTTGCCTGCTCACCGGCACGTCTTGCTTTAGAAGTTTCGATTTGTGCTTCTCTGTTGGCTTCTGCCTTCGCAATTTCAGCATCCTTTTTCTTTTCTGCAATCTGCTTTACACCTAATGCCTGTATGTAACCATTGGTATCGTTAATGTCCTTAATGGTGAATACTTTTACCTCCAAGCCCATTTCCATTAATTCTGTACCAACTACTTCCTGTACCTTCGATGCAAAAGTTTCTCTGTCTCTGTAGATTTCTTCTACTGTCATGGTAGAAACGATTTCACGCAGCTTACCTTCCAAAACATTGGTAGCAGTATTCTTAATCGATGCCTCAATCTGGGTTTCATTCTTTCCTGTGAACTGTTCGATTGCGTTAAAAATCGCAGTCTGTTCGTTCTTAACCTTAATAACTGCAGTACCTACTACTGCGATGGGTACACCTTGAGAAGACATACTCTCCTCTGTCACTACATCAATCTGAATGTTACCGAGTGAAATATAATCGATTCGTTCCAAAACCGGAATTACCAATCCACCACCACCGGTGATAATCTTCTTTCTAAGACCGGTAACTACTGCCGCCTTATCCTGTGGAACCTTCTTCCACATAGAAAGGATAATGGACAGGATAATAAATACTCCAATGATAACCAATAAAATAACCAACAATTCTCCAAATTCCATGTTATTCTCCTCCTAAAATTTTGTTGTTTCACTCTCTTTTTGTTTTACAATTGCCAGCTTATCCTGAAATTCTACTATGGTAACCATAGAATCCTGAGGGATTCTTTCTTCTGGATTTTCCGCCTTCGCCGGATAAGTACTGGTGATTCCATCGTAAGTGGAAATGCTAATGGCACCAAATCCGCCTTCTACAATGGTATGAATCACTTTCGCATCAAACAAAAGCAACTGCTCTTTCGAATAAGTGGTATTTTCCACCTTCCTAAGTTTTCGGATCAGTGTCTGAATTAAAACCGCCGCCAAATAAGCAAATCCTAATCCAAGCAGGTTTACAAATAAAAGATTATCCCCCCGGTAACATAAGGTTCCAATTAATCCGTAAATCAATAAGCCTGTGCAAATACTTTGAATGGACAATGGCAGCAAACATACCGTAGTATCTCCTATTTCGAATCCTGTATCCAGGTCTAAGTCGATAAAATCAAATATGCCGTCAAACACATCTGCAATTCCAGCAAATACCATAGTAATCAGAGGAATCACAAAACCGACAACAATACAGATAAGAAAGACTTTCTCCATATACCTCACCCCCAACCTTAAAGAATGAATTCTAGGGTTCCAAAGTCATACTTTTTCATGCAAGCATGAAAAATATGACCTTTTGACCCTGGTATCATTTTATCATAATTCCATCAAAATTCCTATCATTTCTTCTATTTGTATGAAAATATTTCGTATATTTCGTTACTGTTTGAATAGTAACCCTATTACCACATAACGCAGCAAAAAACACTTCTGTCTTTTGCTGCGTTATGCAAACTTATTTTAAAATGAAACATATTATCCTGAATGAGTTTCATTATAAATATCTTATACTATTCACTTCTTAATGCTTCTACAGCATCTTTCTTTGCTGCCATCTTCGCAGGAATATGTCCGCCAATCATAGTTAAAATGGTGCTGATAATAACCAAGGTAACTGCGTGTTTTAATTGAAGGTGAGAACAATTCTGCAATTCTGTCATTCCTTCAATGATTTTATTGATTGGGAAAGTACATAACCATGCAATGAATACTCCTAACGTTCCGGAAAAAATTCCCAAAAGACAGGTTTCTGCATCAAATACACGGGTAATATCTTTTTTTCTGGCACCTAATGCTTTTAAGATACCTATTTCCTTTGTTCTTTCTAATACGGAAGTATAGGTAATAATACAAATCATAATCAAACTAACCACAAGAGAAATACTTGCAAAGGCAATCAATACTACTGTGATACCATCCATAATTCCAGAGGTCATATCTGAAATCGTACCTGCTAAGTCAGTGTAAACAATCTGGTCATCGGTTTCTTTTCCTACATTATATTCATCTATATACTCTAAAATCTTATCTTTTGATTCAAAATCCTTAGGGAACACTAATACCATAAATGGTGTCGCATCTCCGCCTAAGTAAGATACAAACATATCTTTTGTATCTTCATCTGCAAATTCTTCCATAGACATCACATTATAATTTACCTCTTTTTGAGCCTTTACAATGTCAGATTCCATGGCATCATCAATGACTAACTGGGATAAATCATCACTATATGCAATACCGGTAGCTAATAATCCCATATTTGCATCTTCTCTTTGACGAACTACACCTGTTATGGTTAAAGTCTTACTTCCTTCTGCCTGATACATTGCTTCATAATCTGTTCCCGGCATATAAACATTGACCCCATTATAATCCACCTGACTATAATAGTCATTGTTTCCTACTAATTTATATTCCGTGCCAACAATATCACTAAACTTAATACTTTCTACATTTTCAGTATCAAATCCAAGTGCCATCATGGTATTTACATCAATTTTATTAGAGGATTCTATTACCAGAATCAAGTCCGTTGCCTGGCTTGGATATTCCCCTGCCAGCAATTCATAATTCTTTTCCAGGTAGCTTTCTCCTTCATGTAAGCTGTTTGGATAGCTAGAAAGTCCGATTCCACTCATGGAAGTCATTGAAGACATAGAAGATGCGGAAGACATTAAGGAGCCAAACATAACCGGAACATAAGCATCATCCTTCTTCATTACCAGATTCATATTTACCAGACGGGTGTAACCAATGCTGGAACAAATCTCAGGTTCTACTGCCTCGATATAATCAATAAATCCATTGGAAAAATCATTTTTATGGATAATAATATTCTCCATTGGATCATATAATTTAACTTCATCCGTATCTGGATAGTACCCAGTTTCCATAACCTCAGACTGTTGTTTCTGCAAATTCTCCATATCTACTTCTGAGGTGCTTTGAGTTATGATAATCGGAAATTCTGACATGGCATCTGTTTGATAATTGTTAATCTGTGTCTGGAATCCTGTGGATAAACTTAATATCACTGCGATACCAATGATACCGATACTAGAAGCAAATGCCGTTAAAAAGGTTCTTCCCTTCTTCGTCTTTAAGTTATTTAAAGAAAGACCTAATGCAGTCATAAACTTCATGCTGGTTTTCTTTAACTTAAACTGATCTTCCTTCGGTCTTTCCTGGTGTGGATGAGAATCCGAAATAATATTACCATCCTGAAAACGGATGATACGGTCTGCATATTGTTCAGCCAATTCCGGATTATGAGTAACCATAATAACCAGACGGTCCTTCGCAACTTCTTTGATTAAATCCATAATCTGAACACTGGTAGCAGTATCCAAAGCACCGGTAGGTTCATCACAAAGCAGAATTTCCGGGTCATTTGCCAAAGCTCTGGCAATGGCAACTCTTTGCATCTGACCTCCAGACAGCTGATTCGGTTTCTTATGTACATGATTTTTTAAACCAACCTGTTCCAAAACTTCAAGGGCACGTTTGTGCTTTTCTTCTTTTGAAACACCACTTAATGTCATACCTAATTCTACATTTTCCACAATGCTAAGATGCATAATCAGATTATAACTTTGGAATACAAATCCAATGGAATTATTTCGGTAAGCATCCCAATCAGTTTCTTTAAAATCCTTCGTTTTCTTTCCCTTAATAACTAAATCACCAGAATCATAACGGTCCAAGCCACCAATAATGTTCAAACAGGTAGTTTTTCCGGAACCACTGGTACCAAGAATCGCAACAAATTCCTTTTCACGAAAGGCAACACTAATGTCATTTAACGCCACGGTGTCAATATCACCAACATGATATACCTTTCGTATATGCTTTAATTCTAACATATGTTTCCTCCTAAATTTCCATATTTCTCCTTATTAATTCTTTTTCACGCCCTTTAGGTGTTACTGTTCACTCGTGCCTCGTAAACAGTAACAATTCGCAGGCTCATTTAGAGTTTTGCTTCGCAAAAGGAGCCTGCGAACTCCTGAATCACGTTCTTACGCACCAAAACAGCAAGTGTTTTGGTGCTATCTGTACAGTATCCTTTAGTCTACTATTTTTTCTTTTTCCTGTCAATAATTTCGCGAAATAATTCACAAAATTTTCGTGAATCCTGTGTTGAATCACGTTCTTACGCACCAAAACAACAAGTGTTTTGACGCTGTCTGTACAGTAACCATCCTGTTACTATTCACACGTAACCGGTAATGGAATCCTTCCATTTAGATTAAAAAAAGAGTATCTTACCATCATTCTGCAACTGCTTGTTGCTCTTTCATAAGTTTCTTTCTTGCATACATTCTCTTATCTGCAATCTGGTATATTTTTTCTGATAAAACATCTTCCATTTCCGTTCCTAAGGCATAACCGAAAGCAATGGATACCTTATAGTCTTCCATTTCAGCATTGATTTCTTGTATTCTGGATTCCAATTCAGCTAACAATCCATCAATGAATTTCGCATCTGCATTATGTACAATGGCAATAAATTCATCTCCACCCATTCTTCCTACTATGGCATCTTGCTTAAACACCTCCGCTATCAATCCGGAAGCTGTCTGAATCAACGAATCTCCCTGGGTATGTCCAAAGGTATCATTTACCTTCTTTAAATTGTTTACATCAAAGCAAACAATGGTATAATCGGATTTTTTAGCAGCATCATATTGATTTAATTGTTCTGCACAAAATCTTCGGTTATACAAATTTGTAAGTTCATCTGTATATGCTGTCTTTATCAAAAGCTCCCGCTCGGTATCCTTCATCATTCTTTTAGTAAGAGTGACATAAAATCCGATAATCAATATAAATACATAAATCATGGTTCCTACTGCTGTCATTCCTTTTATTGGAACATTTAAATACCCAAAGTAACGTTGCAGATAATATCCTACAAAATCATAGCCAACGCAAACCATAATAATTAGCATTCCAATCAAATGCAGTTTTCCCACTCCATCGGAATTCTTGAAATTCAGTATTAAAATCAGAATCAAATAAAAAAGCATGATTATCATAAGTGCCTGCATGTATCCTAAAACCGCAGTACTATGTACAATATCTAGCGTATGAAGAGTCATAACCACCGTAGTAGCTAAAACCTGAACAGATAATATAATCCAATAGCACACCTTTAACACTTTATATTTTAATGTTACGATATGTTCGTGCATATAAATAAACAATGGAATCGGTGCTAAATACAAGGTCATATACTCAATCAAAGATGCAGAGTATAATGGAATGGAAAAGGCTAGGGTAACATCATTATAGCAAAGAGTCCATAATCCCATACAAATGGAAAAGGCTGCAATACAAAACATTCTGAAATACTTTACAGAAAATACTACAGCAAACATAGTAATCACTAAGGTAGACAATCCAAAAATCGTCAGGAAACACCCCACAAACAACGGAATTCTATTTTCTGTCAGCCAGGCTCTCACTGCTGTGGAAGAATGGTACAATCGAAAAGAATTCAAAGCCGAAAAAGCCCCCTGCTCTGTAGCAAGCAACTCAATTCGAATCTCTTTTCCCTTATATTCATCCGGGAAATCAATAAACTGAATTCCACTTCCTAAAGACTTATTTAATTCATACCTTTCAGTTCCATATTCATAGACCAATTCATCTTCGATATACATATTTACCCTACTATGACAAATATCAAATCGAAGACAAGCTTCTGTAATCTCCCAGTCTTCCGGTAATGTTCTGCTCATAACCAGAATATCTCCTTTATCTAGGGGTGCAAAATTAAACTCCGTCAAAGTTACATTCTCATATTCCTCTTCATTGATTCTGACATTCCATCCATCATCCAAAGAAACATACTTAGACACTTCGTCATAATCCTTACAAAGTAACTGGTCTGTTTTCGGATACCAAATAAAAAAACTGATGATAGCATAAAGAATCCATATCCATTTCAGTACTTTTTTTGTTTTAGGTCCTATTTTTATCTTTTTCATATGATTTTATCCCTCAATATAGTTCCCTCTAAATTAAGAAAAGGAGTAGAACGGTTCTACTCCTTCTCTCATCCTTATTTTATTATAAAACAAAGAATAAATCAATCTTTTTTTACTTATACAATTAGTTTAATTCCCACAAATTCATATCAACTACGCCCTGAGCATTAATACGAATCGTATATACTGAGTAAAGCGTTTTTGAACTTTGCTGCTCATAGAATGCAGTAGGAACATTACCATCCCTAACATCCGCCATAGAATATGGGAAACGGTCAAAAATCTGAAGTGACAAATGCGTCGTGCTATTGGCACCGGTGAAATAGGTCGGATTCAATTGCAGACTTGTCATTCTTCGTGTTTCACCATTCTTTAATAAGTCGTAATAAATATAGCCATCTGAATCTTTGCTATATTTAATAATTCCTACTAAAGTATCTTCTTTGCTATCATATCCTTCTCCATTTGGAGTTTTATCAATATAGATATATCCAGTGAAATAACGGTCAGGTAAATCATCGATTACCTTTAAGTCATATTCAAAGATAGAGCTGGTAGAAGATACGGTTGCCTGAGCATCTACCTTTGTATCCGGAGTATTAATCTTTACTTCGTCAGAAGTACTGATATTATCTCCTTCCACTTTAATCACTGGTGGGTTATTCATGGCATTAAATGACAAGAATACAGTATTGATAAATAACTTTCTTTCGTAGTTATTATCAAAATTTGGTGTAATATCACTATGACCTGCACCAGTATAGGTTACATTCTTATTAGAATAAATATAGTAGCTGTTTCTACCATCGTTTGGACTAATGGTATAGAAGCTTCTATAATAATATTGGTCTGGATTATAACCACTAAATTCTCCATGCGAAGAAGTGTCTAAGCAATACCAAACTGTCGTAGATTCCACATCCAAATCTAACTGAGCATATTGAGAGTGTGTCGTATCTACTGTAAAACTTTCTGGTAAAGCAAATGGATATCTGGTAATAATACCATCATTGGTAACACGAACTTTTCGAGTATCATTATAAGTACCACCATAATAATTATTTTTATATGGCGAAGTGGATTGTGGGTCACTATTATGTCGCCATGCTGCACAAACATCCGTCTGTCCACCAAAGACACCACCCAAAAATGCTCTTGCTGGACCATAATCAATATTATAATCTGTATAAAACTCTGAACCATCCATATTGTTCGTATATGGGTCATCTGGGTCTAAGGTAAAGAATCTTGCTGCACCATAGATATAACGTACACTTGAATTATAAACCGGGTCACTTTTGTTATAATAAAAACTCATATTATAAGACCAGTCGGTACCAGATCTATCGTTCTTCGCTTTTGAAGTATCCAAATAGTGACCATTACTATCCGGATCTTCCACTTTTGTAAATCTGGTATATGGCTGTTCCTCATATGCCGCACCTGAATTTACAATACCGATATTATCATGACTACATAGTAAACTATTTACCTCTGAGAACTTAATCAATTCTGCACAAGCTACCTTAGTAAAGTCCAATGAATTATAAGAATCCGCAAAACCAATTACTATCATATCGTATTTATCAATTAACCAATTCTCATTTACTACTGAACTACCTTGAATGTATGCATTATTTTTATATGCTTCCTCACAGAATTTTTTGGATGTCATGATATCAAGATCTATATCAAAATAGTCCTTAAATACGAATTCATCCATCCAGTTTCCTTCGTTTCTACTACCAGTATATTTTAAAATACCAAATTCATGGTCACAAGTACTAGAAACAGAAGTTCTTGCATCGCACTTTACACACATAGCCAAGTGACAACTTGTGCTTGGAACTATTTGTAATACAGATAGTTTTTCCACCTGATCGGTTCCTTTATCGTATCCGGCATAACCTAACTGGCTAACCTCAGTAACAGCACCGGCTGCGTTCGTAGAAGTTGCCTCCAGCTTCCAAGACAAGATACCAAAGAATGAATCCACCAACTCATACTCCATCATCTTATTCTTATCCACTCCGGTCCGGTACGACTGGGTAACATAAATTTCTTCTTCTGAGAAACGTCCATCCATGTCAACATCGAAATAAAGGTTTACTTCATATTCCATGTTGTTACCTGCTTCACTACCGATATTATATTCCACATTAAACTTATGTCCATTTGGAGCATAATCCTCTTTTGATAAGCTATCCTCATATTCAATCGGTGCAGATATAATATTTAATGTAGGACGAATCATGGACGTTTCACAGTTAATCGTATTTATAATCTGTGTTCTTGTTTCGTCACTATAAACTACCTTGCCATCTTTTACCGTAGTATCCTTATAATTAAACCCGGTTAAAATATTTTGATAGCCTCCGGTACTCTTACCTTCTACTATCTTTCGTAACATTACACCCATATAAGAAGCCGGGTCAATTCTAGTTGAAATTGTATTATCCGCATCAACTACCTCAGACTCAATTAATACCGGTCTTCCGGAATCAATATAATTATATAATTCCTGTTGCTTTGTAAAGGATAAATCCATACCAGATACAACAAAAACATATTTACCATTCTCATTCATCTGAGCACCTATTGGCACATTATCCCTAGCATTATCATGGTAAACATCATCTTTAATAAGAACATCACCTGTATGGAAATACATATCATAGGCATGGTCACTATCCACTGTCATTCTACGTGCATAATAACTATTCAGTGTAGTGACATTACACTGGAATTCTCTTAAGGCAGAAACATCGCCACCAATGATAATTAAGTCGTATGTATTTACCAAATCGTCAACCTTACAGTTCAGTTCACTTACAGTGTAATTATCAATATTAATTTTACTTTCTTCAATACCAATTAAATCTGCTATTTTGGACTTAGTAATATGATAATTATAAACTCCTGTTTCTGTTTGAATACCATAATTCACTCTGGAATGACTATATAATATTTTTGTATATCCATTTGGTACATATAAATTACCTTCAGCATCTTCATACAAGAAATAACCAGTCTTTGGTACCACATACATTGTATAAGGACCTGATGGATTTACACCATCATTTAAGGTAACATTTTCTTTATATAATACATACTCAAAATTCCAACTGGTATATGTAGAACCATTTACATCTGCTTTATAAGAAACATAGGAAATTGGATCTCCGATTGGTGACATTTCATCATAAAATGTTGAAACCACATCAGTACTATTAATCCATACATGGTCTCTATTAATATAAATGCTACCGGCAGAACCAGTGTAAACCAGTTCATTCATTCCAGAATCACCTGAATATTTTGTTTTAGAATATGAATAAGTATTACCCCTATATTCAATTGTTCTATATACTGGACGCAAACCTAAATCCGAGGAATTACTATTATTTACCGGTTGTTCTGCATAGGAAGCAGACTGTACTAACAGTGCTAAATCTGATTTCATAACAAAGTCATCCTGTGCTTCCTTTCGTGCAAAGTAATAATTTCCCTTGCCATCTGTATAAACACCCTTTACCTCACCATCATAATCATAACTTCCATCTGACTTAAGGTTACCTTGTGGTTTATACGCAAAATAATATTCTGTACCGTATGTAGCAGAGTCGTTTGAAACATAGACTCTGTCTTCAATCTGAACCTGGTCATGGCTTGCAGATTTGTATCCTGCGGTTGCTCCATTTAAATATTGCCAACCTTGTGTGTAACCAGCTGTCCCCTCATAATCAAAATCAATCGGTGCTGCCGGCTGGATTTCTAATACATTAAACTTACGGTCAGAAGATGATGGCAAGATTCCCTTATAAGCAGCTGTGTTAATCATAGCCTGAATAGTAGAAATCTTTCCTGTATCCGGTCCTTCTCCCTCATCATCAAGGAACAAATAATCAATCAGTACTACATTAGAATATTTTGATTGTAATGTAGTTGTGTTAATTACATTTTTAACAATATCATATGCATAGTCCTCTGCTAATACAGTAGTGTTACCAGAACCACTGTCATCATAAGTGTTTGCAATAGACTCTTCATAATATAAATACTGTCTTGATGACTGGTATTTTGAAGAATATTCAGCTAATAAAGCTTTTTCAGTTTCTGTAATATCATTGGTTAACAGGGTATCATAATCTGATTCTTCAATATTAATGAATACTGCTGCATATCCTGATAAGTCTGTTGGAATAGAACCTGGGGTACAAACTTCAACCTCAAATTCACCACCATAATTCGGATTAAATAAAAAGGCATTTGCTAAACGGTTTATCGTAGGATGAGCTTCATACTGTATTTGATTGCCATCTGCATCTAAGATAGGATCACCATTCTCATCTACGGCTGGCACATAATATGTTTCAACAATATTAGCTTCTTCTTCAGCAAGTTGCTGCAATGGAGTTTTAGAACCATCAGCAGGTAACTGTGCTACAATCTCCAAAAACTTATAATGTGCAACTGACTCAACAGATACTTCATTCTCAGCAGCGTCAATTACTTCACC
The DNA here is from genome assembly GCA_017416505.1 of Lachnospiraceae bacterium. The sequence goes on from JAFQCI010000148.1 coordinate 29,816, forward strand.
TGTAACTGGTGTTTCATCATTATTCATATATGGCCAGTTCGAAGTACTTGTTAAATAAGTCAAAATATTATCCGGAGTATCTAAAACCGAATCATTCAATGGAAATACAAAATGTCCACTGGTTAAATTATAACCACTATACCGATTTGTACGAAAATCCGTATATGCCAATTCTGCAAGATTCAAATTCACTGTTATATCAGGATCTATCGTGGAACTTCCAGGTAAGGTAACAGGATTCAAATATGTATAGATATTATAATCCATTAATAATGGAGCTGACTCTGAAGTGATATATGTAAGAAATGCTTCTGCCCCATTCGCTGTAAAGTCAAAGGTCTTAAAAAACATATTTGCTGTATCAGCTTCTACATCAGCAAGAGGTGTGCTACCTGTTTTATCATAGTCATCAGTATTATTAACATATACTAAATCAAACTCTAACAAATAATCTAAAATTGCCTCTTGGCTTCCATCACCTTTTTCACATAAAGTTCCTGCTGTTACACTGGTTAACTCTACCTTGTCAGCAGGTACGCTTACACCATCACAAACCAAAACTTCACTGGCAAATCTACCTGATCTAACATAAATTGAAAATGTAGTATCTTCAACGGTTGTGGTGGCTTCACCAGGTAAAATTTCAAGAATTTTAAAACTGGTTGCTCCTGTAACCAAGTTAGCATTGGTTACAATGGTTTTCAAATTTGAGTTATAACAACTTTGAATTCTATCAATGTTAGTCATTTCGTCGGCGCCGGCAAGTACTATAGGATCTTCCGGTGCATTAAAATCATCTGCGGATGAGAAAGTAGTTGCCAATAATCCAACAAGCAAAGTAACACAAAGTGCTAAAGCAGCAAATTTTCTTTTTTTGTTTTTCATTCTTAACTCTCCTTTCTATCCTAAATTATTCAAAAAAGATGTTATCGTTTCGAATCAGCACATCATTTTCCACAATGAAATTTTTATTTATACTATCATTTCTAAATTCCATGGTTAGTTTTATGATATCCGAATCTATGCGAGATAAATCTACATTAAAATCAATACACCTATTCGATAATAAATTATCAGCATTCGTAGAAATATCCGGTGTATAGAATGTCACTGCAGTAGGACCTGACCCTGTGATAGTGGAAGTCACACCATTTAAATAAACACTGGTATTGGCAGCATCATAAACGATGGTTTCCGTTCCGGTAAAAATATAAATAACATCTGCTTTCCAGTCTGCCATATACTTTGTATCTGCAGTATCCACAATTTTTACATCCTCATATTCTTTATATGTAGTATTTGGAATACCTGTCGGATCTGTTTTTACCATAATCCAATCTTTGCTGGCGAAAGTACCGTTTATTTCAAGACTCTTCGTCCCATCCTGAAATATATTTGCATTCTTAATACAGTCAGAAACGGTTCTAAAAACCATTTGTGATTCATTTTGCAATTTCGTTTCCTTTTTGGCTCTTCCATAATATGATGTTGATGTCTGCATAAAAGTAGCTACACCTAGGAAGAGAATCGCCACAATTGCCGTGGCAACAATGATTTCAATCAAAGAAATACCTTTATTATTTTTCATCTGATTCATCTTATCCCCTCCTAGTTATAATCTACAATTCGCCCTGTGGAACAGCTGACAGAAAATGTTTTTTCTGAAGACGAGTTCTTTACAAACAAATTTAATTTTCCTGTTTTTTTATTTGTTGTATTATTCACTAATTTTCCGTCACTACGGTCAAAATGAATAATTAAAGGATTGGTTTCCGTAATCTGAACTTTCGTGCCACTATCAAAAGAATAGTAATATTCCATATTAGAATCAAGTTCTACCTTTTCTTTGATATTAGATGTAATATTCGCATTAGTTACCGTAGCAGTACTCAAATCTGCAAGCTTTGAACGCTCTATTTCAAATATAGCAAAATAATATTGGTCTGCAGTTGCATCATAGTAAATGGCACCTGTTGTTAAATCTGAACTTGTAAGTGTCTTTTCTCGAAGATTAATCATCTGAGCCTGTAACACATCATATTGCTTTTTGACCCGGGCCCTTTTTAATGAACTAACGGAAAGTACTGTCCCGGAAGTAAGGATTGCAATCAGGGCTAACACAACAACTACTTCTATTAATGTCATACCTTTATTATTCTTCATAACATCACCATCCTTATCCCTAACGTCCAGTATACTCAATGTTCTTTTGATAATTCATAGTAATTACATCATCTTTACAATTATAATTTCTAAGGTTCTTATCTTCATTTACAGCACCCACTGCCTCACTACTACCTCCAAGTGTATCCGGATCTACCATAAATAAATCCTGAAGCCACTTAGCTGAATCTGCATTTTCAGTGAAACCTGTTTTAATCAGATTTTCCATAACATTCGAATTTGCTTCCATTTCCAGTTTTGTGCTTCTATCCTGCACATACACCTTACCACCTGCACAAATCATACCAGAAATTTTACCACAGCCAGGTTCAATATACACATCCTCTGTAGTAAAGATAAATCCGGTAAAGTCTGCGTCTACTACAACATCCCTATCTGCAGCAAAAATAATAGAATACAAAATTCTGGAACTATCCGCCGGATCCACTTGATCCACTTGATTTCCAACGCGATAACCACAGAAATTATTTAAATATGTTGCATGTTCCGTTAATTGTCTACTACTAATTGGCAGTGAAGTATCTTTAATTACATTTAAGAATACATTAACCGGAGAGCTGTTAACAGCACCCGGAGTTTCACCATCACCTTCCTGTGCACTTCTTAAATAGTGTAACTGGAAGTTATAATCTCTAATTTTCGCCGCCTGTTGGGTTGCTAAAGATGCACTTGCACTTCCAACACCAATAGATAAAGCGGAAGATTCTGCACTGGTACCTTCTTTTACCATAATAGAACCATTGCTATAAACCTTACCATATTCACCATTATCAGAAACTCTAATAGTATTTAATGCAAATACTGTATTTCCATTATATGATCCCGTTGCTACATCATAAGTAAGCAACTCATCATTATTGGTATATCCATTATCCTCTGACATATACCATTTGAAATATTCTTCTGCTTTTTGCTCAGCAGTTAAACTAACAGCACCCGCAGGAATATCCCAAGGAACAGTCATCGGACGTGCATCACCAACAAAATAATAGTAATAACGACCATTTAACGCTTCCGTAGAAAATGGAGTCAAAGGAAATACCGCATAATTAATCGTTCCACTGTCAGAAGTCAATAGTCTTTCCAATACATCTCCTGCTTCACCTAACGCATCAAGTTTATCAGGATCAATACCAACATAACCACCAATGGCTTTTTCACTCAACAATTCGTTCGGTACTGAATATGCTAACTGATTTCCCTTTACTGAGATAGATTCACCCATAACATAGGAATCTGTTTCCATATCAATATGGGTTTTACCTTGAACGGTTAGTTTTGTTAAGCCTAACATATCCAAATTAGCAAAGTTACCATTTATTAATATGGAACTGGTGTTATAATGCTTTCCATATGTACTTGATAAATCTCCATAAACTTCTTTATAATGTCCTTCATAAGAAGCTTTCACTTCATCTGATGAAGAGCCGAAACTACCGTAATTATATCCACAGTATTCGCCCTCCAGTTTTACGCTACTTCTGTCCGCATTTATTTCTAAATCATCATAAACATTCATAACGCCTTTAACATTTAAAACTGCACTCTGCTTTTCTTCATCACTGGCCATGGTAATCAGATTACGACACCAGATTTCATTGGTTAATTCAGTACCTGTTCTGCTGCGTATTTCAACTGCACTGGAATTATCAGATACAATATTACCTGCAGTAACTAAATCATTAGCAAAAATTCTTAATGCAACATTAGAAGCATAAATACCGGAATTAATACTGGTTTCAGCATTATAATCATACTTGCTGTTATATGCAGTGTTTAATGTAATTTCATTTTCATCCCAGTCAACACCTGCATAGATATTACCTCTTAAAACAACTTCTGGTTGGTTCATGCCATGATTTTGAATTTCAAAGCCATCATCTGCCACCAAAATGTATTCCAAAAAGCTTGATTCATCCGTACTTGCGGTATTAAACTTCAATTCCATACTTGGAGCTAAAATCTCCAAATCTGTATACAAATTCTGCATATAGCCATCATTGGTATCTGCAACTGCTTCAAACAACAGACCCTTAATTTCAATTTTATAGACATCATTGGTCTCATCAACCGTTTTTATAACTTCAAAATTATAAGAAGAACCTAAGTAGCCTGCTGCTGTAGTTGGATCCAATAATTTAGCTTCATCCGTCTTAATCATTGTACACAAATTCGTATAAGTAGTCGCCTCTGTCGGAGTAGAACCACATAACATCACGTATAACTTATCAACAAATAGTCTTCTTAACTCCCTGTTTGCATCAGCATCAGACATAAGCATATAAGCTCCCGCAGTCGTATCCCAATACTTTAATCTAGGCTCTAAATCTGCATAGGCTGCCTGAAGTGCCTGGTTTGCCTTATCGGTAATACCTGTTTTCAGCTGATCCGCTGCAGTTTCTACGGCATAATAGGTAGAATCATTTTTTCTAGTAATTGCCATTCTTTTATAATTCATCAAGGTAATGGATAATAATGCAAGTGCAATAATCCCAATAAAAGTAAGAGAAACAACAACTACTACAAAACTTGAACCATTATTCTTTTTCTTCCATTTGCTAAATAAAGATTTCATATGTTATTGCCCCCTTGTTCCTTCCATTTTTGTCGACATTCCATTTCCATTGGTTGGAGTAACCGTAATTGAAATATCATAAATCGGTTGAAAATCCTGTTGTACTACCTTTTTATCTGCAGACTGGACATTAATATAGCTTGATAGAAGTGATGGGATTTTTAAATTATTCAATATGCTTCTATCTGCACTATCATCGGTCTGTGAATAATATACATTTAGTCCTTCAGCTTTCTGAGTTGCATGATGTTCCGCACCGAAACTTATAGTACAATCGAGATCATCATAATATGCTCTCGCTCCTCCTACACCAATTCCATTATTAAACACAAGATATAAATCAGAATTTGTATAAAAATATGTATATCCGGTATGATCAGCCGTATCTGCATATGTTTCCGCGTATGGTAATTTATTGGTGAATACTATTGCATCATTACCTTTATCAATAAAGTTCCTTGCCCTTTCTTTTGTTCCAACAGCCCTTACAATAACCTGATTATATAATAATTTAATATCCGGTACAGTATTATAATATAATTCCGCATCAGAAGCATCGTAATATGTGTTTGACCAAGTCTTCCATACACCAGCGACTTTATATTTGCACTCATACACATAACTGGTACTTACCTTATACTTACCCTTGGATATGGTAGCAGTATCTGTGTTTTCTTCAATTGTAATATAAATCGTACGGAATATATCGAAAGAACTATAGTTCTGATAATTCGACGGTAATTGGTCATGATCATTAAACATAGTTTCTTGTTGATAAGTAAGGCCCGAAAGAATCCAATCTTCCCAAAAATCATCCCTTGCCTCTTCATCCAAAGCATTCATATTCGATCCAATAATTGCCTGTTCTTCTTTGTTTAGATTTTGAACCGCTCCATCTTTTGGAGAATTATATGATAGTTCACTCGGGTCATCAGCCCCTGTATCATTATGTTTGCCATCATAATTTTTAGGATCCAAAGTAACTTGAACATCAAACTTTTTATTTGAAACTGTTTGTGTATAATTGAGGATAAACTTTCCATCTTGATCCATTGTAATTTCACGTACCCTATCCACAAATTCTAAAAGTGATGGGGTTGCATAAGGACTTGTCATAAAAACAGATTCAACAACATCACCATCTACCACATACTTATCCGGTAATGTGTATATTGTTTCTGTTACAACTCCTGTTGTGGGATCCTTCGTTTCAGTTTTGTTATAAATCTTAGCTATGGCGTTTAAATCTACAGCTTTTAGTAACTCCATTTCACTTTCTGCAACATTAATTCCGTACTGACTTGCCTTTGCCTTTGAATTATTCTTTGCAGATAATGCCAATTGCGAAAGAATAGGGATAGCCAAAATTAAAAATACAGCTACAGCCACGATTACTTCTGTCATACTAAAACCCTTATTATTGGTTTTTCTCATAATCATGCCCTCCTATCTTACTTGAAAAGCTTAACATCACCTTCATGGTTTACTTCTTTAAATCTTGGGTTGGATGCATCATCATTAGCAACCTTAACATTTAATGTTTTGTCTGTTTCATTTACAAAAGTTACTTTTACTCCTGCTTTATCTTCGTCATCTTTTCTATTCTGAGATACAATAAGAAGATTTAAATTATCACCTGGATCAAATTCCTGACCGACAGAAAAATCAGCAGGGTAAGTAATATCACCAATGTTATAGCTTACATAGTATTTATCACCCTTCATAAAGTACTTTACAGTAACCAATTGAACTTCATTTTCGTCTGTTTGAATTACACTGCTTTCATTGTCCTTAGTACCAACAATAACTGCGCTGGCATCTGAAGATGCAGGATTAATCATAATAAATTGATCATAATCCTGTTTGATTCCTTCTCCATTGGTAGCTGTATACGGATTGTCAGTATCTTCTACGGACTGTGTATCGTTTTTATCAAAAATATTGTTTCTACCAACTTCAATATCACCTGGATTTGCAGGTTCTAACTCTCTACCGGTTCCGGTAACTGCATAAAGATCAAAAACCACTTCTCCTGTTAGCTTTTTTGTTTCATTGTCATAATCCAATGACATAGTGGTTACCGTCATACGCTCATCACTTTTCTTAACCGCATATAAAATCTCTTTGATACCTTTATATGTACCTTCGTAAGACATAGTTAATTCAGAACGAACACCTTGAACAGTTGGGTCAGACTGAAGTGCATAATATACTTCATCCTTTGCCAAACCTAAAACACTAACCTTATATTCATAATCATTCTTTAAATCGTTTACGAATAAAATCTGATGTGGCTGGGTAGTTCCCGGTGCAAATTCAGCTAAAATAGCTTCATAAGTTTCCTCCTGAATCTTAGTATCAGATACATAAAACGCTTCCTTTTCCTGTTTCGCTTTCAAATCGCTATAACGTACCTCTAAGGTTGCAACCTGTGTTTCTAAAGTTTCTTTTTCCTCATTCGTAGGCGAAATAATAAGAAAATACATACCTACACCTATTAAAACAGCTATCGCCAAGTATAGCAGTTTCTTTGTTCCTTCGCTCATTCCCTTCATATTAACGCCTCCTATTCTGTCACTGACTCTACGTGTAAATCAGTATAATAACACTCTAATGAGAAAGTATTCGTTTCTACTCCTGTTAATTGGTCAATATCTGTTGATATTTCAGAAACATATGGATCCTGGATACATCCCACATTTTCTAACTGTTTTAAGAATTTCGCACAAACTTCGTAATTTGGAGAAGAACAGTCAATTGTAATAATGTTCGCATCTGAACTAATAGATGTGATGGTTAAATCCTTTGGCATCATATCTTCTAGTGCGTCAATTAAGAGGATTAATTTTTCATTCTTAGTTTCCGTTAACGCATACATAGTCTGGGCATCGGTTGCTTTTGCAACTGCTAAAGACCATGTTTGCTCGATTTCTTCAATATATTCCAGTTTCTTAATCTTTGCTTCATAGTCATTCTTTTCATCTTCTACATTCTTCTTCTGAATTACAGCAACTGCTGACCACGCAGAAAAAACAATCAAGGATACTACAATAAATAGTGCAAACACTCTGGAACCATCCGCTTCTTTGGCTTTCTTCGCTAATTCTGCAATGGTAAAGTTCATTGGCTGATAAGTACCACCAATAGCAGATACCAAATATACCGGATTACAACGGTTCATATCAATCACCGGTGCAAAGGTTACACCGTATAAGTTATCTAAAATTCTAGTATTTAAATTTAGTTGCAACTTTAATAATCCGTCTAATCCACGAATTAACGCACCATCGCCAGTAAGCAACACTTCATCAATCGGTTTATCCGGATTCTTTCCAGCATAGTAATCAATGACTCTTCCAACATTACTTACTAAATGACGTAATGATTCAGTCGCTGCGTTATCATTAAAATCCACAGTAACCAAACGGTCTGTCTGCAACATGGTCATAGCAGTAGCTGCATCTACTCCACGTTCACGCATCACCGTATCTACAACTGTATTGGTACCGTATGGAATGGTTCTTTGTAATAATAATTTTCCATTTCCCATAACAGTAACAAGTGAATTTTCATTGCCAAGATGAATCGCCATTTGAGTTCCGGACATCATTTGAGAACCCAAAATCTGTGACATAGCATTTCCGATGTAATCTACTGCTTTTACATTCAAACCAATCATAGATGCCACATCATAATAACCTTTTACCATACTGGATGGTGCAGCAACCACCAATACACGATACTGATTTTCTGCAGTAAGGGTGTCTACGATAGAATGGGTAATGGAATAATCTTCAACGTTTACAGGGAAGTATTCAACTGCATTCGCATTAATGATATCCTTTACCTTGTTTTCTTTTACCTTTGGAATTAAGACTTCTCTGTTTACTACCTTACTGGAAGATAGCACAAAAACTGCATCCTTTACACGAACTCCGTTGGATGCTAACTGATTCTTAATCGCACCGGCTACTGCTTCTTTGTTACGGATGAAACCATCTTCATAACTTCCGGCCGGTGTTTCGCAAATCATTGCATTGTGAATGGTTCTTGTTTTGCCATTACTAGTTGCTTCCACGATAGTAATACTATCATTGGTAATGTCAATTGATAACATTTTATTACTTGCCATTTGTATGCCTCCCTCGTTTTTAACGATATTTTTTCCTGGTGACTTATCCCTTAGGATAATCCGCCCATAATATAATTAAGGTACCACTGTATCAGTGAATCACCCCAAATCATTGAAATAAAAATGCCTAAAGACAAATAAGGTCCAAAAGCTAACATACTTTTCTCTTTTGTTACTGCCATTCTAATACCATGAATCAATGAACCTAGAATACAGCCTAGGAAAAAAGCTAACAATACCAACTTCCCTCCCAAAAAGAGTCCTGCTGTTGCCATGAGTTTTATATCTCCTCCACCCATAGCTTCTTTTTTTAAAATTTTCTCACAAAATAAGCTTAACAGCATCAAAAATCCACTTACTGCTATAAAACCAAGCAAATGGGATAAGTAATGTTCCCAATCCAGTATGGTTATGATTACTCCGCATATCCCAATTCCATAATTTATGGTAACAGGTATTTCATAACAACGTAAATCAATTATACTTAAAGCCAACAAAAGAGATGTCACCACGCACATAAGTACCGTTTCTAACTGACATCCTTTTATATATAGTAAGAATCCATATATTCCCAAGTTAAGAACCGGGAACAAGTATCCTTTTCGATTTTCTTTTTTTCTCAAGGCATCCCTGAGTTTCCATATTCCTTCTTCTTCCGGAATATATGTATTCCATATATTCATCATCATTCCCAGCAACAATGCAAGCACCACTGCCAGTACTATAAAAACTATCTCTTTCATAGAAATCCTTTACTACTTTTTAATAGTTACCTCTACATAATTAACATTAATCTCTATCTCGTAATAACTGGTAGGTGAATCATAGAGATGAGATTTTAAATACATCTTCTTTGGTGAAATAGTCTGTTCCACATAATTTTTTAATGTCGGAACTGTTCCTGAACTGTTATCTAAGCCGGTTCCCGGATAGAATTTAAGTTTCACCGGTAACGCTAAAGCCAAAATCTCATCATGAACACCTAATTCTCCCATAGCTATGGTGACCGCATCGTCCAAATCTGCAGCTTTCTCCTCATCCACACGAATCCTCGATTCTTCCACATATCGCAATAATGCAGGGGCTAAGGCTCCTGCTAACAGCGCCATAATGGCTATTACAATAATTAATTCAACTAGCGAAAATCCTTTGTTATTATCTCTCCACTTCATATATTCTCACCCATTTCATTTTCCCTTTATATAACACATCACAAGGAATGGTGATTCCCTTGTGATGTGAAAGTTTCATATGTAATAATACTTGGTATTATTTTTTTACACTAGATTAAATTTGATCTTGCTGGTGCTGCACTTAACTTATTTCCTTGAGTATCAACATAATCTCCAGCAGTTTCTTGAAGATATACTTCAACTACATCTGCTTCACCAGTTTCACCTAAAGCAATTGCAATATAGTATGCTTGCTGTAAATCTTTCTTAGATTTAACTTTTAATTTCTTTGGAGCAATAGTTTGATCGATTTCAGCTTTTAAACTTGCAGGACAGTTAGCACTATAAGCTGCTGGAGTAATACTTGCACCTGAACCACTAGCTGGAGTAACTGTAATAAACAACCAGTTTTGAGTAGAACCAGTATCACCCTTGACTGCTGCGTTTGCAACAGCAGTCATAACATCTTCATCTGCTAAAGCTGCTTCTACAGCTGTTCTTAAGTTAGCAGCAGTTGACTTGTCATTAGATACTCTAGTCTTTTCAATGTAACGTAATAATGCTGGAGCTAAAGCACCTGCTAAGATTGCCATAATAGCAATAACGATAATTAATTCTACAAGTGAGAAACCTTTGTTATTCATTTTTTTCATGTTTTCATTCTCCTTTTCTTTGATATGAATAATTTAATAGTTTCACGTGATTGATCTCACGCATGTATATTATAAAATTTCAAACACCGGAACTGATTTCACCAGATCAATTCCGGTTCACCAGTTTGAAATAATATAACCTTCTTATTCTGCCATCTGATCGATACCATCGTACATCTTAAGCATCGGTGACATAACAGCTAATACTACGAAACCTACGATACCAGCAAGTAATACAATAATCAATGGTTCTAAAGCTGCTGTAAGTTTCTCTGTCTGATTCTGTACTTCTTCATCATAGAACACAGAAATCTTATCTAACATCTGTTCCAAAGAACCGGTTTCTTCACCGATTCGAGTCATATGTACTAACAGTGGTGGGAAGATTCCCATATCTTTTAATGGTTTTGAAAGTGGAACACCTCTCGCAACCTGACTCTTCGCATCTAACAATCCATCTTTCACCACGTTATTCGTCATAACGTTAGCTACGTTTTCTATAGCATCAATCAATGGAATACCTGCTGCTAACAATGTACTAAGGGTACGGGAAAATCTAGCGGCAGAAGATTTAACTGTTAAATCTCCGAACAAAGGAGCTCTCAATCCAATCTGTGCACAAATCTTAGCACCAGTAGCAGTGCTCTTAAACAATTTAAATGCACCTACAATTGCTCCAATCACTAATGCAATCAGCCACCATTTCGCTTTTACAAACTCGCTCATGTTAACCAACAATTGTGTGGCTTTCGGCAAATCCAGTTCCATATCCTTGAACATATCCGAAAACGTCGGTACAACCACTACCAAAACTACAATTACCACTACAAATGCAACTGCAAGTACCATAACCGGATAAATCATAGCCTTACTTAACATAGACTTTAACTTATGATCTTTTTCAAAGTGGTCTGCCATACGTCTGAATGCTACTTCCAAACTACCAGAAGCTTCACCTGCTATGGTCATATTCACAAGCATCGGCGGAAAAATCTTCGGATGCTGCTTCATGGCATTTCCAAGGCTGTCACCTTTTTCAACCGAAATCTGTACTGCTTTTAATGCTTTCGCAAAATTCTTATTATCCGTCTGTTCTGACAGCATATCCAATGCAGTAACTACTGTAACACCGGCTTCCAAAATACTTACAAATTGATTACAGAACATTGCAAGTTCGTGTGGTTTTACCATCTTACCGATACTAATATTAATATCTTTATCAGCAAATCCCTGCTCTTTAATTTCGATTATGGTATAACCTTCTCTTCGTAACTTTTCGCTGGCCTGAGTTTCTGTCTTGGCTTCAATCGCACCCTTTTTCGCGGTACCACTGCTATCCAATATCTTATATGCATATGTAGCCATACTCTTACCTCCAACTTATTCTATTCGTATTCACAACCTGTTCAATTTATGAACAAATTATGAACTTTTCATCTGAGTTAAATATATCACATTTCATTATTTCATGCAAGCATTATTCTTTAGTTTTTGGATTTTTGTAACTTTTGTACAAGTTCCTTTTACACCAGCTTACATTTCTTTACTGATTCTTGTTAATTTGTCCAAAAGTATGAACAAATTGTTAACAAATCAAATTTGTTTGCATTCTTTATCACAAATACGATTATGCAATTTTATCTGCTAATAACCATATTTCTATTACAAAACTATAATTTCTTTCTTAAATAAGTAACATCCTGAGCAAATTCCAAAGCCACATCTCTGGTTATGGTTCCACGCTGGTATAATTCTGCCAAACTATCATCCATAGTAATCATACCTAAAGCTCTGTTTGTCTGGATGGTAGACATAATCTGATGTGTCTTTCCTTCACGAACCAAGGCACGAATCGCAGGATTACTGTGCATGATTTCAAAGGCAGCCACACGCCCTCTTCCGTCCGCTGTAGGAAGTAACTGCTGAGAAATAACTGCTTCCAATACCATAGCAAGCTGGATACGGATTTGCTGTTGCTGGTGTGGTGGGAAAACGTCAATTACACGGTCGATGGTAGCTGCAGCACCGATGGTATGTAATGTGGAGAAAACCAAGTGACCGGTTTCTGCTGCTGTTACTGCAGTAGAAATAGTCTCAAGGTCACGCATTTCTCCTACCAGAATAACATCAGGGTCTTCACGAAGTACTGCTTTTAGGGCATTTGCATAACACAAGGTATCCTGTCCAATTTCACGTTGATTTACCGTGGATTTCTTATGACGATGTAAATATTCGATAGGGTCTTCCATAGTTACAACGTGGTCATAGCGGTTACAGTTTACCTTATCAATCAAAGATGCCAAGGTAGTAGACTTACCAGAACCGGTAGGTCCTGTTACTAATACCAGACCTCTTTTCTTCTTATATAATTCCACTACATTCTCCGGCAAACCCAACTGTTCCGGTTGCGGAATAATGGAACTGATACGACGAAATACACAAGCAAGAGTTCCTTTTTGACTAAAGGTATTTACACGGAAACGGTTATCTTCATCAATGGCGTAGGAATAATCCACTTCACCTTTATCCTGTAATATTTCCTTATGTCTTGCGTTCATAGTTGGAAGAATTAAGTCCTTCGCTGTGTCCGGGGTAATGACTTCAGTTCCAACACATTGCATCGTACCATTGATACGGAATTTCGGTGGTACACCTACAGACAAATGAATATCGGAACATTTATTTTCTATGGATAATCTAAGTAAATCATTAATTGCTATCATACTTTCTCTCCTTTTTCCTCATATGGTTATACTGTTGCTTTCTCTTCAGATTCTTCTGTTTCCTCTTTCGATTCTTCAATAAAGTCTGAAGTATCGTATACAATCTTATACATTTCTGAAATAGAAGTTACACCTTTTACTACCAGATCCGAGGCACTCATACGAAGTGTCTTCATACCTTCGGACAATGCCATATCTTCAATCTGGTCAGCATTTCCACCTTTACCAATAACTCTTTTAATATTATGGCTGATCGGCATAATTTCATATACACCAATACGACCTGCATAACCAGTTCCATTACATACCGGACATCCGCCTGGGAAACTAATCTTAAGAGGTTGGTCTACAGGATATCCAAGAGCCTTCTTTTCTTCTTCTTCTGCATCTCTGGTAATCTTACAAGTACATAATCTACGTACCAGACGTTGCGCGATAACTCCACATAAGGCATCACCTAATAAATAACTTTCCAGTCCCATATCTTCCAATCTGGTGATGGCACTGGCTGCACTGTTTGTATGCAGGGTACTAACAACCAAGTGACCTGTGATTGATGCTGTAACAGCGATATCTGCTGTTTCGTTATCACGAATTTCTCCAATCATAATAATGTCAGGATCCTGACGTAAGATAGAACGTAAGGCGGCAGCAAAAGTAAGACCTGCTTTGGTATTTACCTGAACCTGATTAATTCCATCGATATTTGCTTCCACCGGGTCTTCAACCGTGATGATATTTACATCTTCCTGATTTAACTCAGATAAAGAAGTATACAAGGTAGTTGATTTACCGGAACCTGTAGGACCTGTTACCAAAATGATTCCATGCGGATTACTTAAGATACCATCAAATTTAACCAAGTCTTCCGGCGAAAGACCAAGGGCACTCTTAGGTTTCGTAAGTCCTTCTTTCGAGGTAAGACGCATTACGGTCTTTTCTCCATACACGGTAGGAAGAATGGAAACACGGACGTCAAATTCCCGTCGGTCAACCATGATAGTAATACGACCATCCTGAGGCTTTCTTTTTTCTGCAATATCCATACCGCCAATAATCTTAATACGGGCACAAATAGCAGGAAGCAAACTATAGTCATAAGTCATAACTTCCTTTAAAACACCATCGATTCGATAGCGGACACGAACCTTTGATTCCATAGGTTCGATATGAATATCGGATGCTCTTTGCTTTACACCATTCTCCATAATCTGTTTTACCAATAATACGATAGGAGAATTTTCAACTTCATTATCAATCTGCTTTTCATCTTCCTCATTGATGCCGTTTTCCATCATTTCAGCACGGTAACGTTCCGCAACTTCCATCGCCTGCTGATTGGAATAGTAACGGTCAATCATCTTCTGAACATCGTCATCATCCGCAAGCATCGGCTCTACCTGATATCCGGTAGCAATCTGAATGGTGTCCAGTGCATCCAGATTCATAGGATCCGAAGTCGCTACTTTTAATACATTCGGATTATATTCATCGAAACCTAATGGAATGGCACGATACTGCACAACAAGGTTTTCGGAAATCAGTCTGGTAATGGATTCATCCAATTTACATTGTAATAGTTCAATGTATTCAATCCCCAACTGCTGGGTCAATGTGGCATTTAATAATTCTTTACTTATTAACC
Organism: Lachnospiraceae bacterium; assembly: GCA_017416505.1. The sequence continues at coordinate 44,900 of JAFQCI010000148.1, forward strand.
CTGTTTCTACCAATGCCTGTCCTAACTTTAACCCATGTGCTTTTTGATAAGCAATGGCTTGTTTTAATTCATCATCTGTAATCGCCCCTGCTGCTACAAACAAATCACCCAGTCGAATTTTTCTTCTATCAAAGCCAAATCCCATATTAACACCCTGCATGATACTGTGAATCTAGTTCCCAGTAAGCATTCCTTTCCCTTTTATTTTCCTTTCATATGTAAAATGCGAAACCTTAAAGCTTCTATCATCCATATCCATCTTCAAGGTTTCGGCAATATTCGTATTTCTTATTCTTCCATCTTATGTCTTAAAGTAAGCAATGCTTTCTTTTCGATTCTGGATACATAGGAACGGGATATTCCAAGAAGCGCCGCAACTTGTTTTTGTGTCATAGGATTTCTTCCGTATAACCCGTATCGAAGAACAATCACTTGTTTACTTTTATCATCTGGAAGACGATTCAATACCTCATATAATTGTACCACATTATCAGATAAAATTAAAACATTTAATGTATTTTCGTCATTATTACCAATAACATCTAGTAAACTTATCTCATTGCCTTCTTTGTCCGTCCCTATAGATTCATAAATAGAAACTTCTTTCGCCTTTTTCTTTTCCAGACGAATATTCATCAGCAATTCATTTTCTATACACTTTGCCGCATAAGTTACCAGTCTGTTTCCTTTGGTTTCATCAAAGGAATTTACTCCTTTAATTAAACCTATGGTTCCAATGGAAATCAGTTCTTCCAGTTCTCGGTCATTTTGATGGTACTTTTTCACAATATGTGCTACCAGTCGCATATTATGCTCTATCAGCACATCTTTTGCCTTTTTATCCCCTTCGCGAAGCTTACTGATATAGTACGCCTCTTCTTCTTTTGTTAAGGGTGGCAAAAAGGTTTTCAAAAAAAGCACCTCTTAACATCTTTACTATATACTATGAATTTTTCAGGAAAAAAGTGCCTTTCCTATTCTTCTTTTCGGCGAAGAATATATCCTTTTGGAAGTTCTTTTTTCAAGTCCACCCAGATAATCTGCTTTGGATGAGGTGCATTTTCCATAGGATTTCCTTCCTCATCCTCAATAAAGTGTACGGTAAGTAATTCATTACTTCCATCCGGGTTCATTACTTCTATCTCTTCTCCAACAGAGAATTTATTTCTTTGAGTCAGTTTGACCTTACCATTCTTGCACTCTTCTACCATTCCAATATAAGTATATTCCTTCACATAGGTATTAGAATCATAAATTTGGGTATTTTCATCCGGCTTTTGAAAATAGAATCCCGTCGTAAACTGACGATAGGTACATTTTGCGATTTCTTCTTTATAGTAGTCCATATTGGAACGATAACATTCTTCGCTTACAAAGAAATCATCAATCGCCTTACGGTAAGTTCTTGCAACCGTAGCCACATAAAGGGCTGTTTTCATTCTTCCTTCTATTTTCAGACTGTCAATGCCGGCATCAATGATTTCCGGTATATATTCAATCATACACAAATCTTTTGAATTAAAAATGTAAGTTCCTCTTTCATTTTCTTCTATCGGAAGATATTCTCCAGGACGGCTTTCTTCCATAACCGCATACTTCCATCTGCAAGGATGGGTGCAGGCTCCACGGTTTGCATCCCTTCCAGTAAAATAATTGCTTAAAAGACATCTTCCAGAATAAGAAATGCACATGGCACCATGAATAAAAGATTCAATTTCCAATTCATCTGGAATGTTACGTCTGATTTCTTTGATTTCTTTTAGTGATAATTCTCTGGCACTAACGACTCTGGTGGCACCCAGACTATGCCAGAATAAATAAGTACCATAATTCGTATTATTCGCCTGGGTACTGATATGAATATCTATCTCCGGTACTTCTTCCCTTGCTATGGTGAAAATTGCCGGGTCTGAAATAATTAAAGCATCTGGTTTGATTTCCTTTAATTCTTTCATGTATTCCCGTACTTCCTTTAAATCTTCGTTATGTGCCACAATATTAGCAGTGACATAAACTTTTACACCATGTTCATGGGCGAATTCCAGTCCCTTTATCATGTCTTCTTTCGAGAAGTTTTTGGCTTTGGCACGAAGACCAAACATTTCTCCTCCTATATAGACCGCATCTGCTCCATAAAGCACTGCTGTCTTTAACACTTCCAAGCTTCCGGCAGGTATTAATAATTCTGGCTTTCGCATACCTGGTTCCACCTTTCTATATCGAATATTTAAGTCAAAAGTATTTTAACCCCAGATACCTATGGCTCACTATGCACTTTGTGGTATCTTTATAACAAACAACTAATGGTTACACCGTCCCCTAAAGGAAGAATGACCGTAGACAATTCCTCCATATGGGTAATAGTATAAAGATATTCTCTCATTCTGCTGTGAATGGTTCGGTTTCTTCTGGTAACTGCATATCTTGATTTTACCAGTTCCCCTTCTTGCAAAACATTGTCTGAAACAAGCAATCCATCTTTATTTAATAATCTTAATATATCCGGTAGAAAATTAATGTACTGTCCTTTGGCAGCATCCATAAAAATAAAATCGTAGGATTCATTCAATTCCTTTAATATCTCTATGGCATCTCCTTCTAACAGAGTGATACATTGCTTTTCATCTGCTTTTTTAAAGTTTTCCTTTGCTTTTTCAATTCGGGGTTCATAGCGTTCTATAGTAGTAATGGTCGCTCCAGGTTCAAGATATTTACTCATAAAGAGAGCAGAAAAACCAACCGCAGTCCCTACTTCCAAAATCTTTTTCGGTTTTTTTATCTGTAATAATACTTTTAACAGATTTTTCATTTCCGTTCGAATAATCGGAACCTGCTGTTTTCTGGCTTCTTTTTCTATTTCATATAATAAAGGGTCTTCTGGTAAATTCAAAGAATTAATGTATTCTGTAATGGAAGGATTCGTAATCATAACTACTCCTCTTTTTCCGTATTGCCTAATACTTCATAAATTTCATCCAAAGTCATGGATGGTTGTAATACATAAGTTCCCGGCATAACCGTAGCTTTCGTAAGCTTTGCTCTGACAAAAGCTACATACTTATCCTCTACCACGCCTTTTTCTTCCAGCAATGCTGCTACTTCCATACTACTTGCACCGGAATCAACGGTAATCGCAATATCCCTGTTGTCATTTAAATTATATACTGTATCAGAAAATACATCATAACTAAACTGATAAGCAAAATAAAATGCCTGCACCAGTACGATCAGTATGATTACATTAATTCCAAACCCTATACTTAACTGCAATGTATTATATAATTGCTGTTGCTTGTTCTTTTTACTTTTCTTCTTGGCACTCTTTGCCATCTTACTCCACCTACTTTTCCAAAAAACCTAGTTCAAAATCTAATCCATCTGACAAAGAAGAATATACCTCCTGCATCATTTTGCATAGACGTTGTTCTGCCATTAAAAATTCATTTACGATAGGCATTTTCATAATTGCACTAAATTCAGAATTCAATCGTTCGATTTCTTCGAACATATTTCCGATATCAGAGCGGCTTTGTAACTCAAAATTACGTTTCCGTAACTCCTGAACCCGGTCGAACAATTCCATATCTTTTTTTAGATTTTGGCGGATTCTTTGATATTGGTTATATTCATTGCTTTTTTTAATTGCTTTTGCTAATTCTTTTGTCTGAAATACAATATCTTTCACCAATTACACCTCTTTTTAGACTTCTGTAATAATAGGAAGAATCATAGGATTTCTCTTTGTTCTCTTCCATAAAAACTCTCCCAAAGAATCTTTGATGGCAGTCTTTATTCTGCCCCAGTCTGTAATGTTCTTTCTTAAACATTCATCCAATGCATCCTGTACTACCATCTTAGCATCGTCCATCAAAGTTTCTGATTCTCTGACATATACAAAACCTCTGGATACAATGTCTGGTCCTGCAATCAACTGATTGCTATACTTTTCTAAGGTTACTACTACAATTAAAAGTCCGTTCTGGGACAGGTGTTGTCTATCTCTCAATACAATGTTTCCTACATCACCAACACCCAAACCATCTACCAAAATGCCCTGACAAGGAACGTTTCCTACTATCTTTGCACTTTCCTTAGATATTTCCAGTACTTCACCTGACGATAACACCAATACATGGTCTTTTTCTACACCCATATCCATAGCTAATTTGGCATGGGTTTTTAAATGTCTGTATTCACCATGCACCGGAATCGCATACATCGGTTTCGTCAAAGCATAGATAAGTTTGATTTCTTCCTGGCAGGCATGACCGGATACGTGAGTATCCTGGAATACAACATTGGCACCCTTTCTTACCAACTCATTGATTACCTTGGATACTGCCTTTTCATTTCCAGGGATTGGATGAGAACTAAAGATAACCGTATCTCCTGGCACAATGGATATCTTCTTATGAACAGAAGCTGCCATTCTGGACAAGGCTGCCATGGTTTCTCCCTGGCTTCCAGTAGTAATCAAAACAATCTGGTCATTGGTATAATTCTTTATCTGTTCTATATCTATCAAAGTATTTTCCGGAATATTGATATAACCTAACTCCTGTGCTGTGGTGATAATATTCACCATACTTCTTCCTTCGATGACTACTTTTCTTCCGTACTTAACAGCAGAATTAATAATTTGCTGTACTCTGTCCACGTTAGAAGCAAAGGTAGCAACAATAATACGATTTTCTTTATTTTCTGCAAACAGACCATCAATAGTCTTTCCTACCGTTCGTTCTGACATGGTAAATCCTGGTCGTTCTACATTGGTGCTGTCTGTCATCAGGGCTAACACACCTTTTTTCCCTAATTCAGCAAAGCGTTGCAAATCAGTAACTTCTCCGAACACCGGTGTATAATCGATTTTAAAATCTCCGGTATGGACAATCACACCTGCCGGTGTATAAATTGCTAAAGCTGCTGCATCTGCAATACTATGATTTACACGGATAAATTCAATTCGAAAACAACCTAAATTAATGGACTGTCCATATTTTACCACCTTCGTTTTGGTGGTTCTCATTAAGTTATGTTCTTTTAACTTATGCTCAATGATACCCATAGTTAATTTGGTAGCATAAATCGGGATATTTAATTCCTTTAATACATAAGGAATCGCTCCAATGTGATCTTCATGGCCATGGGTAATCACAAGTCCCTTTACCTTAGAGGCATTTTCTTTCAAATAAGTAACATCAGGGATAACCAGGTCGATTCCCAACATTTCATCATCCGGAAAAGATAACCCGCAATCCACAACAATGATACTGTCTTCGTACTCAAATGCCGTAATATTCATTCCTATCTGTTCCAGTCCGCCCAAAGGAATGATTTTTACTCCTTTATTATTTTCTGATTTCAATTTATTTTTTCCTCCTATATTATTTCTACATCTTCTAATAATTCTTCAAATACTTTCGCAAGGGCATCCAATACTGTATCATCTTCTACAAATTCGTAGTATTCGTCTGCTCCTTCTTCCTTTATTTTCTGCATAATATATGCTTCTTCATCTTCTTTGTCTGATACCAGTAAATATTCTTTACCATTTAACTTAGTCTGTTCTAATACTTCAAATTCAATCTTTTCTCCATTTTCAGCTAAAAAAGAGAGCTTATTTTCTGACATATTTTTATCTGTTCTCCTTACTGTGCATTCATTGAATCCAAATAACCGCTTAAAATAATGGCGGCTGCAATCTGGTCTACGTGTTCTTTCCGATGTTCCCGTCTTACACCCTGTTCCATCAAAACTTTTTCAGCTTCTACGGTGGAAAGACGTTCATCCCATAGTATTACTTCCAATCCAGTCCGTCTTTCCAAAGATTCCTTAAAAGCTTCCACTGCACTGGCACGTTCTCCAATGGTATTGTTCATGTTTTTCGGGTAGCCTAATACAATTTTTTCAACCTGATATTCTTCAATGATTTCTTCAATTCTCGCCAAGGTCTGTCTAAGCTTATTTTCTGATTTTCGAGTGATAGTTTCAAATGCCTGGGCTGTTAATTTAAGTTCATCACTTAGGGCTACCCCTACTGTCTTCGTTCCAAAATCCAAACCTATGATTCGCATATGCTATTCCTTTTATCTTATGTTTATTATTTAAATTTTGTATTAATGTAATTCTCTAACAGTGCTTCAATTAATTCATCACGTTCCGCCTTCATAATCAGGCTACGGGCATTTTTATGACTGGTAATAAACGTAGGGTCGCCAGACATAATATAACCTACAATCTGTGAAACCGGATTATATCCTTTTTCTGTAAGTGCCAGATAAACATTATCTAAAATCTCCATTACTTCTGGCTCTTGCTCCTTCACAACTTTAAAGAACTGGGTATTATTGTTTTCCATATCTTCCTCCTTATTCACTTATTCACGTACTATCACACTTAAAAACTATGATAATATATATTGTAAATTTTTTCAATACTTTTTTAGAAAGAATATAACTGTTTCATTGCGTTTGTTACTGTTCACGTTTGAACAGTAACAACTCATTTATTGCCGTTTTCTCGTTTTTTGGCACCTGATAGCGGATATACCTCTTGGTATGTCCTACGAAAAATACCTCTCCATTTTCTTCGATTTCCTCTTCGATTAGTATTTCTTTTTCTTCCTGTTCAAATAAGGCTTCATAAGCTTCTTTATTTTGATTTCCAAGCTCAATTAAAATTGCACTTCTTTGGTTTTTGATTTCTTCCGGCACCTGGTTTTCCATGCTTTCTGCCCTGGTTCCCTTTCTTGGGGAAAATTTAAAGACGTGCATTTCATAAAACTCAATATCCTTTAAAAACTCATAAGTAGCCTTAAATTCTTCTTCCGTTTCTCCCGGAAAACCTACAATAACATCTGTTGTCAACGCAGGTCTGTCGAAGTATTTTCGAAGCAATAAAGCCTTTTCTTTAAAATCCGCAGCCTTATAATGGCGGTTCATTCTCTTTAAAGTTTCATCACAGCCACTTTGTAAGGACAAGTGAAAATGAGGACAGAATTTTTCATTGTCCTTTAATGCCATTACAAACTCTTCTGTAATAATATTAGGTTCTAAGGAGCCTAAGCGGATTCTTTTAATTTCTTCTATTTTTGATACTTCCTGAATCAAATCCAGTAAAGAGGTATTTTCTAAATCTTTTCCATAAGAGGATAAATGGATTCCTGTTAAAACAACTTCCTTATATCCTTCTTTCCCTAAACTCTTAATTTCTTCTAAAATCTGTTCTTTTTTTCTGCTTCTTGCCCTTCCTCTGGTGTAAGGAATGATACAATAAGAACAAAACTGGTTACAACCGTCTTGTACCTTAATATAAGCTCTGGTATGCTCTACCTGTTTTTTTAAGGATAATTCTTCATAATCATGAGTATGGAACAAATCCATTACTTCTGTCTTTTTTCTATGGGTTTCAAAATATTCCTCTAAAACAGATACAATCTCTTTCTTTTTATTATTCCCAATCAGAATATCAATAAATTCAGTATTTTCTAATTCTTCTGCTTTTGCCTGAACAAAGCATCCCATAGCCACAATGACTGCCTCAGGATTCTTTTTTTTGGCTCTTCGAATCATTTTCATACTTTTTCTATCTGCTACATTGGTAACAGAGCAGGTATTAATAATATAAACATCTGCCTCTTCTTCGAAAGGTACCGTCTGATATCCTGCATTTTCCAACAGTTCCGTTACTGCATCTGTTTCATATTGATTTACCTTACATCCTAAAGTCAGGGTTCCTACTTTTCTTATCTGGTTCATTTTTTCCTCCGTGTTTCTTTTTAAACCTTATATTCTTACTCATTTTCTTCATTTTTCACTAAATTAATTCTATTGTTTTCCATTTTTTCGGTAGTTTTTATATTGACTTTTTAACCTCGAACCTTTACTATATAAACATAGTTTGACAACGAAAAAGAAAGTATCTTTCTTTTCATTGTTTATCAAAAATAAGGAGGAGTTACAATGAAAACAGTAAAAATTTCTTTAAATTCAATCGAGAAGGTTAAGACTTTTGTAAATGAAATCAGCAAGTTCGATGCTGAATTCGATTTAGTATCAGGAAGATACGTAATCGATGCTAAGTCTATTATGGGTATCTTTTCTTTAGATATCACTAAGCCAATCGACTTAAACATTCATGCATCTGAAGGTGTAGACGAAATCATTGAAAAGCTTGCACCATACATCATTGAGTAATTTATAACATAATTTTTATTTTAAACAAGCCGGTGAAATGCCGGCTTGTTTTTTTGTTACTGTTTAAACAGTAAGGTTTTTCTCTATCGAATTACAATGGTTTCTACTGAATTTAGTGCTTCTTCCATTAAACCATCGATGACGTCTGCTAATTTTTCTTCTGAATGTTCAATGGATTTTAGGGTTGGTTTCGTAACAGGGTGTTTTGCTACGAAAATAGTACAACAGTCTTCGAATGGCTGGATAGAAGTTTCATAGGTATTAATCTGTTCTGAAATATCCACGATTTCTTGTTTATCCATTCCGATACATGGACGGAATACCGGCAGTTTACAAACTTCATTGGTAACTCCAAGGCTGTAAATGGTCTGGCTTGCAACCTGTCCGATACTTTCTCCGGTTACCAATGCCTGACAGTTACTTTTTTCTGCCAGTTGTTCTGCGATTTTCATCATATATCTTCTCATAATAATGGTTAATTGCTCATGAGGGCATTTTTCGTAAATTGCCAGCTGAATATCTGTAAAATTCACTACATTTAGATTTATCTTCCCGGAATATTTCGATACCAGTTTTGCCAAGTCCACAACTTTTTGTTTTGCACGTTCGCTGGTATATGGAGGTGCATGGAAATACGTGGCATCTATTTTTACTCCACGTTTTGCAATCATGTATCCTGCTACCGGACTGTCAATACCGCCTGATAACAATAACATAGCTTTTCCATTGGTCCCTACAGGAAGTCCTCCTGCACCCTTTATGGTTTTGGAATAAATATAAGCTTTGCTTCGGATTTCTATCTTTAAATCCACTTCCGGGTTATGGACATCTACAGATAAATCAGGGAACTTGTCCAATAATTCTCCTCCCATGTCTCTTCCGATTTCCATGGAATCTTTTTCATAACCCTTGTTGGAACGTCTTGCACTGACCTTAAACGTAAAATTCTTATTTTCGTATTGTTCTTCTACATATTTTATGGTAGTCTTCACCAAATTATCCCATTCAAAATTTGGTTCAATCAATACCGGACAGATACCTACAATACCAAATACCCTTTGTAATGCTTCGACTACTTCATCATAGTCATAATCATCTTTTGCTTCTAAAAAGATTCTTCCTGGTTCTTTTCGTATTTGAAAATCTGCAATGGGTTCTATGGCATTCCGAATTTGAGATACCAAAGCATCTTCAAATATGTGTCTGTTTTTTCCTTTGATTCCTATTTCAGCGTACTTCACAAGGAAGGCATTTAATTTCATCGTTCATCCTTTATGTACTTTGTACATATTTCCTTTCTTTCTGGTAATTTTATTTTCTTACAAATCTTCTTAATTGCGGAAGCAATATTTTTAACTGTTCTATGGTTTCGTCCATCTGTTCTATGGTATTTTCCCCGCAAAGACTAAATCGCAATGTAGCATCCAAAAGGTCTTCCCTGACACCGATGGCTTTTAAGGTGCCACTGATACCCGGATGGTTTGAGGAACAGGCAGAACCGGAGGATACATAAATTTCTTTTTCTTCCAAGGCATGAAGCAATACTTCACTTCGGATTCCTTCGAAACTGACACTAATAATGTTGGGTGCCTCTCCTTGGTTGTAATAACATCCTTCCATTTCCTGCAATCGATTTAAGAAATGTTCTTTGCATTCTTTCATATGCCTGTTTCTTTCTTCCAAATGTTCATACATCTCTTTCGCAGCCACACCAAGTCCTGCGATTCCTGGTACATTATCGGTTCCGGAACGCATTCCCTTTTGTTGTCCGCCACCGTAAATGATAGGCTTTACCTTAGTTTTCTCTTTGATATATAAAAATCCCACACCTTTCGGTCCATGAATTTTATGTCCACTTACCGACAGCAAATCAATCTTTGCTTTTTTAGGATATATTTGAAATTTTCCAAAACTTTGAATGGCATCTACATGGAACAGGGTATCTTTATTTTTTCTTTTTATGGTTTCCCCTAACAATTCCAAATCCTGTACTGCACCAATTTCATTATTCACGTGCATAATAGACACTAAAATGGTATCTTCTCTTATGGCTTCCTCTAAAACCTCAACCTCTACTTTTCCTTCTTTGGTAACAGGTAAAAAGGTAATATCAAATCCTAATTCTTTTAAGTATAGCAAAGGATTATATACAGAGGCGTGTTCAAAAGCAGTGCTGATAATATGGTTTCCTCTTTTCTTTAATGCCAGGGCTGCACCAATCAAAGCGGTATTATTGGATTCTGTTCCACCGGATGTAAATAAAATTTCCTTTGGAGTTACCTTTAATATCTTAGCCAGAATTTCTCTTGTTTCTTTCAAATAGTATTCTGCCTCTATCCCTTTTTTATGTAAAGAAGAAGGATTCCCATAATCCTCCTGCATTACTTTTAACATCTTTTCCCCCACAGAAGGGAAAATTTTAGTGGTAGCAGAATTATCCAAATATATTTCCATGGTGTGTTCCTTTCTTTATCCTTAGGTTATTCTTCCTCTAATTCAAACATTAAAATAGATAATGCCGTTAATGCTGCCGTTTCTGTCCGTAAAATCCGCTTTCCCAAAGTAATACATTTTGCACCTTGTTCCTTGGCCTTTTGTACTTCTTCTTCTGCAAATCCGCCCTCCGGACCGATAAATACTCCAATGGATTCTTTTCCTTTTAGATTCTTTATCACTTCTTTTGCATAAGAAATCCCTTCGGCATTTTCATAAGGTATCAGTATTTCATCCAGCATTTTTGCCTCATTTAATGCCTTTTCCAATGACATGACACCTTCTACCTTTGGTATCAAAGAGCGTTTTGCCTGTTTTGCGGCACTAAGGGCAATGGCATTATAGCGTTCTATCTTCTTGGATGCTTTTTTCTCGTCCAATTTTACCACAGTGCGTTTGGTATCCACCAACACAATACGATAGGCACCAAGTTCTACTGCCTTCTGAATAATATACTCTATTTTATCCCCTTTTGGCAAGCCTTGATATAAGGTAATCTTTGCCGGTAGTTCTGAAGTTGTCCCAATGATATCTACAATCTTTGCGATAATTTTATCTTTCTCCATAGATTGAATGGTACAAATATATTCTTTCTCATTTCCATTGCTGATTTGAATTTCTTCTCCAATTTTCATACGAAGGACGTTTTTGATATGATTGACATCTTCTCCTACTATCTCAACGGTTTCTTTTGTAAATGTTTCTTCTAAACTAAAAAATCGATACATGGAGCCTCCATTATTTTGCAGTAATTGCTACCCATTCGCCAGAATATGTGATTTCTATGATTTCAAATCCATTTCTTAAAAGGGCTTCTTTTACTTCTTCTTCCTTAGTATTAATAATTCCTGACATTACGATGATACCATCTTTTTTCATATGTGGACGGATAATTTCAGACAGCGGCACTAAAACATCTGCCAATATATTTGCAAGTACGATATCATATTTTTCATATCCCACTCTGTCTTTGGTCGCCTGGTCTGACAGGATATTTCCCTGGAACACTTCCATATTCTTATTAGTCAGACTATTTTTCTCAAGATTTTCTAAGGTAGCACTGATGGCGTGTTCATCAATATCAGTTCCTACTGCAAACCCTGCTCCTAATTTTAAACCAATAATAGATAGAATACCGCTTCCACAACCTACGTCTAGCAGCATATCTCCTTTTTTCATGTATTTATCTAACTGATGGATACATAATTTCGTGGTATGATGAGAACCGGTACCAAAAGCTGTTCCTGGGTCAATTTCTACAACTGTATCTGTATCTTTTTTATCTTCTAACACTTCCCAGGTTGGCTTAATTACGATATGGTCATTGACACGGAAAGGCTTAAAAAACTGTTTCCAATTATTAATCCAGTCCTTATCTTCTGTTTCTCCTACAGTTATGGTTTTCGCACCGACCGGGATAAATTGCTCGATTTCATCCAACTGTTCCTTGATTTGTTCCACCAATTCTTCCATATTCACTTCCGGGTCAATATAACAGCTGATTCTTGCAGTTCCATCATCTGGTGCAATCTCATCTGGTAGTAAATCCACATACATTCTCGCTTTTTCTTCTTCTGTCAAAGGAACATGGTCCTCTATCTCAATTCCTTCGATTCCCAATTCACTTAAAGCATAGCTAATCATATCTTCTGCCGCTGTGGTGGTATCAATGGTTAATTTCGTCCATTTCATAGTAAAAATCCTTTCTTTTTGTTTTTGAAACGACAAAATGGGCGAATAATCTTTTATTCTAAAAAGATTGTTCACCCTTTTGTCTATTAAAATTTCTTCTTCTTTTTCTTATGTCCTAGTCCGGAACTAAATACATCTCCTTGCGCATCTGCTGCTCTTCTGGAACTGTCTGTTACGGTCTGGTCGTATTGATTTAAAATATCTTTTTGTTCTTTGGTCAATTTATCCGGTACTTCTACCACTAAGGTTACATAATGGTCACCGCGGATATTTTTATTTCTAAGTGTCGGAACACCTTTTCCTTTTAACTTAATCTTCGTGTCTGTTTGTGTACCCGGCTTAATTTCATAATCTACTTTTCCATCAATGGTATCAATAGAAATCGTAGAACCTAATGCTGCCTGGGTAAAGGAAATCGGTTCTGTAGAAAAGATATCATATTCCTGACGTTGGAATTTTGGATGTCTGTCTACTAAAATAGTAATTAACAAATCTCCTCTTGGTCCGCCATTGGTTCCCGGCTCTCCTTTTTCACGCATACGGATATTTTGTCCGTTATCAATACCAGCAGGCACTGTAACCGAAATCTTTTTCTTGCTCTTTACATAACCGGTTCCTGCACAGAAACTACATTTATGTTTTACGATTTTACCGGAGCCGCTACAATCAGGACAAGTCTGCACATTTCTCACCATGCCAAATAAGGATTGCTGGGTATATACAACCTGACCTTTTCCGCCACACTTCGTACATATTTCCGGAGCAGTACCAGGCTGTGCGCCAGTTCCATTACAGTCTTTACATTCGTCCTTTAATGGAATTTCTAATTCTTTTTCTGTTCCGAATACTGCTTCTTCAAAGCTGACACGGATACCGCTCTTTATGTTTGCGCCCTTCATTGGACCATTGGTTTTTCTGGAACTTCTTCCACCGAACATATCTCCGAAAATATCTCCAAACATATCTCCCATATCGAAACCATCAAAACCGCCAAATCCTCCACCTGCTCCTGAATTTGGGTCAAAGGCTGCATGACCAAATTGATCATAACGTGCTCTCTTTTCAGAGTCACTAAGTACTTCATATGCTTCTGTAGCTTCTTTAAACTTTGCTTCTGCTTCTTTATCTCCAGGATTCATATCCGGGTGATACTTTTTTGCAACCTGGCGATATGCTTTTTTGATTTCAGCATCCGAAGCACCTTTTTGTATTCCTAATACTTCATAATAATCTCTTTTATCTGCCATAACATTGCCCTTTCTCATTATTTAAACAGTATCACAAGATTACCTTGTGATACTGCACCATGAGGGATTATACCTCTTTGTATTCTCCATCTACAACGTCGCCATCTTCAGAATAGTTAGGGCTGGTTGCTCCTGTTCCTGCATTTGCTCCAGGACCATTCTGTTCATATAATTTAGCAAATAAATCTTGCGCACTGTTCATTAATGTTTCTTTTAATGACTTGATTTGTTCTACTTCAGATTCTGACATATTTTCAGCATCTGTCTTTTCAATCATTTCCTTTAATGCAGCAAGGTCTGCTTCAACCTTTGTCTTTCCTGCTGGGTCTAACTTATCCCCAACTTCATTTAATGCCTTTTCAGTCTGGAATACCATAGCATCTGCATCATTACGTGCTTCAATGGCTTCCTTACGTTTCTTATCCTGTGCTTCGTATTCTGCAGCTTCTTTTACTGCCTTTTCGATATCTGCATCTGAAAGGTTAGAACCTGCTGTAATGGTAATGTGTTGTTCTTTTCCTGTTCCTAAATCCTTTGCAGATACATTAACGATACCATTTGCATCGATATCGAAAGTAACTTCGATTTGTGGCACACCTCTTCTTGCCGGAGCAATACCATCTAATCTGAATCTACCAATGCTCTTATTATCTCTTGCAAATTGTCTTTCACCTTGTACTACGTTGATATCAACAGCATCCTGGTTATCCTGTGCAGTAGAGAAAATCTGGCTCTTCTTTGTAGGAATGGTAGTATTTCTTTCGATTAATCTGGTTGCAACACCACCCATAGTTTCGATAGATAATGAAAGTGGAGTTACGTCTAATAATAAGATTTCACCTGCACCAGCATCACCTGCTAACTTACCACCTTGGATAGATGCACCGATAGCAACACATTCATCTGGATTGATACCCTTAAATGGTTCTTTTCCTGTTAATTGTTTTACCTTTTCCTGTACGGAAATCATACGAGTAGAACCACCTACTAATAATACCTTATCTAATTCGCTTGCAGTTAAGCCTGCATCCTTTAATGCTGTTTGAACAGGAACCGCAGTTCTTTCTACTAAGCTTGATGTTAATTCATCAAATTTAGCACGAGTTAAGTTCATGTCAAAGTGCTTTGGTCCTTCTGCAGTTGCAGTAATGAAAGGAAGGTTAATGTTAGTAGTTGTAGCTGCAGATAATTCTTTCTTTGCTTTTTCTGCTGCTTCTTTTAATCTTTGCATTGCCATCTTATCATTTGATAAGTCAACGCCTTCTTGTTTCTTGAATTCATCTAACATATATTGAGTAATTACGTTATCGAAGTCATCACCACCAAGTTGGTTATCACCAGCGGTTGCTAATACTTCAATAACACCATCACCGATTTCAATGATAGATACATCGAATGTACCACCACCTAAGTCGTATACCATGATTTTTTGTTCTTTTTCATTATCAAGACCATAAGATAAAGCTGCTGCTGTTGGCTCGTTGATGATTCTCTTTACATCAAGACCTGCAATCTTACCTGCATCTTTAGTTGCCTGTCTTTGAGAATCTGAGAAGTAAGCTGGTACAGTGATAACTGCTTCTGTTACTTTTTCACCTAAATAGCTTTCTGCATCTGCTTTTAACTTTTGAAGTGTCATAGCAGAAATTTCCTGTGGTGAGTATTTCTTATCATCGATAGATACTTTATAATCACTACCCATGTATCTCTTGATAGAAGCGATAGTCTTATCTGCATTTGTTACCGCCTGTCTTTTTGCAGGTTCACCTACAACTCTTTCACCAGTCTTTGTGAAAGCTACTACAGATGGAGTAGTTCTTGCACCTTCTGCATTTGTGATAACAACCGGTTTACCACCTTCCATAACTGCTACACATGAGTTTGTTGTTCCTAAGTCAATACCAATAATTTTTCCCATTTTATTTTCCTCCTAAATAAAGTGACTTTTGTCACACAATGTTTGATTTTATTATAATCTAAGAATCTGCTGTATTTCGCAGTTTTCTTTATTTTAATTGGCTACCTTCACCATACTATGACGAAGAACGCTTTCTTTATACATGTATCCTTTTTGCAATTCTTCTACTACTACATTTTCACCCTGGGTATCATCTTCGATATGCATTACTGCATTATGCAAATCAGGATTAAATTCTTTTCCTTCTGCATTCATAGGCGCTACTCCTATGGATTCAAAAGTAGTCATTAACTGCTTATAAATAGCCGATACACCTTGTTCAAAGGCTCTGTCCTTATCTTCTTCCGGTATGGACTGTAAGGCTCTTTCAAAATTGTCTACAATCGGCAACAGCTTTTCTAAAACGCCTTTTGCACCTTCATCATATCTTCTGGCTGTTTCTTTTTCAGTACGTTTTCTGGCATTCTCGAATTCTGATAAAAGTCTTTTATATTTATCATTGGCTTCATCCAGCTCTTCTTGTTTCTTTGCAAGAGCCAGTTCTTCTGCTACATGATTAGATGCAGTGTTTCCGGTCTTTTTCTGATTTCTTCTTCCAGCCGGTTTTGCATTCTTCTTTGCTGACTCAGTATTCTTTGTATTCTTCTTTGTTTCCTGAGTAGCTTTATTCCCTGCATCTTTCTTATTTTCTTCTTGTTTTACATCTTCTTTCTTGGCAGTTTCTTCTTGTACTGCTTCCTGTTTGTTTTCTTCCTGCTTCATATTTTCCTGGCTTCCCTTATTTTTCTCCATTTATCCACCTATTTTCCTTTCTTTTTAAATATAACATCCAACTCTTCGGTTAAATTCTGCAATGTCGTTACAACTTTTTTGTAATCCATTCGCTTCGGTCCAATGATTCCAATGGTTCCTTTGGCTCCTTCTTCTAATTCATAGGTGGCTGTAACGATACTTAAATCTTTCATATTTGATACAGGAGCTTCATCTCCAATGTATACCTGTATTCCATGACTTTCATCATGGCTTAAGGTTTCATCAATCAGGTCAGTCAGCAGCTTTTTCTCTTCAATGGCTTCTAAGATTTCACTGGTTTTATTGATGTCACCTAATTCCGGATATTTTAAAATATTCGTAGTACCACTGGTGTATATCTCCAACTCATCCGCTGCATGAATCGCCTCCACTACGCCATTGAAAATCTGCTCCAGTAAATCTTTATGCATTCCCGCCTGTTCTTTCATGGTGGAAATCATTTCAATGTTAATGTCTTCCAAGGACTGTCCTTGCAAAAATGAGTTTAATAAAAGATTCAATTTTAATACTTCTTCATTTCCAAGTGGTGTGGTTAAATCTACAATTTGATTTTTAATTACGTTATTATCTACCATAATAACTGCTAAAAGCTGATTATCATCCACTATAGATAATTGAATGAATTTTATCTTTTTGTTCTTATACTGAGGGGCCGAAACCAAAGTCGCATAATTGGTGTTATATGCCAAAACCTTAGCTACCTGTTTTAATAGGTTCTCCACTCTGTCTACCCGTTCCAGCAGGTTTTGTTTAATATTTTCTTTCTCTTCTTCCTTCTCCTTCATCAGCTTATCTACATAAACCCGATATCCGGCATCGGTAGGAATTCTTCCTGCTGAGGTATGAGGCTGGATAATGTATCCCAGCTCTTCTAAGTCTGCCATTTCATTACGGATTGTGGCAGAGCTTAAGTTCAAATCTGTGAACTTTGATATGGTTCTGGAGCCAACCGGTTCCCCGGTTTCCAGGTAGTTTGCAACGATTGCTTGAAGAATTTTCATCTTACGTTCGTCCAACTGCATGCCATCATCCTTTCTCTGGCTTGTTTGTTAGCACTCTCTATCATCGAGTGCTAACATCTACATATAACTTATCACTGACACTATGATTTGTCAACAGTTTTTTTGTATTTTCTATAGTAAAAATTCGCTTAAAATCTGATTGCTCACATCCAGACCTTTCGATGTAAAACTCAATCTGTCCCCTTCACATTGAAGAAATCCTAAAGCTTCATATTTTTTTATGATTTCTCCATAAACATCTTCGATAGAAATTTGAAAAAATTGGTGGAAGTCTTTTTTGGATATCCCTTTTATTTTCCTCAATCCAAGGAAGATAAATTCTTCCATTTTTTGTTGTTTTCCTACTTCCTCCACCTCTATTTTTTGATTTGGATGCTTCTCATATTCTTCAAAGGTATCATGATTTTTATACCGAACTTCTTTTACATAAGAAGAAGCACCTAATCCTAATCCGAAATATTCTCCTAATTCCCAGTAAACCAGATTATGGAGGCATTCTTTCCCCGGTTTTGCATAATTTGAAATCTCATAACGCTCATAACCGCTGTTTTGCAGTATTTCTTTGGTTCTATGATACATTTCCCTCTCTTCCTCCTCAGTTGGAAGCATTTTTATTATTTCTTCGTTCTCATAAAAAGGAGTTCCTTCTTCCAGAATCAAACTATAAGAAGAAATATGCTCCGGATTTAGGTCAATGATTTTATTTAGTCCATCCATATAGGATGTTATGGTTTGTTTTGGTATGGCAGACATAAGGTCAATGTTAATATTATCAAAGCCCTCCTGTCTTGCCATTTGATATTTTTCAAGGAAGGTATCGTAATCATGGATTCTTCCTAATAGCTTTAATTCTTCCCTATTCGTGCTTTGTAGTCCCATACTTAACCGATGAATCCCCATGTTCCGGTAAGTCTTTAATTTTTCTTTTGTTATGGAATCCGGATTGCATTCTATGGTAATTTCCTCAGCCCCCTGCCACATATTTTTCTTATCCAGTTCTTGTTTGATATAAAGTAATTCTTCCGGTTCCAACAAAGACGGAGTTCCTCCTCCAAAGAAAATCGTGTAGGGTTCGTAGGAAGAAAAGTCGGTCTGACTGATTTCAAGTGCCAAGCTTTTCAGATAGTTTTTTCTTCTTTCTTTAGTGGTGGCTACGGAAAGAAAGTCACAGTAGTGACATTTCCTGACACAGAAAGGGATATGCAGATAAAGGGATGCTTTTTTCTTCATGTTCTGTTTCCTCCGAACGGGTTTTCAATAAATATTTATTTCGTATCACACAATATAAGTTTTGATAGCTTCGCGATTTCCTAAATTTTTAAATGATTCACTAAAAAAAGCGAGTGAACGTACATAAGATACATCCCATGCTTCACTTCGCTTTTTGACTTTATGGCACTTACACCCTTTTATTCTTCATCAAGTTTTAAGACACTCATAAATGCCTGTTGTGGAATTTCCACGTTTCCTACCTGACGCATTCGTTTCTTTCCTTCTTTTTGTTTCTCTAACAGCTTTCTCTTACGGCTGATATCTCCACCGTAACACTTCGCTAATACGTCTTTTCGCATAGCTTTTACAGTTTCTCTGGCAATTACCTTGCTTCCAATGGCTGCCTGAATCGGTATTTCAAACAAATGTCTCGGAATTTCTTCTTTTAATTTTTCACACATTTTTCTTCCACGTTCATATGCAGTAGAAGCATGTATGATGAAGGATAGGGCATCCACTTCTTCTTTATTAATTAGGATATCTAATTTTACCAAATCGGATTTTACATATTCGCTCATTTCATAATCAAAGGATGCGTAACCTCTGGATCTTGATTTTAAGGCATCAAAGAAATCATAAATAATTTCATTTAATGGAAGTTCGTAACGTAACACGGCTCTGGTTTCTTCCATGTATTCCATTCCAAGATAAATTCCCCGTCGTTCCTGACAAAGTTTCATAATGGCTCCTACATATTCTGTGGTAACCATAATTTCTGCTTTTACCATTGGTTCTTCCATGTATTCAATCTTGGATGGGTCCGGAAGATTGGAAGGATTGGTTAATTCCATCACCGTTCCATCGGTTTGATACACTTTATAGATTACCCCTGGTGCTGTAGTAACCAAATCTAAATTATATTCTCTTTCTAATCTTTCTTGAATGATTTCCAAATGAAGTAGTCCTAAAAATCCGCATCGGAATCCAAAACCTAAGGCAATAGAGGTTTCCGGCTCATATTGAAGGGATGCATCATTTAACTGCAGTTTTTCCAAGGCATCTCGTAAATCCGGATATTTCGCTCCGTCTGCGGGATAAAGTCCACAATATACCATCGGATTTACTTTTTTATATCCCGGTAGTGGCTCATCACATTCATTGTTTGCATCTGTAATGGTATCACCTACGGTAGTATCCTTTACATTTTTTAAACTGGCTGTGATATATCCTACCATTCCTGCAGATAATTCGTCACAAGGAATGAACTGTCCGGCTCCAAAATAACCTACTTCTACTACATCTGCCTTGGCACCGCTTGCCATCATCTTAATGGTCGTTCCTTTTTTTACTGTTCCTTCTTTGATTCTGCAGAATACAATAACACCTTTGTATGCATCATACACACTATCAAAAATAAGAGCTTTTAAAGGACCGTTTTTATCTCCTTGGGGAGCAGGTATCTTAGCTACGATTTCCTCTAACACATCTTCAATATTTAGTCCTGTCTTAGCTGAAATCAATGGTGCATCCTGTGCCTCGATTCCAATAACATCTTCTATTTCATTTTTGACACGTTCCGGGTCCGCACTTGGCAGGTCGATTTTATTAATCACCGGAAATACCTCTAAATCATGGTCTAATGCAAGATATACATTCGCCAGAGTTTGTGCCTCAATTCCCTGGGCCGCATCTACTACCAAAATAGCACCTTCACAGGCTGCAAGGCTTCTTGATACCTCATAGTTAAAATCCACGTGTCCCGGAGTATCAATGAGGTTAAAAATATATTCTTCTCCATCTTTTGCCTTATATACCGTACGAACGGTCTGAGCCTTTATGGTAATTCCTCTTTCCCGCTCTAAGTCCATATTATCAAGTACCTGTGCCTGCATTTCCCTGCTGGTTAAAAGACCGGTCTTTTCAATGATACGGTCTGCCAATGTGGACTTTCCGTGGTCAATATGGGCAACGATACAAAAATTTCTGATTTTACTTTGTTCTATATTCGACATTGTTTCCTCCGTATGTTCAGCTAACTCTTCTAATTTTGCTCATAACTCATTTCATCATATCATATTGTTTCTAAAAAGTCATCAGAAATTAAACAAAAAATGTCTATCGCGTTATCATTCGTTACTGTTCACATGAACAGTAACTATCATTCATTGCTTAAGGTTTCCACTAAAATCTTAGCAAAAGGTTCCATGGCATTTTTCGCCTCTTCCACTGTATTGGTCTGACCTCCTACTTCCACCAAAGTCGCCCTTGGCTTTAAATCCAGATTATACTTATAGGCTTTCAAATATATTTTCCGGACAAAATCCGGATAATAAGACTTCGCCTTTATCTGCATTTGGAGGGAAAATGCCAGATTTTGTTGTTTGTTTTCGTTGTATAAATAATCGATGTCACCATTGGTAGCACTTCGGCTCATTCCGTTAAAAAACATAATCTTAGCAGTGGGTTTTCCATTGACACTTGTAACTAAATGTGTATTTTCATTGACCCCATCCCGATGCAAGTCAATGACTACCTCTATAGAAGGGTATTGTTCTAAAATTGCTTTTACACCTTTTCTGGACATTTCATAGGCTTTATTTCGGTCTAATTTGCCATTTACCTGGTCGTAAATCGTTCGGTCATGATACACCGCAATGTTATATTCCTCCTGAAGTATCCTTGCCAGTTCATCCCCAACCCCAATCACGGAATCTTCCATTACTCCTTCTCTACTATCAGCAAAGTTTTCACTTCCATGGGTATGATAAATCAATATTTTCGGCTCTGTTCCTTCTAAGTTTAAAGAAAGGTCCATATCCAAAAGTGCAGCACCATTTAACTCATTTTGTGTTATAGTTGTGGTACTGTCTACCAGATAAAAATTAGATAATAAAAATTCATAATTTTCCAAATCGGTCCTACTATAGACCATAGGTGTAGAAACTGATACAGTTTCCTCCACTTCTGTCGATGGCTCTTCTGTATTTTCTGCCACCGTGGTACTCTCTTCCTCCTTCCCTTCCTTGGTAACGGTTTCTTTCAAAATCAGCATTGAAAGCAAGCTTGTATCCTTTTCTTCCACATCACTAGATAAATATGGAAACATCTGGTCGATTAAAAATACCGGAATTCCTTGACTTGTTTCTTCCAACAATATCACAAAAAAAAGAAGAAGTATCATGATTTTTTTCCCGGTTTTCGCATAATGGTGTTTACTCATGATATCCCTTCCTTAAGCTTATAGTCAATCTGTCGCAGTGGTTACAATCACTACTTTTTCAGGCACAGTTACTGTCCACTCGTGCCTCGTAAACAGTAACACTCTTTGCCTAAACAGTTGCCACAATTATTTATATTCCAAGGTGCATAAGATTATGAATACTTATCCTAAATCATGCTATTACGTACCCTGACAGCAAGTGTCAGAGTACTGAGTGTACAGTAACATTCTTACATTTGGTTAATTGCTTCTGAAATGGTATAACTGATTCTTTTTACTGCCTCATCAATGTTTTTTGGGGTTACAAACATTTCAGATAGATAGGGTTCTAAAATTTCGCAGGCAAGCCGATATCGTTCTTCCTCTGTAAATTTCTTTAATACCTTTTTTGCATCCAGTCTGTCCAATGCTTCCAGCATTTTTCCCATAGAATCGTTTACAATAGATGGGACTGCAATTACTGTAGGGACTCCAATGGCAATTACCTTTACTCCCATGGTTTCTTTGTTAATAGGAACCCGGTTATTTCCAATTCCTGCCCCAGGACAAATGCCTGCATCGGAAATCTGTATGGTTTTATTAAGCCTTTCTGTATTTCTTGCCGCCAAGGCATCAATTACTATTAAAGCTTTGGCTTTGGACTCTTTTAAAACCCCTTTTATGATTTCCCCTGTTTCGATTCCTGTTTGTGCCATTACTCCCGGTGCAATGGCACTAATGTCGTAATAAGTATTTAAAATCCCTTCTTTGTTTAAATGACGGGTAATAAAAAGATTGTCTACCACAAAAGGCCCAAGGGCATCCGGTGTAATCTGGCGATTTCCCAAGCCTACTACTAAAATCTCTTTTGTTCCTCCTAATAAGGATTTTAGGGTTTCTTTTAATTCTTCACTTAGTTCTCTATGATAATCCTCATCAAATTCTCTTAATGATTCACTTTCTATGGTAATATAGGTTCCTTTGGGTTTTCCCAGTGTTTTTTCCCCTTCCTCATTTTCAATAATAATAGTAGTTTTCTCAATGCCTTTCCCCGGACGATTCTGAGTTTCTACTATCACACCTCGAAGTGTATCTTCTTTTATGTCTTCTTTTCGTTCTAAGGCTAAGTCTGTTCTTGCTATGTTTTCCATGATATCCTCCTTTCATTATTTACTAGGATTGCCACAAGACCGCTTTTTCATACCATAAAAATAAACAAAAAATAACAACAAAATTTTCCCATTATATATAAAAAAACTATTGACAACCAGCCAGGTGTTCGCTATTATTTAATGGTATGTTTACATTAATTGTCCGTGTCCGATATAATGAAAACAAAGTATCTATAAAACTATAATCATTAAGAAAGAGGTGTCCGATTTGGCTAATATCAAATCTGCAAAGAAAAGAATTCTTGTAATTGAAACTAAAACATTAAGAAACAAAATGATTAAGACTAAGGTTAAGACTCTTGTTAAGAAGTTAGAAGCTGCTATCGCTGCTGGTGATAAGGCTCAGGCTCAAGAAAGATTAAAATTAACTGTTTCTGAAATCAACAAGGCTGCTTCTAAGGGCGTTTACCATAAGAACAACGCTGCTAGAAAAGTTGCTCGTTTATCAAAAGCAGTTTCTAAGATGGCTTAATTTAAAACATAAAAAGAAAAGCAACTATCTCTCTCACCGGATAGTTGCTTTTTTAATATCACAGAAATTTTCTTTGAATTTCCTATGATATCAAAATAAATCTTCGTATATTGTAAACTGATTTGCTTCGTTCTTACGAAGAAAATGAAATAATAAGCAATTCTAATGCCATTTGGTCTTTTATGATTCCTAACTTTATTTTTCTTTCCATTTCAGCACATTCTTCCAAAATAGCACCAAGTTCCGCAATTTTAAATTGTTTTGTCTGCTCTAAGGTTTTTCCTACTGCAAAAGGCGGAATCCCTACCTTTTGTGCTATCTCACTGTTGGAAAGTCCCTTTTCCTTTGCTGACTTCGTTTGTAAAATGATATTAAACTGTCTTACCAGCAGGAAAAAGATTTTCATGGCGGGTTCTTTCACTGCAAGCAAATCATGATAAAGTTCTAATGCTTTTTGTTTGTTTCGGTTTCCAATGGCACTTAACATATCAAATACTTTACCTTCTACTTGCAGTACCATGACTTCATCCATATCTTTTCTTGTGATTTCTTCTTTGTCTGCCACATAACAACAAAGCTTTTCTACTTCATTTTTCAAAAGATTCATATCTTTTCCGATACATTCCAGAAAATAAGCAATATCTGCATCTGAAATTCTCTTTTGTTCCTCTATAAACTTCTTTTTCAGCCATATCAGAAGACTTTTTTCATCCAAAGCATTTAGCTCACTCACGTAGCCTTTCTCTTTTATCAGTTTATAAAGTCGATTTCTCTTATCACAGGCAGACTCCACAAAGATTACAATGGTGGAAGAAGCAATGGAATTCAATGCTTCTATAAAACTGTCACAACTTTCTTTAAAAAAGTTGGTATCTTTTAATACTGCCAGACGGTATTCTGCGAAAAATGGAAGTGTTTGTCCAAAAGATATAAATTCTTCTTCTTTAAATTTTTTCCCTTCAAAGCAGGTATAATTCATATCCATACCATCTTTTAATATGGCTTTTTGTAATTTTGACAAAGCTTGCGACTTTAAATAATCCTCATCCCCACACAATAAATAGTAAGGGGAAAAAGTAGAGGATGCTATGTCCTTATTAATTTTTTCCATTATGACAATTTTTCCTCATTTTCTTTTAGATTTTGTAACGCCAATACCTGAGTAATGACCTGTTCTGCTGCACGACCTGAAAATCCTCCATGAGTTAATTCCCAACGAATTGCCTGTTGATGAAGCAATTCTTTATCCATCACAATGCCTCGTTTTTCGGCAAGGGTATCTACGATTTCCAAAAATTCTTTTTGGGAAGGAGAACCAAACATAATGGTAACACCAAAACGGGCATAAAGAGATAATTTTTCCTGTTTTGCATCATTTCCATGCACATCATCCGGTGCCTGCTTTTTATCATTCCAGGTTTCTTTTACCAGATGTCTTCGGTTAGAAGTAGCATAAATCAATACATTATCCGGCTTTTTCTCAAGACCGCCTTCAATAATGGCTTTTAGATATTTGTACTCTAACTCGGATTCTTCGAAGGATAAATCGTCCATATAAATGATGAATTTATAATTTCTATTCTTAATCTGGGAAATCACATAAGACAAATCCTGAAATTGATGTTTGTATACTTCTATCATACGAAGTCCTTGAGGAAAATACTCATTTAAGATGGCTTTTACTGAGGTGGACTTACCAGTTCCACTATCACCAAAAAGCAACACATTATTGGCTTTCTCACCTTTAATAAAGGCAAGGGTATTCTCCACTAACTGTTTCTTTTGAAGCTCATATCCTACCAAATCATCCAGTTTTTTATGTTCTACATTGGTAATCGGTTCAATATTTACCTGCTCTCCTTGATGTACAATGCGGAAGGATTTGTGTAAACCAAACTTTCCTACTCCATAATCATTATAAAACTCACTGATATGCTCTAATAATTCGTATTCGTCCTTTGATTTTGCAAGTTTTACACTTAACTCATTGATACGGTCACGAACTCTTTTATTAAAAACAATTCCCTGCATATTGGCCGGTTCATAATTTTCCAACATACTCATGGCTTTGATTCCTAATCTGTTTTCCAATTCCGACCAGTCAAACTCAAAGAGATTTTTTATGATTTTCAGGTCATTTAGTACCAATTCATTGATGGTTCCATCTACTTTTCCTTTTTTCTCGCAAAAGCGGCTAAAGGAGTTTTCATCATTGGCAATCAGATAAGTCAGGTAAGTGTGCCATAAATTACCGGAAAAACTTTGGTTCTGACTTAATTCTACCAACTGATTTACACTATCATATAGAGTATTAATCAAAACTTCCTGATCCATTCCCTCTATCTTATAATGCTCAATTACTTTTAAAAATCCCACAAACGGAACTGCATTTCGGATCTTTCGATATATAATTAATTGACTGGAGTCTGCTAACATAAAATTTCCTTCTTTCGTGTTTTTTCTAGCTTAATTTACTCATTTATTTATCTATATCTGTTCTCTTCGTCATATTATGAACCACCTCTTTTACCAAAAGTGGTAAAAATGGCTTCGTAATATAATCATCGCATCCATACTGGGAAAAACCGGTTGACAAATCCAATGTTTTATCACCGGTCATAAGTACTACCGGTGTCTGGTATTTTTCTCTGATTAATTTCAGCGTTTCCATTCCATCCATTTCAGGCATTTTAACATCCAGTAGAATCAAATCAAAAGCCTGATTTTCTAAGATATTTAGTGCTTCCTTTCCACCACCGGCTGAAACCACCTCATAACCAGATTCATCACTCATAATATGCGTAATAATTTTATTATTTATTGCTTCATCATCTACCGTAAGAATCCTTCTCTTTTTAGAATCTTTTTCCCTCATGGAATAATCTTTATCTTCATCTATCATCTTTAGCATTACTTCAGCTATATATGGGTCAAACTGGCTATTTTTCCCTTTTTCGATTTCACTTCTTACAAGGTCTTGAGGTAATGCCTTTCGATAACTTCGATTGCTGGCCATTGCATCGTACGCATCTGCAACTGCAAGGATTCGTGCAACCTCCGGTATATTTTCACCTAAGAGTCCATTTGGGTATCCTTTCCCATCATATCTTTCATGATGGTACTTTGCAGCAATGGCAATACCACTGCTATCAGAAATTCCTTTCAAAATATGATAACCGGTGATAGAATGAACCTTAATAATATTATACTCTTCCTCCGTAAGTTTTCCGGGCTTATTAATAATTTCAGCCTGAATTCGTATTTTTCCTACATCATGCAAAAGACCTGCTCTATAGATTTCATCCTGTTCTTCTTTGCTTTTTCCTAACCGTTCTGCAATCATACGGGAATACTTGGCTACCCTTTTTGAATGTCCACTGGTATATCTGTCCTTTGCATCAACCGCTTCACTAAGAGCTGTCACTGTTTGGATAAAAAGTTCTTTTGTTCTTAATTCCTGTTCTTTTACTTCTCTCGTCTTTTCTTCTACCTTTTTTTCCATGGCAGTATTGTACTGCTCAATTGTATTATAATATTTCTTTTCCATTGTCCGATTTACAAATTCTAACAAATAACCGATATAACCTTTATTTGCATATGAAATTCGACGAATCCCAAACTGATAATATTTACCATCCACACTAATATACTTGTATACGCTTTCTTCTCCGTTCCAATCCATCAGATACTGAATACATTCTTTATATAAATAGCTGTCTGAAACACAAACCTCTTGATCAATACTCCAGGATTGCATTTCCGGGAATACTTTCTTTATTAAATCATTTGCGTTTACGTATCGGTATTTATTATCAAATATGATATATCCGTACTCATTCATCCTTTCTATGGAAGCTGAAATATTTGCAGTCATATCATACATATTAATGTGTTCAAAATATTTATTCAAAAATAAGATTCCAACCAGGTACCCAATGGATAGAAAATCAATATTCGAATGAAAAACACGTTCCAAAATATAAATGAAACAGATAGAAAATCCTGTTGCACATATTGTAACAACTAATCGAAATGATATCTCTTTTCTTTTTCTTAATGCAATCAAAAGATATACTATCATAATCATCGCATATAAAGCCATCATAATAGGATATAATAAATGCAACGGACCATATGTTTTAATTAAATAATGATATCCATTACCGATTCCAAGTTCTACCTGCTTATAATATATTGTGGAATGTCCAATGGTAAATACAAGACCCATGATTACAGTAGAGTAAAGGAACAAAAAACCGGATAAAATCTTAGGCAGCTTTCCCCCACATAATTTACTTAAAACCAGTACGGTTAGCAAAGGGGCATAACTTCCACCCACGTACAGGAACTTATTTGCCCAAATTGCCATTTCAATACTTTCAGCATCTGCCAACATATATCTTCCAAGGCAATTAACCGTAACTAAGATACAAAAAAGTAAATAGAAGGAATCTACTTTTTTGTTTTTAATAAGAAAACTTCCTGTCACAATGAGTGCAAACAAAAATACTAAAAAATAAAACCATGTTACCATTTTACGCATCCTTCCCTTCTCGTATCTTTCATTCGCTTCTTATTATGATTTATGGCTAACAATATTTTTATGTTAGCACTTCGTACTGTTTACAGATGTTATCGTACTGTTTCAATAGCTCTGCTTGTAATTCCCTGATTTCTTCGGAAAAATGGTCTTTAGAAAGCTTTTCCATCTCATACGCCAAATCCCCTAGTTTCTTTGCGCCTATGGAATATGCACTGTTTTTAAACCCATGTATCCGTATACAGTAGTTTTTATAATCACCTTCTAAAAGGTATCTTTCTAACTCTTGTCTGATGGATAAACGTGTAAAATCACGTAGTATTTCTATGTAAAAATCCTTATCTCCACTGCAAACCTTGAATCCCATTTCAAAATCTATCTCCGGCAAAGTTTTATGTAACTTTTCGATTAAAATATCACTACTTATTAACGTATTTGATGTTTCCTCGACCTCTTTAGTTTTATTACATTTGTCCGGCAAATATTTTAAAAACATTTTTTCTAATTTATCTTGTAATATTGGTTTTGATAAAAAATCTGTAAATCCTTCTTTTATATACATTTCTCTATCACTAACAATAGCATTTGCCGTCAACATAATAACCGGAATTCCTTCACAAAGCTTATTCTCTTTCATCAAATGAAAGGTTTCGATACCATCCATCCCTGGCATC
The DNA here is from genome assembly GCA_017416505.1 of Lachnospiraceae bacterium. The sequence goes on from JAFQCI010000148.1 coordinate 73,549, forward strand.
ATATGATCTAAAAATACCATATCGAAAGACTGTTTCTTCAACTGTTCCAAACACTCTTTACCGCTTTCAGCAGTAAATATCTGCATTTTTGTCTGTTTTAACAGATTTTTAAACACTTTCAGATTCATAACATAATCATCAACAACTAATATTTTTACATCCGTTGCAATAAAGGATGCATGGTAATCTTTTCTTTCTTTTAAATTCAGGAATCTTTCTTGAAAATTACCCACAGGTTCGTTATTTATTATTTTTTGTTCAACGGTAAAGGAGAACTCACTGCCCTTTCCATATTCACTTTGTATCTGCAATTCACTTCCAAATAAATGTAATAAATGCTGTACAATGTTCATACCAAGGCCTGTGCCTTCTATTTGTCTATTTCTTGTTACATCAAATCTTAAAAAAGCATCATAAATCTTGCTAATATCCTCTTCTTTAATCCCAATTCCGGTATCTGTTACAGCACAATTTAAAAATGCACTTTCTCCCTCCACAGTACACCTTACTTTCAATGTTACGTTTCCTTCTTCTGTGTACTTCACCGCATTCGTAAGCAGATTTATTAAAATTTGTTTTATTCTTTTATCATCACCAAAGTATCCAACTGGTATATCAGAGTCAATGTCAAAAATTAAGTTCAAGCCTTTTTCTTTTGCTTTTATCTTTATCATATTATATAAATCATTTAACAAACTTCCGATTTCATAATTTACATTTACAATTTCCATTCTTCCTGCCTCCACCTTGCTGGAATCCAATATATCATCCAGAAGATTTAACAGAAGCAATGAGGATTCTTTGACATCCACTGCATATTCAGAAATCTCTTTCTCATTACTTTCCCTTAAAATCATTTCATTCATGCCTATGATGGTATTAATAGGAGTTCTTATTTCATGGGAAAACTTTGCCAAAAATTCGCTTTTGGCACGATTGGCTTGTTCTGCTTCCGTTTTAGCTTTTTCTAATTCTTTCGTTAATCTCGCTTTTTCAACACTTCCACTCAAAATATGGTATATACTTCTACACACGGACATAAACCCGACGTAAATCAAACAGCGGGGAAGGACAAAATACAACAAAAGAGAAAAGAGAGGATTGGAATTAACCCCCATTTGGATCAGTTGACCATCTACTGCATAATCTTGACATCTTCCACTGGTTAACAATAACATGTTTGCATCGCACAAACCATAGTAATATCCTCCAAATACAACAACAATTGTACTTATCACATTCAAACAATATACAAATCTCATCAAGGGTTTGGATGAGTATAGTGTTGCATATAAAAATGGCAAAAGGGATATCAATATAACATGATATGTAATAAATATGCCTATTATTGTAAACACTAACATGCTACAAAACATGATGAAATATTTCATTTTCTTATTTGATAATGATACAAATCTGGTTATAATATATAGAACGAAATAGATCATCATGGATATTACAAATGGTATCTCCATCAATCTTTGTTCAATCACAAAAATCCCACATAGATTTAGCAAAAATGCTATGATAAACACCAACATAATGACCGAAAAACATTTCATTACATACATATTGGCTATGTATTCCTTATCCTCAATATAAGTTTCTATTTCAGCGTTTCTTTTATCTTGATCCATACTTGACTTCCTCTCTCTTATCACCTTGTTTATCATCATACCATTTTTTTCTTTATTACCATAGTCCATTGGTTCGTTATTCCCTCACTAATCATATTAACACAAAGCCTCTGGTCATTCAATGCATTTGTTCGTTTTATCCGTCACGGTATGACAAATACCATCGCCCCTTCTTCTTTGGTATTATGAATTCTTATTCCTCTTTTTATGAGCCTTTCCAACACTTCCTCACTTGGGTGTCCATAATGATTATTTCCGCAGGATATCACAGCATTCGTTGGTTTTATTCTATCCAGAAATGGTTCACTGGTAGAATATTTGGAACCGTGATGCGGAACTTTTAGGAAATCTATTTCTTTTGAAACTTTTTCTAACAATGCAGCTTCTGTGTCTTCGCCAATATCTCCGGTAAAGAGCATGGTTTTTCCATGATAAGATAGCTCCATTACCATTGAGGATTCATTTGCGTTTTCATACGTCCCATCATTTTCAGGACTAAGTATCTTGATTTTCAAATCTTTTTGATAAAGTTCCATTCCTTCTGTCACAATCATGGTATTTTCATCGTTGAGATATTGCATTAGTTCACTGTCTTTTAAGTCGTTTTCGGCTGTATAAGCGGAAATTACCACCTTTTTTATTTTCCCCATTTCTAAAAGTTCCACGACACCGGAAATATGGTCTGCATCCAAATGGGAAACAAATGCATAATCAATCTGTTCTATCCCGTAATAATCCATGGCAGGAACTAAAATATACTTTCCAAGTTGCTTTTTCGAACTACTTCCTCCATCAATTAAAAGATTGATTCCTCCTTCCTGTTTTAGTAAAATGCCATCGCCCTGTCCTACATCTAATACTGCCACGTGCAATTTCCCTTGATGATGAAATCCGTACATTCCAAAGAAAAACAATAACCAAAAACATAGTACATAAAAACAACTCTTCTTTTCCCTAAATAACGTGCAAAAACTAACCTTAACAGATTTTATTAAGCCATTCTGTTTTAACTCCTTATAACCATCCCAAACTTTTCTCTTTCTATCTTTCGAACACCTCTCATTTACCATGTTTTCCGAAGATTTTCCCAAAATATAAAAACTAAGAACTATTAGTACATAATAGATGGCATACCACCACCATGGATTATGAGGGATTCTGATTTTATAACATGGCAGCATTTGATTTATTTTTGTAATAAAACGTACTCCTTCTAAATAAATTTCGATAAAATTTAGCAAAAATCCTGCTGTTTTGGGCAATACAAAACTTAAAATAGAAATTAAAATGGAAGCAGTCAAAAAATAAGAAAAGAAAAACAATACAAGAAAATTAGTAAGAAAGGAATAGGTCACAAGATAATGATTAGATTCTGCAAAAACAGGAAATAATCCGAGCTGAACACAGAAACCTGACATAAAATATTGTTTCCAAACTGATTTTCCCTTCCACACTTTTTCTATCCATCCCGGAAAAACGGCCAGAGAATAAACTGCCAGAAAGGACAAATAAAAGGTAGAGTGCAATAATACGAAAGGTTGTTTTACCACTACTATGGCGGCAACCAATGACAAGGTAGTAAGCAAATCACTTTTTCTCCCCATGACTTCCCCTATTAGTACAATAAACAACATAAGAAATGCCCGTTCCATAGACACAGAATTTCCCACCATAAAGGTATATAAAAGTAAAATTAGGATTGCCAAAAAAGCCGAGGAAAAATAAGAAACCCTCCTTTTTCGCAAGAAACGAAATAAACTCATTCCGATGCATCCCATATGCAGACCTGATATTGCCAAAATATGACTGATTCCTGCCTCCTGATACCGGATTTTATCTTCTTCTGACAGACCGGTTTTATCTCCTAATAAAATTCCCGTGAGTATTCCCGCATTCTCTGCTTTCATAAATTGAAAGTAAAATTCTTTTAACATCCTGGAACCATTTTTTGATAATTGATAGAATAGATTTTGATTTTCTTTTAAAATAGTGACTTGATTAGAAATACATTGATAGGAAATACCAATGCTATGATAATAATAACTGACGTGAAATTCACCCGGATTGGTGGGTTCTGAAAAACAGGATAATTCACCCTGTACCTTAACTTTATCTCCTTTTTCTACAGAAACGGTACTTTTTAGTACTTTTACCTGAATGACTTTGTCCCCTATTTCCTCCGTTTTTAAATAAAAATATGGGTTTTCTCCCTCAAAACTTTCGGTTACTGTTCCCGTTATCGTAACCAAAGTACCATCTCTTTCCTTTTCCTGAAGCAAGGATTTTTTAGCATTTACCCCCTGAGCATAAAACAGAAAAATAATGCCAAACAAAAACAATGCAAACCTGCTTTTTTCCTTCCATCCTGCAAACATAAGAAACAGGATACAAAGAAGTAACCCTTGCCAAAATGCCATTAGCCCCAACGCCTCTCCAAGCACGATGAAAATGGCTATATATGCCAAAGGTCGTTTTTTCATGTTTTCTCCTTATAAATATTATAAAAAATTAGGTAATTGCAATACTATAATATTTTATGTGAAAATGATTCAAAAGTAACAAAACAACGCAGGCACGCTTTCGCTGCGTTCGGCTCGTAGCGGTACTACTTCCTCAATGATTCACGACATATTTTTTAAACCGCCACTAGCGTGGCTAGGTGCCACGTTTACATGTCACCTGTTTGTGCCTATGCCCATTGCTTATTTTCTTCCTATTTTTCTACGATTCATTAATTAAATCCAGTTTTCTTTCAAAAAAATCACCAGAAATCATGTTATCATAATATTCTGTAATTTTTTCCCCTTCCACAGTAAATGATACTTTACTTACAGTAGGTAGTTCTACCAAAGAATTTACAATGGCATAAATTTTTACAACATCTTTTACCCCTTCAACGGAATCCAAAAACTCTTTGCTAAGATCTATATAGCAAACCCCATCCTTGGTAGCAGCTTTTAGCACCTTTGTTTTCGACGGGATACAAGGATATGCTCCGGTTCCACCCGGTCCTGCAATCAGACAATTTAATACTATTTCTTCTATGGAAACATCCTGGCTTAAATCAACAATAACATATTGTCGTACCAACTGTTCTCCCGTATCATCTGCGAAATATAATACCACTTCTCCTAAGGTACTGCTTTCTTCGCCTTCATCCACAAAAGAAGTGTCACCCAATCGTCCCACCAGATTATTGTTACTGTCTGTCAGCATATTACCATTCACCTTAAAATCTACGGAATCTACAGCTTCCAACTGACATAAACTCTTTACAATGGCTGCTCTGGCAAGAATCTCTTCATATCCCTCTAAGATATTATAATCTACTTCACAAATAACGGAAATATTCGGTTCCGACCATTCGATTCCGGTAATTTTAATACTGGAAGGAATGGCTGCCTGATACCCTTCTTCCTCATTGCCATGACCTAATGCTGCTAAAATATCTTCGGCCTGTTTCTCAGTGCTAATGCTCTTATTTACATTATAAGGAACCGGAACCAACTGGGTTTGTTCTAAATTTGTAAAATAAATTTTAATCTGCCCTTCTTGAAGTTCAAGTTTTGTTTCTTCTGTTTTCTCATTAGCATGGTTATTACACGCTGTTAAGAAAAGCAGACACCAAAAAAGGCAGAACATGGTTATCCTTTTTTTTGGCATAGTAATCTCCATTCCTGTAACGAATCTCATTGATTTACGACCTACTCATCTGTGAATCATCTGTAACTGTTTATATGTGAGCAGTTACAATCATCTCCCTTAATTTGTTACTGTCCACTCGTGCCTCGTAAACAGTAACCTTAATTTTCCTTATTTACCACTTGTCCGGTATAAGTTAAAGGAATTCTCATGGTAAAGGTAGTTCCTTCTCCAGGTTTACTATATAACTTAATGGCACCTTTGTGCATTAAGATAGCACTTCTTGTAATAGATAAACCAAGCCCCGTTCCTCCGGTATCTCTGGACCTTGCTTTATCTACACGATAAAATCGTTCAAACACCTGTGTCTGACAATCTTCCGGAATACCCACTCCAGAATCCGAAACTTTAATATAAAAATACTTATGGTCGGAATTTAAGGAAACCCTTACCCATCCGTTATCCACATTATACTTTATGGCATTTTCAATCAAATTGGAAATCGCAAGGGAAATCTTCACATCATCGATTTCAGCAGTTACGGTTCTAAAACTTTCAAATACAATTTCTATATTACGTTTGGCAGCCAATGGTTTCAATCGTTTTAACAACAATTCCAGCAATTCATTGATATTTACACTTGAAATATTTAAAACCGTGGCTTTTTTATCCATTTTAATTAAGGACAACAAATCATTGATAATCTGGTTTTCCCTGTCGATTTCTGCTACAATATCCCCCATAAATTCCCGATACATTTCTGCCGGAGCATCCTCCTGAATCAGCAAGGATTCCGCCAACACCTTCATAGACGTAATCGGAGTTTTCAATTCATGAGATACATTGGATACGAATTCCTGTCTGGAATCTTCCAAATGATTGATTCGATGGATAATCTGATTTAAAGATGCCGCCAAATCCTGCATTTCTGAAAATCCCTTTATCTTAATTTCGTTGTCTTCCATGGTATCTTCCGAAACAAGCTCTAAATGCTGCTTCATTTTCTTAAAATCTTTTGTGGTAATGATTGCGATAAAACAAGCCAAAAGCAGTGCTAAAATCACAGTAATCAGATAAAAGTTATCCGACTTTTCCTTTACATACTCACTGGTAGCTTCGATTTCCTTGGTGGGTGCCGTTACAATAATGACACCTCTGCATTCTCCTCCGCTACTGCTTTTAATTGGAGTGAACACCTTGATATAATTATTTTTAATCTCATAAGGCTCATATTCACCATCACGCATAATTTGAAATACATCTTCCGATATCATATATTTCCCTTGCTGAATGGTGTAAGTATCTTTGATTACACGATAATTATAGTCGATTACAATGACTCTTCCTTCCAACACGCTGGCAAGCTGGTCTATTTCTGCCTCTAAATCCTTGGTATTTTCACCACTTAATACAAAATTAGATGCCAGAAGCTGAGTCGCTAAGATATTGCTTTGACTCTGAACATAAGAAATCCTTAATTCCATAGACTTCTTCTCATAGGATTTTTGAACAATCTGAGAATAGAATGTAATTAATGCAATCACTAAAACAAAGAAGGAAATCCCAACAAAGAACTTCATGCTCTTAATATTTGAAAAAGGTTTTTTCATCATTGGTTCCTAATCCCCTTTTTGACTATTTTTGAAAGTAATATCCTACTCCCCATTTCGTCTGCACATACTTAGGGTCACCTGGATTCTTTTCGATTTTTTCCCGTAATCTTCGAATATGCACATCTACCGTTCTGACATCCCCCGGATAGTCTTCTCCCCAAACAGTCTTTAATAATTCTTCCCGGGAATAAACTTTATTGGCATTAAACACTAAAAGTTCTAGTAAATCAAATTCCTTGGCAGTCAGGTTAATTGGCTTATCATCCACGGTTACTCTTCTTGCTTCCACATCAATCATCAAACCTCGGATTAATCTTTGCTTATCATTATCCTGTGCCACATTTTTAGAAGCCCTTCTTCTCATAATTGCCTTAATTCTTGCCTTTACCTCAAGAATGTTAAAAGGCTTTGTAATGTAGTCATCGGCTCCATATTCCAGACCTAAAATCTTGTCCATATCATCACCCTTGGCAGTCAACATGATAATGGGAACATCCGAAAATTCACGAATCTGCTGGCATACTTCCAAACCTGACATCTTTGGCAGCATGATATCCAAAAGCATAACATCGTATTCATTCTTCTTCACTAATTCTAAGGCTTCTTCTCCATCATAAGCACAATCCACCTTCATCTCATCCTGCTCTAAGCTGAATTTAAGTCCTTTTACAATTAATTTTTCATCGTCTACTACTAAAACTTTTCTATCCATTTTTATTCCCCATATTCTAAATATCAGTCTAAGACAATCTCATCTTTTATTTTATTATAAGTTCCTTCTTTTATTCCTGAAATATTCATCAATTCTTCTTTGGTTTGAAAGCCTCCATGCTCTTTTCTGTAAGCGATGATTTCCAGAGCCTTGCTTTCACCAATGCCCGTTAATGTCATTAACTGTTCCTTTGTGGCATAATTTAAATGAATTTTATCATCTGTAGGTGAAACAACAGCTTCACCTTTTGAATAAATAGTAATCTGTTCTTCTTCTTTCAAACGCCTCGCCAGATTCACCTGACTTAAATCAGCCTCTTCCAATACTCCTCCAGCAGCAATTATGGCATCTTCTACCCTGCTGCCCTCCGGTAAGGAATATACTCCGGGATTCTTTACCTGCCCACAGATATAAAATGTAACAACCGACATTTCCTGTGTGTCAGTATCAGATCCCTGCTCTAAGGTCTGGGTCGTAAACCGGTTCGTTTCCAATTCATTTTCGCCGCAACCGGTGAAACAAAACAGCGAAAAAATAATACATAAAATAGCAAAAGAATGACGCAATGAATTCTCCTTTCCTTGCGTCTGTTCTTGGTCTTTACACATATTCTATTGTAACTAATCTATCTTAAATTTACAATATCTTTTTCATGAAATTTATCATGATTTAGTTACTGTTCACTCGTGCCTCGTAAACGGTAACCATTCGCACGTGAACAGTTACCTAAGATCATATAAGAAACCGTACCTACCAGTTCTTATTGTCTGCTGGTGATGGCAGTCTGAAATTCATCCAGTATGGTTTTTACATCTTCCCCTTCCCAGATTTTTCGAAAACTAATCTGAGCCTGACTCCAAAAATCGCCCACTGCCAGTACTTTCGGTGCTGGAAGTGCCTCTTCATATTGAGCCACAATGCAGTTCAAATCCGGATTCGTATATTCCACAGTCTTACAAGGTGAAATTTTCCCGGACAAAGAATATTGCCCCTCCACATATTCACAAGTCAGATAAGCACCAAATAATTCCGCTTCCTCCTGACACTTAGAATATGGAGAAATTACTACCGTAGTAGTCGTAGAAATTCCCTTAGATTGTAAGTCGCTACTTAAATCCGGTAACATGGTAATGGCATAGTCATTCTCAGTTTCATTTAATTTTTGATACATCTTTGTATTTCCAATGGCAAAAATAAGTCTTCCTTCCATTAAACCATTCAGAATCACTTCATCGTTGGAATTTTCATATTCTACCGATAAAAACTCACCAAAGGCCTGATAATACTCCATACTACTAATGGTTTCTTCTGTATTTACCTGAAATTCTTCATAATTATCACCATATGCCCCGAAGAAATTTCCATAATTCCCCATAAACATAAAGCTATAGTATGGGTCTGAAACATCAAAATTAAAGATTTCTCTTTCGTTTCCTTCATCTTCAAAGGTATCCGCAAAACTTAATACATCGTCTAAAGTAGAAGGTTTCTCTGCTACTATGGTCTTATCATAAAACAAGAAATAAGTATCCAGATACAAAGGAAAACCTACTGTTTTTTCCCCTAAGGTCAAAGCTGTTTTCGTAACTTCAGGAAAGTAATGCGTCCAATATGCTTCGGAAAACAAATCATTGGTTTCTGCCAGACCTGCTTCATAAGCAATCTTTAACTGGTCGTTGGTAGTAAGATATAAATCCGGTCCTTCTTTTTGGATAGTGGCATCATTTACCTGTTGTAAAAAGCCGGTGGGATTTCTTTGTTCCACTGTAACTGCAATTCCATATCGGCTGTAAAATGTCTTTGCTGCCTCGGAAAGATATAAGAAATCAGCCTCATCCCAACACCAGATAGTTAAAGCATTTTCTTTGTTTACTTCTAAGGATGCCTCTAATTCGTCATAGCTTGCAATTTCCTTTTGCTCCTGAACCTCTGGTTCCTTCTTCCCACATCCGGAACATAACGCTGAAGCCAAAAGCACTCCGGATAACAATAATTTAAGTTTTTTCTTCATAAATCCTCCGTATTACTTCTTTCACGCATGAAAAGCTGCTTTATACAAGGCAGCTTTCCAAAATCTTTATCATTTCATCGATATCTTCTTTTGTTACAATCAATGGTGGTACCATTCTTAAGGTATTACATCCAGCAGAAATTACAATTAAGCCTTTTTCCAATGCCTTATTTACAACTTCTCCAACCGGAACATTTAATTCTAATCCATGCATCAAACCAATTCCACGGTGTTCCTTGACAGAGTCTAATTTTTCTTCCATTTCGTCAAGCTTTTTACTTAAATAAGCTCCTACTTCCTTTACATGGGACACTACATCTAATTCTTCATATATATCAAATACAGTGCTGACTGCTGCTGTTGCAAAAGGATTTCCTCCATAGGTGGTTCCGTGGTCCCCTGGTACCAAAGCAGAGGAGCATTTTTCACTTGCTACGAAAGCACCTACTGGCACACCACAGCCTAAGGCTTTTGCAAGTGCCACCACATCCGGTTTGATACCATATTGCTGGTAGGCAAACATCGAACCACAACGTCCCATGCCACATTGTACTTCATCAAAAATTAACAAGATATCCTTTTCATCACATATCTTTCGTAGTCCTTCTAAAAATTCTGCCTTAGCCGGAAAGATTCCGCCTTCTCCCTGTACAGTTTCTAAAATAATACCACAGGTTTTATCTGTAATTTTAGATACGACATCTTCTAAATTATTATATTCTGCAAAGACTGCACGAAATTGTTTTGGTACAAATCCTTCCTGATATTTTTCATTTCCTGTAACTGCCAACGCTCCATTACTTCTTCCATGGAAAGAATGCTTCATGGCAATAAATTCATATTCTTTGGTATTATCCTTATTATAAGCATACTTTTTGGCTACCTTTAATGCACCCTCAATAGCTTCTGTTCCACTATTGGTAAAGAATACTTTATCAAGCCCTGTAGCATTTACGATTTTCGTAGCTGCTTCCACAGCCGGAGCATTATAGAATAAATTAGAAGTATGTAATAATTTATCAATTTGTTCCTTTAAGGCATCATTATATTTCTTATTATTATATCCCAAAGAAAATACCGCAATTCCTGCTGCAAAATCCAAATATTTCTTTCCATTTACATCATAAAGATAAACGCCTTCGCCCCTATCTAGTACCACAGGAAAACGGTTATATGTCTTAATCATTACTTTATCAGCTTGTTCCATATAATTCATAAGAATCTCCTCCTTTTTAAACAGGGTAACTATAAAAAGTCCCTCCCATAATCTTATGTGTCATTTCAGATTAAAAAATAGGCTTTGATAAGATAGCCGTACCAATACCCTTTGTAGTAAAGAATTCAAGTAATAAGCAATGTTCTACTCTTCCGTCTAAGATATGCACACGGCTTACTCCATTTCTCATGGCATCGATACAATTATTTAATTTTGGTAACATTCCGCCACCTACAACTCCGCTGTCGATAAAGTTCTGAGCTTCTTCAATGGTCATTTCTGAAATTAAAGTAGACTTATCTGTTGGGTCTACAAATACACCTTCAATATCTGTTAAGAATACTAATTTTTCCGCACCAATGGCTGTGGCTACTGCACAGGCAGCATCATCCGCATTGATATTATAACTGTGGTAATCTTCTTCTCCGATACCGATTGGAGCAATAACAGGAATAAAATCATTTTCCAATAAAGTATCCAGGATTTTCGCATCTACCTTAGTAACATTTCCTACATATCCAATATCTTTTCCACCGGAAAGCTTCTTATCACATTGCATTAAACTTCCGTCTTTGCCACTGATTCCTACTGCCTTTAAGCCCAATTTTTCCATCATGGCAACCAGACCCTTATTTACTTTATTTAATACCATTTCTGCAATTTCCATGGTTTCTTCATCTGTTACACGTAAGCCATTGATAAATTCTGGTTCTTTTCCTACTTTCTCAACCCACTTACTGATTTCTTTTCCACCGCCATGTACGATGATTGGCTTTAAGCCAATTAATTTAAGCAATGCTACATCTTTGATTACATTGTATTTTAAATTGTCATCTAACATGGCACTTCCGCCATACTTTACTACTATCTTCTTATTCGAAAACTTCTGAATATATGGAAGTGCCTCTATCAGGGTTTGTGCTTTAATTAATTCTTGTTCCATCATAACAATCTTTCCTTTCTACTCACATGGATACTTTCTTACCTATAAATCTCAGTACCAATCTTTCTCTTCATTTCTTTCTTCAAAAATACTTCATAATTATACATCCACATTGTATATTATGCAAGCAAAACTTTTGCCTCTTTTTTTCTTATTTTTCTAAACATTACTTGTATCTGCTTGATTTTATATTTATTCATCTAAAATGAATATTTATGATGTATATTTATAAATATTCATGATGTGAGTATCAAAAATAATTTTTTCCATTCGCTGATAGCACGAATTGATTCGTTGTTACCGTTCACACATTCATTTCACTGTAAATAGACTTTTATCGAAAAAAGCCTTGCATAATATACATCCTTGCTGTATATTTATGATAAATGAAAATAAATATTTAGGAGGACTTTTTACTATGAAAGAAAAAGTTGTATTAGCGTACTCTGGTGGTCTTGATACTACAGCCATCATCCCATGGTTAAAGGAAAACTATGATTATGATGTTGTTTGCTGCTGTATCGATGTTGGACAAGGAAATGAATTAGATGGTCTGGAAGAAAGAGCAAAACTTTCCGGTGCTACTAAATTATATATCGAAGATGTAGTAGATGAATTCGTAGATGACTATGTAGTTCCTACTGTTCAGGCAAATGCTGTATATGAAAACAAATACTTATTAGGTACTTCTTTCGCAAGACCTGTAATTGCAAAGAAATTAGTAGAAGTTGCACGTAAAGAAGGTGCAGTTGCTATCTGCCACGGTGCTACCGGTAAAGGAAATGACCAGGTTCGTTTCGAACTTTCTATCAAGGCTTTAGCTCCTGATTTAAAGATTATTGCTCCTTGGAGATGTAACGATACTTGGAAGATGCAGTCCCGTGAAGACGAAATTGCTTACTGTAAAGCTCATGGAATCGACCTTCCTTTCTCAGCAGATAACAGCTACAGCCGTGACCGTAACTTATGGCATATCAGCCATGAAGGTTTAGAGTTAGAAGACCCTGCCAACGAACCAAATTATGACCATTTATTAGTTCTTGGTGTTTCTCCTGAAAAAGCTCCAGAAGAAGGCGAATATGTAACCCTTTCTTTCGAAAAAGGTGTTCCTACCAAGTTAAATGGTAAGGCAATGAAGGCTTCTGATATCATTCGTGAATTAAATGTTTTAGGTGGAAAACATGGTGTTGGTATCATCGATATTGTTGAAAACCGTGTAGTTGGTATGAAGTCCCGTGGTGTATATGAAACTCCAGGTGGAACTATCCTTATGGAAGCTCATACCCAGTTAGAAGAATTAATCTTAGACAGAGATACTTTAGCATATAAGAAATTAGTTGCTACCAAGTTCGCTGATTTAGTATACGAAGGAAAGTGGTTTACTCCTCTTAGAGCTGCTTTACAGGCATTCGTAGAATCTACTCAGGAACACGTTACTGGTGAAGTAAAATTCAAGCTTTACAAAGGTAATATCATCAAAGCCGGAACAACTTCTCCATACTCATTATACAGCGAATCCTTAGCAAGCTTTACTACTGGTGAATTATATGACCACCACGATGCAGAAGGATTTATCAATTTATTCGGTTTATCTATGAAAGTAAGAGCTATGAAAGGCTTAAACGATAAGTAATAATACCAGGGTAACTTTATAAAAAAAGAACACATCTCATTGGGATGTGTTCTTTTTTAATTATAATTGCGGGAGCACAAAGTGCGTAGCAATTCGTAGGTATCATGGAATTAAAATACCTCTTGTCCCATGTTACCTACTCTTCCTCTTCCTGTTTCTTTCCCAGCCGCTCCATACCTTTTTGCATATTGGTTTTAAATTTCTCATAATCGGATTCTGGAATTAACAGCATTCGGTATGCGTTTTTTCCACTTTTCTTTTTTACTAAAATCGTCATGGAGGCCCAGCCTTCTCGTTTCGATACTGGTTTTATCTGATAATCTACGATATTTTTCCAATCATAAACAATCCCCATAATGACTATTCCTTCTTCAAACAAGCCTTCCCCTACCATACGAAATTCAAACATTGAAAAAACCAAAGCTGCAATACTGGAAACAAAGGCAAGCAATGCCTGGGATTTTCCTGCTTCCACTCCCATGGCAATGTTTATGATACTAGAAAATCCCAGACAGACTCCTAAGCCACAAACCATCACTTCATAGAATCTGCCCTCAAAAAAACCTCGAAAAATTCTGCATCTTGGCTGCTTCATTTTTAAGAGTTTAAACTCCATTGCAAACACTACCAAAAACACAAGAATCGATAAAACCAATACCATATCTTTATTCCTCTTCTTCCATTTCTGCCGCCATACTTAAGGTATCAAGTACTAAACCATGGTCGTCAAAATCATCCTGAATGATTCTACCAAAATCAATGTCCAATTCATCCAGACCTTCAAAGTTCTTCTTTCTTTCTGCATCAATTTCTTCTTTTATCTTAAGTACCATATCTTCTGGAAGTTCTGTTACTAAAATCACTTCGCTTACATCAATTTTAACACTTAGCATTTTTTTTGCTAATTCGACCTTTGCCTTTGTTTGTTTGTTCATTGTTATCTCCTTGCCTTCAAAAATTCTTCATTGATTGCAATAACCTGTTCCATTGCTTTTGGTCCTGGTGCACCAATGGTATTTCTTAAGTTTACACAAGTTTCCAAGCTGATAGCATCATAAATATCCTCTTCGAATACTGGAGAAATTGCTTTAAACTCTTCTAAAGTCATATCATCTAGTGCAATGTTCTTTTTAATACAATAAAGCACTAACTGTCCAACTATGGTATGAGCATCTCTAAAGGCAACTCCATGATTTACCAGATAATCTGCTGCATCCGTAGCATTGGTAAATCCATTCTTTGCACTTGCCTCCATCTTATCTTTTTGCACCGTCATAGTCTTTAACATTCCTGCAAATAAAGTCAGACAACCTTTTACTGTATCAATGGCATCAAAAGTAAATTCCTTATCTTCCTGTAAATCCTTATTATATGCCAATGGCAAGCCTTTCATGGTAGTCAGCATAGCAGTAAGTGCCGCATATACTCTTCCTGTCTTACCACGAATCAATTCTGCAAAATCAGGATTTTTCTTTTGTGGCATAATAGAACTTCCTGTACTAAAGGCATCGTCTAATTCGATAAACTGATATTCATTGGAATTCCAGATAATAATTTCTTCTGAAAAACGGCTTAAATGCATCATAATCGTAGAAAGTGCGGAAAGTAATTCAATGACATAATCTCTATCTGAAACACTATCCATACTATTTAAAGTAGGCCCTTTAAAATCTAATAAGCTTGCAGTATATTCTCTATCCAATGGATAAGTAGTTCCTGCCAATGCTCCGGAACCAAGAGGACAATAATTCATTCTTTCATAAATATCCTCTAAACGGGAATAATCTCTTTTAAACATTTCCATATATGCACCAAGGTGATGTGCCAATGTTACCGGCTGTGCCTTTTGCAAATGGGTGAATCCAGGCATATAAGTAGTGGTATTTTCCTTCATTAATTTATGAAGCACTTCTAATAGATTTACTACCAATTCCTTAATTGCTATGATTTCATCTCTTACATAAAGTCTCATATCCAAGGCAACCTGGTCATTTCTACTTCTTCCGGTATGAAGTTTCTTTCCTGCTTCCCCCACACGTTCGATTAAAACAGCTTCGTGGAAACTATGAATGTCTTCATATTCTGTGGTAATTTGTAATTTTCCTTCTTCTACATCCTTTAAAATTCCATTTAAACCGTCGATAATCGTATTTTTTTCTTCTTCAGTCAATACACCCTGTTTTGCTAACATCGTAACGTGGGCAATACTACCTCTGATATCCTGACGATATAGTTTCTGGTCAAATGTAATTGATGCGTTAAAATTATATGCAAGTTGGTCTAATTCCTTTGTAAAACGACCGCCCCATAGTTGTGCCATATCTTTGTACCTCTTTTCTCTTCTTTTCGTTTGTTTTCTTTTATTTTTGCTTCTTTTTCTTCTCTATCTTCTCGCCTTTTTCCAATGGTTCTGATTCCTTAGATAGCATCACCACATCCATATGATTATATGGGATTGAAATTCCATTTTCATCAAAGGCTTCTTTGAATTGTTCCTGCAGCTCCCATTTCACATCCCAATAATCTTCTGTTTTCACCCAAAAGCGGATTCCCATTACGATGGCACTGGCATCAAAACTTTGCAGAAAAATGGAAATGGGCTCTTGTTCCAATACTTTCTCATTCTTTGACAAAACATCATAAATAACACTTTTGGCTTCTTTGATATCCTGTGCGTAATCCACAGACATGGTTAAATCCAGCCTTCTCTTGGCTTCTTTGGAAACATTGGTCAAACTGGTATTGGATAAGGTTCCGTTTGGAATTACCACAACACGGTTATCCGGAGTCAGTAATTTTGTATAAAAAATATCAATGGCAGTAACAGTTCCTTCCTTTCCCTTACTGTCTTCTATGATATAATCCCCAACCCTAAAAGGCTTTAAGACTAAAATCAAAACTCCTCCTGCAAGGTTGGAAAGACTTCCCTGAAGTGCCAGACCTAATGCTACACCGGCCGAACCCAGCAAGGTAATTACAGAAGTTACCTGGAATCCAAGATTCGCTACCGCAGATAGGAGAATCACAATTTTTAGTGCAATATTAACAAAGGACACTAAAAAGGTAATCACTCCAGGCTCAATATTAGCCTTTTGCAAACTTTTTTTCAAAAATTTTTGGAATGCTTTTAGCAGGCGAAACCCGATATAAACAAAAATAAGAGTAACCAGTATACTACCTACTTTTTGAACGCACCAGTTTAATGCCTGTTCTAAATAATCCATTAATTTATCCTGATTCAATGTTTTAACTCCTTAAATAATCTTTTAAAAATGCTACCAAATTTTTCATTTCTTCATCCGTACCTATACTGATTCTTAAATAATTATCAATCTTAGGCTGGTTGAAATACCGAAGAAAAATCCCTTCTTTCTTCGCTGCTTCAAAGATATCCTTCGCCTTCGCCCATTTATGTGTAGCAAACACAAAATTAGACTTGGAATCTGGGAAGGAAAAGCCCAGTTCCGTTAAATCCTTCTTAAACTGTTCTCTGGTAGAAATAATTTTTTCTACTTTGTCCTTAAAGTATTCCTCATCCTCGATGGAGGCAATTCCCATACAAATAGAAGGCTGATTCATGGTATAAGAATTATAGGAATGCTTTATTACATTTAAAGCATGAATCAATTCCTTACTTCCCATGGCATAACCGATTCGCATTCCTGCCATGGAACGGGATTTAGAAAAGGTACGAACCACCAATAGATTTTCGTATTTTGGTAACAATTCCAATGCGGATTTACCACCAAAATCAATATATGCCTCATCGATAATCACGATAACATCCTGATTCGCCTTTACGATACTCTCAATGAAATCCAGATTTTCGCAAACACCTGTAGGTGCATTGGGATTTGGAAAAATCACGCCTCCATTTTCCACCATGTAATCTTCCTTACGAATACGGAAGTTTTCATCCAATTCCGGCTGCTGATATGGAATCTTATAAAGTTCTGCCCATACATCATAGAAAGAATAGGTGATGTCTGGGAATAAAATTGGTTTTTCACTATTGAAGAAGGTCAAAAATGACATTGCCAAAACGTCATCGGAACCAACTCCTACAAAAACCTGCTCCGGTTCCAACCCATGGTAAGCAGCAATGGCATTCACTAATTTCGATACCTTAGGGTCGGGATAAAGACGAAGGTTTTCTATTTTCTCTCTTGTTTCCATAACTTTTGGTGATGGAGGATACGGATTTTCATTGGTGTTTAATTTTATCATTTTTTCTAATTGTGGCTGTTCCCCTGGTACATACGGAACCACTTTTCGTATATTTTTTTCCCATGCTTTCATAGAAATTCCTCCCGTTTTTAATAGAAAAAGCCATCCAAAGTCAAAAACTCAGGCTGGCTTTTTTGCCTTTATTCGTCCCAGTTATGATATACATTTTGTACATCATCATCCTCATCTAATAAATCAAGGATACGGTTCATCTTCTTAATGTCGTCTTCTGCGGTAAGTTCTACCCAGTTTTGTGGAATCATGGTAACTTCTGCAGATGCCATAGGAACTTTTGCGGCTTCCAATGCTTCTCTTACTGCACTAAAATCATCCGGATTGGTTACGATTTCGAAACTATCCTCTTCTTCATTAAAATCTTCTGCTCCGGCATCCAATGCAGTCATCATTAATTCATCTGCATCGCCTTCATATTCCTCTTTGTCAATAATAATCTGACCTTTTTTATCAAACATAAAAGAAACACATCCAGGAGTACCTACGTTTCCGCCTCCCTTAGTAAATGCGTTCTTTACATTCGCAGCAGTACGATTCTTATTATCTGTCAAAGCATCAACAATAATAGCGGTACCATTTGGTCCATAGCCTTCATATGTAATGGTTACATAGTTTACAGAGTTCGCATCTCCGGCAGCCTTTTTAATTCCACGTTCAATGGTGTCATTTGGCATATTATTAGACTTTGCCTTGGCAATAACATCACGTAATTTACTGTTATTGGCTGGGTCTGGTCCGCCTTCCTTTACCGCAACTGCGATTTCACGACCAATAATGGTAAAAATCTTTCCCTTGGCAGCATCATTTTTTTCTTTTTTGTGTTTAATATTTGCAAATTTTGAATGTCCTGACATTGGTAAAAACGCTCCTTTTATCTCTTACTATCAATCTCTTGCATCACGTTGGAAAGAGGTAACCTCATTCCCTCAGACACCTAATATCAATCCATTTTATCATAAGTAAATAAAATAATCAATCTTCTTTTGTTTCTTCTTTTTATTAGTTACTGTTCACTCGTGCCTCGTAAACAGTAACGTTACTTAACTATTCCTCTTCTTTTTCTTCTTTTCGTACCTTAGTCTGGGTAATCATATTATCCTGTACCTCTACTGTAATAAAACGATATCCTCCATACTTTACTTCCACCTGTTCCTGTGCCTTTGGAAGTCTTCCCATCTCATGAATTAAAAATCCGTTCAAGGTATCCACATCCACTTCCGGAAAAGAAATATGTAGTAAATCTTCTATTTCTTCTAATCTGGTCATACCCTTCATCAGGTAGGAATCTTCCTTTTCCAGATAGAATATATTCTTTTCTTCTTCGTCATACTCGTCCAGAATATTACCTACTACTACTTCTAAGATATCTTCCATGGCAACAATACCATCTGTTTGTCCGTATTCGTCCAGTACAATCGCCATATGAATCTTTTTGGACTGCATCTGGCTAAACAATTTACTGATACTTTGAGTATTATGAACAAAAAAAGGTGTACGGATGATATTTCTCACCACATTTCCTTCTTTATTCATATATGCTCTCATGGCATCTTTAAAATACAACACACCGATAACATGGTCTAAATCGTTCTCATAAACGGGGTATCTGGAATAGTTCTCTTCCAGCATAAAACGAATGGCAGCTTCTAATTCCATATCCGCCTCAATGGCAACGATTTTCTTTCGTATTACCATAATATCTTTCGCTTCTTTGTCACCAAATTCGAAAACATTAGAAATCATTTCCATCTCATCGGCTTCAATCAATCCTTGTTCATGGCCTTCATTTACCATGGAAATGATTTCTTCTTCCACCTGTTCTTCATCTATTTCATTGTTAAAAATCGAAAATAACCCTTTTCTCTGCTTGGGCCCACCTTTTGCCATAAATCCTTTTCCCTTTCTTTTCTTATGTAGCCAAATCTAAACTGATTAACAAGGCATGATTTACCTCTTCAATAATTTCATTATCCAAATGGCAAACCTTTTCTTTTAATCGTTTCTTATCAATGGTTCTAACCTGTTCCAGTAATACTACGGAATTCTTCATAATACTATATTTTGAAGAATCTAATTCCACATGAGTCGGCAATTTCGCCTTATTCATCTTGCTGGTAATGGCTGCGCAAATCACGGTTGGACTGTGCTTGTTTCCGGTTTCATTTTGTATAATTAACACCGGCCGGATTCCTCCTTGCTCAGAGCCAACCACCGGTCTTAAGTCTGCATAATAAATATCTCCACGTTTTACAGTCATATAATCTCACTCCATCCTATAATTTTGGTTTTACTTTTTTCCATAATGATTCACCATAAGTTCTGAATAACTTCGGCTTATCTTTAGTATTGCCAAACTAATTTGGATGTATACGAGTAAAATTTTAAAATTTTGTCATTACCTTCGGAATGTATTGTATCAAATCTCTTGCAATTAGTCCATAGAAACCTACATTTTTTCCAGCTTCATCTCCTGCCAGGCCATGAAGATAGACTCCCAGTCCTGCCGCTTCTTTTATCTCCATTCCTTGAGCCAGTAATCCTCCTAAAATTCCGGTTAATACATCTCCGGAACCTCCGGTTGCCATTCCATGATTCCCTGATACATTAATATATGTTTGATTTTCATAATCTGCCACCACTGTAGAAGCATCTTTACAAATAAAAACGCAGGAATATTTCTTCGCCATCTGCCTTGCCACCGAAACTATATCCTCTTTGATTTGTTCTAACTTAAGACCACAAATACGGGAAAGTTCCATTAAATGCGGTGTAAAAATCATAGGTTTCCCATCGGGTATCCACATCGGGAATTCACTTAAAATATTAATGGCATCTGCATCTATCACCGTAGGTTTTTTCATGCTGTTCATACACTCATGAACAATTTCATAAGAAATTTTATCTTTTCCCAGTCCCGGTCCTAACACCACTGCATCTGCCCAGTCATAAAGATTTTTTATCTTCTGCTCTATTACTGTATCTTCCGTTCCCTCATGGTAAGTATCCAGCAATGCTTCCGGAAGGTCGCTTTGCAGCATAAACCGGTTATTCTCATGAGTAAATACCTTCACCAATCCTGCCCCTGTCACATAAGCACTATGAGCGGAAAAGTAGGCGGCACCTGCCATATCTTTACTTCCTGCAATCACAGCCACCTTTCCAAAACTTCCTTTATTCCCATCCGGTTTCCGTTTCGGCAACCTTTGTAAATCTGATTCTTCGTACATAAACACCTTTTGCTCCAGAAAAGAAGCCGCCTGAGGCGCAAAACCTATCTGAGTCACCACTACTTCGCCACAATAAAGCCTTCCCGGATAAAGCAACTGACCGATTTTATAATAACCAAAAGTAACTGTTACATCTGCTTTAAAACAGGTTCCAAGAATTTTCCCTGTAGAAGCATCAATTCCTGTAGGCATATCAATGGCGATTTTTTCGCCCTGCATATGATTTATTTTATCCAATACAGACTCATGGATTCCTCTTACAGGTCTTGAAAGACCATTGCCAAAAATTCCATCTATAATCATATCATAGGATTTCTTCGCATCCAGTTCTTCCTTTATTTCAATGCCCATATTCTTTAAAATATGGCTTTGCAGCATAAATTCATTGCTTTCTTTTGTCAGTGCATGAATATAATAAACCTCTACCTGAATTTTTTCCAAATATAACATACGGGCAAGTGCCAGTCCGTCTGCTCCGTTATTACCACCTTCCACCACAATCAAAACCGACATATCCTTTTTCAGTCTGGTTCTGATTTGCTCCAAAACAGAGAAAGCAGCGCGTTCCATCAATACCATGGATGGAATCCCCACTGCTTTTATACTATATTCGTCAATTTGAGCCATTTGTTCTCTATCTACAATACATTTCATGTTAAACTTTCTCCTATTGCATAAGCAATGGCAAATTCTTTGGTATTACTAATGGATACCACAATATTTGCCACATCCAGACTCTGAGCCATCTCTTTTGCTCCTTGGTACAGATTTACGAAAGGCTTTCCTTTTTCATCCCTTAATACTTCGATATCAATAGGGGAAAATCCAGAAAATCCGGTACCAAACACTTTCGCTACTGCCTCTTTTACCGCAAAGTTTCCTGCGGCTTTTGAAAAAGACTCTCCGATACATTCCTGTTCCAAAACAGTAAAATATTTTTTTCGAAAAGCGGGATTCTCATAAGCGCTTTTCACACGGCTGATTTCAATCATATCTGTTCCCACACCTACAATCATCCTGTCCTCCATACCTAATTCCTGCTGATTACAACATACCTTGTAAACCACCAGAATTGATTCATTTACTTTTCTATTTTCTATCTTTATCAAAGCGGTTCATGGCCTCCGGCCCTACCAAATCATGCAGATAAGAATATATTTTTTGTGTATCTTCTTCCAGTACCAACTGTTTTACTTTTTTCTCCTTTACCTGCTCCTTTACATCATCCATCCATACCTTAATTCTGTCGATTTGCTCCCGGTTTTCCAGCATTCTTTCATAACATTCCATCATAGAATATGCCATCAGTTCCTCATTGGCTTCCCGCAGTTCATAAGGTATCTTCGCTAATTCGTCCTCATTGGCAATAATCTTCTCATTCAACTCTTCCATAAGCTTCTTGCCCTTTTTTATTACCGGGCTTTCCGCATCATCCATATTCTTGACAATGTCACTCATTAGTTTTTTCTTGGCACGTTTCAAATCCTTATTCTCATTTACCAGTTTGCCCTGCTTCTTTACCAAGGCTTTTACATTCGCTTCCAGGGATTTGATTTTGGACGTTTTATATTTCTCTGGGAAAAGTTCATGCCACCGTTTATCTACTGTAACTAAAGGAACACTGGTATCGGCAAACAATTCTCGTATTTCTTCATAAGAAAATGTTTTCTTCTTCGCCACCCATATCACTCCTTATTTCTTCGTTTATTCGCATTGTAAGATAAACGCATCAAACTTTCTGCAAGATGAACGTTTTCCACTACTACTTCTTCTTTTGAAAGCTGCAAATCTATAGAAGCAAAGTTCCAGAAAGCTTTGATTCCATAGCTTACTAAAGTTTTGGCAATTCCCTTGGCTGCTGTCTTTGGAACCGTCAACGCTGCCATATTTACTCCGTTTTCTTCAACTACTTCCTGCATTTTATCCGTATGTTCTACTACCAGACCGCCGATTTCTTTTCCAATTACCTCTTCATTAATATCAAAAATTCCTATAATCCGAAAGCCTTTTTTGGAAAAGTCATAGTTTGCAAGTGCCTGACCTAAATTACCAGCACCTACAATAATTAATTTATTTTCCTGGTCTAATCCAAGAATCTTAGCAATCTCTGTATGTAGATATTCTACATTATACCCATATCCCTGCTGTCCAAATCCTCCAAAATTATTTAAATCCTGTCTTATCTGGGAAGCCGTTACATTCATTTTTCTGCTCAGTTCCTGTGAGGAAATTCGGTCTACATTATTTCGAAGCAGTTCGCCTAGATATCGGTAATATCTAGGCAAACGCTTGATGACTGCAGACGAAATCTCTTTCTCGCTCATTATCTGCACCGCCTTAATCTACAAATCTTTTGTTCCTTCCATCACCTCAGCTTATTCTTCCTTTTTGGTTTTCTTTGTCGCTGGAGGTACCATCTTAAATATCTGTACACCAAATGGTGCAACATTAATTCGGATGGAATTTTCTCTTCCGTCACATTCTTCTTTCTTGGTCTGCTTTAATGTGGTATTCAAGCAATCCGAACCGCCAAATTCCATAGCATCGCTGTTAAAGATTTCTTTGTATTTTCCTCGGTAAGGTACTCCGATTTTATGGTTTTCATAGCTTACCGGTGTAAAGTTACAAACCACCACTAAAGTATCTTTTTCATCATTACCCATTCTTTGGAAGATAACGATACTTTCATTGGCTGAAATACAATTAATCCATTGGAATCCTTCTGGTGAGTGGTCCAGTTCGTAAAGTGCCGGTTCCTGACGATATAACGTATTTAGTGCTTTTACATATTGTTTCATCTGCACATGGGAATCAAATTCCAATAAATTCCATTCAATGCTGGTACTTTCGTTCCATTCATCAAACTGTGCGATATCCTGACCCATAAATAACAATTTCTTTCCAGGGTGAGTCATCATAAATCCATAGAAAGCTCTTAAATTCGCAAACTTCTCATAATAGCCCCCTGGCATTTTATTTACCATAGAGCCTTTTCCATGTACTACCTCATCATGGGAAAGAACTAGTACAAAGTCTTCACTATACGCATATACCATACTAAAGGTCAATTCTCCATGATGATACTTACGGAACAATGGGTCTTGTCGCATATAATTAATGAAATCATTCATCCATCCCATGTTCCATTTATAGCTGAATCCAATACCTCCCTTATCCAAATCGTGGGTAAGCATCGGCCATGCGGTAGACTCTTCTGCAATCATCATTACATCTTCGAATCTTTCCTTCATGACAGAATTTAAATGTTTTAAAAATTCGATGGCTTCTAAATTGTCATGGTCGCCATACATATTTGGTATCCATTGCCCTTCTTCTCTTCCATAGTCCAGATATAACATAGAAGCAACCGCATCGATACGAATTCCATCAATGTGGTATTTCTCTGCCCAGAACAAGGCATTGGCAATCAAAAAGTTCTTTACTTCATTTCTTCCATAATTAAAGATATAGGTTCCCCAGTGTGGATGTTCGCCCTGTCTTGGGTCCTGATGCTCATATAAAGCAGTTCCATCAAATCTTCCTAAAGCATGGGAATCTTTTGGAAAATGTGCCGGTACCCAGTCTAAAATCACACCGATATCATTTTTATGGAGGTATTCAATCAGATACATAAAGTCCTTTGGCTCTCCATAACGGGAGGTAGGTGCATAGTATCCTGTTACCTGATATCCCCAGGAAGGGTCAAAAGGATGTTCCATAACAGGCATAAATTCTACATGAGTATATCCCATTTCCTGAATGTATTCCACCAATAAAGGAGCAATCTCCTTATAATTATAAAACTCTCTTCCATCCTTTGGTCTTTTCCAAGAGCCTAAATGCATTTCATAAATAAACATAGGTTTATTCTTAGCCTGCACTTCTTTTCGTTTCTGCATCCACTCCTGGTCTTCCCAGTCATAATATAAATTAGCAACTCTGGAAGCAGTATTCGGTCTTACTTCTGCCTGGTTTGCATAAGGGTCTGCCTTAATTAAAATGTTACCTTCTCTGGTCTTTATTTCGAATTTATAAATATCTCCAATCTTAACTCCCGGAATAAAAATTTCATATACACCGGAATAGTCCAGCCTTCTCATTGGATGTCTTCTTCCATCCCAATTATTAAAATCACCGACTACACTGACTCTTTGTGCATTTGGTGCCCAGACAGCAAATACAACGCCTTCTGTTTGTCCAATGATTCTATGATGTGCACCAAGGCATTCATACACTTCGTAATGAATCCCTGAATTAAAACGATTTACATCCATAGAATCCATAATTGGCTCAAAAGCATATGGGTCCAGGTATTCATAAGTACTCTGGTCTTCGAAAAATGCTCTTAAACGGTATGCCGCCCATTTCTTTTCTTTGATAATACCGCTAAAGAATCCTTTTACCTTTGTTGTACATAATCCAAATACTCTGCCATTAATGTCATCTACGATTTCCATTCCTACTGCATCTGGAAAATACACATTATACAAAATTCCTTCTTTTACCTCGTGTGGTCCCAAAATATGATGAGGATTGTCGTGTTTTGTTTCGACTAAGGCTTCTACCTCGCTCCAATTGATATAGTCTGTCATCTTGCCCATAATTTTATCTCCTCTCTTCATACGAACTAATTATTTATATTTTACACCAAAACAGACAAAAAAACAACGCAATTATCTACTACTTCTAAAATTGATTTTAGTAAAAATAGGTTTTTAAGCAAATAAAAAGAACCTTTTTATTCCCTTTCATCTATCATTTTTATTTCAATCCCATGTAACTGAAAGCCTTCCAATATCATATCTCCTGCAATATCTCCACTTAAAATTTCAAATATTTCCTGTTTTGTGTAAATTCGAATATAAAAAAGCATTGTATCCATATCTTCTTTTTCCCCAGTTGGAGTTTTTTTATTTCGTAATCGTTTTTCAGCACAAATAATCTGATTATTCAAAAGAACAAAACTCTGCTTTTTATCTCCATAATTAATGTAAACCGTATATTTCCATCCTATATTAAGCACACCTGACCTAACGGAATATATTTCACCATTTTTATAATCCTGGTTTAACTCCTCCATATCATAGCCATTTCGTATTATATATTTTTTTAATTTTTTTACATGACCTCCAAAGAGCAGATAAGCAATCTGCAAAACATAATAAATCCCAACGAATGCCCCAACACCATAAAGAAACAAGCGGCTTTCCGGACCATAATCATAGTTTTCAAAACACACTTCCCACAAAATCAAAAGAAGTAGAAGAAAAAGAAGCGAAACGGGAATGGTTTTAAGAACAGAGTATCTATAAACCGTATGAAACATATCATCATTTTTTCTTCGCAATTTTTGTCGTTCTTTACAATATGCTTCTCTCATCTTGTGTCGAAGTTCATTATCAATCGTATATTTTTCCACCTCAGTTTTTTTCTCAAATTTCGCTCCATAAATCAATACTATGCCACCTAAAACAAAAAAAAGTATCACGACAGCTGAAGTGATATGTTCCAAAACAGAAAACTCTTTCCAAAAATAGATTTCACCCACAGTAAGCAACGTCGCCATAACCAAACAAGCAATCGCAACAAGCATATAATCCTCTTGTTTCTTTTTCTTCTCCTGCATATGATACATTTCCTTCGTATCTTTCTCATCTTTCATTTTTTAATGCTTCTCTCCTTCCCTTTTCATCACCAGTGCTTCAAAATTAATAAAATTCCCGATAAATCAAAAAAAAGAACCTTTCAGGTAAAAACCAGAAAATCTTACCTTTTTCTGCTTTCCCTTTCAGGTTCTTTCTTCATTTCATTCATAAGCCTGTGAGTGAAAAACAAATAATCCCACTCGCTGATATCACACATTGCTATATTGCAATGCAACTTTCACAATTAAAAAATTAGTCTTCTTTTGCTGTGATGTATCCCTGAGCCTTTAATAATTCAGCACATAATACAGCACCGCCTGCTGCACCACGAACAGTATTATGAGATAATCCTACAAACTTATAGTCGTATACAGTATCTTCTCTTAAACGTCCGATAGATACACCCATACCTCTTTCGTAATCTACATCCAATGCAACCTGTGGGCGGTTATCTTCTTCTAAGTATTGGATAAACTGCTTTGGTGCACTTGGTAAATTTAATTCCTGAGGTAAGCCCTTGAAATTTACTAATTTTTCGATTAATTGTTCCTTTGTAGGTTTCTTCTTAAAGGAAACGAACGCTGCTGCTGTATGTCCATTTAATACAGGAACACGGATACATTGACAAGTAATAACAGGACCGTCTTCTGCTTTCTTAATTACTCCGTCTTCAATCTTTCCCCATAATCTTAATGGTTCCTGCTCAGACTTTTCTTCTTCTCCACCAATGTAAGGAATGATATTTCCTACCATTTCAGGCCAGTCTTTAAAATTCTTACCAGCACCTGAAATTGCCTGGTATGTAGTAGCTACTACAACCGTTGGTTCAAATTCCTTCCATGCAGTAAGTGCTGGAGCGTAACTTTGGATAGAGCAGTTAGGCTTTACAGCAACGAAACCTCTCTTTGTTCCTAATCTTTCTTTTTGGAACTTGATTACTTCAAAGTGTTCTGGATTGATTTCTGGTACTACCATAGGTACATCAGGAGTCCATCTGTGAGCACTGTTATTAGAAACAACTGGTGTTTCAGTCTTTGCATATGCTTCTTCGATAGCTTTAATTTCTTCTTTTGTCATATCTACTGCAGAGAATACAAAGTCAACGGTCTTTGCAACTTCTTCTACATCATTTACATTATGAACAATGATTTTCTTAACTGCTTCCGGCATTGGTGTATCCATCTTCCATCTGTCACCAACTGCTTCTTCATAAGTCTTTCCTGCACTTCTTGGACTTGCTGCAATTGTAACAACTTCAAACCAAGGATGATTTTCCAATAATGCAATAAATCTTTGACCTACCATACCGGTACCACCAAGAATACCAACTCTTAACTTTTCACTCATGATAATTCTCCATTCTTTCTAATTAGATAACGACATTTCGCATTTTGTTTTTCTTACGCGAACAACTGTCTTTGCTATACAGATATTATACTATTTTTTATGTTTTTTCAAGTGTTATTTTATATTTTTTTGTATTTATTTTAAAACAAACCCATCCCGCATAAATATATATACATATTATGACAGTAAAAATTCTTATATCACATGATTCATTCTTAAGGATTTACATTGCTGAATCAAATCACACAATTGGCATTTTGATTTAGGTAAATTTTGCACATATAATTACTCATCTGTTGACACACTATACCATCCTTCGCTTATTTCTTTTACATTAACAAACTTAAATTCATCCGAACACTTATCAGTAATATATGTGTCTTTGGTATTTAGAATATATACATATCCCCTTGAGTTTCCCAACATCCCTCTATAAGTCCAAAAATATATGGATGGCTTACCTTCAAATATAGCCATACATACTGTACCTGTATCGGCAAGCTGTTCATATTTATCTGGCAATTCTATCAAACC
This sequence comes from Lachnospiraceae bacterium, assembly GCA_017416505.1. Next base: position 101,951 of record JAFQCI010000148.1, read on the forward strand.
ATTATCTCCTATTTCATAATTACCCTTCATAATTTCAGCCACAACATATTCCATATCCGACTTATTCTCATCAAAATCATATGACTTCTTGTCATTACTGAAAATTAATACAATCATTAAAATCACTATCAAAAAGATTATTTTAATACCCTTATACATTTTTTATCATCTCATTTCCCGTGTGTTTTTTTATAAAATTCAATTTCTCGTGCATCTTTGTCTACTATTTCACCATCAACACCATTGTCAAAACCTAATTCTACCAATATTTCCTCTATTTCTTTATATCCTCTTCCTCTCCTAACTTCATAGAATCAATATAGTGTTCATCCTGTAATCTGTCCTTATGTTCATCGTACACCAGAATACGTTAATACGTCCCCATACTTACTTTCGATATATTCAGTTACAGTTTCGATGGCTACAGATTCTTTTTCTTCATGTGGTATTCCCTTTTGAACAATTGACTTAATTATAAGAATCAGCATTCCAACTGTTATCAAAAAGAAAACTATTATAAAAGGAAACAGACAAGCTGCAATAATTAATTTAATACTCGCTTCCTTGCTTTTCTTTGATTGTTTCGTTTTTCCGTTTTGATGATATAGAACCTTGTTTACCATAAAGAAAAGTGATGTAAGTATCTTCAAATTTTCAATATCACTCCAAATTCACATACATCCAATTCGTTTACATATTTAATTGCATTTTTATGTTTTCAATCATTCTCCATCGCCTTATCATAAATCGTATACTCGAAAAATTTATAATGAAATCTACGTTTGGACACCTCTAAATTTTCTTCGCCCTGTACTAAAATAGTATATGTATCTTCAATCAATTTTTTTATTTCATCTTCTTTTTCAGCCAAACTAGCTGGCACAAAGATTTGATATACTTCTACCCAATCAGCATAATCATTTATTTCTGCAAGAACTATCTTTTCCTCTATAAACAAAAACAATGCATATGTAAACTCTGCTGCCCATCTATACTCTGGATGTTCGTTAAAATAACCACTTCTCATAAGACAGACTTTTTTTTCTTCATCCTGCACTACCTTATCGTTAAATTTAAAAAAATCTACATTTATAAAAGGATTCATTCCTCTTCCCATTGGATCTTCAAATGTATTCTTTATTACTTCTGCAATATTTAAAGCAATTTCATACTTTCCTCTTAAACTTTCTTCCTCTTCTTTTGTAATTTTTTGATATTTGTATTCCATAGATTTTCCTTCCTTTATATATTCAAGTATATCCTCATATTTTTTATCATTTCTTATATTTCCCTATCATAACAAACATATCCTTTATATCCTTCATAATCCCATGTTATTTTACTTGATGTATTTCCTTTCCTTTTCCCATAAAACATGACGGTATACATATCTTCTATTACTTTTTTTATTTCTTCTTCCTTTTCTGCTAAACTGGAAGGTGCAAATATTTGAACCATATCTATCCAGCCACCCCAGTCACCCATTTCTACTACTACTATCTCTTCTTCAATAAACAAAAACAATGCATGAAAAAACTCTACTCTAAACTTATATTCCGGACAACTATCATGATAACCACACTTCATTAAACAAACTTTTTTTTTCATCATCTTGTACTACCCATTCATTAAATTCAAAATATCCAACAAAAGTAAATGGATTAAATAAAAACTCTTCCGGATTTTCATAGTCATTCTTTAGCATTATAGCAATTTTTAAAGCAGCTTCATATTTTTCCTTTAGACTTTCCTCCTCCTCTTTTGTAATTTTTTGATATTTGTATCCCATAGATTTTCCTCCCTTAAAATAAAAAATGCCATACAATGTGTTCCATCCCATACCCTTGCTCATTTTCAGCATTTTCTTTTTTACTTTTCTTAATCTCCATTGTTCTCTTCCTCTCCTAACTTCATAGAATCAATATAGTGTTCATCCTGTAACCTGTCCTTATGTTCATCAAACACTTGATTTTCAAAAACATATATATAAATACATACATCTTTATCAAGATATGGTACCAATTCATTTAATTCCTGAATCAATTGTCCACTATCATAAATATGACGTTCTCTTTCTGGTATATACAATTTAAAACTTATCCCTCCTTTTTTATTTAACAATTCATTTACTATCTCCTCAGCACTATAATCAAGCTCCCATTCCGTCGATAGTCTTCTTCCCAAATTGTATTCCAAAACATAATCCTCTAAACTTGAATTTTTTAAATAAGAATCCATCCATTCCATCATTCTATCTTTTATATAATAACAATAATAGGTCTCATATTCTATATACATACATTCATTTTCATAATCTTCAAAAACCCTAAAATAGAATGAAAGCCCCTCATCGTTTATAAATTCAACATCCCTGTAAACTTTAGCATTAAAAATTCCAGTTCTTCCTTCATGTGCACTAGAATATGTTAATACGTCCCCATATTTTTCTTCGATATATTTGGTTACAGTTTCGATGGCTACAGATTCTTTTTTTCAAGTGGTATTCCCTTTTGAGGAATGAGTGCCATAATTAAAAGAAATATCGTTATTCCTATCACCGAAAAGAAAGCCATTACGAAGGGAAACAGACAAGCTGCAATAATTAATTTAATACTTGCTTCCTTGCTTTTCTTTGATTGTTTCGTTTTTCCGTTTTGATTTGTGTTTTTCATATTTCCCCCCTTATAAAAAAAATTCGGTCGCAACAATATCACATCATTGTAACCGAACTTTCATAGCATTTTGACCTTAGGTAACAATTCTACTAGTTTTCACTTTCAACATACATACCCACATTTTTCAAATCCCGAAAAACCTTAAAATGATATATATGTTTCTTTGGAATCTCATCTTTCTGACGAACTCTGACATGGAACATCTTCTTTTTTTTATCAATAAAAAAAACATTCCAATAACTCTCTCCAAATACAATTCTTGTCTTCCATTGTTTTACACGTAAATACCTCAATTCATCCCCATATTTTTTATTAATATATTCTTTTGCCACTTTTATGGCTGCTGACTCTAATTTATTAATCTGGACTTCATTTAGAATAATACAAATTAGCCCAATAACCAATAGTACAATATAAATGCGCCAAAATATTGCACCAAAAACAATACCCTTATCTAAAGTCATCCCTCCTGAAAGTACAAAAATCCAAAACGATACTGTAAATCCTAACCATAATAAGCCAGCTATAATAGCAGGTAATAAACAAGCAATTAAAACATATTCTATCCACTTTTTCATAAACTTCTCCTTGTATCCCCCCACAATTCAGCATATTATCAAAAGATATATTTATAACAATTCCTTCACATCATCCCACAATTCAAATCGATGTTTACAGGTTCGTTTGATATAATACAAGGTTTCGTCTGCCTTCTTCATGGTTTCGTCAATACCGTCCTTCATATCTATCGCTTCTACCGTAGCAATTCCCACGGAGCAGGAAACAAAATAATCAGGATCTACGGTTACTTTTCTTCCAATTTTGGTACTGATATCATCCAGAAAATAATTACAATTTCGGATGGATTCATAGATACACTCTGCAGTATGGCGTATTTCTTCCTTTTCGCCACTTCGTAATATCATTACAAATTCATCCCCGCCATACCGAACTGCAAAACCGTTTTCCTTGGACAATTCTTTTAAGATATTTGAAAACTTCACTAAAATCAAATCACCAATATCATGACCATAATTATCATTGTAATATTTGAAATTATCCAAATCCGCATAGAAAATAGTAATCTCTTCTTTTTCATCTAATTGGGCTGATAATTCCTCAATTTTTTCAGCGAATCCCTGCCTGTTATATAAAGCAGTCAAACGGTCCAGTACTGCAATATTCTTTAATCTCTCATTCATCCGGGATAATTTTCGATTCATCTGCTCTACCTTGGACTTATCTTCCAGATGTTCCACTGCATCCAGAAAATGTCGGAACAAGAACTCAAAATAGTCCAAACTGATATTGGCAAGCACAAATTTATTGGTCTGGGTATACCAGTTATCTTTCATCATGACATAGGAAATGAAAATACTATCTAACTTTTCATTCACGAATAAAGGTACTGCCATAAAAGAGCAAATCTTATCCCTGTCAAAAATCGAGATAATCTCGTTATAACCATAGTAATTCTTATCCAGCTTTGTAGTAACAAAGGAAGACTTATTCTTTTCAAAATAGCGAACTACTTTTTTCACCAACTGTTCTTCATCCAAACTGCACTCGGTATCATTATAGCGGATAACAGGCTTTCCTCCCTCATAACGAAGAAACAACATATGATCCACATAAAAATTATTCTTAAAATTCAAAATATTACTTTCAATCAGACTTTCCACATCTTTGTTTTGAGAATTTACCATCTTCTGCCAGATAGTGAGGAATCCCATATTTTCTTTTGTTTCATCTAATTCCTTCTTCATGGCAAAAATATGTGCAGATTCAATCAACTCATCCAAAGCAACCGATACCACTGGCAGATGAGCCCCTTCCATATGATATTCCATATGCTTCATAGCATATAATACGATTTCTTTTTGTTTATTATATTGCTTTTCTTCACAATATTCCAAGGCCTGCTGCAATACTGCCATTGCCTTCTTTTCTTCTCCTAATATCTTATGGCACTTCGCTTTTTCCACGCAGAACTGCACATAATTAAAGAATGCTCCACCAGTAGAACGCTCCACAGGAAGTTCCGCAGAAACAAAGTTTTCCATAGCTTCTTCGTATTTTCCTTCTGACATTAAAATCAGTCCGCGGTTAAAGAAATATAAAAATACATCATCATCCCAATAATAGTACATCTTATTCTTGGTTTCCCCATGAACGATATAGTCCAAAAATTGCTGGGCATTTTTCACATTGCTCTTACAGTTATACATAACGTTCAACCGATAAGAACAAAGTGCCTTTAATCCATACAATTTCGAAATATGACAAACTCGCATACTGTCTTTCTTTAAAACCGTAAGCAGCTTCATGCAATAGGAAACAAATTTATCCGCATTGGCATAATCTCCAGCAAGAATCGCATTAATCGTCATATTATATAGAGTTTCTGAAACATATTCATAACTTTCCAACTGATAAAAAATCATCAGTCCTTTACAAAAGAAATCGTGCGCCTGTTCGTGCATTTCTCTTGCACAACAGTTATATCCAAGACCATTATACATCTTACCTTCTTCAAACAAGTCTGAAGTTACGCGTATTACCGGTTTGGTTTTAAAAATATAAAAATAATCTGACACATCAAAATATCCGTTAGAAGATGCAATCATCAATGCTTTCCGGTATGCAGCGATTAAAAAATATTTATTCTCTAACTGTTCTGCAATCTTCCAGCCTTTCTTTTGATACTTCAATCGTGCCTCAAGGCCTTCTACCTTATAGTACAAATCCTTATTATTATCGTAAGCATAAACATAGATATGTGCCAAATGATTATAATAACGATATTTCTTACATTTCTCTACTAACTTTTCAAGTTCTGGGCCCCCATCTTCACACAGCCAGATATTCTCCCAACCGTTATACCTTGACATATGTTCCAATAATTCTGCACGAAACAATAAAAAGTCGTCCTGCAATTCTTCCGCTAATTTCTGGCATTCCCCGGCGGTTTTTTGAGCAAGCTGCGACTGGTCATTATAGATTTCTACAAAGGTCATAATCATGTAATATAAATACATATAATAAATCTTATTACTGTCATGATCCGAAATCTGGTCTGCAATCTGCTTCATGGCATCGCAAATTAAAAGGGCATTAGCAACATCCCCTTGATACACACTCACCTTGGCATAAGATTCCAGTATCTTAAACTTCTTTGCAGGCGTTACCGTCAAATCTTCTACTTCGAATTTATGATATAAAATAGACAGGTAGTACCTTGCCTGCTCCATAGCAAGCATCTCAATCATATTAGAAATCTTTTCAATGTAGTTATCCATATGATGCAAATGAAAATGAAATGTAGAAGATTCTACCTCCAGCACTTCGTCCCCTCTCCAGTCAATGAATTTGTCTTTCGCAATACAAATATCACTTAGCTCTTTTAAGATTTCTTCACAATACTCCATAGGACTGTAATAATCATTATACGTCAGCAACATTCCTAAATTTTTCGTGGATTTTTCCATCAAACGAAGAATCACCTTTAAAGAAGAACTACCTGCCACGTGCAATTTATGTAGAATAAAAATAGCTGGTTTTTTCTCAGTAAAATACCCAATCATCCGAACAATAGAATCCAGCATTTCTTCCTCTTCATTGGCGACTTCCCCTATGATAACTTCATCCGTTCGTCTCGCTTTTCCGTTTTTAAAATAAGACAACAAAATATCTCGATGCATCGGATAAATCTGACATATCTCCATCAAATCTTCATAGGAAAGATTTTCCTCGTTACATCTTTCCTTCACCCAGTCAAAAAAAGGATGATAGGCAACACTCATCCTACTACCACAAAACTCATAATAATAAAAAGACGTCCTTTTCCATTTTCGTTGCAATGCTTTCACAATTTCTGAATTAATATCAAAGGAATTATAATGGGAAATATATAAAAAATTTTCCCGCTTCTTCCCTAAATCCTTCCATATCTTTTCTGTCAATTCAAATACATGCTGTCCATCCATATTGTGTCACCCCTAACATCGCATTAGCTTGAATTATCCTAAATGATTCACAACATATCGTTTAAGGTCGTGAATAATTTCGTATTATTATTAATATTTTATAATTTTTTTCGTTAAAAGTAAAGAATTTTCACAATATTTACCTCAAATTATCCTAAATGATTGAGATTTAAAAAAAGAAGCGAAGATGAATTTTCACTCATCTTTCGCTTCTTTTCGCCTGTTATTTAAACATAAACTATTTCACTACACGTACTTTTAATACACCATCAATCTTTTCTAATGCTTCAACAATATCAGTAGTAGCTGCACTGTCTATATCCAAAATAGAATATGCATATTCGCCCTTTGACTTATTCATCATATTAGAAATATTAATTCCCTTTGCAGAAATAATACTTGTAAACTGAGAAATAATGTTAGGAATATTTTTATGATTAATTGTAACACGAGCAGCATTCTGGCAAATACCCATATCACAAGCAGGGTAATTAACAGAATTCTTAATGTTACCATTTTCAATGTAATCTACGATTTCTTTTACAGCCATTACTGCACAGTTATCTTCTGATTCAGCAGTAGATGCACCTAAGTGAGGTAAGGTAATTACCTTGTCTGTTCCTGCGATTGCAGCATTTGGGAAATCTGTTACATATACAGAAACTTTTCCGCTTGCTAATGCTTCTTTCATATCCGCATCATTTACAAGAGCATCTCTTGAGAAGTTTAAAATCTTAACTCCATCCTTCATCATATCCATAGAATTCTTACAAATCATTTCCTTTGTAGAATCTAATAGAGGCACATGCATAGTGATATAATCTGCTTCTTTGAAAATATCTTCTACGTTAGTGATGTGCTTAATATCCTTAGATAATTTCCAAGCTGCATCTACAGATACATATGGGTCATATCCTAATACTTCCATGCCTAATTTTACTGCTGCATTGGCAACTAAAACACCGATAGCACCTAAACCGATAACACCTAATTTCTTTCCTTGGATTTCTCCACCAGCGAATTTAGACTTATTCTTTTCTACTGCCTTTGCAATATCAGGGTCACCAGCATTTTCCTTTACCCAGTTGTATCCGCCGGTTAAATCTCTGGAAGCCATTAATAATCCAGCAATTACAAGTTCCTTTACACCATTTGCATTTGCGCCTGGAGTATTAAATACAACAATACCTTTTTCAGCACATTTATCTAATGGAATATTATTTACACCTGCACCTGCTCTTGCGATTGCAAGTAACTGTTCTGATAATTCCAAATCATGCATTGCTGCACTACGAACTAAAACTGCTTCTGCTTCTGCAAAATTTTCTACTTTTTCATATCCTTCGCCGAAATTCTTCATACCCACTTCTGCGATTGGATTAAGACAATGAATCTTTGTCATGACTAATCTCCTTTTTTACATTTACACTTTCTTGTTATGCGTTTTCTGCTTCGAATTTCTTCATGAATTCAACTAACTTTTCAACACCTTCCATTGGCATTGCATTGTAAATACTTGCTCTCATACCACCAACGCTTCTGTGTCCCTTTAAGTTTTCAAATCCTGCTGCCTTTGCTTCTTTTACAAACTTAGCATCTAATTCTTCATTACCAGTTACAAATGGTACATTCATCAAAGAACGGTCTTTCTTTTCCACTGTTCCTTTGAATAACTTGCTGGAATCTAAGAAATCGTAAAGAATGGCTGCTTTCTTTTCATTTCTTTCTTTCATAGCTTCCAAGCCACCTTGAGCCTTTACCCATTTGAATACCTTACCACATACATAGATACCAAATGCAGGTGGAGTATTATATAAAGAATCAGCATCTGCATGAGTCTTATATTTTAACATAGTTGGAGTTCCTTCTAATACATCATCTGTGATTAAATCTTCACGAATAATCGCAACAACAACACCGGCAGGACCAACATTCTTTTGAACACCAAAGTAAATCATAGCATATTTGCTTACGTCAACTGGTTCAGATAAAATATCAGAAGACATATCTGCAATCAAATCTTTTCCCTTAGTATTTGGAATTTCATTGAACTTTGTTCCATAAATCGTATTGTTATGGCAGATGTATACATAATCTGCATCCTCTGAAATTGGTAAATCAGAGCAATCTGGAATATAAGAGAAAGTCTTATCTTCAGAAGAAGCAATCTTATTTGCCTTTCCAAAAATCTGAGCTTCCTGGAATGCCTTCTTTGCCCATTGTCCGGTTACAATGTAATCTGCTACTTTATTCTTCATGAAGTTCATTGGAATCATAGCAAACTGTTGGCTTGCGCCACCTTGTAAAAATAATACTTTATAGTTATCAGGAATGTTCATTAATTCACGTAAGTCTTTTTCTGCTGTCTGAATGATTTCTTCAAACGCTTTCGAACGGTGACTCATTTCCATAACCGACATTCCGGTTCCGTTATAATCTAACATTTCATCTGCTACTTCTTTTAATACTTCTTCAGGTAATACTGAAGGACCTGCTGAAAAATTGTAAACTCTTGCCACTTTTTTTCCCTCCGAAAATTTAATTTTTATGTAGATAAACGAGTTATTTATGCCTTATGGCATAAAACCTTATTATCATCTTAACTCTGTTTTATCTTTTTCGTCAATAACTTTGTCGTTTTTCTTATTTTTTATTTTTTAAATCCTCACCAGAGAATGCTTCAGAAATTGCTGCACCTGCTGGAACCATAGGCCATACCTTGTCATCTTTGTCGATTTGACAGTCGATAACTACCGGTCTTCCTAATTCTAATGCTTCTTTAAATGCTGCTTCAAATTCTTCAATGGTAGTAACAGTCTTACCTTCTGCTCCCATTGCTTTTGCAAGCATTTCAAAATTTACATTATCATTTAAAATAGTATTCGAATATCTTTCATTGTAGAATAAAGTTTGCCATTGACGAACCATACCTAATACATGATTGTTGATTACAACCTGGATAATTGGAATGTTATATCTTGCTGCGGTTGCAATTTCATTCATGTTCATACGGAAACATCCATCACCTGCAATATTTACTACTACCTTATCTCTTCTTGCAATTTTTGCTCCAAGAGAAGCTCCAAGACCATATCCCATAGTACCAAGACCACCGGAAGTAAGTAATTGTCTAGGCTCTTTGTATTTATAGAATTGAGCTGCCCACATTTGATGCTGACCTACTTCAGTGGTAATAATGGCATCTCCTTCTGTTAATTCGTATACCTTTTCAATGATTTGTGGACCGGATAATCTGCTCTTATCATAAGCCAATGGGTATTTTTCCATCAAGTCAGTAACGGTTTTAATCCATTCGCTGTGTTCCATCTGGTCTAACTTATCATTTAAACGGATTAAGATTTCCTTTGCATCTCCGATAACGCTTGCATCTGCATGAACATTCTTATTGATTTCTGCTGCATCAATATCGATATGTAAAATCTTAGCATCTCTTGCAAACTTCTTAGCATTTCCGGTTACACGGTCAGAAAATCTTGCACCGATAACCACTAATAAATCACACTGGGTTACACCGAAGTTCGATGCCTTAGTTCCATGCATACCAATCATACCGGTATATAATGGATTGGTTCCTTCGATAGCACCCTTACCCATTAAGGTATCACAAACTGGTGCGTTCATTTTTTCTACTAATTTTCTTACTTCCTTATAGCAGCCTGACATAATGGCACCGCCACCTACTAAAATAAATGGCTTCTTTGCTTCCTTAATCATCTTAACTGCTTGTTCAATGTCTTCATTACGGATCGTGTCTACCTTTGGAGCAATTTCAGTTTTTGCCTTTGGCTCGTACATTGCCTTATTTGCAGTTACATCCTTTGTAATATCTACTAAAACAGGACCTGGTCTTCCGCTTTTCGCAATCTTAAATGCTCTACGAATGGTATCTGCCAGTTCATCTACATTCTTTACAATGAAACTATGCTTGGTAATCGGCATTGTCACACCGGCAATGTCGATTTCCTGGAAACTGTCTTTTCCTAAAAGAGGAACACCAACATTGGCTGTAATAGCAACCACTGGAATGGAATCCATATATGCAGTTGCAATACCGGTTACAAGGTTTGTTGCACCAGGACCTGAGGTTGCAAAACAAACACCTACTTTTCCGGTTGCTCTGGCATAACCATCTGCTGCATGGGATGCCCCTTGTTCATGGGAAGTTAAAATGTGTGTAATTTCATCGGAATGTTTATATAACTCATCATACACGTTCAGGATAGTTCCGCCTGGGTATCCAAATACAGTGTCTACGCCTTGTTCTTTCAAACATTCAATTACAATCTCTGCACCTGTAATTTCTCTCATATAAATTTCTCCTACTCTAACTGTAATGTATTTATGTTCAATTATTTATGTTCTAAAATTGCACCCTTATTTCCGGATGTTACCAAAGAAGCATAACGTGCTAAATAACCAGTAGTAATCTTTGGTTCTCTTGGTTTCCAGTTTGCTCTTCTTCTTTCCAATTCTTCTTCTGAAACATCTAAATCTAAAGTATTTGCATTGATATCAATTTTAATGATATCACCTTCTTCTACTAAGGCAATTGGACCGCCCACTGCTGCTTCCGGTGAAACGTGACCGATGGAAGCACCTCTAGAAGCACCGGAAAAACGTCCATCTGTAATCAATGCAACGCTGGAACCTAAGCCCATACCTGCAATGGCAGAGGTTGGATTCAACATTTCTCTCATACCAGGTCCGCCCTTTGGTCCTTCGTAACGAATAACTACAACATCGCCTGCTACAATCTTTCCACCTTTGATTGCTGCGATGGCATCTTCTTCACAGTCAAATACTCTGGCTGGACCTTCATGTACTAACATTTCAGGTACCACTGCAGAACGCTTTACAACTGCGGTATCTGGTGCTAAATTACCTTTTAATACTGCGATTCCACCTACTTCACTATATGGATTATCAATTGGTCTGATTACTGATTCGTCCTTGTTTACGCAGCCTTCAATATTTTCTCCTACTGTCTTTGCAGTAGCAGTCATTAAATCGGTATGTAATAAACCTTTCTTGTTTAATTCATTCATTACTGCATATACACCGCCGGCTTCGTTTAACTCTTCGATATAAGTGTGACCTGCTGGTGCTAAATGACAAAGGTTTGGTGTTCTTGCACTGATTTCATTTGCCATTTCCAAATCAATGTCGATGCCGCATTCATGAGCAATAGCTGGTAAATGAAGCATACTGTTGGTAGAACATCCCAATGCCATATCCACAGTTAAAGCATTTTCAAATGCTTCTTTTGTCATGATATCTCTTGGACGAATGTTCTTTTCTAATAATTCCATTACCTTCATACCGGCATGCTTTGCTAACTTAATTCTGTCAGAATATACTGCCGGAATGGTTCCATTTCCTCTTAAGCCCATTCCCAATGCTTCTGTTAAACAGTTCATACTGTTTGCAGTATACATACCGGAACAAGAACCACAGGTTGGACAAGCCTTTGCTTCAAATTCTTCCAAATCTTCCATAGTCATGGTACCTGCTGCATAGGAACCAACTGCTTCAAACATACTAGATAATGAAGTTTTACAACCCTTTACCTTACCAGCTAACATTGGACCACCGCTGACAAAAACAGTTGGTACATTAACTCTTGCTGCTGCCATTAAAAGTCCTGGTACATTTTTATCACAGTTAGGAACCATAACCAAAGCGTCAAATTGATGAGCCAAAGCCATACATTCTGTAGAATCTGCAATCAAATCTCTGGTTACAAGGGAATACTTCATTCCCACATGACCCATGGCAATACCATCACATACTGCGATAGCCGGAAATACGATTGGAGTTCCTCCTGCCATGGCAACGCCCATTTTAACAGCGTTTACAATTTTATCAATATTCATATGTCCTGGTACGATTTCATTATAGGAACTAACGATACCTACCAATGGACGTTCCATTTCTTCTTTTGTAAGTCCTAATGCATTAAATAAACTTCTGTGTGGAGCCTGTTGTACTCCCTTTGTTACTGCATCACTTTTTTTCATGTGAATTCTCCTTTTCTATCATTAAATTCAAGGTAATTGCGAAGCTATAATATTTTATTTTAGTGATTCAAAAGAATCAAAACATCGCAGGCTCGCTTTCGCTGCGTTCGGCTCGTAGCGGATTACTGTTCGTATGAACAGTAATCTTGGTTTCTGCATGCAAATTCGCTTCGCGAAGCAGAAACCAACTCCTGAATCATGCTATTACGTAACCTGACAGCAAGTGTCAGGTTACTGAACACTGACGGCCGCCCAAGCACCTGCTTATGTATTTGTTTCGTTTGAATCACCTAATATAAGTTTTGGTAGTTTCGCAATTACCTGCATTAAATGCGATCTGCCAGCAAGTCTCCCATCGCCTTACAGCCGACCTTGGTTTTTCCTTCTGACATAATATCTACCGTACGGTATCCTTCTTTTAACACCTGTTTTACTGCATTTTCAATGGCATCTGCCTCTTTATCCAAATCAAAGGAATAACGAAGCATCATTGCTGCAGATAAAATAGTGGCAATCGGATTTGCAATGTCCTGACCTGCGATATCCGGTGCAGAACCATGGCTTGGTTCATATAAACCAAACTTTGTATCATTTAAAGATGCGGAAGATAACATTCCGATAGAACCTGTTACCATAGAAGCTTCATCGGATAAAATATCACCAAACATATTCTCTGTTAAAATAACATCGAATTGTGCCGGATTTTTTACTAACTGCATAGCACAGTTATCAACCAGCATATGCTCGTAAGTTACTTCCGGATAATCCTTGGCAACTTCTTCTACTACTTTTCTCCAAAGTCTGGAAGAATCCAAAACATTGGCTTTGTCTACACTTGTTACCTTTTTATTTCGTTTCATGGCAATGTCAAAACCACGAACTGCAATTCTTCGAATTTCATTTTCATCATATGTTAAGCTGTCATATGCCTTTAACACACCGTTTTCTTCTACTGTCTTTCTTTCTCCAAAATAAAGACCTCCGGTAAGTTCACGCATAATCATCATGTCGAAACCGTCTTTTGTGATTTCTTCTTTTAACGGACAGGCACCCTTTAATTCATCATATAACACTGCCGGTCTTAAATTTGCAAATAGATTTAACGCTTTTCTAAGTGCCAAAAGTCCTGCTTCCGGTCTTTTGTTTGGTGGTAACTGATACCAAGGTGAGGTACTGGTATTTCCTCCGATAGAACCCATCAGTACGGCATCCTGTGCAAGTGCTGTATCAATGGCTTCTTTCGTTAAAGGTTCCCCAGTGGCATCAATGGATTCTCCACCCATTAAAATTCTGGTATAGGAAAATTCATGACCAAACTTTTGTGCAACCTTATCTAATACTTTGATTGCTTCGTCTACGATTTCCGGACCAATTCCGTCCCCTTTAATAACACCTATGTTACATTTCATAGTTTTAATTCCTTTCTGTATTTGCTTCTTTATAAGCAATTACAAAACTATTATTTTCGTATAAACGTGATTCAAAAAAATCAAAACAACGCAGGCTCGCTTGCGCTGCGTTCGGCTCGTAGCGGTACTAAATTCGAGATAAACCTCTCATTAAGTACCGACGGCCGCCCAAGCACCTGCTTATGTATTTGATTTTTTGAATCACTTAATATACTCTTTTTCTGGTTTTGTAATTACCTGTCATATCTTACGCTTCTACGATTTTTCCGGCGATGGCGCTGGCTGCTGCTGTTTTTGGAGAAGCTAAGAAAATTTCTACTTTTGAAGTTCCCATTCTGCCTAAGAAATTTCGGTTATTGGTAGCTACAACTCTTTCACCGTCTGTTAAGATTCCACAGGCACGTCCACAGCAAAGTCCACAACCCGGCTGAGTTACCATGGCTCCGGCTTCCACTAAATCGGTGATGTATCCTGCTTTTACTGCTTCTAAATAGATGCTTCTGCTGGCAGGAGTGACGATTAATTTTACGAAAGGTGCTACTTTCTTTCCTTTTAGGATTTGGGCAGCTGCCTTTAAATCTTCTAATCGTCCGTTAGTACAAGAACCAATGAACACCTGGTCAATGGCGATATCCTTTAAATTTGAAACCGCTTCAATCTTATCTACCTGAGATGGGCAGGCACAAACCGGTACAAAATCCTCTGCTTTATAGGTCATTTCTTTTACATAAACAGCGTCTTCATCTGCCTTTAACCATGCAACATCTTCCATTTTCACCTTAGAATACTCACAAGTCTTTTCATCTGGTGCAAATAAACCAGCTTTTGCTCCTGCTTCAATGGCCATATTAGACATGGTCATTCTGGAAGCAATGCTCATTTCGTCAATGGTACTTCCACAAAATTCTAATGCCTTATAAGTAGCACCATCGGCTCCTAAATCTCCAATTAATCTTAAAATCACATCCTTGGAAGTTACATTCTCCGGAAGTTTTCCATCAATTCTTATCTTAATGGTTTCCGGTACACGAATCCACATTTGTCCGGTTCCTAAAATAGAAGCCATTTCTGTGTATCCAATTCCGGAAGAAAAACATCCGACACAACCATAGGTAGTAGTATGGGAATCTGTACCAAATACAATATCTCCCGGTTTTGCATAACCACATTCTGTCATTAATTGATGACAAATACCATCGGCTTTATGGAAATTCTTTAAATTATGTTCCTTGGCAAAGGCATCTCCAATCTGAAAATGTCTGACATCTTCTACTGCACTGGTTGGTACCAAATGGTCGTATATCAGTACTACTTTATCGGAATCCCAAAGTTTTGTAAATCCCATTTCTTTAAATTTATCCGCTACAAAAGGAATGAAAATGTCATGAATCATGACTCTGTCCACATTTACTGTAACGATTTCCCCAGGAGCTACATTGGCTTTCTGGGTATTTTTCATAATAATCTTTTCAATTAATGTATTTCCCATATCCCTTTTCCTTCCTATCGTAATCCATTTCTTTTTTGCATGGCCTTAACCAGCCCGCCTGCATTGATGATATCCATAAGATTTTCCGGCAATGGATTTATCTTATAATCCACTCCATTATGGGTAATTTTATCATTCAGTGCAACGCTTACGGTATCTCCTTCTTTTACCACATCATAAAGGGTTGGATGCTCAATTAAAAGTAATCCGTTATTAATGGAGTTACGGAAGAAAATTCTTGCAAAAGACTTTGCAATGACACATTTTACATTTAAATGCTTGATGATTTCCGGTGCCTGTTCTCTGGAGGAACCACAACCGAAATTCTTACCAGCCACAATAATATCTCCGTCCTGAATCAATCCAGCAAGTTCCGGTCTTAATGGGGAAAATGCGTATTGTTTCATATCATCTACTGTTTTTAATGCCAGGTATTCTGTTGGAATGATGATGTCGGTATCGATGTCATCTCCTAATACCCATACTTTTCCTGTAAATTGTTCCATGATTCTTGTCCTTCCTAATCTGATTTTGATACCCTGGTAGTCTTATGTCATATTGTTTCATACCCTCATGCAACCTCTGACCTTTTGACCTTGATATCCTTATGCTCCTACGATTTTTCCTGCAATGGCAGATGCTGTTACGGTAGCAGCAGAACCTAAGTATACCTTAGAATCCTTATGTCCTGCACGTCCCTTAAAGTTACGGGTTCCTGTTGAAATCAGTACTTCTCCTTCACCAATAACTCCCTGACAGCTTCCCCAGCACACACTACAGTTAGCATTCATCACCATGGCTCCGGATTCTAAGAAGATTTCCATTAATCCTTCTTCCACAGCCTGTAAATATACCGAATTGGATGCCGGAGCAATGATAAAACGAACATCCTTATGTACTTTCTTTCCTTTTAAGATGTTTGCTGCTACTCTTAAATCATCAATACGTCCATTGTTACATGAACCAAGGAATGCCTGGTCAATCTTTACTTCGCCTACTTCTGACAATGGAATCACATCGTCTACAAAATCCGGTCTTGCTACTACCGGCTCAATTTTGCTTAAATCATATTCATATACTTTTTCAAAAACTGCATCGGAATCACTGACAAATAAGTTTTGAGCCTTTCTTCCTCTGCTTTCTACATATTCTACTACCTTTTCGTCCGGTTCCACGATACCGGTCTTTGCTCCTGCTTCTACCGCAAGATTACATAATACAAATCTGTCATTGATGCTTAAATTATGAGCACCTTCTCCGGCAAATTCCATTACTTTATAATTACATCCATTGGCACCGATATCACCAATAATTGTTAAAATCAAATCTCTTGGGTAAACCCCTTCTCTTAATTTTCCGGTTAAGTTAAAACGAATGGTTTCCGGCACCATAACCCATGAGGTTCCTGTTACCATACCATATAAAAAGTCCGTACAACCGATTCCGGTACCAAACGCACCTAAAGCACCGTAAGAACAAGTATGGGAATCTGCCCCCATAATCAATTGTCCCGGTTCCACAAAATCTTCCACCATAATTTGATGGCAGACACCCTTTCCTTCGTAAAACTTAATGTCGTGTTCTTTTGCAAATTCACGCATTTTACGGTGTGCTGCAGCAGTTTTTGGATTTTCTGCCGGAATGTTATGGTCGATGATAAAGACTAATTTATCTTTATCTGCAATTCTTGGTTTTTTAATTTTATTATGAAACATATCAATGGTAAGATGTGTAGTACCATCATTACTCATCATATAATCTAAATTTACTGTATGTATTTCTCCTGCCTTTACAGATTCTACTCCGGCAGCTCTTGCTATAATCTTTTCACCTATTGTCATGCCCATTTTAGTTATCCTCCTTGTTTAAAGATGCAATCAATCCACCAGCATCCAGAATTCCTTGCATATATGGTGGTAATTTCGTACAAGTTAAGGTTCCCTTTTTGGTTTCAATGGTTCCTGCAGCCAGGTCAAGATTTACTTCATCTCCAGCTTCTGCTGCATCATACATTTCTCTGCAGACAATCACAGGCAAACCGATGTTAATAGAATTACGGTAAAAAATTCTGGCAAAGGATTTTGCTACAATGGCTTTTACTCCTAACGCTTTTAACACGCTTGGTGCCTGTTCTCTGGAAGAACCACAGCCAAAATTTTCTCCTGCAACTACAATATCTCCCTCTGCCACATTCTTAGCAAACTCTCCATCCAAAGATTCAAAGGCATATCCTTTCATATCGTCAATGGTTGGCAATAATAAGTATTGGGATGCGATAATTTGGTCTGTATCCACATCATTATGAAACTTAAATACTTTGCTCATATTTCATACCTTTCGCAGCTTCTCTTCTTTACGGGAAGTTCTGCATGTTTCCTTTCTTTTCTTTCATTTTCTGATTTTCTCCGATATGTCTTTTCATTTTACTATATGTCGTGATATAATGCAAATACATAATATGAATATTTATCATAACTTTAGGTTATGTCTTTTATTCGCACTTGAACTAATCTGTTAGGTAGTTGCGAAAGTAGTTTATTTTTGTGAAAGTGGTGCGAAAGAAACAAAACAACGCAGGCACGCTTTCGCTGCGTTCGGCTCGTAGCGGTGCTAAACTCGAGACAAGTCTCTCGTTAAGTACCGACGGCCGAACAAGCACCTGCTAATGTATTTGTTTCTTTTGCACCACTTAAGATAAGAAAAGACAAAGAGTGACTATGACAAATATAACAACAGGAGGGATACCATGCAGGATCAAAATTTAGCATTATATCGCGTATTTTATGCAGTTGCTAAAAATAAAAACATTACGAAAGCAGCCAAGGAGTTATTTATCAGCCAGCCTGCCATCAGTAAGGATATTTCGAAACTGGAGGCGAATCTGAATTGTACTCTTTTTTTAAGAACTTCAAGAGGGGTTTCTTTGACGAAGGAAGGAGAGCTTTTGTTTCATCATATCCATTCTGCTTTATCTTCTATTGAAGCCGGGGAATATGCTTTAAAACAGGCTCAGGATTTAAAAACAGGGCAGGTAAGAATCGGAGTCAGCAGTACTCTCTGCCGTTATATTTTAATGCCTTATATCAAGAATTTTATTGAGCAATATCCACAAATCAGCATTACCATTGAATGCAATCCCACCTATCAAACCATTCAATTGCTACAGGATAAAAAGGTGGATATTGGTTTCATCTGTAAAGCGGATATCGAAAAAAACTTCACTTACCATGAAATTCAGACCATTCAAGATACCTTTATTGCCACAAAAGGCTATTTAACATATTTAGAATCCTTAATGAACGAGGTTAGTCCCTCCATAGATTCTCTCCCATTTTTATTTTCCGGTGATATCACTTCCATGCTTTCCGAAGAAACTATCCCAGAAAAAAGCTCTCCAGACAGCATTTCCTTGTTGGAAAAAGGAAATCTGATGATGCTGGAAAAGAATAATATTACCAGAATGCACGTAGATTCGTATCTTACGGAACATAACATTCATCCAAAACAGATATTAGAAGTCAACAATATGGATTTACTCATTGATTTTGCAAAAATCGGTATGGGAATTTCCTGTGTGGTAAAAGAATTTGTAAACGAAGAACTCAAGAACGGAGATGTCATAGAATTAGAGTTAAAGAAACCCTTAGAAAAACGTTCCATTGGATTTATTTATCCAAACACCCAATTAATTTCCTATGCAGCAAGGATGTTTTTAAAATTTACGTTGGGTATATTATGAGCCCCAAACAAGGAGCATTTTGGGAATATGAAAACAGGCATATGCAAAATCCATACGCCTGTTTTTCCTTATCCTCTTCCTATAAAATTCTTAAATCTTTCACTAGTATAACCTCTTATACTACAAGCCACCACCAATCAACACATTCTTTCCTTCAAAAGCAAAGCCATACTTCCTTATCTTTTCCTTCGGAATTCCTCTAGCGATAAGGGCGGTTTCATATTGTTTTTTCTCTATCTGGTCAAGGGCTGAAGCAAGAGTTTCCTCTAATGATGTCTCTTTTCTTGAATTAAATACTTTAAATTCAATGATAATAGCGTCATCCTGCTCCGTTTTTACCGGTTCCAACATAATATCGTATCTTCCAAATCCACTTTCCCGGTTAGAGGTCATTAGATAACGTCCTTTTAAATCCACCAGCAATCCTAACACAAAACCATGATAAAATCGTTCCGGCTGGACTTTTTTTGAAACTCTTTTTCCTGTGTCAAAATAGCTGAAAATTTCACAGGTAATCTCATTCATATAATCGTTCATTTCATCCACATCACCTAAAATCATTGCCGAAATGAAGCGGTTATAATTTCCTCTTTGTCTGCCAAACCAGTCACTAACCATGTCCTCAAACATAATCCGTACTTCTCCATTAGTCAAAGCCAATTCATACTTCGGTCTTCTTCCTACTTTTCCCATATCCTCATAACAAAGAATCTTAAGATAACCACTTGCCACCAGCAAACTCCAGATAGCCTCTTCGTTATTATCTAACTGATTATATACAATCTGTTCGTCAATTGGGCAAATCAAATGCTCGCCTTTTAACAACTGCTCCATAGATTGTTTGATTTCTCTGTCACCTTCCCGAATCAGCTTTCCTACCAGACTGTTGGAACTAGTATTAGCCCAGTAAGTTGCATATTTTCCTTTATCCAAAAAGTTGATAATAGACCATGGGTTATAGATATCTTCCTGCTCGCCAAACACAAAGCCATCATACCATTCTTTAACCTTTTCTTTTTCTTCTCCCAGTCCCCCCATATCCATTGCCGTAAACACTTCTTCTTCTGTGAAACCAAATGCCGTTGTATATTTATCCGAGGTAGTAGTTACCACTTCCAAATTATTTAAATCCGAAAAAACCGACTCTTTTGACACCCTGGTAATTCCGGTCATAATTGCTCGCCCCATGTAAGGATTTGTCTTAAAGGTAGCGTTAAAAAGACTCCTTATAAACGAAACCATTTCATCCAAAAAACCATTTACATATGCTTCCTGCATTGGAGTGTCATATTCATCAAGCAGTATGATTACCTTTTTTCCATAATAACGACACAGATAATCCGATAAACAATTCAGTGCAATGGTAGCATCTGCATCATCCATATCTACATTCACGCGATTAAAATATTCCTTCTCTGTTTTATATAGCAAATCGCCATCTAGTAAAAAAGAATTTTTAGCATACAACTCCATCAACTGTTGGCATATCTTCTTACGAGTCATCTGATAGTTGTTTTCTTTTATTTTTGCAAAAGAAAGACTAATCACAGGATAAGTTCCCTGCATTTTCTGATACTTTTCTTCCTCCCAAATGGTAAGTCCTTCGAACAAATCCCCTCTTCCTGCATAATTTATAGAAAAGAATTCTTCTACCATGGACATATTCAAAGTTTTTCCAAAACGTCTTGGTCGGGTAAGTAAGGTTACATCATCCCCACTTTCCCACCATTCCTTAATAAAAGAAGTTTTATCAATATAAAATTTATTTTGCTCCCTTAATTTTGCAAAATCCTGTATTCCAATTCCTACTGAATTTATTCTATTTTCCATATCGGTTCACAGCCTTTCTAAATCCAGCTTATCTGTTATGGTTAGTATAAGGGATTTGCTTTTAAAATGCAACTGCCTTCTCTTTCACTGGAATCAAGAAAACAATACAGGTTTCATATCAACCAAACCATTCCGTAGGCAAATAAAACCAATATGGTGCTGTAAACATTGCCAAAGACAATGCTACCTTTTTCCTCTGAATATCATCAAAATCCGTTTTTTCCAGACACCATTTATAGTTAAACATAAAAATACAGAATGCTACCAAAACTATGCATAATGTTACTATTCCAAAAGCACAAAAATTGTCCCATGGATTATTCCAAACAGCATCGCAAACTTTCTCCCACCAAACATCATTACGTCCAAAATCAAATTGCATTATGATAAACATAATAGTTGTTCCAATAAGATTTGCAGCCCCATTCATAACCCATACCCTTAATAAAACGGCTTTTACATTTTGTTTCCTATTTGGAATCTTTAAATACTTCATCGTTAACACAAGCACTATCAAATTCATTAAAAAATTAACAGGAAATACTATCGGCCATGTAAGTGGAATCAGCCACTCTAGCCAAACTGAATATGTCATATTGCCCCTCCTTACATCAAAACCTGTATACTATGATGTTGGGGTCAAAAGGTATTTTGACCCCAACGTCATATCACGCTACTAACCCTGGCAGCCATAAGCATAAAGTAGCAAGCAAAAAAATAAAATTTAATGTCCAATAAATAATTTTATATGCTATTCTGTTTAAATCTCCAATTTTATAATTTACATAAACATACACCTGATAAAAAATGATATTTGCAAAAAAACAGATGCTATATGCCATTTCGGAACTGAAATAATTAAAAGGGTCAGTTGCTTCTATGGCACCGGTTAATATTGCCGTCACATTACAAATAATATGTAATAAAATTAAAATCATTATTTTCCTTACAAATGATAGCATATTTCACGCTCCAGTCTATATCTTAATGGTAGTCCTTTTTTCTGATTCTGATATGCCTTTCTATCAGACAATATAGGTTGCACATCAATAAAACCATTCCGTCGGAAGATAAAACAAATAAGGTGCTGTAAATACCGCCAAAGATAATGCCACCTTTTTTCTTTCTGCATCTTGAAATTCCGCTTTTTCTAATGCCCATTTATAATTGAAAAGATAAATACAAAAAGCTGTTAACACTATACAAATAGCCACAATGAAAATTGCCATACCACTTTGAAAAGGATAATACATGACCGCATATTGTATTTTGTCCCACCATTGGTTATGTGGGCCAAAATCAAGTTCTGTCACCATATACATCACAAAACTTCCAATAAAATCTGCTGCAAATCCCATAAGCCATACCCTTACAATAACTGCTTTCGCATTTTGCTTGATATTAGAAATCTTTAAACATTTCATTGTTACTACTACGACAAGTAAATCTATCAAAAAATTCACAGGCAATACCACAATCCATGTTAATGGTACAATCCATAACAACCACACCGGAAATACAAGATTATATAATTTCACAGTTTTGTTCACTTTTCTTTCTCCTCCTTGTCCTGCTTCAAATTATATTTCTAACATACTTAAAAATCATAATACAATTCCAAAGCATCCCTATCTAGACAGTTTTCATTTCTTCATCATCAAACTTTATGACAAAATTTGCAAAATAACACCTTGTGCCACCATGAACGCAAAACAGAAAAAATTTAACAATCTAAAAATGATTCTATACTCTTCCTTTTCAAAACCTTTTATCTTATAAAGTATCAAAACATATACCTGACAAAATAATATATTCAATATTGCACAAATCAACGGCCGCGTTTTCGAAGTCCACACAATTAAAAATTCAGGTTCTTGCAAATACATTACTGCTAACAATGATAAGAAAGAACACAGATGTATTACAAATAACAATATAATTTTTATTATAAATGTTTTCATATTTCCTCCATATCAAAATGGTGTTTTTCTAATGCACATCGTCACTTCTTGAAAAAACTTTCCCTACACTCCCATAGGCCATCTCAAATATACGTATAAATGCTCATTCACCTTTATAATTTCTCCCTTACAACCAACAAATGACACCATATATTCCAGCACTTTTTCTGCATCCACATCAATATAAATTAAATCCAATTCATACCCCCATTTATTCCAACAACGATAATACACGTTTCCTTCAAAATCTCCTGCATAATCCGAAATATACCTATCTAAATTTAACATATCCGACAAAACTTCCCATTCGGTATATTTCATTTGTTTCTCCATCTGTTTCTCCACATCTATAAACTCTTCATAAGTTAAATCTTTTGTTGTTTTTCCTAATTCCTCCATCAACGCTAAATATTCTTTTGACATAGCCTCTAATTCTTCCTGGTTTTCTTCACACAAGCGAACTAATTTCTCCTTTTCTTGCTCTATTTCTTTTTCTTGTTCTTCGGTTATATAAAGAGTTTCATCTAGTCCCGCCTTTTCTTTATCAGTTTTATTCTTTTTCACTATAATAACACAAATACTCAAAATCATTAACAAAAATATACTTCCTATCAATGCAAAATATTTCTTTTTCATACAAAGAACCCTCCACTATCGATTCTTTATTACTTTCCGATAAAACCTGCAACGTTCCAAGTTACATCCTCTTTCATTTTACCATCCGTTTCCAGTATTTCTAACAAAGCTTATTAGAAAACGACAGACACCAATATAACTATGGTGCCTCCGTTTCTCTAACATCATATCATTTGCCATTCTTCTAAATATATATATAAATGTTCATTGATTTTAATAAATTCAATACCCGTATGATATTTCCTTGTAATTAAATATTCTTCCTTTTTCTCTTCGTCCACATTTATATATAAAATTTCCAA
>JAFQCI010000015.1 GCA_017416505.1 Lachnospiraceae bacterium
AAAGAAAAATGGATGGATAAGCGTCGCGAAGATGTTCTGGATGCTCCATATTTTCATGTGGTATTTACTGTTCCACAGGAATTAAATCCACTCATATATAGCAACCAGCAGGTATTATATGATGCATTATACCACTCTGTAGAAAAACCGAAATTGATGTAAACGATAGGGCAGTTTATCAAAGAGTGTAAGCTGCTTTATCGTTTACACCAACTTCGATTGGTTTCTAATCAAGTTATACGTCATATATGATTTCTACATCGTTTTCCTAACACCAAGCTGCAATGAACTTCATCTGATGAATCTTATGTTATATCTCTGGCCCAATTAGGTGCAGGATTTTTTGTTTAGTCATGTTCATTTCCTCTTTTCGTTAAATAATAGTTTCTTCTTTCCAATGTTATTCATATATCAAACTCCATCACTTTTTCGAAAAATTTTTTCAAACACCTCAAAAGTTTCATCACTCATTTTTCTGATGAAACCACTTAATGAAATACTTGTAGGACATCCATTTTTATCCAACTTTAAAGGTTTCTGAGTAGATTTTGTCTTTCCGAACAAAAGTGTTGGAACAATTTCTAGCGGAATCGGACGTGCAGCAATCGTCGAGCCACTACCGCTGGCAGCCTGCTCTGCACAACATGTAATTGGCTCCTGATGAAACAAATGAGGAATCGGAGTCAAATCCTCCTCAACAAAGGTTGTATGAATATCATCCGTAAGTACTACATTGTCCAAATAACCACTACCACCTGCAAATATAACAAATTCACCATGAGGCCCTTGCTTTTTTACTGCAATTCCCTTTGGAAGCAAAGACGAATATGGATGCCCCATTTCACGCATCATATAGTCAAATGCTGGTTCGATCTTTTCAATCTGAAGTCTCGCCATAAGACACAAAGTTCCCTGTTGCAAGGATACTGCATAAACCACATCACCAACACGAAGTGACGAAATCGATGGCATCTTTGTATGCTGACTTCCATAGATTACCTTAAACGGCCCAGTATCACCTTTTTTATTAAGTTGTTTTACATAATCTTTCGACCAAAATGTTATATATCCACTCATCTTATATCACCATCACATTCAAATATTCGAAGTTTTACGAATTAACCAAACCTGCTAAAAGAAAGGAGTTCAGCGTTAAGTCATAATTTCTCTGTCTTATCCAAGCTCTTAGTTCTTATATTTATAATTTGTGAATCGTCATTTTCCTCCCCTTCGCAATCATCCACAATGAATTTTAGTAATATATCTGATAAAAGTTCTTTCAAAGAATCTTTATGTTCCGCTAATTGATTTTCCTCTCCCAATAGTACCTCTGAAAATTTTGATTCACCTGATTTTCTTCGTAATACCAAATCTAGTTTCTTTGCTTTCGCCATATTTAATTCATTACCCTTCAACAAATTCATTGGTCTTGCTTTTCCTGCCACAAAAAATCCTAATGTCGCACTAACATTCCCTGCTGCCAATGTACATCTGATTTTATTTTTTTCAAAATCTTCTTCAACAGAAGTTCCCACAGTAAACATATTCATAATTGCTGGTAACGAATTTATTTTTCTCCTGACAGAACCTTTTACTTCACTTTCATTCTGTCCGTTTTTACAAAAATCGAAATCACTTTCTTCTAATGTACCTTTATAACATTTTTCAAAGAAAGTTGTTGCGTCAAGTCTTGTATGTAACCCTGTAAGATGTAAATAATTATCCTCATACGCTGCCACAATATAATATTCATTTTTTATAAATGCCTTAGAGCAAAGCAAATATTCATAGTCAGCATAGTATTTTTTATATGAGTAGGCATTGTGAATAACGGTTTCCTTCACACGTTCTTTAAAACTCTTTTTTTCTGCCATGTTTCCTCCATATAGTAAAATAGAAGGACGACTTCGCAGCCATCCTTCTACTAATTTTTCACAGTTTATTCTGCAATGGAAATGGGTTTTCAGTCTCCATTCCGACCGCTGAAACAGGTTTAAGGTCTCTGTTCCGACCATATTTAGTATTTCTTTTTGTACTTTAATTATACACTAATATATGCAGTTAGTCAAAATAAATTTACAAAATTCCCAATCCATACAAATTCTTTAGGTTAGAATCGATGATGGTGTAAACGAAAAAGCAGTTTTTAAGTTTTTTAATGAACTGCCCTTTCGTTTACATCATTTTCGATTTAGCCTAATTGAACAAAGTAAGCGTCCCTTAGTTATAAACTATGGACTTTTAATCTGTTCTTCATATCCATGATTATACCAGATTCACTTACCGGTTGCGAGGAATTTTGATGCTTTTTCCGATATAATTGCACGACAATAAAACCCCAGTATCTGAGGCTTAGAAAATATGAAATTTCTATCTTTTAGCATCGCAAAGACAAGTGCTTTTGTGGTTTGCCAAGATGCCCTCCACATACCTTACATACACATATCTTGATTCCGTAAAGATGTTCCAGTATCTCTGGCATTTCCATTTCACGTAGTTTAGAAAGATATTTCTGACAACCAAGAAGATTTCTGTAAACTGTTAATTTTTTCTTCTTTGTGCGTGAACACAATAAACCATAGTGTCTGATTCGTACAAAACGCTTTGGTGGTACGTGCATTAAAAAACGGCGAATAAATTCTATCCCTGATAAGGTTAATTTTTTCCACTTTCCCTCATTATGATAATCTTTTACTGAAAAAGTAACGTTTTTTTCATCTATACTAATAATACGGTAATTGCTGATGGCAATACGGTGGGTGTATTTGCCAAGATAATTGATTACTGACTGAGCATCATTAAAAGTCTTTTTACAATAAGGAACCCATTCAATGGAATAACAGGTATCCAGCAATTCTTGGAACGTGTAATGGTTACGATATTTCTCAGAAGAACCGTAAAATTGAAGTTTTTCGTCTTTCCAAAGAAGTTTCAATTCTTCTAAATATTTTCCACGAAATACTTTTGAAATGACTTGTACAGGAAGAAAAAAGTTATTCCCATTATCTTTCCACTGATTTTTCGGAGTCAGACCTCCTCCTAAAAGAATGGTATGTATATGTGGATGGAAATTCATTTCAAAACCCCACGTATGCAGGATACAGATATAGCCTACTTTTGCACCAAGATATTTAGGATCAGCAGTAAGTTCACTAATTGTTGAGGAGGCAACATGGTAAAGAGCATCATACAATAGTGCCTGATTACTGAGAATAACGGGATTTAAAATATCAGGAACGGTAAATACAAGATGAAAATATGGAGCATCTAATACATCTTCTCTTCGTGAGTCCATCCAAATCTCTTTTGGAATTGCCTGACACATAGGGCAACAGCGGTTTCTGCAAGAGTTATGATGGATATGTACTTTCCCACAGTCTTCGCAGATACTTGTATTAGAACCATATGCTCCAGTTTTGCAGTTGATGATGTTATGAGCAGTCTTCATCTGTATAGCAGACGGAGAATACTGTTCCATATACGCAGGGAAAAAACGGTTAAAAATATCCTGAACTGTTGGCTTATTCATGGGAAACACCTTCTTCCAATACTGAATCAAATGGACTGCGGATTCCCATGAGAGTTTTATTGCTTACATGAAGATAAACTTCTGTCGATTTTGGGTCACGATGTCCAAGAAGAGCCTGTATGTTTCTTGTATCGACTCCTTGTTCCAAAAGATGCGTTGCAAAACTATGACGTAAAGAATGAGGAGTTACTTTTTTTGTAAGTTCTGCTTTCGTAACTGAACGGCGCATAACCTGTTCTAATGCACTGACAGTAAGATATTGCCCCGTGAATTTATTAGGAAAGAGGATTCCGCGTGGCTTTCCATAGCAAAACCAGTATTCTGTAAGAAGATCGAGATTCTTTTTGGAAAGAATGGTATAACGGTCTTGTCTGTTCTTAGAGTTCCGTACATGTATCTGCATGTTGGTGCGTGAAATGTCATCATAATGAAGATGGATAACTTCAGATACTCTAAGCCCAGAAGCATACATTGCTGCGAACATGGTTCTGTATTTTATATCTTCTGTGGCATCAAGAAGTCGATTGATTTCATCCAACGAAAGTATCGTCGGAAGCTTATGATCTAACAGCATACGTGGAACTGTGATATCATCCCACAGGATATGAAGAACATTTCTGAAAAAGAAGCGGATAGCTGAATTGTAAAGATTAATCGTAGTAGCTTTCAGACCGGTATCTTTCTTTTTCAACAGGAAAAGCCGTACATCCTGACAAGTCAGTTCTTCCGGAACTTTATCCATGTATTTTAGAAATACAGATACATAGTTTTTATAGCAGTTGATTGTAGTCTGTGTAAGATTACGGATTTTTCCAGCTTCTTCAAGCTGTTGTAAATATTTTTCGTACATAATAAAACCTCCATGAATTAAGATAGTAAAATAAATCCTACTACCTATCATGGAGGAGCATTTGCTAAATAAAACTGCTTGTGAAAGTGGCAAAAAAATGATATTCTTTTCATAGGTAGGTGATGAGACTAAGCCCGTGTTTGAAGTTTGTTATTGGTCGCACTTTAACAATACAATCTTGGGACAATCTTGTCACTACCTTTTTTAGAAAAAATAAAGACTGCGCAACAGCTTTGGCAGGCCATCGCGCAGCGATTTTGTTCAATTCCAATTTCTCGTGTATTTTCTCATCTTTCCAGTATTTACGGGCTTTTCAGCCCACAGGCATCTATGTATTTTGCACTTTTCCCTTATATTTTCCCTTATCAATAATTCATAAGGGAAATCAGTTTTACAAATAAAGAAACATTCTCCTTTTATCCGTAATGTAAATCTTCTATTAAAACATATCCTCATTCAAGGCAATTGATACCTCTATGATTTTAATTCCCCCGAATTCGGGGGAATTAAAATTATTTTAGTACTGTAGTTGTCTGTGATTCCAAAATAGACATCTGATGTATCGCAATCTTATTCAACTTTATCAAACGTTCTTTCTGACTTAATCCATCCTCAATTAATACCGCATTGATATTTTCCATATTTGAAAGACAAATTAATTCATTAATACTCGCATAATCCCTTATATTTCCCTTTTTGTCAAGGTTATTCTCACGCCATTGCTTTGCTGTCATTCCGAACAAAGCCATATTTAATACATCTGCCTCAGATGCATATATAACAGAAGTTTGCTGTGGAGTAAGTTCTGTTGGAATTAGATTTGTTTTTATAGCATCTGTATGTATACGGTAATTGATTCTTGCAAGTTCTCTTTTTGCACTCCATCCCAACAATGCCTGTTCTTCTTTTTTTAATCGTTCAAATTCCTTGATTAGATACAGTTTAAATTGTGGAGACACCCAGCTTGCAAATTCAAATGCAATATCCTTATAAGCATATGTTCCACCATATCTGCCAGCTTTAGCTACAATTCCTTTAGAGTTGGTTCTTATTACCCACTGTTTTACAGACATAATAAAACGATTAAGTCCGGCCTCCTGCATTATTTCATCATATGCATTAGTATCAAAATCCTCGTTATACATTTCTTCCCAAATACCAAGGAATTCTAT